>NZ_RHHB01000011.1 GCF_003710805.1 Agromyces tardus | reverse complement strand
GCGCTCGCCGCGTCCGCCGCGCCCGTCGCGTCCCGCCCCGGCGCCGTCGGAGGGCGCCGGGCGGTGCCGCCGGCGACGCTCGTGCCGCTGCTCGGCCTGGCCGTCATCCTCGGCGCAGCGACGCCCGGCTACCTCGCGCAGCGGGGGCCCTACGCGAAGGACCACGGCGCCGATTTCCGGCAGGCGGCTGCGGTCGTCGCGGCGAACGCCTCGCCGGGCGACGCCATCGTGTTCGACCAGTCGACGAAGCCGTCGCGCCGGCCGCGCCTCTCCCTCGACCTCTACCCGGGGCAGTTCGCGGGTCTCGACGACGTGGCCCTGCGGCGCCCGCTGGCATCGCGCACCGTGCTGTGGGACGCCGTCGCCCCGCTGCCGGCCGTGGCCGACCGGGTCGAGGCGCATGCGCGCGTCTGGGCCGTCGAGAGCGGCTCCGACTCGACGGATGTCGCGGTGCTCCGCTCGCTCGGCTACACGGTCGAGCAGGCCATCCCCGTGCATCGCACCGTCGTCTACGAGCTGGTGAAGGAGGGATCATGACCCGCACGATCGTGATCATGCCCACGTACGACGAGCGCGCCAACCTCGGCGGCGTGGCAGCGCGACTCCGCGAGGCGGCGCCGGAGGTGGAGCTCCTCGTCGTCGACGACGACTCGCCCGACGGCACGGGCCTGCTCGCCGACGAGCTCGCCACCGCCGATCCGCTCGTGCACGTGCTGCACCGGCACTCGAAGGACGGCCTCGGCGCGGCGTATCGCGCCGGCTTCGCGTGGGCGCTCGAGCGCGGCTACGACGTGCTCGTCGAGATGGACGCCGACGGGTCGCACCTCCCCGAGCAGCTCCCGCGCCTGCTCGCCGGGCTCGATCGTGCCGATGTCGTGGTGGGGTCGCGCTGGGTCGACGGCGGCGAGGTGGTCGGCTGGCCCCTGCACCGACGCCTGATCTCGCTCGGCGGCAGCGCCTACGCGCGGCTCGCGCTCGGGCTCCCGCAGCGGGACGTGACCGGTGGATATCGCGCGTTCCGGGCCGGGGCCCTCGAGCGGTTACGGCCGGCCGAGCTCCGCAGCCAGGGGTACAGCTTCCAGGTCGAGCTGCTCTGGCAGGCCGAGGAGGCGGGCCTGCGCATCGTCGAGGTGCCGATCACGTTCGTCGAGCGGGCGCTCGGGCGCTCCAAGATGAGCGGGGCCATCGTGCTCGAGGCGATGCTGCGGGTGGGCCGGTGGGGGCTCGCTTCGCTTCCGGCGCGGATGTCGCGCGGCGCCCGCCCCGCGGCATCCGGCGCCCGCCCCGCGGCATCCGCAGCCCAGGAGCGCGCGCATGCGTGAGCGGTTGCGCCTGGGGCGCCAGCTCGTGACCTTCGCGGCGATCGGCGGCGTCGGGTTCGTGCTCGACGTCGGCATCTTCAACCTGCTCACGGCGTCGGTGCTCTCGTCGCACGTGGCAGGCGGGCCGATGGTCGCCAAGGCGATCTCGACGACCGTGGCGATCGCGGCGAACTGGATCGGGAACCGCACGCTCACGTTCCGCGACGAACGGCGCCCCGACGCGGCGCGGGAGGCCGTCGAGTTCGCGCTCGTGAGCCTCGCGGGCAGCGCGATCTCGCTCGCGTGCCTCGGATTCAGCCACTACGCGCTCGGGCTCACCTCGCGGCTCGCCGACAACGTCTCGGCGAACGTGATCGGCCTGCTCGCCGGCTCTGCCTTCCGCTTCGTCGCCTACCGGTCGTGGGTGTTCGGCCGACGCGCGCCGGGCTCCGAGCCCGTGGCCGTGCGCGAGAACGCGCGCTGACGACGGCTGCTGCGGGCGGATGACGCGCCGCGGCCCGGGTGTACGTTGAGAGTGGATCCGGGGTCGGTGCACCCGACGGGCCCGGTCCGCCCCCCGGGATCCGGAGGGGAGCACGGCCATGCAGCAGCCTCCCCTGCCCGAGCGACGGCCGGGCCGGCGGCGCGGCATCCGCTCGCCCCGGGTCGGTGCGCTCCCGGCGGTCGTCATGGCGCTCGTGCTCGCCGCGTGCGCCGGCGCGCCGGATCCGAACCCGCCCGACGAAACGGCATCCGCCGCCGCGACCCCGCGGGCCGACATCGCCGGCACGTTCGACATCGGCGACGGCCGGCGGATGTACCTCGAGTGCCGCGGCAGCGGCGCGCCGACCGTGATCCTCATCTCGGGTCAGCGGGGCTCGGCCGCGGACTGGTCCATCACCGTGAACGACGACGAACCCGTGCCCGTGTTCGCCCAGCTGGCCGAGCAGACCCGCGTGTGCGCCTACGATCGGCCCGGAACGCCCGTGGGCGACAGCTTCAGCCGCAGCGATCCCGCACCGCAGCCCACGACGGCGGGCGCCATGGTCGACGATCTCCGTGCGCTGCTGCGGTCGGCGGGGGAGACGGGACCATTCGTCCTCGTCGGTCACTCGGCGGGCGGCCTCGCGGCGCGGCTGTACGCCGCGGATCACCCCGCGGAAGTCTCGGGGCTGGTGCTCGTCGATGCGCTGTCGCCCGGGCTGCAGGACGCCGAGACCCCCGAGCAGTGGACGATCCAGCTCCAGCTGCTCGCGGGCGACATCGCGGAGAGCCTCATCGAGTACCCCGACCTCGAGCAGGTGGATGTGACGGGGAGCTTCGCCCAGGTCCGTGCCGCGCCACCCCTGCCCGCGCTCCCCCTGTCGGTCATTTCCGCCGGCCGGTCGCTGGCGCCCGTCGTCGCCGAGCTCGTCGCGTCGGGCGCGTTCCCGCCCGAGGTGCCCGCGGACTTCGGTTCCGTGGTGGATGCCGCGCAGGCCGAGAGCCAGGCGGGGCTCGCACGGCTCGCACCGGGTGCCGAGCACCTCACGCACACGAACAGCGGGCACAATGTCCACCAGGAGCAGCCCGTGCTCGTCGCGGACGCGATCTTGCGGGTGGTCGACCGAGTGAGGGAGCACACATGAGCCCAGGCCGTGCCGACTCCGGTCACGCCGCGCGCTACCGCCAGATCTCCGCGACCCTGCGCCGCCACAGCCTCGGCTTCTTCGCGGGCCTCATCGGCGCCGGGCGCCTCAACCCGTTCCGTCGGGGGCAGTCCGGAGCGGGGCAGGATTCCGGGCCGGCCGCCGATGCCGTCGCGCCGCCCGAGCACGTCCGCCTCGCGCTCGAGGAGCTCGGACCGACCTTCATCAAGCTCGGCCAGGTGCTCTCCACCCGTTCCGACCTGCTTCCGCAGGCGTACGTCGACGAGCTCGCCAAGCTCCAGGACGCGGCTCCGCCCGTCGCGATCGAGCAGATCCGCGAGGTGATCCGGCAGGAACTCGGCGCCGAGCCCGAGGAGCTGTTCCGGTCGTTCGAAGACCGCCCCCTGGCATCCGCGTCGATCGGCCAGGCCCACACCGCCACGCTCCACGACGGCACCGAGGTGGTGGTCAAGGTGCGCCGCCCCGGCGCCGTCGCCCAGGTGCAGCAGGACCTCGAGATCCTGCAGAACCTCGCGATCCGCGCGAGCCGGGTGTGGGACCTCGCCCGCGACTACGACGCGCCCGGGCTCGCCGACGAGTTCGCGCAGACCATCCGGGCCGAGCTCGACTACCTGCAGGAGGGACGCAACGCCGAGCGGTTCGCCGAGGACTTCGAGTTCGAGCCCGACGTGCAGATCCCCCGCGTGTTCTGGGACTTCACGACCTCGCGCGTGCTCACGCTCGAGCGCATGAGCGGCGCCAACGTGGGCGACGCCGCCGCCCTCGACGCCGCCGGCGTCGACCGGAAGGCCCTCGCCCGGCGCGGCGCGGACATCGTGCTCAAGATGACCTTCGAGGACCGCTTCTTCCACGCCGACCTGCACCCCGGCAACCTGTTCATCCACGACGACGGCTCGATCGCGCTCATCGACTTCGGGATGGTGGGCGAGGTCGGCGAGGAGCTGCGGGGGCACCTCAGCAACGTCTTCATCGGGATCGTGCGGGGCAACGCCGACCTGGTCGCGAAGGCGCTCATGGGCATCTCGGTCGGCTCGGTGCCCGTCGACCGCGACGCCCTGCGTGCGGACCTCACGGCGTTCCTCGCCCGGTACCGCCTCCACTCGCTGCGCGAGACGCCCTTCGCGCGCATGATCGCCGAGCTGTTCGTGATCCTGCGCGACAACCGCCTGCGCCTGCCGAGGGAGATGGCGCTCATCTTCAAGTCCCTCGTCATGATCGAGGGGCTCGCGGTGCGGCTCGATCCCGACTTCCGGCTCGGCGAGGCGCTCGAGCCGTACGCCCAGCGGCTCGCGCGCGAGCGGCTCAGCGCGTCGGTGCTGGCGCGACGCATCGCCCGCGCCTCCAGCGACCTCGGCGAGCTCGCACTCGAGTTCCCCGGCGTCCTGCGCCGGGTCGTCGACGTCGCCGACACCTCCGGCATCCAGGTGCACCTGCGCGCCGCCGAGCTCGAGCCGCTCATGGGCCGCGCCGAGCGCATCGGCAATCGCCTCGTGGCCGGCATGATCAGCGCCGCGCTCATCACGGGCGTCGGCAACGTGGTCACGCGCGAGCGGAGGTGGCGCTCGTGGGAGGGGGCGATGCTCGGCACGGGCCTCGGCGTCATCGGAACGCTCGGCGCCTACCTCGCGTGGACGGCGGGCCGCCACCGCCGCCGCGGGCCGCGCTGACGTTCCCGCCCGCTCGGGTCGGAGGTCCCTGAGCTCGACCCGTGCGCTCCCTACGATTGCGGTGGGCCCGCCCGAGGCGGGACGCACGATCGAGAGCGGGGGCCTCATGGTCGCAGCGACGACGATCCTGGCGATCATCATCGTATGGAGCGTGTGCTCCGCGCCGCTCGACCGGCGGGGCATCACGTCGGCGTTGTTCCTCTCCGCCGCGGGACTCGTGGTGGGCGGGTCGGCGCTCGGCTGGCTCGACATCTCGGTCGAGTCGGCGACGGCCGAGCGGGTGGCGGAGATCGCGCTCGTGCTCCTCCTGTTCAGCGACGCCAGCCGGCTCGACCTGCGATCGCTCCGACAGGGCTTCGGGTGGCCGAGCCGCCTGCTGTTCATCGGCCTGCCCCTCACGATGATCGCCGGGGTGGGCGCCGGCGCGCTCGCGTTCCCCGGCATGCCCCTGGCCTCCGTCGTGCTCCTCGCGACGATGCTCGCATCGACGGATGCCGCGCTCGGCCAGAAGGTCGTCACCGACCCGGCGGTGCCGGCCCGCGTGCGGCAGGCGCTCGACGTCGAGAGCGGCCTCAACGACGGCCTCGCGGTTCCGTTCTTCCTCGTCGCGCTCGAGATCGCGAACGCCGACCTCGAGACGCAGCCGGCCGCTGCCGTCGTCGGGAACATGGCGGCGCAGATCGGCTGGGGGCTCACGGGCGGCCTCGTCGCGGGCATCGCGGGCGGCCTCCTCTTCCGCGCCGCCGAACGTCGCGGTTGGATCGGCCACGAGTGGCGGCAGATCGTGCCGCTCGCGGTGGCGCTCGCGGCGTACACGATCGCGCTCGCGCTGGGGGGCAGCGGCTTCATCGCCGCCTTCGTCGGCGGACTCGCGTTCGGCAGCGTCTCGGGCGCCCGCGGCTCGATCGTCACCCTCCTCACCGAGGAGACGGGCGGCTTCCTCGCGGCGGTGACGTGGATCGGCTTCGGCGCGCTGATGCTGACCCTCGCGATCCCGTACCTCACCTGGCAGGTCGTGCTCTACGCCGCGCTGAGCCTCACCGTCGTGCGCATGCTCCCGGTCGCGATCGCGTTCGCCGGGGAGCGGGTGGGTCGTCCGACGGTCGCGTTCCTGGGATGGTTCGGTCCCCGCGGCCTCGCCTCGCTCGTGTTCGTCCTGCTCGCGGTGGAGCGCGGCATCCCCGACAGCGAGGTGGTGCTCACGACCGTGCTCGTCACCGTCGCCCTGAGCGTCGTGCTGCACGGGCTCACGTCGGTGCCGTTCGTCGCGCTCTACCACCGCTGGTACGAGGGGCATGCGGCCGAGCACCCCGCCGCGGCGGAGTCGGCGCCCGCCACGATGTCGCGCCGGCGACGGCACTTCGCCGAACGCGCGCCCGAGCCGGTCGCGCCCGCCGACGGCGGAACGCCGTCCTGAGACTCGTTGCGCCTCCTCGTCGCGCCGTTGACGCGCGCCGCTCAGGTGCGTGCGTGGAGCGCGTCCGGCGCCGCCCGAGCGGAGGGGTGCGTCGACGGATGCCGCGTGGCGGCGGTCGTGGGAGCGTCGAGACCGGTGGGCGGCGCGCCGCCGGCGGCATCCGCTCGCGCACCCGGCGCGACCAGCGCCGCACGCACCACGAACGCCGACCACGCCACGAAGCCCAGGAGCTTGGCGCCGTCCTCGACGAGCACGGAGAGCTGCGTGGCCTCCAGTGCCGCGTCGACGAGCAGCGACGAGCCGAGTGCGGCACCGGCGAGGACGAGCAGCCCGAGGTCGAGCCGCTGCTCGATCAGGGCGCGGAACCGCACGAGGAACCACGCGAACGCGCCGGCGTACGCGACGATGAACGCGAGTCGCGCCCACGTCGCGAACGTGAACGTCTCGTGCAGGAGCAGCAGGTCGTCGAGGACGACGGCCAGGCTGAGCAGGCCGGCGCCTCCCAGCAGCGACCGCATCCGCCCCGGGGTCGCCCGCAGGGCGATCCAGCCGAGGAGTGCGGCACCGCTCGTGAGGGCCATGACGAGGATGCCCAGGTTGGAGACGAGCCCGTAGGCGGCGTGCGGGCTGCCGTGGGCGATGGCGACCACCTGGCTGTCGCGCAGGAGGTGGCTCGGCGGCAGCCACGGCTGCAGGGCGACAGCGACGAGCAGGAGCGCGACCGGTGCGACGACCGCGGCGTAGGTCGCGCGCGGTGTGCGGGCGAGTGCGCGCATCGTCCGGGTGACGACCGGGGGACGGGGGTGGGATGGGCTCACGATTCCTCCACCCCGATCCGCGTCGCAGTGGTGGCGTGACGGCGGGATCGGGGCAACAACATCGGGTGCGCGGGCGGTCCTGCCCGCGTGCGTCCGCGCTCGGGGTGTCGGCGGCGCAGTGGCCCAAGCTATGCGCTCGACCACCGCGTGAGAAGGCCCTTGACACCGGCCTTTCGACCTGCCGGGCCCGGTGGGGCGGGGGTACCGTGAGCGGCATGCGACCCGGGACGCGAGACGAGCCGGGTGCGGATGCGCGACCGCCCGAGGCCGCCCGAGCGCCCGGGAACACCGCGGCCGAGCCTCGGATCCTCTCCATCGACCGCCTGCGCGGCGTGCTCGTCATCCTCATGGTCGGCGGGGACCACCTCGCCGGCGTCGAGGTGGTGCCGGCGTTCCTCAAGCACGCCCCCGACATCGGCCTCACGATCGCCGACACCGTCGCCCCGGCGTTCGTCTTCGTGATCGGCCTGAACTACGGGCCGTCATTCGCGCGACGGATGCGGCGGGGCACCGCCCCCGCGGTCCGCCACTTCGTGGTGCGGTACCTGGCACTCATCGGCATCGGCGCGATCATCGCGGCGGGCGCGACGACGTTCGCCGCCCAGCCGACCGACTGGGGCGTGCTGCAGGCCATCGGGGTCGCCGGACTGATCTGCCTGCCCGCCATCCGGCTGCCCGCCTGGGCCCGCTTCGGCGTGGGACTGCTGGTCCTGTGGGGCTACCAGGTGGCGCTCGACGCGTTCATGCTCCCGTCCGTGCTGCATTCGGTGCAGGGCGGGTTGTTCGGCGCGCTCTCGTGGGGTGCGCTGCTGCTCATGTCGACCGCGGTGGCCGACGTGTGGCGGTCGGGACTTCGCCCGTACGGCATCTGCTGCGCGCTGCTGGTGGTCGCGGCGACGATCGCGGCCGTGCTCGTGCCGGTGAGCAAGGTGCGCGTCTCGCTCAGCTACGTGCTCGTCACCCTGGCGATCAGCGCCCTGGTCTTTCTCGCCTTCGACCTCGCGTCTCGCGTCGTCGCGCAGCGCCCGGGGTTCTTCTGCTGGTGGGGCGAGAACGCCCTCGCGCTCTACGTGCTCCATCTCGTGATCCTCGCGATCGTCGTGGTGCCGCCGGTGGCGTGGTGGTACGTCGGGGCGCCGTACTGGCTCGCGGCCGCGCAACTCGCGGTCATCCTCGCGGTGCTGTCGGCGGTCGCGTGGTGGGCGCACCGGCGCGGCATCCGGATGGACCTGTAGGCGGCTGCCCGTCACCCCGACCGCTCGAACCAGGAAGGTCCCATGAGCCCGACCCCCGACACCACCCCGCTCCTCGAGCTGCGCGGCCTGTCCAGCGCGGAGGCGGAGCGCCGGCTGGCGACCGACGGGCCCAATGAGCTGGCGACGGCGAAGCCGCGCAACCTCCTGCAGCAGGCGTGGGCGGTGGTGCGCCAGCCGATGATCCTGCTGCTCCTGATCGCGGGCACCGTGAACTTCGCACTGGCCGAACCGCTCGACGGCGCCATCCTGATGTCGTTCGTCGTGGTGGTGATCACCATCTCGATCTACCAGGAGCACAAGACCGAGAACGCCCTCTCGGCGCTGCGCGACCTGTCGTCCCCACGAGCGCTCGTCGTGCGCGACGGGCGGCAGCTGCGCATCCCTGGCCGCGAGGTCGTGCGCGGCGACGTCATCGTGCTCGTCGAGGGCGACCGCGTGCCCGCCGACGCCGCGCTCGCCGAGGCGGCCAACCTCTCGGTCGACGAGTCGGCACTCACGGGCGAGTCGGTGCCGGTGCGCAAGACGCGCGTCGACGGCCCGCCCGACGCCGCGACGATGGGGCCGCCCGGCGGCGACGCCACGCCGTGGGTCTACTCGGGCACCTTGGTGGTCAAGGGCCGCGCCATCGCCCTGGCGAAGGGCACCGGGTCGAACACCGAGCTCGGTCGCATCGGCACGGCGCTGCGCACCATCGAGGAGGGGCCGACGCCGCTCCAGCGCGAGATCGACCGCCTCGTGCGCGTCATCGCCGTGCTGGGGGTGCTCGCCGCCGTGGCCGTGGCCGTGATCTACGGCCTGACTCGAGGGGTGTGGCTCGAGGGCGTGCTCGCCGGCATCGCCACGGCGATGGCCATGCTCCCCGAGGAGTTCCCGGTGGTGCTCACGGTCTTCCTCGCACTCGGGGCGTGGCGGATGTCGCAGCGCCACGTGCTCACGCGCCGCCCGCCCGTCATCGAGACGCTCGGCTCGGCGACGGTCGTCTGCGTCGACAAGACCGGCACGCTCACGATGAACCGGATGACCGTGCGCGAGTTCACGGTCGGCGGGCGCACCCACGTCGTCGAGCCCGGGGCGCCGCTGCCCGAGGAGTTCCACGAGGTCGCGGAGTACGCCGTGCTCGCCTCCCCGGTCGACCCCTTCGACCCCATGGACACGGCGTTCACGGCGCTCGGCGGCCGCGCGCTCGCGGGCACGGAGCACCTGCATCCGGGCTGGGAGCTCGTGCGCGAGTACCCGCTCTCCGAGCAGCTGCTGGCGCTCGCGCACGTGTGGCGATCGCCCGACGGCGCCGACTACGTCGTCGCGGCGAAGGGGGCGCCGGAGGCGATCGCCGATCTGTGCCATTTCGACGCCGACGCGATGGCGTCCCTGCGCCGGCAGGTCGACGCCGCGACATCCGCCGGACTGCGCGTGCTCGGCGTCGCGCGGGCGACCTTCGCCGGGGGCGAGGCGCTGCCGCCCGGGCAGCACGACTTCGACTTCGAGTTCGTGGGGCTCGCGGGCCTCCACGACCCCGTGCGGGCGGGGGTCGGCGAGGCCGTCGCCGAGCTCGCGCGCGCGGGCGTGCGCACGGTCATGATCACGGGCGACTACCCCGGCACGGCGCTCGCGATCGCCCGGGAGATCGGCCTCGACAGCGCCGGCGGGGTGATCACGGGCCCCGAGCTGGCGGAGCTGGGCGACGAGGAGCTGGCCCGCCGCATCCGCACCGTGAGCGTGTTCGCGCGCATGGTGCCCGACCAGAAGCTGCGACTCGTGCGCGCGCTGCAGGCCGACGACGAGGTCGTGGGCATGACGGGCGACGGCGTCAACGACGCTCCCGCCCTGCGCGCGGCCGACATCGGCATCGCGATGGGCGCACGGGGCACGGATGTCGCCCGCGAATCGGCGGCGCTCGTCATCACCGACGACGACTTCGCGTCGATCGCGGGCGGCATCCGGCAGGGTCGCGGCATCTTCGACAACCTGCGCAAGGCGATGGCGTACATCATCGCCGTGCACGTGCCGATCGTGGGCATGTCGCTCATCCCGGTGTTCGTCGTCGAGTGGCCGCTCGTGCTGCTGCCCGCGCTCATCGCGTTCATCGAGCTCATCATCGATCCCGCGTGCTCCATCGTGTTCGAGGCCGAGCAGGCCGACCCCGACATCATGGAGCAATCGCCGCGCGGCCTCGGCGAACCGCTGTTCGGCGCGCGCGTCCTCACCATCGCGGTGGTGCAGGGACTGTCGGCGCTCGCCGCGGTGCTCGCGGTCTACCTCTGGGCCGTGTTCGACGGCCGGCCCGACGAGGTCGTGCGGTCGGTCACGTTCGCAACGCTCGTGATCGGCAACCTCGCCCTCATCCTCGTGAACCGATCGTGGCGTCTGCCCATCTGGCGCACCTTCCGCGAACGTCGCAACCGCACCCTCAAGTGGATCCTCCTCGGCGCGACCGGGCTCCTCGCCGCGCTCCTGCTCGTGCCCGCGTTCCGCGACGCGTTCGGCCTCGGTCCGCTCGAGCCGCTCGACTGGGTCGTCGCGATGATCGCCGGATTCGCCGGGGTCGCGTGGTTCGAGGTGGCCAAGGCCGTCGCCGCCCGTCGGGCCGGATGACCCTATCGCCGCGGCGATCGCTCGCTAGCCTTCCGGCATGAGCGACGCGATGGAGCGGCCCGCCATAAGGCGCCTGGCCTCGCCGCGCGCGGCGGCCGTCGCCGGCGTGCTGTTCGCGGTGCTGTTCGCGACGAGCCTGGTGCTGCTGCGCTCCGCGCTCCCGGGGTCGCTCGCCGCGGAGGCGGACTGGCGCGGCGACGGGGCGACGAGGATCACGCTCGCGGTCAGCATCATGCCGTTCGCAGGGATCGCGTTCCTGTGGTTCCTCGGGGTGCTCCGCGACACGTTCGGCGAGGGCGAGGACAAGCTCTTCTCCTCGGTGTTCCTCGGCAGCGGCATCCTCTTCCTGGCCATGGTCTTCGTCGCGGCCGCCATCGCCGGGGCGCTCCTCGCGACGGTCGACGTGGGCGGCGAGCCGGAGACCACCGCCTTCGCCTTCGCGCGCGCCGTGATGCTGCAGATCAGCAACGTGTACGCGCTGCGCATGGCCGGCGTGTTCATGATCTCCCTCGGCACGCTGTGGCTGCGTACCGGGGCGCTGCCGAAGTGGATGTCGCTGGTCACCTACGCCCTGGCCGCCGTGCTCCTCGTGGTGGTGTCGCTCAGCCTGTGGGCCACGTTGATCTTCCCGGGCTGGGCGTTCCTCGTCAGTGCCTACCTGCTGGTCCGGAGCTACCGGAAGCGCCCGGTCCTTCCTCACGCGTGAGTCGTGGGGCAGCTCGCCGAGGAGCGTGCCGTCGCGCGACGCGGATGACGCGCCCGAGCGTGCCGTGATGGTCGAAGCGGGCCGTCACGGCCGCAGAAAGGTCGAGTGCGCCAACCGCGCGAGGTGCGACGCGGAGGCATCGCCGGTCCAGCCGTGCAGGCCGACGAGCGTCTCGAGCACGTCGAACGACATCAGCGCCTGGAGCATGTCGGCCATCGTCTCCACCGTCCAGCCCGCGGCGAGCCGCCCTTCGCCACGAGTCCGCTCGGCCAGTTCCCGGCACAGCCGGCGCCAGTCGGCCTGCACGAGCCGCCAGTGCTCGGCGGCATCCGCGTCGTGCTCCGTCACGGCGTGCACGGCTCGGGCGACGCGGGCGATGCGCGGGTGGAAGCGGGCGACGTGCGCAGCCCAGGCGGTGAGGGCGGCGGCGGCATCGGGTGCCTCGTGCACGGGCCGGAGCGACGCGGCGAGGCCCTCCTGCTCGTTGACGTGGTCGAACAGGGCGGTGAGCAGACGGGTGCGCGAGTCGAAGCGGAGGTAGACCGACCGCCGGGTGACGCCGGCTCGCTCGGCCACGGCGCCCATCGTCAGGTCGGACACACCGCGCTCCTCGACGATCGCGCGCGCGGCCTCGAGGATCGCCGCGTACGTGCGTCGGCTCCGAGCGTTCTGGGGCTCCACTCGTGGCCTCCTTCCCGGAATAACTTATCAGGGTGTGTCGTTCGATAACTACACAGTCCGTGTATTTATCAGATCAACCGGAGCGCACCATGAACCGTCCACCCGTCTCGGGGCCGGCCCGACCGACCCGCCTGGCCCTCGTCCTGCTCGCGGCCACCCAGTTCCTGCTGGTGCTGGACTCCGCGATCGTCAACGTCGCCCTTCCCTCGATGCAGGCCGACCTCGGCTTCAGCCCGCAGGGGATCACCTGGGTGGTCAACGCCTACGCCCTGCTGTTCGGCGGTCTCCTGCTCTTCGGCGGCCGGCTGGCCGACGTGGCCGGTGCGCGGCGGGTGTTCGTCGCCGGGGTCGCCGTGTTCGCGGCGGCCTCCGTGGCCGGCGCCCTCGCCCAGGCCCCCGAGGCCCTGGTCGCAGCCCGGGCCGTCCAGGGCGTCGGAGCCGCGCTCACGGCGCCGGCCGCCATGGCCCTCGTGATGGCGATCTTCGCCCCCGGGCCCGGGCGGAACCGCGCGCTGGGCACGATGGGCGCGGCGGCCGGTCTCGGGGGTGCGTCGGGGTCCATCCTCGGCGGACTCCTCACCGAAGCCTGGGGCTGGCCCGCGATCCTCTGGATCAACGTGCCGATGGGGATCCTCATCGTCGCCGGCGCGCTCCGACGACTCCCCGCCGCGGCGGCGCGCGCCGGGCGGCTCTCGCTCGACCTCGGCGGAGCGGCCACGGCGACCGGCGCCGTGCTGGCCCTCGTGTACGGGCTCATCGGCGTCTCGGAGAGCGGATGGCTGTCGGCCCGCGCCCTCCTTCCGCTGGCGGCCGCAGCGGCCCTGCTCGGCCTGTTCGCGACGATCGAGCGACGCGCCGCCGACCCGCTCCTCCCTCCGTCGCTGTTCCGCGTTCGCGGCCTTCGCGGCGCCAACCTCACGGTGCTGCTCAGCGCCATGGCGATGATGCCCATGTGGTTCCTGCTCACCGTCTACCTCCAGGCCGTGCGCGGGTACGGCCCGGTGGGCGCGGGTCTCGCGGTCATCCCCACGGTGGCCATGCTCGTGGTCTTCAACGGCCTGTCGCACCGCATCATCGCGAAGTTCGGCGTGCGGATGCCGCTGGCCGCCGGCCTCCTCGTCGCGGCCGCCGGGTTGGCGTGGACCTCCGACCTCGCCCCGCAGTCGTCCTTCGTCGCCGACCTGCTCCTGCCGCAGCTGGTCACCGGCATCGGCTTCGGACTCGCCTTCGTCGCCGGCACCGTGTCGGCCACGAGCAACGTGCCGCTCGAGCGGTCGGGTGTCGCCGCGGGCTTCTACAACACCTCCCAGCAGGTCGGCGGCGCGATCGGCCTCGCGGTGCTCGCCGCGGTGGCGGCAGGGACGGGCGTCGTCGACACCGGCGCGCTGACCTCGGACCTGGGGCAGGCGTTCCGCGTCGCGGCGGGGTTCGCGGCGGCCGCAGCCGTCGCCGCCTGGTTGCTCCTGCCCCGCGCGATCCGCCCTGCGGGCAGCCCGCGCGCAGCGGCGCTCGACGCCGCGTCAGCAGGGGAGCCGGCATGAACCGCGACCGCATCGACCGCAGGGGCGGAACCGGCATCCCCGAACGGATCGGCCCGGGCCCGTGGGCGCGAGCGGCCCTCTGGCTCCTCCCGCTGCACGCGGGCCTTCTGGCGGTGTCCACGATCACCCATCAGCCCGACCCGGCGTCGGACTTCGGCGGCTACGCGGACTACGTCACCTCGCCCCTCTTCCTGGCCGGCCATCTGGTGGCGAGCATCGTCGGCGCGGCCCTCGGCATTCTCGGTGCCGACGCCGCTCTCGCCCACCTCGTCGGCGGCAGGGGCCGGCGCCGGGCCGTCTCGGGCACGGCCCTCTTCACGGTCGGCAACGTGCTGCTGACGTCGATCTTCGCCGCGGCGGCGTTCGCCCAGCCGGCCATCGGACGGGCCTGGCTCGCCGGGCATGAGAGCGTCGCGCGGGCGGTGAACGACGACGTCTACGGTCTCCCCCTCATCGGCACGGCGATCGCCGGGCTCATCCTGTTCATGTCGGGTGCCGCCCTGCTGGGGGCGGGCATCGCGGCGACGCCCGCGTTGCGCATCCCGGGCACCACGTACGCGATCGCGGTGCCGGTCGCGGCGGTGGCCGGATTCGCGATGCCGGTGCTGCAGCCGGTCGCCGCCGCGGTCGCTGCCGTCGCCGCGGTGGTGGTGGCGCTCCGTCTGCCCCGCTCGACGGCCGGCGAGCGGAGGCGGGTCGGCGGCGCGAGTCGCGCCGCCGACTGACGGCGGCGGTCGAGGGGTGCCGACGGTCAGCGGTTCGCGGCCAGGATCTCCCGCTGGAACGGCGCCACCACGCGATCGGAGACACGGCAGTCCAGCAGCAGGAACCGCCGCTCGGCTGCGGGCTCGGCGGCCCACGCGCCCAGGCGGTCGAGGTCGGCGAGCCGTCGTACGACGACGGCCTCGGCCCCGACGGCCGTCGCGAGGCCGGCGAAGCCCACCTGCGGGATCCGCATCGGCTCGCGGGCGAGGCCGAGCTCGCCGTAGACGTGCACCTCGGCCCCGTATGCGGCGTCGTTCCAGACGACCGCGATCCCGCGTCCGCCGGCGACGCGCACGGCGGACTCGAGGTCGGCCAGCGCCATGAGGCCCCCGCCGTCGCCGGTCGTGAGCACGACGGTGGCGTCGGGCCGGGCCGCGGCCGCGCCGACGACGCTCGGGAAGCCGAGGCCGATCGACTGGAACGCGGTGCCGACCATGACCATGCGATCGGGGGAGGCCACGGGCCAGTACATGTTCGCCCAGCCGATGAAGTGCCCGCCGTCGGAGACGACGACGCGGTCGCCGGGCAGCAGCTCGGCGAGCCGCGCGGCGACCGACCGCGGATCCAGGCGGCCGTCGTCGGCGACGTCCGTGCCCGGGTCGTGCCGGAGCGACGACGTGACGTCGACCCGGTCGCGCCAGCCCGATGCGCGAGTGCCGAGGGCGCCGATCCGGCCCACGAGGTCGCGTGCCACCACGGCCGCGTCGCCGCGCACGAAGCCGCCGACGTGCGGATGCGTCGCGGTCGCGGCCGTGTCGACCTGCGCGACGTGCGCGCCCGGGGCGAAGAGCTCGCCGAACCGCATCGTGAACTGGTTGAGCGACGCGCCGAAGACGACGGCGACGTCGGCCTGCCGCACGAGCTCCATGGCGGCCTCGGCGCCGAAGCCGCCCGCGACGCCGAGGTCGAACCGGGGGTCGGGGAAGATCCCGCGCCCGAGCGCGGTCGTCGCGGTGAGCGCGCCCGTCAGCTCGGCCAGCTCGCCGAGGGCGGCGCCGGCGCCCGCGAGCCAGGCGCCGCGTCCGGCGAGCAGGAGCGGTCGCTGCGCGTCGGCGAGCCGCCGCGCGAGGTCGGCGACCACCTGCGAGGCGAACGCCCCGGCCGGCACGAGCGGCGCGGGAAGCCGCAGCGCGACGGGCTCGGGCACCTCGCCCGCCTCGTGCGACGCCACGTCGTAGGGGATCGCGAGCACGGTCGGCACCCGGTACGCGAGGGCGTGCTCGATCGCGAGGACGGTCGTGGCCGCGGCATCCGTTCGCCCGACCGTGTACGTGCGGGCGCCCACCGCCGAGGCGAGCGCGACCTGGTCGACGCCCCACGGGCGCGGGCCCGACGTGGGCTCGTCGCCGACGACGAGCACGAGCGGCACCCGCGCCTGCACGGCCTCGGCGAGGCCCGTGAGCGTGTTCGTGAACCCGGCCCCGTACGTGGCCGTCGCGGCGGCGATCCGCCCCGACGCGCGGAAGTGGGCGTCGGCCGCCACGACCCCGCCCACCTCGTGCCGGACGGCGACGAACGCGGCATCCGTCTCGCGCTCGAGGGCGTCGAGGAACCAGGCGTTTCCGTTGCCCATCACGCCGAAGACGTGGTCGACGTGGGCGGTGAGGGTGCGGGCGACGTGCGCGGAGACGGTGGGCATGGCGAAGCCTTTCGAGACGGGACGGATGCGGGTTCCGTATGTGTCTCGCGGGCCTCGAGCGGGCTGGTCGCTTCGTGCCCCTTTTCCGAGCACCGGCGCATCGAGGCGCCTGGACGGGCCCAGTCTACGGGAGGGCGCCGGCCGACGACCGACTGCGACGCAGCGCACGGGAGCTCGGCGCTGCGACGCAGTCGACTCCGGCCTCAGCGCTCCGTCCTGGTGCAGCCCGGCTCGACGGGTTCGCCGGCGAGCCGCGCCGTGGTCCACTCGACGAGGTCGGGCACGAGGGGCGAGTCGGGCTCGACCAGCGGCACGTGGTCGCGCCCGGCGTACAGGCGGTAGTCGACCTGCTGCCCCGCGTCGCAGTAGTCCGCCACGAAGGCGTCCTGCGCCGGCGGCACGACGAGCTGGTCGGCGGCGCCCTGCCCGAGCAGCAGCGGTGCGCTGATGGTCGCGGGCGGGATGTTCTCGGTGAGGCGGTCGCCGAACGGCCCGGTCGTGGGATCCTCCGAGAAGATCTCCGGGTCGCGGGACAGGCCGAGGAGGCTCAGCACCGACACCGCCGCACCGGGTTCGGCGAGGCATCGGTCGGCCATCTCGCGCACCGTGACCTCGGCGCCCGGGCGCACGTACTCGCGGTACGTGACATCCGGGTAGATCGCGGTGTACGCGCCGACGACGAACGAGGCGAAGAGCGACCCGCCGGTCACCTCGGGCAGGTTCTCCATGAGGCCGGGGAGGTTCGAGGCGGGCGCGAGCGCCGCCACCCCGGCGAGCTCGACGTCGGGGGCGTACGAGTCGGCGAGGGCGCCCGTCCACAGCGCCGCGCCGCCGCCCTGCGAATGCCCCCACACGACGGTCTGGTCGCCGAGCCGGGCGTCGTCGAGATCGGATGCCGCGCGGCGGGCGTCGAGGGCGGCGTACGCGGTGGACGCGCCGATCAGGTACGGGTGCGGGCCCTCGGTGCCGAGGCCGATGTAGTCGGTCGCGACGAGCGCCCAGCCGTTGTCGATGATCTCCGGCAGCAGGAACAGGGCGCCCGACTCGAACGGCTCCTCGAGCAGCGACGGCGCGCACGGCTGCGCGAAGCCCGTGGTGCCGTGCGTCCAGTCGATCACGGGGTAGTCGCCGTCGCCGGACTTCGGCACGACGACGAGCCCGCTCGCGACCGCCGGCTCGCCGTCCTCGCCGGTCGTCGTGTACAGGATGCGCCAGGCTGTCGCGTTGTCGGGCACGCCACGCGTGAAGGACTCCGCCCGGATCAGCTTCCCGGGCTCGTCGGGCACGTCGCGCGGCGCCGCGTAGAAGTCGTCGACGACCGGGGTTCCGCCGCGCAGCGACGCGCTGACCGAACCCGCCGCGATCGCGAGCAGCAGGGCCACGACGGCCGCGATCGTCTTCGCCCAGCGGCCGAGCGTCGACGGAGCACCGCGCTCTCGTGTCCGGGTGGTTCCGCGGATGGCCCGCCAGAGCTCGAGCAGGCCGACGACGATCAGCCGCGCGCCGAACACCACGGCGACCACGAGCAGGGTGATGTCGGGCCAGAGGAGCGCGAGGAGCCCGAACGCCACGCCGGCGACGCCGAGCAGGGCGGCCGCGACGCGTGCGTCGAGGGTCCGGCCCCGGCGGAACGCGGAGATCACCGAGAGCACGCCGTTGACGATCAGCGCGATCGCGACGACGAGGGCGACCATCCGCACGGTGAGCCCGGGGAAGAAGAGCACGAACGCACCGCCGACGATCCACAGCACGGCGGTGACGATGCGCCACGGCGGTGTCCGTTCGTCGTCGTCGCCATCGCCCCCGCCCACGAGCTCGAGCACGCCGCTCAGGATGAGGCCGAGGCCGATGAGGATGGCGAGCAGCCCCAGCGACGTCGTCGGACGGAACACGATCGCGATGCCGAGCGCCACCGACGCCAGCCCGATCACCGCCCGAAGCCACCGTGGCAGCCGTGCGAACCATGAGCCGATCGTCGTGCGCTCCGTCATGTCTCCTCCTCAGTGGGCCGCATCGGCGTCGTCGTCGATGCGGTTCGCGGGACGACGTCGTCCCCTCGGTCGACTGCGTGGCGTCGCTGCCAGCGCGTGTAGAGCGTGACCGCGACGTTCGAGACGAGCGCGTAGAGGATGACGGTCCCCGCGAAGCTCTCGGCGGGGAAGATGGCGGCCGCGAGGCCGATCGCGAGGCCGGGATTCCGGTTCGCGCAGGCGATCGCGAGCACCACGGAGTCCGCCCGGTCGGGGCCGCCGAGCGCGTGGCCGACGGCGAGCCCGATGCCGGTGTACGCGAGCAGCACGGCCAGGGTGACGAGCGACAGGGCGGTGAGCACCGCCGGGAAGACGAGCACGAGCAGCACGACGAGCGCCGCGAGCGTCGCGATGTTCGCGATGTTCACGAGCGTGCCGCCGATGCGCTGCGCCGCCGCCGGCCAGATGCGGCCGACGAGCCAGCCGAGGCCGAGCGGGAGGAGGATCTGCGTCAGCATCGCCTCGGCGATCGTGAACGGCGACAGGCCGAACGGGCGGTCCATGAGCCGGCCGATGAGGTCGGAGAGCACCGGTACGACGACGGGGGAGAGGAGGGCCACCGCGAACGCCAACCCGTACGCGTAGCGGGCCCGGCCGCCCGAGCCGATCTCGGTGCGCGGCAGGAGAGCCGGGATCGGGGTGAGGGCGATCACGACGAGGGCGACCTCGGCCGCGTGCGGGAAGTCGAGGTACGCGTGGGCCCCCAGCGCGATCACCGGCATGACGACGAACATCGCGACGACGGAGACGAACAGCAGGCGCGGCCGTCGCAGCACGAAGAGGATGTCGTCGGCCCTCGCCGACAGGCCGTAGCCGAAGACCGTCAGGGCGACGGCCACCTTCAGGACCGTCGACAGCACGGTGACGATGTCCACTGCTCACCCCGTTCCCGGCAGGCCGAGCACCGCGGCGCGATCCCGCGCCGCGGCACGCGGGGCCGCCTCGACGACCGACGGGAGCCATCGGTCGATGGCCTCCCACACCATTGCGCGCACCGGCGCGGCTGACAGCGCCACGTCGTGGAGGGCGCCGTCGATCCTGCGGATCGACACGTCCAGCCCGAGATCGGCGGCGCGACGGGCGACTCCGCCGACCTCGATCGCGGTGTCCGCGTATCGCATCTGCTCCGACCACATGGGCTGGAGCATGCTCCGTGCCGACAGCAGCACGAGGGCCGGGATCCGGATGCCGAGGCCCTTCGCCACCGCCGCCTGGCCCCGCAGGATGGCGTTGAGCCAACCGCGATTCGCACGGAAGCCGTGCTCGGGACGCCACGCGTCGTCGTACTCCCACTCGCCGTCGAGCCGGGCGGACACCGTGCGGCTGTAGAAGCCGAGGTCGACCTCGGGGAACTCGGAGTGCGGATGCATGACGGCACCGAATCCGACCACCGGTTCGAGCAGGGCGCGCCCGACCGCTCGGGTCTGCAGCTCGAGCCACGGCGAGTTGAGCACGAGCCCGTCGGCCGCATCCGGATGACGCGACACCCACAGGCTGAGCGTGAGGCCTCCCGTCGAGTGGCCCATCAGCACGAGCGGCACGGTCGACCGGGCTCGCACGACGTCGAGGGCGGCGCGGATGTCCTCGTCGTAGACGGCGAGATCCTCGACGTAGCCCGGAGTCTGGTGGGGCCGCAGGCTCCGCCCGTACTTGCGCAGGTCGAGGGCGTGGAACCGCGCGCCGCGGCTGATCCAGTACTCGGCGAGCTCGCGCTGGAAGAAGTAGTCGGACCAGCCGTGCACGTAGAGCACGTCGAACACACCCGGTCCGTCGATGACCTCGTCCCTCGTGCGCCTGACGAGCGTCGCGCTCACCGGGCCCTCGACATCGGGCGCGAGCTCCAGTTCCAGCCGTTCGAACGGAGAGCCGAGGATGTCAGGCAGCCACATCGGCATCGGGCGATCACCTCCCGGGCGACTCGGTCATGTCGGGGCCCACGCTAGGTGCCGGATCACACCGGCAAATCACGAGAACGCGTAGTCTTTGCCCGAGGGGCCGCGCGCGTGGGACTCGGTCTCTCGGCTCCGGGGGGTGTCGCGCATGTTCGGTCGGGCACGCGAGCTGGCAGCGCTCGACAGGGTGCTCGACGTCGCCCGCGCCGGCCGCGGAACGGCCCTCGTGATCGAGGGCGAGCCCGGCATCGGCAAGACGGCATTGCTCGACCACGCGATCCGCTCGGCCGACGGGTTCCGCACGGTGACCGGAATCGGCGTCCAGGCCGAGCGGGAGCTGCCCTTCGCGGGCCTCCAACAGCTGTTCGGCGCACTGCCCGACCACTCCGATCGGCTTCCTGAGCCCCAGGCGCGTGCCCTTCGCGTGGCCCTCGGCCTCGCCGACGACCCGCCGCCGCGGCCGTACCTCGTGGGGCTCGCGCTGCTCGGCCTGTTCGCCGAGGCCTCGCGCGACCAGCCGCTGCTCTGCGCCGTCGACGACGTGCACTGGCTCGACGGGTCGACCGTGCAGGCACTGGGGTTCGTCGCCCGCCGCGTGGAGCACCTGCCGGTGGCCATGCTCTTCGCCAAGCGACTCGGGGTCGACGTCGCCCACCTCGATGCCACGCCGCTGCTCCTCGTCTCGGGGCTCGACGACGCCGCCGCGGAGGCGTTCCTGCGCTCCGTCGTGCCGCGCCCGCTCGACGGCGCGATCGCGGCTCGCGTCCTCGAGGAAGCCCACGGCAACCCGCTGCTGATCCGCGAGTCCGCGAGGGCGAGTGCGCAGATCGAAGCGGGCGTCCCGACGCGCGTCGCCGACCCCTCGCTGCCCGTCCTCAACCGCCTGGAGGGCGCGTTCGCGAGCCGCAGCGCCCACCTGCCCGAGCGCACGTCGTTGCTCCTGCTGCTCGCCGCGGCCGACCCCACCGGCGATCCGAGACTGGTCGCGCGCGCAGCGTCGCGGCTCGGCGTCGCGCTCGACGACCTCGTCCCGGCCGAGGCGGCCGGACTGGTGCGGGTGGGCGGTCGGATCACGTTCGAGCATCCGCTCGTGCGCTCGGGCGTCTACCAGGATGCGGACCCCGAGCTGCGTCGGCGGGTGCACGCGGCGCTCGCCGAGGCGACCGACCGCCAGCGCGACCCCGATCGCAGGGCCTGGCACCGGGCGCTCGGCACCTTCGGGCCGTCGGAAGCGGTGGCCGCGTCGCTCGAGCATGCCGCGAGCCGAGCGGGGGCGCGGGGCGGCTTCCTCGCGGCGGCAGCGTTCTACGAGCGCGCCGCCGAGCTCGCGGAAGCCCCCGAGACGCGCGCCCGCTGCGCGTTGGCGGCGGCCGGTGCGCTCGAGCTCGCCGGCGACCAGCCGCGGGCCCTGCGGGTCCTGGAGGCGGCCCACGACCACGCGGCCGACCCCGACACCCGAGCCCGGATCGACCTGGTCCGCGGTCGGCTCCTGCTCACCCTCGAGCGCAGTGAGCGGTCCGTCGCGTTCTTCCTCGCCGCGGCGGAGGTGCTTGCGGACACGGATCCTCCGGCGTCGCGCGAGGCCTACCTCGAGGCGCTGTCCGCGGCGACGGTCGCCGCACCGGGCGAGCACGGCGACGGCATCCGCGAGGTCGCGGTGCGGGCCGCATCCGCCCCCGGTGCACCGGAGGGGGCGGACCGGGTCATCGACCAGCTGTTCGAGGTGATCCTCGCGATGGCCCTCGAGCGTCCCCGATCGAGCCTCCCCCTGCTCACGGGGCATCTCCGGCGGCTCTCGGATTCCGACGACCCCGGCGATCGCGCCCGATGGCTGTGGGTCGCCGGGCGCCTGGCCGCGATCGCCTGGGACGAACGTCGATGGGGCGAGTTCGTCGCCGAGGGCGCCACCATCGCGCGAGCGGCGGGCGCGCTCACGGCGCTCGCAGCGTCACTGACGACGGAGGTCGCCCTCGTGCTGCTCCGCGGCGACGGGGCCGGAGCGCGCGACCTCGCGGACGAGGCCGTCGAGATCTGGAACAGCATCGCCATCCCTCCCGCGCCGTACGGGATCGTGGCGGTGGCGGCATGGGCGGGGGCACCCGACGGCGAGCAGTTGTTCGCCCGGGCGCTCGCCGACTGCGCCGCCCGCGGCGAGGGGATGGGCTTCCCGCTCGTCCACTGGGCACGCGCGCTCCACGCCGTCGCGAACGCACGCTACGACGAGGCGGTGCGGCATGCCGACTCCGCCGCCCGTTATCCTGTGGCGATCGTGTACGCGACGTGGGGGCTGGTCGAACTGGTCGAGGCCGCGGTGCGCACCGGCGAGCGACGCACCGCAGCGGACGCGTTCGAGCGGCTCGCCGTGTCGACCCGGGCCGCCGGCACCGACTGGGCACGCGGTGTCGAGGCGCGGGCCGCCGCGCTGCTCGCGACGGATCCGACCGACGCCGAGCGGCTGCACCGGGAGTCCGTCGAGCACCTGCGCCGGACCGGCCTCGGCGCCGAGGTGGCCCGGGCGCAGCTCCTGCACGGCGAATGGCTCCGCCGCCAGCGCCGACGCGCCGAGGCCCGGGTGGTGCTGGAGGAGTCGCTCGCGGCATTCACCGCGATGGGTGCGCGCGGATTCGCGGAGCGCGCGCGAGCCGAGATCGCCGCCCTCGGACGTGGCCACGCCGCCGTCGACAGGCGCCACGACGAACTGTCGTCGCAGGAGGCCGCGGTCGCGCGTCTCGCGAGCGAGGGCCTCTCGAACGCCGACATCGCCACGCGGCTGCACCTCAGCGCGAGCACCGTCGACTACCACCTGCGCAAGGCGTTCCGGAAGCTCGGGATCGCCTCGCGCAGTCGCCTCCACCTCGCCCTCGCCGAACGCGAGGCCGAGCGGCATCCCCATCGCGATCTCGGCCTGCAGGCGGCGTCCGACCAGAACTGAGGACTACGCGTTCGCGTGATTCACGCGGGCGATCGACGTGCCTACCGTCGAGGACGAGCCCTCGTGCTGACCGGAAGCGACGGATCACGATGACGATCGACCTGAGCGGGGCCACGGCATCCGAATTGTTCGTGGCGGCCCTCGTCGTGGTCGCGGCCGCGTTCGCCGCCGGCGTCGTCGTCGTCATGGTGCTGCGCCGCGTCGCCCGCCGCTGGAACGTGACGGTGCTCTCGGGGCGGCTCTGGCAATCGCCCGTCGTTGCCGTGATCGTGCTGTCGGCGATCGAGCCGTGGGTCGCGGAGATCGACCGGCGGTGGGCATCGGGACTCGCGCACCTCCTGTCCATCGCGCAGATCTGGGCCGTCGCATGGCTCGCCATCGTGCTGATCCGCACGGCCGCGAAGGCGGCACTCGCGAAGCATCCCGACACCGGCCTGCGCGACGAGCGTTCGCGGCACCTGCGCACGAAGATCGCGCTCATCCAGCGCGTGGCGATCGCGGCCGTGGCGACGCTCGCGGTGGGGGCGACGCTGTGGACCTTCCCGAGCGTGCGGGCCGTCGGCGTGACGGTGCTCGCCTCCGCCGGCATCCTCTCGATCATCGCGGGCCTCGCCGCCCAGACGAGCCTCGCCAACATCTTCGCCGGCATCCAGATCGCGTTCACCGACGGCATCCGCGTCGGGGACATCGTCGTGGTCGAGGGGCGCCAGGGGCGGATCGAGGAGATCACCCTGACGTACATCGTCGTGCAGATCTGGAACGAGACCCGGCTGATCCTGCCGTGCACCTACTTCACCACGACGCCGTTCGAGAACTGGTCGCACTCGGGCAACACCGCGATCGGCGAGGTGCGCATCACCGCAGCGTGGCGCGTGCCGGTCGCCGCGGTGCGCGACGAGCTCACGCGGGTGCTGTCGGCGTCGCCGCTGTGGGACGGGCGGGTGGTCGAGCTCCGCGTGGGCGACACCGTGCCCGACGGCATCGTGCTGCTCGCGCAGTTCAGCGCCGCGAGCGACGCGGTGGAGGAGCTCAAGTTCGAGGTGCGCGAGGCGCTGGCCGCGTTCCTCACCGCGCAGCAGGAGGACGTGCTGCCGCGCGCCCGCCTCGAGCAGGCCCAGCCCCATCCGATGTCGCAGAAGGGACCGACATGACCCAGATGATCGGCGTGAACCTCGGCAACTGGCTCGTCCTCGAGAAGTGGATGGCGCCCGAGCTCTTCACCGGCACCGACGCGGAGGACGAGTGGTACCTCACGCACGGGCTCGACGACGTCAGCCGCCGGGAGCGCTTCACGGTGCACCGCGACAGCTGGGTGACCGGCCGCGACTTCGCGTACCTCGCCGCCCGCGGCGTGCGGCTGCTCCGGTTGCCCGTCCCCTACTTCGTGTTCGGCGACGTGCCGCCGTTCCTCGGCTGCGTGGACTACCTCGACCGCGCGTTCGGCTGGGCGGCCCGGTACGGCATGCGGATCCTGCTCGACCTCCACACGGTGCCTGAGAGCCAGAACGGGTTCGACAACGGCGGCGTGTGCGGGGTGTGCCGATTCCATCAGGAGCCCGAGCACGTCGAGTTCGCCCTCACCGTGCTCGAGCGCCTCGCCGCGCGATACGGCGCACGGCCGGAGCTGTGGGGCATCGAGGTGCTGAACGAGCCGATCTCCCCGGACCTCTGGGCGCTGCTCGACGTGCCGAAGCGCTACCCGGCGGTCGATCCGGCGCGGGCAGCGGGCTCCGAGGGTGTTCCGACCGAGTTCCTGGCGGGCTTCTACCGCGACGCCTACCGCCGCATCCGCGCCGTCGCCCCCGGGGCGCGCGTCGTGTTCCACGACGGGTTCCGCATGCGGGAGTGGTTCGGCATGCTCGATTCGGGGGAGTTCGAGAACTTCGCCGTCGACACCCACATGTACGTCATGATGGCCGGCCAGCGCGACCTCGACGGCTACCTCGAGTACATCGCCCGGACCTTCGGCGACACCCTCGCCGAGGCGTCGCAGCACTTCCCCGTGCTCGTGGGCGAGTGGTGCCTCGACACGAAGCAGGCGGCCCTCGCGGGGATGCCGGACGACGAGCGCCGGACCTACAACCGCACCATCGCGACCGCCCACCTGGCGGCCTTCGAGCCGGCCGTCGCGTGGACGTACTGGAGCTGGCGCATGCACGTCGACGCACCCGAACTCGACACCTGGGACTTCCTCCGAACGGTCGAGGCGGGCTACCTGCCCCCGCTCGCGGGGTGATCCGGCGCGGCGCCGGGGGCGCCGGCGCCGCCCGTCGCGCGAGGGTGCCGCCCGGGTTCGGGGATGCGGGCGGCTTGGCCCACCCGTGCGAGGATGCTCCCCGTGCCCGTGCCGAACACGTCGCATGCGTTACGGATTGATTAAATGCTGGCAATTCTGGAACAAATGTTACATACTCGGTTCCACCCCGATCCCACCGCAGCGATCCGAAGGACCCTCACCATGACTGCTCCCACTCCGCTCCACCGAATCACGCTCCTCGCCGCAGGGCTGTCGAGCGTCGTCCTCCTCGCCGGCTGCAGCACCGCCGGCTCGGCGGGCGGCGACGCCGCCGCGGCATCCGAGCCGGTGACCATCGCCGGCATCGAGATCACCGTCGACGAGGCCGCCGCCGAGCTGCTGCCCGCCGACCTCGCCGAGGCCGGCTCGGTCAAGGTCGCCACCGACGCCCCCTACGCGCCGTTCGAGATGTTCAAGGAGGAGGGCTCCGACGAGCTCACCGGCGTCGACGTCGACCTCGGCCACGCCATCGGCGCGAAGCTCGGCATCGACTTCGAGTTCGAGCAGCAGGCGTTCGACGGCATCATCCCGGCGCTGCAGGCCGGCAACTTCGACGCCACCATCACCGCGATGACCTCGAGCGTCGAGCGCATGGAGGTGCTCACGTTCGTCGACTACTCGGCGTCGGGCACCGGCATCCTCACCTCGGCAGGCAACCCCGAGGGCATCGAGAGCTACCTCGACCTCTGCGGCAAGGATGTCGCGGTGCAGGCCGCGACCAGCCAGGTCGACCTCGTGAACGACGTCTGGCAGGGCGAGTGCGAGGCCGAGGGCCTCGGCGCGATCAAGCTGTCGGAGTTCCCGTCCGACGCCGACGCGCAGCTGGCCATCACGAGCGGCAAGGCCGTGGCGTCGCTGCTCACCAAGCCGAGCGCCGGCTACGTCGCGAAGACCACGAACGACGGCGGCACCTTCGAGGTCGTCGAGGACCCCGAGGCTCCGAACGGCTACGACGCCACCCTCAACGGCATCGGCGTGCTCAAGGAGAACGAGGAGTTCGCCAAGGCCATCCAGGCCGCGCTGCAGTCCCTCATCGACGACGGCACCTACGAGGCGATCCTCGACCAGTACGGCGTCACCGGCATCGGCATCGACGAGGCCACCATCAACGGCGCCGCCGCCGAGTGACCGTCACCGGCACCGAACGCAACACCGAAACGGAAGCACCACCCATGACCGCAACGCAGCCGTCAGCCACGGCGGCGTCCGAGGGACCCCAGGGCTCCTCGGGCGCCGCCCGCCCCGGCCCCATCGAGGCCGTTCCCGTGCGCCACCCCGGCCGCTGGATCGCCGCCATCGTCGTCCTGGTGATCGGGATCGGATCGCTGTCCTCGATCCTGCAGAACCCCAACCTCGACCTCGAGACCGTCGGCGAGTACCTCTTCAAGCCGCTCACCCTCAACGGCGTGCTCATCACGATCTGGCTCACGGTCGCGTCGATGATCATGGGCGTCTTCGGCGGCATCCTCGTCGCGGTCATGCGCCTCTCGCCGAACCCGGTGCTCTCCGTCGCCGCGATGCTGTTCATCTGGGTGTTCCGCGGCACGCCGCTCCTGCTGCAGCTCATCTTCTGGGGCTTCATCGGCGCATTCATCCCGAAGATCGTGGTCGGCATCCCGTTCACCTCGATCGAGTTCTGGTCGTTCACGACGAGCGACCTGATCCCCGCGACCGTGGCCGCGCTGCTCGCGCTCGGCCTCAACGAGATGGCCTACGCCGCCGAGATCGTGCGCGCCGGCATCCAGTCGGTCGACCCCGGCCAGACCGAGGCGGCCCACTCGCTCGGGATGTCGCCCGCGAAGACGCTGCGCCGCATCGTGCTGCCCCAGGCCATGCGGGTGATCATCCCACCGATGGGCAACGAGACGATCACGATGCTGAAGAGCACCTCGCTCGTGGCGATCGTCGCCGGTGACGACCTCATGTCGAACATCCGCGAGGCGTACACGCAGAACTACAAGATCATCCCTTTGCTCATCGTCGCCGCGATCTGGTACCTCGCCCTCACGTCGATCCTCTCGATCCCCCAGATGTGGCTCGAGCGCCGGTACGGCCGCGGCTTCAGCGCGATCCGACCCACGCTCGGATCGCGGGTGTCCACGTTCACGCAGAGCATCGCGCTGCCCTCCCGCGCCACGCGCCCCACGCGCACCGAGCGCGCCTCGAAGAAGGAGTCGGCGTCATGACCGCCACCATCCCCCAGGTGACGCCGCTCGCCGCGACCTCCGACCGCCCGATGGTCGAGGCCGTCGAGGTGCACAAGCGCTTCGGCAGTCTCGAGGTGCTGAAGGGCATCACGATGTCGGTCGAGCGAGGCCAGGTCGTCTGCCTGCTCGGCCCGTCGGGATCGGGCAAGTCCACGTTCCTGCGCTGCATCAACCACCTCGAGCAGATCGACGCGGGCATGATCCGCGTCGCCGGCGAGACCGTGGGCTATCGCGAGAAGGACGGCAAGCTCTACGAGCTTCGCGAGAAGGAGGTCGCCGCGCAGCGCCGCAAGGTGGGCATGGTGTTCCAGCGCTTCAACCTGTTCCCGCACATGACGGCGCTCGAGAACGTCATGGAGGCGCCGGTGCAGGTGGCCGGCCGCTCGCGGTCGCAGACGAGGGAGCAGGCGATGGCCCTCCTCGGGCAGGTGGGCCTCGCCGAGAAGGCGGCCACGTACCCGGCGCAGCTCTCGGGCGGCCAGCAGCAGCGCGTCGCGATCGCGCGGGCCCTCGCGATGGAGCCCGAGGTGATGCTCTTCGACGAGCCCACCTCGGCCCTCGACCCCGAACTCGTCGGCGACGTGCTCGACGTCATGCGCCGGCTCGCCGAATCGGGCATGACCATGATCGTCGTGACGCACGAGATCGGCTTCGCGCGCGAGGTCGGCGACGTGGCCGTGTTCATGGACGGGGGCGTCGTCGTCGAGGCGGGCGACCCCGCCCAGGTGCTCGGGGACCCGCGCGAGGAACGCACGCGCTCGTTCCTCTCGAAGGTGCTCTGACGTGGGGGCGACGTTCGTCGAACCCCAGCCCGCCGCATCCGCGCCACCCGGTGTCGCCCCGACCGCCGACGAGCTGCGCCGCGCCGCGCACGCCGTCGACGCCCGGTACCGCGACGACCTCGCGCACCTCGTCGGCATCGACTCCGGATCGCACGACCCCGACGGCGTCGAGCGCGTGGCCGCGTGGGCGGTCGCCGCGCTCGCAGAGGACGGCTTCGAGGTCCAGACGGTGCCGACCCCCGATCGGGACGGCCGGCGGTACGGCCCCGTGGTCGTCGCCCGCCGACGGGGCGCCGGCACGGCCCGCGTGGTGATGTTCGCGCACATGGACACCGTGTTCGCGCCGGGCACCGCGTCCGAGCGCCCGTTCCGCATCGCCGACGGCGTCGCCTACGGGCCCGGCGTGTGCGACGACGTGGCGGGCATCGCCTCGGGGATCGCCGCCGCGAGGGTGCTCGGCGAGGTCGGCTACACCGGCTACGGCGAACTCGTGCTCGTGCTCACGCCCGACGAGGAGGTGGGTTCGCCCGCGAGCCGCGAGATCCTCGCCGACGTGGCACGAGGGGCGGATGCTGCGCTGTGCCTCGAGTGCGCGCGGGAGAACGGCGACCTCGTCGGCGCCCGCAAGGGCGTGGCCGACGTGCTCGTCGCGATCCGCGGCCGCGCGGCCCACTCCGGAGTCGAACCCGAGCGCGGCATCAACGCCGCGGTCGAGGCGGCGCGGCTGCTGCTCGACGTGCAGGCCCTGTCGGGCAGCGCGCCGGGGCTCACGGTGAACGTCGGCCGCGTGGCATCCGGCTCGCGGGCCAACATCGTGCCCGAGTCGGCGGAGCTGCACGTCGAGGTGCGCGCGGCCGGCCTGGCCGAGCTGGTCGGCGCGCTCGACGCGATCGACGAGCGTGCGCGGCATCCGTTCGTCGACGGGGCCCGCATCGCGGTCACCCGGCTCGACGTGTGCCCGCCGCTCGAGCGCGCCGCGACCGACGGCCTCGCGGCGCTCGCCCGGCGGGTCGGCTCGCGGCTCGCGCTCTCGTTCGACGTCGCGGCGACCGGCGGCGCGTCCGACGCGAACTTCGTGGCGGCGCTCGGGGTGCCCACCCTCGACGGGCTCGGACCGGTCGGCGGCGGCGACCACGGGGTCGACGAATGGCTCGACCTCGCGAGCGTGCCGGAGCGGATCGCGCTGCTCGCCGGCCTCGTCGTCGCGGTGGCGGAGGGCGAGTCGGTACGGTGAGCAGTGCGAAGGAGGCGCTGATGGGCGAGCGTGAGGCAGCCATGCCGATGGCGGAGGCGATCCGGCGCGGCATGGCGGACTGCAGTCCAGCCGAGCGCAAGGTCGCCCGCGTGCTCCTGTCGTCGTATCCGTCCGCGGGCTTCGAGACCGTGGCCAAGCTCGCGGCCCGTGCCGGGGTGAGCGGACCCACGGTGCTCCGGTTCGCCAACCGGCTGGGCTACCGCGGGTTCCCCGACTTCCAGCAGGCGCTCCGCGACGATCTCGACGAGCGGTCGGCCTCGCCGATCGAGCTGTACGACCGTCGTCACGCGGAGCCCGACGCCGACGCGGCATCCGGGCTGGCGCGCGCCGCCTCGATCACGAGGGACACCCTCGACCGCACCTTCGCGGGCCTGGCCCCGGGGGAGTTCGACCGCGCCGTCGAGCTGCTGTGCACGCAGCGCAGCCGAGTGCTCGTCGCGGGCGGACGATTCAGCGGGCTGCTCGCGCGGTTCCTGGCGCAGCACCTGCAGCTGCTCCGGCCCGGGGTGTCTTCGCTGCCCGACAACGATGCCGGGCGGGCCGAGGCAGTCGCCGGCCTGCACCGGGGCGATGTCGTCGTCGTGTTCGACTACCGGCGCTACGAGGAGACCACGCGACGGCTGGCCGCGACGGCGAAGGCTCGGCGCGCTTCACTGGTGCTCTTCACGGATGCCTGGCTCTCGCCCATCTCGAGCGACGCCGACGTCGTGCTTCCGAGCGAGACCGACTCGCCGTCGGCGTTCGACGCGATGACCCCGGTGCTCGCGCTCGTGGAAGCGGTGATCGCGGAGTGCTCCGAGCGGCTCGGCGAGGCGGCATCCGCCCGGATGCGCGAGGTCGAGCGGGCCGGGCACGAGCTCGACCTGTACTGACCGCGGCCGCGCGGGGGCCGCCGCTCAGGATCCCCGCAGGATCGCGGACATCTGCTTCCCGCGCGCCAGCTCGTCGACGAGCTTGTCCATGTAGCGGATCTGCTGCATGAGCGGATCCTCGATCTCCTCCACCCGTACGCCGCAGATCACGCCCGTGATCGACGAGGCGTTGGGGTTCATCGCCGGGGCCTGCGCGAAGAAGGTCCGCAGATCGACTCCGGTGTCGATGGCGCGCTCCAGGCCGGCCTCGTCGTATCCGGTGAGCCAGCGGATGACCTCGTCCACCTCGTCCTCGCTCCGTCCCTTCCGCTCCGCCTTCTGCACGTAGAGGGGATGGATCCTCGCGAAGCTCATGCCGAAGATGCGCTGCTCCGTCGACATCGGACTCCTTCGTCTCTCGATGACCTTCCCCTCGAGGGTACGTGAGCCGCACTCATCTCGGATGAACCGCGCAGCTTCCGAGCGATCAGCTGGGATCCGGTCGCATGCCCGCCGAGCCCAGCACCCGCTCGATGGTCAGTTCGAGCACGGCTCGCTGCGGATTGGGGCGCGGTTGCCGGTACCGGGCGGCGTAGAGCTCGACGGCGAGCGCGACGGACTCGGGGTCGGTGAGCAGGCGAACCGGACCCTCGAAGCTGATCCACCGCGCGCCGTCGACCGTGTTCACGCTCGCGCGCCCGCTCCGCGCGGCGTTCAGGAACTTCTGCGACCCGCGGCTCCCGATGATGCGCACGATGCCGTCGAGGTAGGTGATCCCGACGGGAACCGAGTGGATCCGGCCCGACCGGTCGAGCGTCGAGAGCGTCGCGAGGTGGCGTTCGGCCAGGAATTGCCGGGCGGCTTCGGTGATCACTCGTGGCACTCCCTCGCGGTGGTGGGGCAGGCCGACGAACGAGGCGACCGCGAGGTCACCGCGATGCGGTGACGTCGAGCAGCTGCGAGAGCTGGCCGAGCGCGCCGGGGACGAGCTTGTAGTAGGCCCACGTTCCGCGCTTGCTGCGGGTGAGGAAACCGGCCTCCATGAGGATCTTGAGGTGGTGGGAGACGGTCGGCTGGCTGAGGCCGACGGGCTCGATGAGGTCGCACACGCACGCCTCTTCGCCATCGGATGCCGCCACGATCGACACGAGCCGGAGCCGCGTCGGGTCGGCCAGCGCCTTGAGCTTGCGCGACAGCTCCTCGGCGCGATCGGCGTCGATCGTCTCGCGGGTCAGCGGCGTGCAGCATGCCGCATCCTGCGGGTCGGCCATCGGCAGGAGGGTCACGGTCATGAGCCCATCCTACCCCGTATATTGACAAACGTCGATGGAGTGCGCACACTCTATATCGAAGTTCATCGATATCCGAGGAGTGCGGCGACCATGACCCTGATCGACCTGACCGTCCGGAGCCTGCGCGACCGCCGGCTCGACACCCTGCCCGTGGCGATCATCGGCGCCGGCCCGATCGGGCTCGCCGCAGCCGCGAACCTCGTCGAGCGGGGGATCGACTTCGTGATCTACGAGGCGGGCGACGAGGTGGCGAGCAGCATCCGCCGATGGGGTCATACCCGGCTCTTCTCGCCGTGGAAGCACGTCGTCGACCCGGCCTCGCGTCGACTGCTCGAAGCGACGGGGTGGGAGCTCCCGTCGCCCGACGCGCTGCCGACCGGCACCCAGCTCGTCGAGCAGTACCTCGAGCCGCTCGCAGCGCTCGAGCCGATCGCCGCGCGCATCCGCACGGGCGTGACCGTCGAGGCGATCACGCGCCAGGGCATGGATCGCACGCGCACCGCGAACCGGGCCTCGACGCCGTTCCTGCTCCGCACCCGCTCCGACGACGGCGTCGCGGAGTCCACGGCGCGCGCCGTGATCGACGCATCGGGAACGTACGAGCAGCCGAACAGCCTCGCCTCCTCGGGCCTCGACCCGCTCGGGCTCGCCGAGGTCGCCGACCGGGTCAGCCACGCCCTGCCCGACGTGCTCGGTCGCGAGCGCTTCCGATTCGCCGGCCGCCACACGACCGTGGTCGGTGCCGGGCACTCCGCCGCGAACACCCTGCTCGCCCTCGCCCAGCTCGCCGAGCAGGAGCCGGGCACGCGCATCACGTGGCTGATCCGCAACGCGAGCGCCGTGCGGGTCACCACCTCCGACGACGACGCGCTCGCCGCCCGCGCGGACATCGGCCGCCGCGTCGACGCCCTCGTGCGCGCCGGCCGGATCGAGGTCGTCGACCGGTTCGAGACCGTGCGGCTCGGCCGCACCGACGCCGGCGTGCGCCTCTACGGACTCCGAGGCGACGACCTCGTCGAGCACGAGACCGACCTCGTCGTGAACGCGACGGGGTTCCGCCCGAACCTCGACATGCTCCGCGAGATCCGCCTCGAGCTCGACGAGATCGTCGAGGCGCCCAAGCGCCTCGCGCCGCTCATCGACCCGAACGTGCACACGTGCGGCACGGTCGAGCCGCACGGCTTCGCCCAGCTCGAGCACCCCGAGCCGGGCTTCTTCCTCGCCGGAATGAAGAGCTATGGCCGTGCGCCGACGTTCCTCCTGGCCACCGGCTACGAGCAGGTCCGATCGATCACCGCGTGGATCGCCGGCGACGAGGCGGCCGCTCGCAACGTCGAGCTCGTGCTCCCGGCGACCGGGGTGTGCTCGTCGAGCCTGCCGGCGGACGGTGCCGCCGCGGCATCCTGCGCGACCGAACCGGCTGCGGCATCCCGTTCCGGCTGCTGCGGCTGAGCGCGCGGGCGTCGAACCGAGCGACACGGAGCGGGATCACCGACGCAGACCGGGATGACCAAAGGACCGGCGCACCGCGCGCGTCGGCGCGATGATCGTCCTGCGCCCGTGCGCCCGTGCGCGTGCACCCGATTCGATGACGGAGACCCTCCATGAAGTTCCTCGACGAACTGCCGCGGTTCCTCTTCTTCACGGGCAAGGGCGGGGTCGGCAAGACGTCGGTGGCGTGCGCGAGCGCGGTGCGGCTCGTCGAGGCAGGCGAGCGCGTGCTGCTCGTGAGCACGGACCCCGCCTCCAACCTCGGCCAGGTCTTCGGCCTCACGATCGGCAACGCCGTCACCCCGATCCCGTCCGTCCCGGGACTGTCGGCCCTGGAGATCGACCCCGAGGCCGCGGCCGACGCGTACCGCGAACGCATCATCGGGCCGCTCCGCGGGACGCTGCCGGCCGCCGAGCTCGACGGGGTGCGCGAGAGCCTCTCGGGCTCGTGCACCACCGAGATCGCGTCGTTCGACGAGTTCACCGAGCTGCTGACGGATGACGCGACGTACGGCGAATACGACCACGTCCTGTTCGACACCGCACCGACCGGGCACACCATCCGGCTGCTGCAGCTGCCCGGCTCGTGGAGCGAGTTCCTCACGGCCGGCGGCGACGCATCCTGCCTCGGCCCCCTCTCAGGGCTCGAACGGCACAAGGCCGTCTACGCGAACGCCGTGCAGGCGCTCACCGACCCCGCCCGCACGAGGCTCGTGCTCGTCACCCGGGCCCAGCGCTCGTCGCTCGTCGAGCTCGAGCGCACCTACGCCGAGTTGAGCGAGATCGGCATGTCGGGCGGATGCGTCGTGGTCAACGGGGTGCTCCCCGCCGCGGCCGGCGACGAGCCGCTCGCCGCCGCGGTGCGCGCACGCGAGGCGGCCGCGATCGCCGCCATGCCGTCGCGCATCGCCGCGCTGCCTCGCGACCTCATCGACCTCGAGCCCGACGACATCGTCGGCGTCGACGCGCTGCGACGACTCTTCGCTCCCGCGACCGCCGTGTCGCCGCCGGATGCCGCTGCGCCCGAGGTCGCCCTCGTGCCCGCCCCGCTGTCGGCTCTGGTCGATGCGATCGAACGCGACGGGCGCGGACTCGTGCTGTGCATGGGCAAGGGCGGCGTCGGCAAGACCACCATCGCGGCGGCGGTGGCGCTGCGCCTGGCCGAACGCGGTCATCGGGTGCTGCTCACCACGACCGACCCTGCGGCGCATCTCACGCAGGCACTCGATGGCGGCACCGTCGCGCGCCTGACGGTCTCGCGCATCGATCCCGACGCCGCGGTGCGGGCCTACCGCGACCGTGTGATGGCGACCAAGGGCCCGGGCCTCGACGACGAAGCGCGGGCCGCGCTCGCCGAGGACCTCATGTCGCCCTGCAACGACGAGGTGGCCGTGTTCCACGAGTTCTCGCGCGCGATCCACGAAGCCCGCCGCTCCTTCGTCGTGATCGACACCGCACCGACCGGACATACGCTCCTGCTGCTCGACGCGGCCGGCTCCTACCACCGCGAGATCCGGCGTCAGATGGGCGACGGCATCGGGTTGGTGACCCCGCTCATGCGACTGCAGGATGCCGCTCACACCAAGGTGGTGCTCGTCACGCTCGCCGAGGCGACCCCGGTGCTCGAGGCCGAGGAACTCGCCGCCGATCTCCGGCGCGCCGGCATCGAGCCGTGGGCGTGGGTGGTCAACAGCTCGGTCGCGGCCGCGGGGCCCGAGTCGCCGTTCCTGCGCCGGCGCGCCCGCAACGAGGTCGAGCAGATCGATCGGGTGCGCGAGCTCGCCGCGCGCGTCGCGATCGTGCCGATGCTCGCCGAGGAACCCGTCGGAGTCGAACGCCTCACCGCGCTGTGCGACCCGTCGCTGCGCGCCGCGGGCTGACGGGTCGCCCGCATCGGGAGGTCAGCGGTCCGTCGAGGAGTCGAGCACGGTCCGCACCGCCGGGAGCGCGGTGCGGAGCCGCTCCGACAGCGACGGCGCATCGGCTGACGGGTCGGCGAGCCAGGCGTGCAGTTCGCGGCGGAACAGCGCGAAGCCGATCGCCGCGAGCAATCCCGCGTCGCCCGGGTCGAAGCCGCGCTCGACGAGGCCGACGCTGATCTCCTGCTGCCAACGCGCCTGCTTCGCCAGTTCGCGGCCCGTGAGGGCGACATCCGAATCGATGATCTCCTGGCGCCGTCGCAAGGAGTCCCGGGCCGGCTCCATGCGTTCGGCGAGCGCACCGAGGGCGCGCTCCATGAGCGTGCCGGCGTCGACCGGGCCCGTCGGCTCGGCGATGGCCAGCAGCAGCGTGGGGAGGAGCAGGTCGTCGTCGGAGAACAGCACCTCCTCCTTGTCGCGGAACTGCCGGAAGAAGGTGCGCGCGGTCACGCCCGCTCGCTCGGCGATGTCGTCGACGGTCACGGCCGAGTAGCCGCGCTCCGTGAACAGCTCCAGCGCCGCGCTCGCGAGTCGCGCGCGGGAATCGGCCGGCCATCGGGGCATGGCACCAGCGTAGCGAACCCTTGCGTCAGAAACTGACATCACGCATACTGACCGCTATGACAGATCATGACATCATTCCTCCCACCGTCATCCTGACCGGTCCGACGAGGGGCATCGGGGCGGCGATGCTCGACCACCTGATCGCCCATCCCGCGAGCCCCCGGCTGGTGCTGCTCGCCCGCGATCCGCACGCGCTCGATGCGGCGGTGCGCCGGGCGCGCGGGGCCGGCCGGGAGGCGATCGGCATCCCGATCGATCTCGCCGACCTCGGGTCGGTGGATGCGGCGATCGAGGAGCTCCGGGTCCGGATCGCCGACGGCGCGATCGCCGCACCGTCGGCGGCGATGCTCAACGCCGGCGCCCAGTTCGCCGACCGCCGCGGTACGAGCGCGAACGGCATCGAGCAGACCTTCGCCGTGAACGTCGTGGCCCAGCACGTGCTCGTACGCGGGCTGCTCCCCATCCTCGCCCGGCGCGCCCACCTGGTGCTCATGGGGTCGAGCACGCACCGAGGACGAGCTCAGTCCTTCGGGCTCATCCCGTCGCCTCGGTACGCACCGCCAGAGACGCTCGCGAGCGTCGATCGCACGGACTCCGGCGCCACCCGCCACGCCGGCGGGCGCGCCTATGCCGACAGCAAGCTGGCGCTCGTCACGCTCGCGCACGCGTGGGCGCGCCGCGCCGCGGCATCCGGTCGCCGGCTCAACACCTACGACCCCGGCCTCGTGCCGGGAACCGGCCTCGGCCGAACCCTGCCCGGGTACATGCACTGGACGTGGGAGCACGTCATGCCGGCCATGGCCGTGCTGCCGAGGGCGGCGACGCCGCGCACCTCGGCCCGGCACGCGATCGACCTGCTCCTGGGCGACCGTCACCCCACCCTGCACGGCGGCTACGTCGAGCTCGGGCGGCCGACGCTCGCTGCCGAGCCCACCTTCGATCTCGACCACCAGGAGGAGCTCTTCGGCTGGATCGAGGAACGGCATCCGGAGCGCGTCGCCCAGCGGGCCGCCCAGCTGCCGTGAGCCCGGAACTCCGGTGTGCGCTCCCGACCCTGCGCGTGTCGTGGTCGGAACGCGGAGACGGCGCCGCGAGCGAACTCGACGCCGCCGTCTCCACGCTGGGCCACTGAACCTCAGGCGGCGGTGAACGGCCCGATCTCGAGCACCGTCGACCCGTCGACGCAGACCGGGATCGGCGCGGCGCCGACCACTCCCGGGCCCGCGCCGTCCGACGTGACGTACGCCCGCAGGTGGTCCGCCGTCACCGCCTCGCAGCCCCAGGCTGCAGGGTCGGGCGCCGTGCCAAGCACGATGGCGGTGTCGCCGTTCGCGAGCACGAACGGGTCGCCCATGTCGCCGACGGTCCACGACGAGCCGATCCGCGTGCCGTCGGCCGACTCCACGATGAGGCCGGGCCATCCCCAGATCGAGCACGCGGTGTCCGACGCGTTGGTGAACACGAGCTCGAATCCGGATGCCCCGTCGACCGACAGGTCCGGCCGGTCGACGAACTCGAGCGTCAGCTGCTCGTCCTGGCATTTCGCAGGCAGCGGCTCCGGTTCCTCGGGAGGGGTGACCTCGCCCTCGACGTCGCCCGGTGCGCCGTGCACGGCCATCAGGGGTCCGAGCCAGAGCGTCCACGTTCCGTCCGTGCAGACGGGGAGCTGCGCATCGTCGACGATTCCGCCGCCGGCTCCGTCGGAGGAGATGTAGGCCCGCAGGTGGTCGGATGTCGCCGCGGGGCAACCCGACACCGACGGGAGCTCGGCCGTGCCTTCGGCGACGGCCTGCCCGCCGTTCGGCGGCAGGACCACGAGCGTGCTCGTCGATCCGGACGCGAGCGTCCAGGCGAGCGTCTCGTCGTCGGCGCCCTCCGCGACCAGACCCGGCCACCCGGCGAACGAGCACGGCTGCGACCACGCGTTCGTGAAGACCACGTCGAACCCGAGGGTGTCGGATGTCGATCGGTCGGGCCGCTCGCGGTACTCCATGGTGAGCTGCCAGTCCTCGCAGTGCACCGGGCCCGCCTGCCAGGCGTGGTCGTCCTTGTGCGCCTGGGAGGTCGCCGGGCCGGCCCCCGGGCCGGCTCCCGGCTCGCCCGCCGTGGCAGCGGGCGTCGCGTTCGCCTCGCCGACGCCGACTCCACCGGCTGCCGCGGATGCCTCCGGTCCGGCGCCGCGGCCCGGTGCGCCGTCGTCTGCCGCCGCCACGGACCGCTCGGCGACCCGGTTCCCTCCGCCCGCGTCGGCGGCCCCCGCCGCCATCGCCGATCCCCCTGCGAGCGTCGCCGTCAACGCCACCCCGGCGATCGCTCGGAACACCACCCTCTTGGTGTGCATGTCGTTCCCCTTCCGAGCCGCCCGATGGGGCGACTCGAGGTGGACGCTAGCATATGGGCAGGTATCTTCCTATAGCCCGCTCGGATATCTTCCTATACTTCTGCGCCATATCTTCCTATGCTGGGTGCATGCCACGGAGACGTGAAGGCCGGCTGGTCGGCCTCGAGGTCGACATCCTCGGCGCCGGCATCGAGCTCCAGGCCGACGACGGCGACTTCTACGGCTTCGCGCTCGCGAAGCGCCTCGCCGACCGCGCCGGAGCCACCGCGCTGACCGCGCATGGCACCCTCTACAAGGCGCTCGGCCGCCTCGCCGAACGCGGCCTCGTCGAATCCGAATGGGAGGACCCGGGCATCGCTGCGGAAGAGGGGCGTCCTCGGCGGCGGCTCTACCGGGTGACCGGGGCGGGGGTGGTCGCCTATCGGGCGGAGACCGAGCAGCGCACCGCGCTCGCACCGAACCCGAGAACGGCGTTCGCATGAGTGCGGTCACGCTCGGCCCCGACGGCGCGGCTGAGCTCGAGGCATCCGCTCGCCTTCGACACCGGGCGGCCGGGCGGGTGGACGGCGCAGTACTCGCCTGGTGCCGGTGGTACACCGCCGACCTTCCCGAGGACGTCGCCGCCGAACGCCGCGCCGAACTCGCCTCCGACCTCTTCGAGGAACGCGAGCATTCGGGCGCCGGAGCGACGGCATCGATCCTCGGGAGGGCGATCCGCGGCATCCCGGCCGACCTCGCCTGGCGTGGCGCGCGGTTGCGTCGCGTCGGGCTCGGCGCGCCGAGAGGAACGTTCCCGCTCGCGATGCCGGCGCTCGCCCACCTCGCGGCGCTCGCGCTCGTCGCCTGGGGCGGATTCATCGTCTGGCGCATCGCGCGCAGCGTGCTCATCGGCGACTGGCACGGTGCGGCGGATGTCGCGGAGCTCTCGATCGTGGGCCTCGTGCTGGCGCTCGTGGGGTCGTGGCTGCTCGTCGTCGCACGCCGGCGCGCATTCGCCGGGCTGGTGCTCGCGGTCGCGGCGTACCTGCTCGTGCGCTTCGGCACCTACGCGCTCATGGAGACGAGCGTGACCTTCACGGCGTTCTTCTCGACCTCGACCGCGCAGATGGTGGTGCTGAACCGCGTCGCGACGGGCGCCGCCGTGCTCTTCTTCCTCTCGATCGCCGTGTGGTGGGCCGCACCGAAGACCGCTGCCGAGTCGGATGAGGCGTCGTCATGAACGTCAGGCGGCTGGCTGCTCCGCTCGCGATGGGCGGCATCGCGGTGTGCGCCGCCGCGGTCGCGCTCACCGTCGCGGGCACGTTCGGGATCTCGCTCTTCGAGCCGCCGCGCGCCGAGGTCACGGCCGCCGGGGCCGCCGGCGAGACCGTCGCCGGCGATGCTGAAGCGGCCTCGACCGTCGAGTCCCTGACGCTCGAGGCGTCCGGCTCCCAGCTCGTGACGACGGAGGAGCGCACGGAGTACATGGGCCGGGAGCAGGTCATCGCCGACTGCATGGCCCAACAGGGCGTCGAGTACCTCCCTGCCGCGCCGTGGCTCAACCAGGACGCGCAGCCGCGAGGGCTGAGCTTCGAGCAGTCCCTGATGTGGCTGAACGCCTTCTACGGCGAGGCGCGCGAGGACTGGTCCGTGCCGGACTCCGATTGGCAGCGGCGCGGATGCCTCGGGGCGGGCGAGCACGCGATGGCGGTTGCCCGTGCGGCCGGCACCCCCCTCTCCGCGCCCCTGCCCGAGCCCGACCCGAACGCGCCGACCGAGGCCGAGGAGCGGGCCTCGTTCGACGAGGCGATCGCGTCGTGCATGGCCGAGAAGGGCTTCGCCGTGGTCGACGACGGCCGGGAGGGCTGGTGGCTCGCCATGTACGGCGACGCGGGCACCGGTGCCGCCTACCGCTGGCAGGACGCGGGATGCTCGGGCTACGCCACCCACGTCACCGGCAACGACAACATGCATTGACCGTTCGGGCGGTCCCCGCTCGTCGAACCGCCGGCGATTCGGCGGGCGGTCGGCGGTGGGCTCAGTCGTCCTCGGATCGACTGCCGCTCGAGGGCGGAGCCGACGTCTCGAGTTGCGCCTGCACCGCTGTGTCGACGTTGCCGTGGATATTGCCGGCGCCGATGCGCTCGAGGACGCCGTCTCGCGCGAGCGTGGCCCTGACGGCCGCCTTCAACCGGGCGAGGCGAAGGGTGACCCCGGAGTCCCGTGCGAGGCTGACGACGTCGTTCATCTTCGCCGAGCCCTGGGAATCGATGAAGTTGATGCCCGCACAGTCCAACACGACACCGGTCAGGTCCGGGGTCGAATGGATGATCCCGCGGAGCCGGTCTTCGAGTGCATCGGAGGTGGCGAAGAACAGGCCCCCGTCCATTCGGATCACGACGACGCCGGGGATCCGTTCATCACCCGGATACTCGCTCACGTCCCGGAAGACCTGCGTGCCGGGCTTTCGCGCGAGCGTCGCGATGTAGGGATGGGTGGCGACTCCGATGAGCCAGAGGAGTGACAGGCCGATGCCGATCACGACGCCCGCCAGTACTCCGAAGGCCAGGGTGCCGACGATCGCGGCGATCGCCACCCAGAAGTCGAACGGCTGAACGCGGGCGAGGCGACGCATCTCGGGAATGTCGATCATGCCCATGACCACGGCCTCGATGATGAGGGCAGCCAGCACCGGCTTGGGCAGGGAGGAGAACAGCGGGGCCAGGACCAAGAGGGTCAGCAGCACCGTGGCTCCGGACGTGAGCGACGCCAGTCCGGTGCGGGCGCCGGAGTGGTCGTTGAGCGAGCTCGCCGACAGGCTGGTCGAGACCGGCATGCCCTGGAACAACCCGGCGCCGGCGTTCGCCAGCCCCTGGGCGACTGACTCCTGATCGATGTCGACCTGGTAGCGGTGCCTGGCCGCGAAGGTCCGGGCGTCGCCCGCGGTCTGCGAGAAGCCGATCAGGACCAGCGCGATCGCCGCGATCGCCACGGTCCCGGCGTTCTCCCACATCAGGCCGACGTCGGGAACCACGAACGACGGCAGGCCCCGCGGCACGTCCCCGACGAGAGCCACGCCGCGCTCACCGAGATCCAGCAGCCAGGAGGCGAGCAGCCCGCCGACGACCAGCACCAGCGCGCCGGGCACCCGAGGCGCGATGCGCCGGACCCCGAAGACGACGACGAGCGACACGACGCCGACGATCACGGTCGCCTGGTGCCGCTCCCCGAGCGTCCCGAACCACGACCACAGCTCCTGGAACGAATTGGTGCCCTCGGCCGTGGTGCCGGTGAGCTTCGGGAGCTCGGAGATGACGACGTCGATGGCCGCCCCGAACAGGAACCCGGTGACGACGGCACGAGAGAGGAACCGCGCGATCCAGCCCATCCTGAGCACGAAGAGGATCAGGAAGAGGACCCCCGAGGCCAGGGTGATGCCCGCCACGAACGACGCGACGTCCCCTTGGTCGGTGAGGCCTGTGACGAGCACCGCGCTGGCGGCCACGGCGGCCAGACCCGAGCTCGGTCCCATCGAGATCTGACGGCTGGTACCGAAGATCCCGTAGAGGATGGCGCCCGCCGCGGCGGCATAGAGTCCGTTCTGCAGCGGGACTCCGGCGATGCCGGCATACCCCAGGTTCTTCGGCACGATCAGCGCCGCGACCGTCACGCCGGCGATGAGGTCGCCGCGCAGCCAGCGTCGGTCGTACGAACGGATCCACCCCAGGATCGGGACCAGTCCGGCGCCGTACCGCCGGCTCATGATCCGCAACCGATTCTCGACATGTGGTCCAGCCCTTCCGGTGACCCCCGCTGCGCATCCGGACGCACAGCCGGGCATCGCTCAGCGCACATGGTGGCGGACGACAGTGTGGCAGCAATCGCATGGAGGTGCCAGCGACGGTCAGCGGTGCCGGCCCCTCGGGCCGGCCCCCGGGCTGTGCACCTCGAGCCGGCCCTCGGGCGGATCGGCGGCGTCGCGTGCGGGCCTTGCGGCCGGCTCCGCGGGGTGGGACCGTGAAACCACAGCTGTGCACGTGCCTGGTGTGAAGGACGGCAGATGGTCGCACCCAGTCGAGCAACCCCTGGCGACGGCGACGACGCCCTCGTCCTCGATCTCGCGGACGTGTCGGCCGACCGGGTCGCTGCGGTCGGCGGCAAGGCCGCGAATCTCGGCGAGCTGATCCGTGCTGGCTTCGACGTGCCACCCGGCTTCTGCGTCACCACGGAGGCGTACCGACGGGCCGTGCGCGGTACTGCCGTCGAGTCGGGAACGGGCATGGATGCGTCGGCCGCGCGCGCGACCGTGCTCGGTGCTCCGTTCCCGGAAGCGGTGGCCGACGCGGTGCGAGACGCCTACGCTCGTCTGGATTCCGGTGCCGAGGGGCTGGTCGCGGTGCGGTCGTCGGCCACCGCGGAGGACCTGCCCGGCGCGAGCTTCGCGGGCCAGCAGGACACCTACCTCGACGTCGCCGGCATCGACGCGGTGCTCGACGCGGTGCATCGCTGCTGGGCGTCGCTCTGGACCGACCGGGCGGTCGCCTATCGCGCCGCGCAGGGCATCGACGGTTCCGGGCTCGCGCTGGCCGTGGTCGTGCAGCGCATGGTGGATGCCGCGTCGGCCGGCGTGCTGTTCACGGCCGATCCGGTGACGGGCCGGCGCCGCCAGGCCGTGCTCGACGCCGCGCGGGGCCTCGGCGAGGCGGTGGTGTCCGGCGCCGTGGATCCCGACCACTTCGTCGTGGACACCGTGACGGGGCGGATCCTCGACCGGCGGCAGGGCGGCCCGGCCGGCGATCGGGCTCCCAGTGTGACGGACGCGCAGGTGCGAGCGCTGGCGTCGCTCGGCGACCGAGTGGAGCGCGCGTTCGGCAGTCCGCAGGACATCGAATGGGCCATCGACCCCGACGGGCGCCTGTGGCTGACGCAGACCCGGCCGATCACCACGCTGTATCCGGTCCCGGCGCGCAGCGCGCCGCTGCCCGCCGACGACACGCGCGTCTACTTCTGCATCACCCTCGCCCAGGGCCTGCACCGTCCGATCACGCCGATGGGCATCGCGGTCTTCCGGGTGATCGGCTCGGGATTCCTGGACCTCATCGGCCGTCGACCGAAGCGCATCCCCGGCGGGCCCGACGGGTTCGCGTTCGCCGGCGGCCGGATCTTCCTGGACGCGACGCCGATCGTGCGATCGGCCGTGGGCCGCGAGATCATGCCGAGGGTCCTCGACGTGATGGAGGCGCGCTCCGCCGTCGTGCTCCGCGGACTGTTCACCGACTCGCGGTTCTCCGTGCGGCCGGGGTCACGGCGCCGCTTCGTCCGGCCCGCGCTGCACCTCGCCGCCCGGGTCCGGTTGCCGTTCCTCGTCGGGCAGGCGCTCGTCAGCCCGGCAGCCGCGCAGCGCCGGGTGCGGCGGCTCGCGGATGAGGTCCGCAGGGGCGACTTTCGGGCGGGCGGCGACATCCCGAGCCGGGTCGACGCCGTCGTCGAGCTGCTCTTCCGCGCGATGCCGCTCGCACCACGCAGCATCCCGGGCGCGGCGGTCGGCTTCGCCATGCTCGGGCTCGCCGGGCGCCTGCTGCGCGGCTCGACCCGGCCGGGCGACCTGCAGACCGTGCTCCGCAGCGCGCCCGACAACGTGACCACCGAGATGAACCTCGAATTGTGGCGCTTCGCCGTGCGCGCGCGGGGCGACGCCGCCTCCGTGTCGGCGCTGGGCACGGAGACCGCGCGCGACCTCGCGGACGGCTACCGCGCCGGCACCCTGCCCGAGGTGCTGCAACTCGGCGTGGCCGAATTCCTGAGCCGATACGGTCACCGCGCCGTCGCCGAGATCGATCTCGGGATGCCGCGGTGGGCCGAAGACCCCGCGCACCTGTTCGGCGTGCTCTCCGGGTACCTCCGCCTGGAGGCGGACGCGGAAACGCCCGATCGGCACTTCGCGGACGGCGCGCGCGACGCCACGGCCATGGTGCGCACGCTGGTCCGCCGCGCCCGCCGCCGAGGGCTCCTTCGTGCCGCCGCCGTTCGGTTCTGCCTGCGCCGGGCTCGGGCGCTGGTCGGGATGCGCGAGATGCCGAAGTTCCTCATCGTGACCGCGATGGGCCGGGCGCGCGTGGTGATGCTCCAGATCGGGCGCGAGCTGGCGGCATCCGGCCGGATCGCGGAGCCCGAGGACGTCTTCTTCCTCGACTTCGACGAGACGAAGCGTGCCGCCGCGGGAGACGACCTGCGCACCGCGATCGACGAACGACGGGACCGGTACGACGCCGAGCTGCGCCGTCGGCACGTGCCGAGGCTCCTGCTGTCCGACGGCACGGAACCCGAGGCCGTCGGCTCGGTGTCGGCGACGATCCAGCCGGGAGCGCTTCGAGGGACGCCCGCGTCGGCCGGGACCGTCACGGCACCGGCGCGCGTCGTCCTCGACCCGGTCGGCGCCCGCCTGGAGCCGGGCGAGATCCTGGTGGCACCGTCCACCGACCCGGGATGGACTCCGCTGTTCCTCACCGCCGGCGGTCTCGTGATGGAGATGGGCGGTGCCAACAGCCACGGGGCCGTCGTCGCGCGCGAGTACGGCATCCCGGCAGTCGTGGGGGTGCCGCGCGCGACCGAGGTCGTCGCGACGGGCGCCGAGGTCACTGTCGACGGGGCTGCCGGCGTGGTGACGCTTCCCTCACCGGGGGATGCCCGTGGGGGATCGGAAGCGTCCGAGATGCCCCAGGAGGGATGACGGGCCGTCGGCGTCTCGATGACCCGCCGACGACTCAGTGGCGAGTTGCCGCTCGCGACTCGGGGAACGCGTCAGCGCCCGTCGCGGTCGAATCCGGCTCGGAGGTCGAATCCGAGTCGGAGAACGATGCCGGCATCGTGAACGTGTCGGGCTCGACGTAGGACCTGCGCGCGGCGGTCGGCCGTGCCCAGTCAGGCTCGCCGACCGGCTCCTCGACGGGCTCGGGCGGAGCCGGGGACTCGGCGGGTTCAGCGTCCTGCTGGGGCAGGTTGCCGAGCCGATCGACCTGCTCGGTCAGGGCGTCGAGCACCGACCGCAGCTGGATCTGGGCCACCTTGGCGTACGTGCGCACGTACTCGATCTCGGGAAGGCTCGGAGCCTCGGGCGTGGTCGCCAGCGCCGCTGCCACGTGTCCTGCGCTGCGCTCGGCGCGCTCGAGCACCTCGCGGTACTGCTCTCGCGCGGCCAGCACCATCTCGCGTGCGTACTGCTCGGCGTCGGCCACCGCCCGGTCGGCGATCAGCTGCGCCTGCGAGAGCAAGCCGACGGCTCCGGCGGCGATCTCCTGCTCGAGGTCCGCGCCGCTGGCCGCGCGGAGCCTGGCGTTCTCGGCGCGCAGGCTCGCCAGCTCCTGGCGGCCGCTGTCGAGGGCGGCACGTACCTCGCTCACGGTCGCGGACAGCTCATCCAGGAACGCATCGACTTCGGCCCGGTCGTACCCGCCGCCGATGTGCCTGATGGCGAAGGTCACGTCGCTCACCTCGGGGAGGCGGCTCACCGCGCCGGCAAGGGCCCCCTCATGCTCCACCGCGGGCGGAGCTACGGGCAGGCTGTCGTCGTCGGGCCGAACGGTCGTCATACGCGGGTCCCCACTCGCTCTACGGCAGCCGGGGCCGGCTGCGGGTTCTGTGTGTGGTGATGCTGTGCGTGGCTGTCTTCGTCGAGCGTGGCGAACTGCTCGAAGCGGATGTCGGTCGACGGCATGCCGGCGTCGCGCAGACGCGACACCGTGTGCCGCACCATGTCGGGCGAACCGCACACGAGCGCGAGCAGACCGGGCCGGGCGGCGTCGGCGGCGGCGACGTCACCGACGAGGCCCTTGCGACCCGGGAAGCTCGGGTCCCCGGAGATCACCGGGGTGTAGGTGAACCACGGGCGCGAGGCGAGGTCGCGGAGCAGCTTGCCCTCGTAGAGGTTCCAGGGCACGCGTGCCCCGTGGAACAGATGCACCGTGGGGGCGGTGCCGGTCGACTGCCAGTGCTGGTCGATGCGCTCCAGATGCGCGCGGAGCGGTGCCAGGCCGGCGCCGCCCGCGACCATGAGCAGGTCGCGTTCGCGCTCGTGCTGGCCGAGGGTGAGTTCCTGCCCGATCGGGGCGCCCAGACGGAGCGTCTCTCCGACGGAGAGCAGACGCACCATCGCGCCGCTCCAGAGCCCGCCGGGGACCAGCTGCACGTGGAACTCGAGCGTGCCGTCGGAACGCGGCGCGTTCGCCGGGCTGAGGTAGCGCCAGAGACGCGGCCGCAACGGAGACTCGACCGCCATCGCCTGGCCCGGCTCGAAGGGCAGCGCCGGGTCGGGCCGGACCTGGATGACCGCGATGTCGAGGCTTCGCCGTTCGATCGCGAGCACCTGCCCCGCCCACGACGCCGGGCTCGTCCGCTCGGACTCCTCGGCGGCCTGCACCATGACGGTGGCGATCACTCCGTACGCCGCAGCCCAATCGGCCGCGAGCTCCTCGGTCCAGCCCTCGCCGAGGAAGTGCTTCAGCGTGGCGAGCAGTGAGACACCGACCGCGTCGTAGTGCTCTGCGATCACCTCGAAGCGCCGGTGGTCCCTGCCGAGCTGCTGGATGAACGCGGTGACCTCGTCGAGCTGATCGACTCTCGACACGATGCGGCCCAGCGCGCCGACGAGTCGGTCGCGCTGGGTCGCCATCGAGACCGGGAACATGCTCCGCAGCTCGGGGTGGGTGAGGAAGAGGTGCGAGTAGAAGTAGAGCGGAACCTCGTCGCCGAGGGATTCGGCCGCGGCCCAGGTCTCCTTGAGAGCGGTGGTGTTCACCGAGTCAGGCTCCCGTCGAGGGCACCTCGACGATGTCGGCCTCGGTGCCGCCGAGCGCGGCGCCCACCCGGCCGATGATCTCGGACGGCACGCCGGCCTCGGTCAGCGCCGTCACCAGGTGATCCACGACGACGGCGAAATCGTCGGCCGAGATGCCCATGCCCTCGTGCGCCGCGCGCAGGTCGCGCCCCGAGTACTCGACCGGGCCGCCCATGACCTGCGAGACCAGCGCCACCTGGTGACGCTTGAGCCGAACCATCTCGACGCCCTCGAAGTAGCCCGCGAGCCGGTCGTCGGCCACCACCAGCTCGTAGAACCTGCCGACCACCGCGGTGATCGCCGGCGCGCCCCCCACGGCCTGGTAGTCGCTCTGCTCGAGCACATCCGACTGCTGGTCGCCGCTGGGACTCATCAGGTTCATCCAATCGCTTTGGGACACTTGGCTCCCCTTACTAGCAGACCCGACCCCCACCCGGCGAATGCTGTACAAACCTCACGTTTCACCCCCGTTCGGGGGGCGCACAAGAGCGACCTCGGGCCCCGCGACGGCGGCCGCTCGACGGCGACGTCGACCCGCCGGGGTCGTGCCTCAGCGCTGCAGTCGAGCGCGGTGACAAGTCGTTCGATCAGGGGCTCGCCGACGGGCGCGGCGCGGGTCGGAGCAGTGGCGCCAAGGCAACCTGACCGGGGCTTTATCGAAGAGCGGATGACGGGAATCGAACCCGCGCTATCAGCTTGGAAAGCTGAAGTTGTCCAGTAGTGATTCACTCGCCTTCACTCGGGCTCACCAGCCCCGGAAACAACGGGGAGTGTGAACTCGAGTGAGCCGAGGTGATCTCGATTTTGTGACCATTAGGTGACCACAAGATCCGAGAGCGGTGGTCTCGGTCAGCTGAGTGTGCGGAGAACGTCGTCCATCCCGTCTACGAGTCGCCGTGCGGCCTTGAGCAGGTCTGCTGCGCGTGCTTCGGTGAGTAGCAGCGGGGAGTACTGCGTCTCGGTCTTCGAGTCGATCAGCCGCGCGAGGTGCGGGGCAAGACGCTTACCCGGTTCGGTGCGGCGCAGCATCGCGACTGCATCGCCGTGATCCTGTCCGGCGGCGCGTTCACCGAGGACAGCGCCACAGATCGCGTCGCCAGCGGCGATCCCGGCGAGGACCGCGAGTGAGCCGATGGTGTTGCCGAGGTCGTCGATGCCGGCGTCGTGGCCAAGATCGATGACGAGGTCGGCAGCGGTCAGGAACGCGTGGGCGTGCTGGGCACGGGTGCGGACCTCGGTGCGGATCATCTTCCGTGTGCGCGGGGGCATCAGGTCCCCTCCCCGTGTCCGTCCGCCGCCCTCTCCGGGCGCCCAGGAACCGTCGTGTTCGCAGCGAGGAGGGTTCGGATCTCGACTCCGGTCACGATCTGACCATCCCTTCGGATAGAGGCGACGAGTGGATCCTCGTGTTCGACGAGGCGGGCGAGCTCCGCGCCCGTGACGGCCAAGACCTGGACTCGATTGCCGGTCAGCCGACGAACCCGTTCATCAAGCGCCTCGAGCACCGCATCACGCTGGTCCACGGCGGTCGCCTCCTCCCAGACGACGAGGACATCGACGTCAGATTCCGGCCCGGCCTCACCGCGTGCCATGGACCCGTAGATCGCGGCGCTGACGACGACGCCGGCCGTCACCTCCCTGACGGCCTCCTCGACAGCGGATTGCACAACGGCGCGAGTGGCCAGGATCTCCTCGATCGGACCCCAGAGGACGTGGCCACGGTTCAGCGTGTATGCATTCGAAGGGCCGACCTTCTGCATGTCGACCAGACCCAAGGCGACCAACTCGTCAAGTATCCGTTGCGTGCTGCGAAGCGCTCGCACCCCGCTGAGTTCGTGGATGCGCCGCCCCGACGCAGGCTCAGCGAGCACGGCAAGGCGATGCAGGATTCTGGCGCGGTTCTCGCCGAGGACCACATACTCGGGATGGCTCAGATCCACGGTCGCCCCCTGACTCGCATCCGCATCAAGTGACTACATATTACATCAATTGGCTACCCGAGGAACTCGGGGCAGGTCGGGCCGAAGTCGCAGATGAGGTCCGCTCACCGGGCACTTGATCGGACGGGCTGTCCGGACATTCATCCACCGGCCGGATAGAGCGCGGCGGGCGGGGCGATCTCCAACGCGAACGCGGACCGGCTATCGGACGTCCAGAACCGATTGGCGATGCCAGAGGACTACGGCTGGCCTCAGCCCTCCGACTCCTCCGGAAAGGTCGGATACCGCCACGAGTGAATCAGGTTCCACCACGCACGGACAGCAAGCCCGACGAACGCGAGCCAGAAGACCAGGTGGACGGGCCACGGCATCAGACTGTTCCCGAGGGACATCAGGATCAGTGCTCCAGCCGCGAAGACATTGAACGTTGCGCCAACGGCACCGGTCGGACCCCAGGGGTTCCACGTGTCGGACCAGTCGAGCCAGCGGCGCATCAGACCGATCATGAAGGACCATTCGTCGCGAGACCGACGAGCGCCATGATCAGCCAGAACGCTGCAGTACCGAGCATGAAGAGGATGAGGACACCGGCGATGCGCTTGCCGACCCGGAGGCGCGAGGATTCGACGCCGCCGTTGATGATCCTGAGACGCTCGACCAGCCAAGCGCGGATGGCGAGCGATCCCATCCCGGCCATCGACCACGAGAACGCAAGGAAGAACATGGCGGTCGTCGGCATGCCGTTCAGTCCCTCTCGCTCAGTCAGCTCGTATCGGGCACGCGAGGAGCTGTGGATGGCAGCGTACCGCCCGTTGAACCGACCGGATCGCGCCCTCACTTGACCGATCGTCGCTGAGGGATCCCCGAGCGGGCGCGATCACGTCAACGAGTAAACGACTGCGGGGCCGGACTCGGTCGTCGTGCTGGCAGGCTAGCGAGTGGCTCATCTGCAAGACCGTTGCTCATGAAGCAGTCGCCCACGGGGCCAGTGTGCCTACGAGGGCGAGGGCTGATGTGCTGACGCGCTCATCCAGAACATCAACAGCCACCCCGCAGCACCTAGGCAGACGAGGAGTGCCACGAGAAGCAACGATCGCGATCCAGGCCGGTCGTACAGAACCGTGAGAGCACCGGCGAAGAGTGCGATCGATAGGGCGGACCAGGAAATGACGACCGGGACCTGGATGTTCCTCGGCAGGGTCGCCTCTGCAAGTCCCCCCAAGCGGTATGTCACGCCTGCTGGAACGAGGAAGAGGAGAAGTATCGCCCATCGCGGCATTCGATGACTTGCCATCAGGTAGATGGGCGCTGCCACCAACACGCTCACTGGTGCGACCACAAGCAGCACATACGTCACTCGCGACCAGAGTCGGCGGCGAGCAGCTCTCCGGGGCGTCGTTCGGTGATGAACCCGATCAGGAAGGCGATCGGGACGATGGTCAGGAGGATCACGGCGGTCACGATGTCGCCGCCGATGAGCGAGGTGAAGTTCGAGATCACCAGGGCGAGCACGCCGAGCAGCAGCACGGCGGCCAGGGCGGGTGCGATCCTCATCTGCCAGAAGCCCGACGCGCGTTCACGGATCGCGTAGACGACGACCGCGACGGAGCAGAGCACGTACAGGGCCACCAGGGCGGCGACGGCGAGTCCGCTGAACCACGAGAACAGCGTGAGGATGGGGTCGAGATTGAAGATGGCGAACGGTGCGACGAGCAGCAGCGCGATGATCGACTGAACCCAGGCCGCTGCGTGCGGAGCCTTGTGGCGGTTGGTGCGCGCGAGCTGGGTGGGCAGCGAGCGCTGGCTGCCGAGCGCGTGGAGGTAGCGGTTGATGCCGTTGTGGAAGGCGAGGATGCCGGCGAAGAGCGACGTCACGAGGAGGATGCTCGCCACGAGACCAGACCAGCCGCCGAGGATGCCCTCGAGTGCCTGGAACACGAACCCGGTCGAGTCGCCCGACGTGACGGCCTCTTCCGCGGCGGCCACCGCGTCATCCGCGCCGTAGAAGGAGATGAACATCCAGGACACGAACGAGAAGAAGATCGAGATCACCGCCACGGAGAGGTAGGTGGCCCGGGCGACCGTGCGCTTGGGATCCTTTGCCTCGCCGGAGTAGATCGCCGTCGACTCGAAGCCGAACATGGACGCCACCGCGAACATCAGGGCGACACCGGGCGCACCGGACATGATCGCGGCCGGCGAGAAGCTCGCCGCAAAGTCGATGCTTCCGCTCGGGCCGCCGCCGGTGAAGAGCGTGCCGAACGCGAACGCGAGCAGGATCGCGACCTCCAGGCCGACCAGTATGGCGAGGACGCGCGCGCCGAGCTCGATGTTCAGCGAGCCGAGCAGTTGCACGACGGCGATCGTGACGACCACGGGGATCCACCACGGTATCGTGAGGCCGATCGCGGCGAACAGGCCGCTCACGCTGGCGCCGTAGAGGCCGTACATGGCGGCTTGCACCGTGGCGTAGGCGACGAGTGCCAGCCATGCGGACCCGGTGCCGGTCCGACGGCCGAGACCGGCGGTGACGTAGGCGTAGAACGCGCCCTTGGCGTCGACGCGGCGACTCATCGCGATGAAGCCGATCGCGAAGATCACGATGATGACCCCGATGACGAGGTACGCGCCGGGGGCGCCTGCACCGTTGCCGAGGAAGATCGTGAGCGGGAGTGCGCCGGCGATGCCGGTAAGGGGCGCTTGCGCGGACAGCACGAAGAAGAGGATGCCGAGGACGCCGACGGCGCCTTCGCGCAGTGCGGTGGAGTGCCCTGGGCGGGATTCCGCCGCGACGGCGGGCAGCGGGGTCGCTTCGTTGACAGACATGGGGATCGTCCTTGATCTCGTGGGGTGGGTGGTGCTGCGGGTCAGGCCGCGACGGCCTGGGGACTGGTCAGGATGACGCGGGCGGCGGTCATACCGCTCTCGATCGCGCCGTCGATGAAGCCGCCCCAGCCGTTCGCGATGTCGGATCCGGCGAGGAGCACGCGGCCGAACGGCCGCTGCAGGGTGGGCAGGGATTCGGTGAGATAGCCGGTGCGGTGCATCGGCCACGTCTCCTGGGCGAACTCGTCGCCGACCCAGTCGTGCGCGGCGGTGTCGACGACGGTCGCGTCGGGGACGAGTCGGTTGAGGACCTCCTGGACGGCTCCGGCATCGTTCGGGTCGATGGCGTTCGCGTCGGGCCCGAACCCGATGACGAAGGTACGCCCGTCCTTCACGTACTCGGACTGGAAGAAGTTGAGTGGCCAGTCGGCGGCGCCGAGTGCGACGAACGCGGGGTACTCGCCCTCGATCGTGAACCACACCTTCGTGCCGAGTCCGAGCTGACCTCGGTCGGCGGCCTTGCTCGCAGCCTCGGGGAGCTCCGGCGTGAAGTCGATGCGGGGCAGCGTTTGCAGGGGGATCGCGAGGACGACGTCGGAGGCGGTGAGCCGGCGACCGTCCGCAGTGGTGACCTGAACATGGTCGCCCGTCTGCGCGATGGCTCGGACGTCGGCGCTGAAACGGAACTCGGCGTCGGTGTCGTTGAGGATCGCCTCGGCGAGTCGTCGGGTGCCCCCCTGAACCTTGTAGGTCGCGCAGGCCTCGAAGTTGACCTTCCAGTCTCCATTGGTGAGGGCGACCCAGCGCAGTGCCTGTGTGAATGCGGCGTCGTCCAGCCGTCCGTTGAAGTTGAGCGTCCAGAAGGACTCGAGGAGCGAACGCTCCTCTGCGGAGATCGGGAGGACGCTGATCTCGTCCAGCAGCGAGACGCCGTCGAATCTCGAGAGCAGCTCGGAGTCGAGTGGCGCGAAGGGCTGTGGGAACACCTCACGTGAGCGAGCGGTGAGCAGCTCGTTCGGTCGGTCGAGCCGTTCCAGGAGCTCGTCGGGGTTGCCGGCCATCGCCCGGGTGCCATCCCACCAATACGCATGCTGCGGCACCGGGCTCGGTGCCAGCCCGATGCCGTAACGGTGGAGTTCAGCCCAGACATGCGGTTGAGTCCAGTGCACCCAGGTCCCGCCGAGCTCGAGTTCGAGGCCCATCCGGGCCGCGAGCCAGGTGCGTCCGCCGATGCGGTCGCGCGCCTCCAGGACGGCGACCCGGCGGCCGGCGTGTGCGAGCTCGCGGGCTGCGGTCAGTCCGGCGAAGCCGGCGCCGATGACGATGACGTCGAAGTCGTTGCTCATGTCGATCACCGCGGCTCAGGAGTAGACGAAGAACTCGACGGTCGGCTCGAGCACCGTCCAGGTGGCGGTGACGCCCTTGTTGATCGACGCGGAGTCGCCGGCTCGCAGCTCGAGCGCATCGCCGTTCCGGGGTTCGATCCGTACGCGGCCCTCCAGGATGTGGACGGTCTCGTCGGCGTGGCCCGTCACCTCCAGCGGCCCGGGCGTCTCGTCGGGCGAGATGAACCAGTACCCCGCCGACAGGTCGTCGCGGCCACCTTCGCCTGGGCGACGGATCCATTGGACCGTCCCGACCTCGAAGGGCTCGGCGGCAGCGCGGTCGAGCGTGCCGGCAATCGTGAAGTGATCGGTCGCCATCGGTGTCCTCCTTGACAGATCGCGGCGCATGGACTGCGTCGCGGAGTAATCTAAGCAAATGCTTAGTTATTCCGCAAGAGTCGATTTCGCGCGGGTATCATGGTCACCGTGGCGCGCAGGGTGGCATACGGCGAGGGGCGGGACCTGCTGATCTCGACGACCGTCGACGTGGTCGCCGAGCGTGGTCTCCGCGGGCTGACCTTCCGCGCCATCGCCGACCGTGCCGGCGTCAACAACTCGCTGATCGCACACCATTTCGGTACCCGCGAGGCGCTGCTCGCGGCCGCCTTGGAGTGGGCAGTGGAGCAGTCCATCGAGAGCAGCGGGCTGCTCGACCTCGCCTCCGAACAGGTCTTCGCCGACACGCTGCTCGACGCGGTCTCACGTCGCCCTCAGCTGCAGGCATTCCAGTACGAGATGATCCTGGAGGCACGGCGCAACGAGCTCTTCCGTGCGCCGGTCGCCAAGCTGTACACCCGGTACCACGAGGTCGTCATCGAGAGCCTCCGCCACTACGGCGTCGACGGCGACGTCGACGCGCTCGCCCGCTCGACGTTCGCCGCGCTCGATGGGCTGGTCCTGCAGTACATGGCGGGAGTCGACCCCGAAGAGCTACGCGCGGCGCTCGTCCAGGTCTGGACAAGCCTCCGGCCAGTTCTCGGGACCAGCGCGGCCTGAGCGCTAACGGCAGCGCGAGCGCTGGTCGAGGTCGCCTCACCGCAGGCTTGTCTGAGAACTCATATGTCGTCCGCCACTGAACTTCACGCCGACCCGCCCACAGACGGTGGCCAGCACTTCGAAAGACGCTGGCTTGGAAAGACGGCTTCGCCCTCGCCCTGGTGATCCCGAACGGCGTCTTCGTGACGTACGGGTACCTGATCGGTGCAGTCGGAGCTTGGACCGCCATTGCGATCTGGGTCGTCGCGACGATCGTGTCGGTACTGCAGAACGTCATCTTCGGGGAACTCGCAGCGATGTTCCCGAGAAAGTCCGGCGGCGTTGCCCGGTACGCCATCGAAGGCTGGCGCAAGTACTTCATTCCGGCTGGCGCGATCGCGTCATTCGGCTACTGGATGGGATGGTCGCTCTCACTTTCAGTGACTGCCGTCGGACTCGGCTTCCTCCTTCAGACCTCGTTCCTTCCCGATGCCACATCCACAGTTCACGTGCTGAACAACGACCTCGGCGTTGCGCACCTGATCGCGATCGCAGCGATCATCCTGGCGTGGATGCTCAACCGACGGGGCGCCAAGCTCGGCGCCACCGTCAACAAGTGGCTCGGCGTGATCGTGGTCGGCGGACTCATCGTCGCCGCCTTCGGTCCCTACGTGCTGAACGGCGGCCTCTAGAATGCCTCGCGCCTGATACGGCATGTCGAGGGCGGCTGGATGACTGTCGTGGTCGTCTACTACTTCACGTCCTGGGTCACCTATGGGACCGAGATCTGCGCTTCCTTTGCCCCCGAGTACAAGGACACGGCTCGGGATACTTCTAGGGCGCTGCCGAGCTCCTCCGCGTTCATGCTCGCCCTGTTCACATTCGTGTTTCGCACCGTTCAGTGCGGACCGCACCCAGTCGAGTCGCTTTGACCTCCACCAAGAGTTCGTGCGTGGCAGAGACCGTATGACGAACAGGCGCCGTCACGACGATGACGTCGACACCGAGATCCCGGCTCTGCCCCGTGTCCGATCAGATCGCCCGGATGGCGTTGTTGCGCTTCTCGTGCGTGAGTTCTGCTTGCCCGAGCAGGTCGAGCAACTGCGGAAGGCACGCCTCGACGCTTTCTGGAGCAACGCTCGTGTCTCATGATGCCGCCCGGAGGTGAGGCCACGGCCGAATTTGTGACTACGAGAGCGGTTAGCAGTCGAAACCGCGGCCACGGGCGGCGATGAATCCCTGATCACAAGGCCGAACGTGGTCTGTCGGGGGTGCCCTGAATGGGTTCCTCAGGAAATCCGAACTCACGGCTGAGTGGCGGCGTCTTGGGGACCGTAGAAAATGCACTTGGTCAGGGTATTTCCGAAGAGCGGATGACGGGAATCGAACCCGCGCTATCAGCTTGGGAAGCTGAAGTTCTACCATTGAACTACATCCGCGTGCGGCATCCGGAGCCCTGAGAACCCGGGTGCGACCAGCCCAGCTTAGCAAGGCGGGCTGCGGTGCTCGACACCCGCGCCGGGCGACCCGGCCGAGCGTTGGGGGAGCCATGACGAGGCGGTGGCCGTGGTGGCTCGTGGTGGCGGGCGGGGTCGTCATGGCGGCGCTGTGGCCGCTGTTCACGTCGCTGCACGGGCCCACGTCGTTCAACCTGGATCGGCGATTCCTCGGCCGCGACCCGTTGTTCTGGGGCGCCATGATGGAGGGACTGTCGAGCGTCCTCATCGCGGCCGGCCTCCTCGCGCTGCTGCCGGGCATCTGGAGGGCGTTCGGCCGGGCCGCCCGGCTCGGCTACGTGCTCCTGCTCGTCTCACTCGTCGTGCCGGGGGTGTTCGACCTCGTGATCCTCGCGACCGTGCCCCCGCTGCTCAACCCGCTCGAAGCGGCCGGGCTGGCCCTCATCGCGATCGCCGGCAGGCGGCTGCATCCGCTCACCCGCGTCGTGTTCGGCGTCATGGCGGTACTGCTTGCAGCGACGATGCTGCAGCTCCTGCTCTCCATGGAGCAGTTCGACGCGATCGACGGCTACCGAATCTACGGCCTGGTGGCGGATGTCGCGGTCGGCATCGGGTGGGCGGTGGCCGGGGCGACGGAGGCGCTGCGGCACCACCGCTGACCCCGCGGGCCCCTTCACGCTCCCGGCGCCGTCACTAAGCTGGCACCGTGCTTCTCTCGGATCGCGACATCAGGGCCGAACTCGACCAGCAGCGCATCGGGCTGGAGCCCTACGATCCGGCGATGATCCAGCCGTCGTCGATCGACGTGCGCCTCGACCGCTACTTCCGGCTGTTCGACAACCACAAGTACCCCTTCATCGATCCCGCCGAGGACCAGCCCGAGCTCACCCACCTCATCGAGGTGCGGCCCGACGAGGCGTTCATCCTGCACCCGGGCGAGTTCGTGCTCGCGTCGACCTACGAGGCCGTCACGCTGCCCGACGACATCGCCGCGCGGCTCGAGGGCAAGAGCTCGCTCGGGCGGCTCGGCCTGCTCACCCACTCGACCGCGGGCTTCATCGACCCCGGCTTCACGGGCCACGTGACCCTCGAGCTGAGCAACGTCGCGACCCTGCCGATCAAGCTCTGGCCCGGCATGAAGATCGGGCAGATGTGCTTCTTCCGCCTGTCGTCGCCGAGCGAGCGCCCCTACGGCTCCGCCGAGTACGCGAACCGCTACCAGGGCCAGCGCGGCCCCACGGCGTCGCGTTCCTTCCAGAACTTCCACCGCACCGACGTCGGTGTGACCGAGGCCGGCTCCGCCGGGCGTTGAGCGAGCGGATGCCGCAGCCGAGCGGGTCGGTCCCTGGCGTCGCGGTCTTCATCGGGTGGACGTCGCTCGCGGCGGCCGCGCTGTGGCGGTCGTCGGGGCGACCGGCCTAGGCGTTCTCATCGCTCCGGAGGGGGCGTGCCGCGGAGCGCGTCACTGGTCCGCCGGCCGGCGCCGGGCGGGAAGGATCCGCCGACGCAGCGCACGCGCGAACGGGCGCAGTCCGAGCGATGCCGCCTCGAACAGCCGGTACCGCTGGATGGCGCGCCGCATCGGCGCCGCATAGAGCTCGAAGTCTCCCGCTTGCCTCGCGATCGCGAACGTCTCGAGGGAGAGCTGCGACATCCTGCGACGCTGCCGGATGACCGCGGCGCGTCGCCTCGTCACGACGCGCAGGTCGGGGGCCACGCGCTTCGTCGGCACGCTGAGACCCCGCCGCATGTCGTCGGCGAGTCGCACTGCCAGCCCCGTGCGCCGGTGACGGAGGCCACCGGCCTGGGAACGGGCCGCTTCATCGACCGAGAGCGCCTCGAGGTGGATCTCACCGCGTCGTCGGGCCGCGAGCAACAGTTCACGCAGGCGCTCGTCTCGCACGACCACCGCGTTCATGCCGCGCCAGTCGGCCTTGTACTGCGGCAACCACGCGTCCGCGAACACCACGTCGGCGCTCTCGGCGAAGACGTCGTCGCAGAAGTTGCAGGCCTCGGGCTGGAACGCGCCGTACTCCCACGGGCCGTCGATGGTCGAACTCGTGCGTCGAACGCGCGGCTCGGCTCCATCGCGTGCTGCGACCTCGTAGTCGTAATCGCCCGACGAGCGTTCCGGGTTCTTCACCCGGAAGTCGATGCGCCCGAGTTCGTGCGGCGGCACGCCTGCCTGCCACGCGAGCGACTCGGCGAAGAAGGAGCTCTTCAGGTGGCCGCACACCAGGCCGACGTACACGCGCAGCTGCTCGCCCAGTCCGGGCATCTCGTGGGCGAGGAGCCGGAGCGCCTTGATGAAGCACGGCAGGCCGACGACCGCGTACGTCCTTCCGTCACCCCGGATCTCGGCGACGACGTCGGCCAGCGTCGTGGCCGAGTACATCGACTTCCGCGACCGTTCGACGTCCTCGCTCGTCGTGGAGATCTCGTACGTGAAGAGCTGGTCTCCCGACGCCGAACGTCCGACATGGAGCACGCCGTCCACGACGCCCCCGCGGAGCAGTTCGGTCAGCATGAGGGACGTCAGCCCGCCGGAACTGCTGGCGACGAGCTCGTTCTCCGATGTCCGCCGTCCGGCGAAGACATCGAGGTGGGCGCCGATCCGGTCGTCGGTCGGCAGGCCCGGGAACAGTTCCCGTGCGAGGTCGTCCTCGTTGCGTGCGTCGTCGGAGAAGGGGCAGACCCGGCTGGCGTCGCGCACGACCGCCGGATCGACGCCGTCGAGGCGAGCCTCGTAGACGCCGAAGCGCCCGATGGTCACCGGAATGGCCCCCGAGGTGCGGACCGCGCACGCGCCGCAGCCGACGCACATCCCGCGTTGCACGACCTGCTCGATTCCGTGCGTCATGCCGTCCTCCGTCGCATCTCCGGGCGGTCCACACCCCTGATAGCGTCATCCCGTGTCACGCCGGGTACTGATCAAGACGCTGCCGCTCCACTCGAACTACGGCGGCATCCTGCAGGCGTACGCCCTGCAGCGGGTCGTGCGCGACCTAGGTTGCCTGCCGGTGACGGACACCTCGAAGCCGCTCCCCCTCCAGCGGCGGCTGCGGCGGCGCCTGTGGGACGTCCGCAGGGGCATCCGGATGTCGCTGCCGGCTCGGTTCGACTGGCGCTGGCGCTCTGCGCGGGAGGCGACCGCGTCCCAGCGCGCCTTCATCGCACGGCACATCACGGGTGGGTCGTTCGTCGAGCGCGCGTACACTCGCCGCGGCAGGGCCCTGCTGGCGCGTCGGTTCCGCACGTTCGTGGTCGGCAGCGACCAGGTGTGGCGAGCGTCCTATGCGGATCTCCCGGCGCAGTTCCTCGACGTGGTCGACGACCTCGACGGAGACCGGCCTCGTCGGATGTCGTTCGCCGCATCGTTCGGCGTCGACGACATCGCGGAGTACCGTGACGGCGACCGGGCGCGGGTCGCCGAACTCATCCGGAAGTTCGACGCCGTCTCGGTCCGGGAGGCCGCGGGAGTGCGCATCTGCCGCGACGAGTTCGGCGTCCATGCCGAGCAGCATGTCGACCCCACGATGCTGCTGCCGGCCGATCACTACCGGCAGCTCGCCGCGCGCGCCGGGGTTGCGCCGGCCCCCGCCACCGGGCGCCTCCTCGTCTACCGACTCGACGCGAACGACCACCTCGAACGAACCGAGCGCGAGCTCGCCGAGCGCCTGGGGGTGCCGTCGCTCGAACTGCTTCCGACGGGTGGGCCGTCGCCGTCGTATCGCGAGTACGCGCAGAACCGGTCCGCCTACGACCTGCCGTCGATCGAGCAGTGGCTCGCGTGCTTCGCGTCGGCGGACTTCGTCGCGACCGACTCCTTCCACGGCTGCGTGTTCTCGATCCTCTTCAACCGCCCGTTCGTCGTCTACGCCAACGCGAGCCGTGGCGCGAGCCGCTTCGACACGCTCCTCGGGATCTTCGGGCTCGAGCACCACCTCACCTCGGCGTCCTCCACCGCCGTCGATGAGCGGGTCTTCGCTCCGGATTGGGCCTCGGTGAACCGGGTGCTGGATGCCGAGCGCTCGCGGGCCCTGGCGTACCTCACGGCGAACCTCTGACGGGGCACGTCCTCACGCACCTCCGGCGTCGCTACAGTGTCAGGTGAGGTGGGGGAAGCAGGCGTGGACGAATCCCAGGTGAGCGTGCCGCTTCCGGTGCGCCTGCGATTCGGGCACGCGGCGGTGCAGCGCGTGGCCGACCAGGTCGGCGTCGACCTCCTGCACATCAAGGGCGCGTCGGTCGATCCGTCGCTCCGCCCCGGCGCCTACTCGGGAAGCGATGTCGACGTGCTGGTGCGACCGTCGGGTGTCGTCGTGCTCGACCGCGCGCTCCGCGCGCACGGCTGGCAGCTCTACAGCACGTTCGAGCACGGATCGCCGTTCGGCCACGCGCAGACGTACCTGCACCCGGCATGGGGCTACATCGACATCCACCGGTACTTCCCGGGAATCCGGCTCGATCCCGACGGCGCGTTCGACGTGTTCTGGGCCGATCGGCACCGCATCGAGATCGCGGGGGTCGGATGCGACGTCCCGAGCGTCACCGCACAGGCGGTGCTGCTCGTGCTCAACGCGGCACGCTCGGCGAAAGGCGCCCGCGTCGACGTCGTGACCGTGTGGCACGACGCCGACGACGCTCGACGGGACGAGATGCTCCAGCTGGTCGGCCGGCTCCACGCCGACGTGGCCTTCGCAGCCGCCGCGGGCGGATTGGAGCGATACCGGAACGATCGGGAGTACCGGCTCTGGAAGGTCGTCTCCGGGGGCGGTTCGCGCGCGGCGGAGTGGTGGGCGCGTATTCGCGCCGCGCCGGACACACGGGCCGCGCTCCGCATCGTGATGCGCGCCCCGCTCGTGAACGTCGATCACCTCGCGCATCGTCTCGGGCGCACGCCGACGCGCGGCGACATCGTGGTCGAGTTCCTGCGCCGACCCGTCTTCGCGGTCGTCGAGGCGGTTCGCTCGGCGATCCGGCGGGTGGGCCCCCGGAGAGTGGTGCGCTGATGGGTGGGTATCGGCCGGGGGAGTGGGTCGGCGTCCTCGAGCACGAGGACGTGCTGTATGCGGCGATCCTTCCCGACGGGCCCATCGCGATCCTCGACGGCATCGCGGGGCTGATCTGGATCGAAGCCTGCGAAGGCCCGGCCGGCACGCTCGTGGAGCGCATCGCGACCGCGACCGGTGCGGAGCCGCAGTCGATCCGCGCCCACGTCGAGTCGTTCGTCGACGACCTCGTGCGGCGGCGGCTGCTCGTCGCCGGCGAGGGCTGACGCCACCGCCCTGCCGCCTCGGCGTCGGCGCTCCCCGTCCCGCAGTTATGATTCCGGGAGGCCCGCCCACTCGAGGCACCGGGCGGACTGGGTGGAGGACCACGATGGCACGAGCTGGGGATGGCAGGCGCCTGATCCCTCAGTTGCGGCTCATGCTGCGGATGGCCCACGTCGACCCGAAGCGATGGATCGCCGGCACCGTCGCGGCATCCGTGGTGCTCGCGGCACTCGACACGCTCGGCGTCGCAGCGATGGTACCGCTCACGCAGCTGGCGACCGGCGGCAACACCGACAGCGGGGTGCTCGCCTGGGTCTCCGACGTGGTCGGCACGACCGATCGATCCGTCCTGATCCCCGTGGTGGCGGCCTTCGTCGCGCTCGTGTTCATCGTCAAGAGCCTCGGCGCGCTCGCGTTCCGGTGGTGGCTGCTGGGCCGCACCACGCGAGTCTCGGCGCTCTCGTCGGCGGAGCTCGCGCGGCGGTACGCACTCGCGCCGTACGCCGATCATCGGGCCAGGCGGATGAGCGAGATCTACCGCAACATCAACGACGCCACGAACCAGTCGTCGAGCGTGCTGCTCGGTCTCGTCAGCATCGCCTCCGACGCCCTGGTCCTCATCGCCATCAGCATCGTGCTCGCGATCGCGTCGCCCACGGTGACGATCTTCGCGGTGGCGCTGTTCTCCCTCCTCGTCTTCGGCGTGCAGATGGGCCTGCGCCGACGGCAGTACCGCATCGGCGAGGAGATCGCGGCCACGGGCCTCGCGGCCTGGCAGTTCCTCCTCCCCGGACTCGACGGATTCCGGGAAGCGAGGCTCACGGGCAGCTCGAATGCCTTCATCGACGGGTTCCGCGACGCGCGGCTCCGTCGGGCACGGGCCTCCCGTGAGATGGGAATCCTGGCGGATGCGCCCCGGTACCTGCTCGAGATCGGGTTCGTCTTCGCGATCCTCGGCATCTCGGCGATCCTCTTCACGACGGTGTCGCCGTCGGAGGCCATCACGGTGCTCGGCGTGTTCGCGGCGGCATCCCTCCGGGCCCTGCCGACGCTCAACCGCATCTCGGGGAGCCTCGCCACGATCCGCACCGGCCGAGCAGGACTCGACATCGTCTCCGATGCGATCGACGAACTGGACGCGGGCGGCATCCACGAGGAGCGGCCACGCAGCCTCGTGCGTTTCGAGGGCGACATCGAACTGCGCGACGTGAGCTTCCGGTACGCCGACTCCGAGCAGCTGGTGCTGCGGAATGTCTCGCTGAGGATCCCGCACAACACGACGATCGCCTTCGTGGGATCGAGCGGCGCCGGCAAGAGCACCCTCCTCGACCTCGTCCTCGGCCTGCTCACCCCGACCGACGGCGCCGTCGAGGTCGGCGGACGGGCGATCCAGGACGACCTGGCGGCGTGGTACGGCGAACTCGGCGTCGTTCCGCAGGACGTGTTCCTGCTCAACGACACGTTGACCGCGAACATCGCGTTCGGCGTCCCGGCCGACGGGGTCGATCGTGCGCGGGTGCGCGAGGTCATCACGATGGCGCAGCTCGACGCGCTGGTCGCCGACCTTCCCCAGGGACTCGACACCGTGGTCGGCGAACGCGGCGTCCGGCTCTCCGGCGGTCAGCGCCAGCGGATCGGCCTGGCACGAGCGCTGTACCGCCGGCCGAGCGTGCTCGTGCTCGACGAGGCCACCTCAGCCCTCGACAACCTGACCGAGCACGAGATCGCATCGACGCTCGCCGGGCTGCAGGGCAGCCTGACGATCCTGATCGTGGCCCACCGGCTCTCCACGGTCCGGCACGCCGACAGGCTCATCTTCCTCTCCGAGGGGCAGATCGACGCGCAGGGCACGTTCGAGGAGGTGCGGGCGCAGAACGCGGAGTTCGCCCGGCTGGTCGAACTCGGCGAGCTCAACTGATCGCCGTGACCGATCGGGACACCGGATCCGGAACTTTGGGAGGCTGGGCAATGGAGTCGAACGGCGCATCCGCACGAGAGGGGGAGCGATGACGCAGCCGACTGCGAGTGTCGTGATCGCCACGTACCGCCGCCCCGACCACGTGCGCGAATGCCTCGAGCACCTCGCGCGTCAGACGGTCGCGCCGGTGCGCGTCATCGTCGTGGACGCCTCGCCGGACGACCAGACTCGGGAGGTGGTGGCGGCCTTCCCGGGGGTCGAATACCGACGCAACGACCGGGGCATCGGAACGACCGCGACGTCGCGCGGGATCGGCGTCTCCGACGTCCACGAAGACGTCGTCGCGTTCATCGACGATGACGCGTACGCCGAGCCGCGGTGGCTCGAGCGGCTGCTCCTGCCGTACGCGGACGAGCGCGTCGCGGCTGTCGGCGGGCGAGCCCTCAACGACCGGCCGGGGGAGGAGCGCGAGGGGATCGGCGAGATCGGACTGCTCCTGCCCGACGGCCGTCTCACCGGGTACTTCGCGGCCGACCCGGGCCGGGATGTGGAGGTCGACCATCTCCTCGGCGCCAACATGTCGGTCCGTATGAGCGCTGTTCGGGAACTCGGCGGCATCCGCGACTTCTATCCCGGCACCTGCCTCCGCGAGGAGACGGACATCGCCCTCCGGATGCGTCGGGCCGGCATGAAGATCGTGTACACCCCGACTGCCGTGGTCCGTCATGTGGCGGGCACCTATGCACGCGGACGCCGCTTCGACACGAGATACCGCTATTACGGCGCGCGCAATCACGTGGTGCTGCTCGCGACGACGCTCGGGTTCGACGATCCGCATCTTCGCCGCTATCTCGGCGGCATGGTCACGCGCGCCGGTCGCGACGTGGTCAGGGGGTTGCGATCCGTTCGCGATCCGAAGCGACAGGGGCTGCGATCGAAGGCACGCGGAGCCGTCGGTGGCGTCCGCCGGGCGAGCATCGACCTCGTCGGCACGGCCTCCGGCGTCATCGCGAGTGTGGGAGCGGCATCGCGGCTCCGTCGCACGAAGGGGCCCATCCTGCGATGAGGGTGCACGCGTATGTGCTGGCGGGCGACCCGGCGTGGGCGGGCGAGAGCATCGCGTCGTACTACGGCATGGTCGACCGCATCGTGGTCTCGTTCGACCGGCACCATCGATCCTGGGCCGGCCACCCGCTCTCCGTCGAGGAGTCGCTCCGGCGGATCCGGGCTGCGGATCCCGACGGGAAGACGGTCCTGGCGCCCGGGGAGTATGCGGACCCCGAACGACCGGTCGTGCGCGGGGAGACGGAGCAGCGCCAAGCCGCTCTGGACGCGGCGTCGGAGGGCGCCGACTGGGTGGTGCAGCTCGACACCGACGAGGTCGTTGCATCCGGCGCGACGTTGCTCCGGCATCTGGCCATCGCGGAGCGGCGTGCCGCGGACGCCCTCGACTACCCGCTTCGCGACATCTACGCCCGCACGGCGAGCGGCCGGTTCCTCGAGCATTGCGGGCGATTCTGGACGGCGCAGGCCGCCTACCCCGGGCCTGTTGCGGTTCGAGCGGGCACGACGCTCGCAGCGGCGCGTCAGCCGGCATCACCCCATGCCTACCGAGTCGATGTCGCCCCGAGGAACACGGATCCGGCGCACCCGTACGACGCCCGGGTGCATGCGGTGATCCGCCCGGCCGACGCGATCCTGCACCTGAGCTGGGTGCGGAGCGAGGCGCAGATGGCCGAGAAGCGGATCGTCTCCGGCTACATGGGCAAGCGCGACTGGGACCGCGACCTGGCGCGCTGGCGCCGGCGCTCGCGGCATCCGTGGATGACCGCGGCGGGCGCCCCCTTCGCGCGGGACCCGTTCGGACGCTTCCGCGTGGTCGCACTCCCCCGACTTGCGGGTCGGCAGCCGTGAGTCCGGACCCGCGCGGCAGCACCGTCGGGGCCGGCACGGTGGACATCGTGGTACCCACGAATCGGGTGAGCCCGTTCCTTCCGGAGGCGCTCGAGTCGGCGATGCGCCAGGATTACCCGAGCTGGCGACTGGTGCTCGTCGATGACGGTTCGACTGCTCCGGCGGAGCTCGAGCGGCTCGTCGCGGGGATACCCTCGGCCGTGGTGATCCATCAACCCGCCCGAGGCGTGTCCGCGGCGAGGAACACGGCCATCCGCTCGGGGACGAGCGAATTCATCACATTCCTCGACGACGACGACCGCTGGCCGTCCGATCGTCTGCGCGCACTCGTCGAGACCCTCCAGCGGCACCCCGACGCTGCCGGATCGTTCGGGAACGGACAGTACATCGACGCCGAGGGTCGGGTCTTCGGCAGGTGGAACACCGCCGGCGCAACGCAGGCGGACTTCCTCCGGGGCACCACGCCGATCCCGCGCATCACGGCCCTGCTCGTGCGACGTTCCGCCCTCGATCGGGCCGGACTGTTCGACGAGGAGCTGTCGTTCTCGGAGGACGACGAACTCATCCTCCGTCTCCTGCGGCACGCGCCCCTCGTGAGCGCGGCGGCCGTCGTGGTCGACTACCGGCGCCACGGTGACAACGCGACGCACGCCGACTGGCGGATTCGATACCGCTCGGCGGAGCGTGCGGTGAAGCAGAACATCGCGGCAGCCGCAGCGGCCGGCCGGAACGATCAGGTCGTGCTGCTGCGTCGCAACCTGCGGCGCATGCGCCGATCCACCGCCGGGAACTCGACGGGGCGGATCCTCGGAGATCTGCGGGCGCGACGGTTCGGTGCTGCCGGCCGCGACCTGCGCGACTCGGTCCGGATCGCGCCGTGGGGCTTCGTGCGGGGGTTCGCGCGGACCGTGGCGTCACGTGCCGGGACCCGGCTGCGTCCTCAGGCTCGCTGACGCCTCGGCATGCGCCGTCGCATCGCCGCGGATGCCCGATGGACCCACCGGGGCGCCATGGCAGACAGGCGGTCGCTCCGGCGAGGCAGGATCTCACGTGAGATGGCGAGCGCCTCGCGGTAGGCGCGGACGTCCCGCGCACGCCAGCATGCCCGGAGCGCCCACCCGAGCACGTGGCGGTAGTAGGGCCGGTAGGCGTCGAGCGGGCGATGGGCGGGCGTCGGGAGCTCGCTCGGTCGCCAGAACGAGCGGATGACGCGCAGCGCGGTGAGGCCCTTGAGCGGCGATCCCGTGCGCGTGATCGTGCTGGGGTGGTCACGGAAGAAACCCAGTCGATCCGGCACCAGGTGCCATTCCGTGAGTCGCGCGACATTCACGTACATGACCCAGTCCTGACCGGTGACCACCCCGGTCGGGAATCCGCCGGCGCGGGTCAGGACATCGCGACGCACGGCCGTGGTGCTCATCGACCCGCGCATCCGCTCGAGCAGCAGGTCGAAGCTCCGGCCCTCGATCTGCAGGTAGCCGAGGTCCTTCCTCGGTCGAGCGGTGCGGACGGCTTCGAGGCACTCGTCGAGCGTGCCGGCCGAGAACTCGTCGGCGGGACCGGCCTCGGCGGCGAAGCTCCAGTACCCGGTGTTCATCGCCTGCGCACCCGTCGCCGTCTCGGCCTCGATGCGGGCAAGGTACTCGGGATGCAGTAGATCGTCGTCGTCGAGGAAGCACACCCAGTCCGTGCGGGCGTGCGCGGTGCCGGCGTTCCGTGCCGCAGCCACGCCCGCCTTCTCGATCGCGACCACCTCGACCGGGTACCCCGCGAGGGCGGCGACCGACGGGTCGTCGAGACCGTCGGGCACGACGATCACCTGGTCGAACGGGCGACTCTGGCGCAGCGCGCTCTCGACTGCCTGCACGACCAGATCCGGACGCTGGTGGGTCGGGATGACGAGGGCGAACGTGGCGCGGCCGGCACTCGACCCTCGATCCTCTGGCACGCCAGTCATCGTAGCGTCGGGTTCGGTGCCGGTACGCCCGCCCGCCCGCACCTGCGATACTGGAGCGAATCTCACTGAAGGACCGGGCATGAGTTCGACGAGCGAGCGCTGGGCGATCCGGCATCCCAGGATCGTCGATTGGTGGGCCGGCACGTGGCGCTGGGTCCTCTTGGCGTTCGGCGCGGTCACCGTGATCTACCTGCTCCTCGACCGCGGCGCGCAGAACGGCCCGATGATGGCGCTCGTGATCGCCGCGTTCGTCGTAGCGGCGGCGCTGACGAGCTCGAAGCCCCTCGCGATCGTGCTGTTCGCCATGCCCGGCCTGCTCATCCCCCAGCGGATCGGCATCGGCGGTGGCGACCTGTCGGTGTCGGATGCCGCGCTCGCCGCCGCGTTCGGCACGGCACTGCTGCTCGGCCAGCGCCCCTACAGCCGGCCCCTGCGCAGCCTCCTGATGCTCAACCTCGTCTACCAGTTCGCGACGTTCTTCACGGTGCTCGTGAACCCCTACGTCGCGAACACGGTGGAGTGGGTGCACGCGTGGCTGCTGGTGTCGGGCGCGCTCATCGTCGGCTGGGCTGTCGGCGCTGCCGGATACGGCCGGCTGGCGTTGTCGTTGATCGTGTTCACCGCGTGCGCGCTCGCCGTGCTGACCCTGGGCCAGGCGGCCCTGCAGTACGCGTCCGGCAACTTCGGGCCGGCTGCGCCGTCGTGGCCGATCTCGATGCACAAGAACTTCGTGGGAACGGTCTTCGCGTTCGCGGCGATCGTGGCCTACCTGAATCCCGACTGGGTGGGCTGGACCCGCGCGTGGTCGCGCTTCGCCTTCTGGCTGCTCATCGCCGGCGTGCTCGTCTCCCAGTCCCGTCAGGCGCTCATCGGCCTCATGGCGGCCGTCGTCATCGCCGTGATCCGACGCACCCACTCCGGCCGTTCCCGACTCCTGCTCCTGCTCCTGCTCATCCCCGCCGGATGGCTCATCATCTCGATGGTCGTCGAGCAGGTGCAGTCGCAGAACCAGCACAACTCGGTGTTCCAGCGACTCGACTGGTTCCGCGAGGTCTACCACTTCTGGCGTGAGGCGCCCATCTTCGGCCACGGTCTCAGGTACTGGTACCAACCGGGCAACCTGGGCTACCAGCCGCCGCAGGGTGAGCTGGAGGTGCTCGCGAGCGCCGGGGTCGTGGGGCTCGCGGCGTTCGTGGTGATGTGGATCGGCATCCTGCTGGTGCTCTGGCACATCGACCCCCGTTTCGGCACGCTCGCCGTCGCCGTGGTGTTCTGCCGCCTCGTGCAGGCCCAGTTCGACCTCTTCTGGGTCGCCGCGCAGGTGTCGATCCCGTTCGTCATCGCCGGGATCTGCCTGGGGGCCATGGCGCGCGAGGAACGCTCGGCGGACGAGGGGATCGGTCCGTCCGCGCAGGCGTCGTCGCGCCTCCCGTCGGGCGCGATGCGCTGAGCGCCGCCGTCACGGTCGCGCGGGTTCCACGAGGGCCGCGCCCGACTGGACGAACGGGCGTGCGTCAGCGGGATCAGACGCGTACGAGCAGTCCGCCCTCGATGAGCTCGCCCACGGTCGCGGCGACCACCTGAGCAGGATCGACGTGCTCGGGCGGCGCCGGCATCTCGCGGAGCGCGGCCTCGACCAGCTCCGCCTCGGTGACGTCCTCGGCGGCGAACCAGAGCACGGGACCGAGGCCGTCGAGCACCGTGACCCGGTTGTGGCTCAGGATCACCAGGGAATCGTCGACGCTGAGCGCGTCGCGGTAGTCCTTCCGCTGGTAGAGCGGTGTCGAGTCGGACTCCGTGGTGGTCTCGCCCGCGCCGAGCGGGTTCAGCTTGGCCTCGCATCCGCAGTCGCCCACCGAGACGCCCACGTCGACCAGCTGCGGCGACTCGATGGACCCAGCCGAGAGCATGTCGTCGACGAGCGCCGCCAGCGTGTCGGCCTCGGAGTAGACGACGCGCCGCACCCCGCCGGTGGCGAGGATGGTCGTCACGAGCGTGCGCAGCGGCTTGGAGAGCGCCGAGAGGAAGCTGGTCTGCGGCACGATCTCGTTCAGGCCGTCGCGAAGGGGGAGCAGCTCGACGTACGGAGTCTCGACGTTTTCGCGGCGATCGAGGACGACGATCGCGTCGAGCCGCAGCTCGGCGTCGGGGAGGTCGCGGAGGCCGCGCTGCGACGCCGCGACCGGGGTCTTCGTCTCGGGGTGCTTGCCGATCGAGAGGGGCTTGCGGTAGGGCACGACCGTGCCGTCGGGGTAGACCGCGAGCGTTTCGTCGGTGACGTAGCCCAGCGTGGTCGCGAGCGCCTGCGTCGCCGTGGTCTTGCCCCGGCCGGACGGGCCGACCAGTGCGATGACGCGGCCGTCGTCGAGCGCGACACCGCCGGCGTGGAGCATGAGCGCTGCACCGGAGAGGCCCGCGATGCCGGCCAGGGTCACCTCCGTGGCGATGGTGGCCGCAAGGTGCTCGGGAGACGCGGCGGAGACGGCCGGGTTCGCGTCGTCCAGCAGCGACGAGCGGTCGAGCGTGCCCCTGATCGTGACGTCGGGTTCGACCCCGTCTTCGATGAGGTCGACCCATTGATCCCGGATGCGTTCACGGTCGGTCTCGTCGACCGAGTCATGGAGCTCGACACGGACGACCGAGCCGAGGGTGCGCACGTCGAAGGCGGTTGTCATACCATGGACCCTACTCGCTCATGATCCACCGCGCCGCGGACGGACAGCGGTCTGACTCGGAGGTTCCATGGAACTGCGCGACTACCTCCGCGGCTTGCGGCGCCATTGGATCGCAATTCTGCTGATGACGATGCTCGGCGCGGCCGCAGGCTACGGCTGGACGATGCTCCAGACGCCGGTGTACGTCGCGAGTGCGAGCGGGCTCGTCCAGTCCACCGGCCAGGGGGATGTCGGGACCCAGTCGCTCGGCGACAGCCTCGCCCGATCGCGGGTCCAGTCCTACCTCGTCATCGCGGGTTGGACCGACGTCGCGCAGGGCGTCATCGACGATCTCGGACTCGAGACCACCCCCGAGCAGCTGATCCAGCGCGTCGAGGTGACCAACCCCCCGGGCACGGTGATCCTCAGCGTCTCCGCCGAAGCGAACACCGCGCAGGGGGCGAAGGACCTGTCGGAGGCGTGGCTCCGTTCCATGAAGACGGTCATCGACGACATCGAGGCCGACGGCAGCGCCGACGGCAACGCCCCCGTGACGATCATCTCGCGCGAGTCGGCCTCCGTGCCCACGAGCCCCGCCTTCCCCGACGTGCAGACCGCGCTCATCGTCGGCGGCGTGCTCGGCTTCGGCTTCGGCGTGGCCTTCGCGATGATCCGCACCGCCTCCGACCGCCGCATCCGCAACGGCGACGACGCCGAGCAGAAGACGGGCGTCGCCGTCGTGGGCACGATCCCCCTGGTGCCGAGCCTCGATCCCGAGCACCGGCTCATCGATGCCTCCGCGTCGAACAGCACCGGCAAGAACGGCACGTTCGCGGTCTCGGAGGCGCTGCGCTCGCTGCGCACGAACCTCCAGTTCATGGACGTGGACCACCCGCCCAAGACCATCGTGGTGACGAGCCCGCTCCCGGGCGACGGCAAGTCCACGATCGCCTGCAACCTGGCGCTCACGCTCGCGGCCGCGGGCACCACCGTCGTGCTCGTCGACGGCGACCTGCGGCGATCGATGGTCGCGAGCATCATGGGCCTGCCGGGCGGTGCCGGGCTGAGCGACGTGCTGGCGGGCCGTGCCGCCCTCGCGGAGGTGCTTCAGCGCACGCCGAAGTCGAGCAACCTCCTCGTGCTCGCGGCGGGCAGCGTCCCGCCGAACCCGAGCGAGGTGCTGGGCTCCGAGCGCATGCACTCGCTGCTCTCCGACCTCACCAAGTACGCGACCGTGATCATCGACGCGCCCCCGCTGCTGCCCGTCACCGACGGCGCCGTGCTCGCACACCAGGCCGACGGCGCACTCGTCGTGGTCACGCTCGGCAAGACCACGTACGACCTGCTCGACAAGGCCCTCGACACGCTGCGCAAGGCCCGCGGCCGTGCCCTCGGCATCGTCCTGAACAAGGTGCCCATCCGCGGCGCCGACGCCGCGACGTACTCCTACGAATACCGGCGCGACTACACCTCGCCCGCCACCGAGGTGACGCCCGCGACCGAGACGCCCGAGGCCGGTCAGGTCGAGAACCCGGCGAAGGAAGCAGAGCTCGTGCCCCGGGCGCCCTCGGGTCAGCGCGGCCGCCGCGGCTGACGCGTGGGCGAGACGATGCCCGGGGCGGCCCCCGACGCGGTGCGCGCGCGCCCGACGCCGCGCGTCGCACTCGTGAGTTCGTCGTATGCGCCCCACGTGGGCGGGGTCGAGGAGCACGTGCGGCAGGTCGCGCGGGAGCTGCACGAGGCGGGCTCCGCGGTCGAGGTCTGGACGGTGGATCGAGGCACGGGAAGCGTGGTGCGCGAGGTCGACGGCATCAGCGTGCGCTACCTGCCGACTCCGCTTCCCTCCGGATCGCTCGGGGGCGTCGGCCGCTTCCTCCGCCGGTTCCCGTCGGCGTGGCGCAGCTGGGTCGGTGCGCACCGCGCGTTCCGGCCCGACGTGATCCACGTGCACTGCTTCGGCCCGAACGGCGTCTACGCGCTCGCCGTGCATCGCCGGTTCCGCACGCCGCTCGTCGTGACCTCGCACGGCGAGACCGTCGCCGACGACAACGCGGTGTTCGAGCGTTCCGCGCTGCTGCGCACCGGCCTGCGGCGGTCACTCGCCGTCGCGCGGCACGTGACCGCCCCGTCGCAGTTCGTCCTCGACGAGCTCCGAGCGAACTTCGGCCTCGCGGGGGGCGACGTGGTCCCGAACGGCGTCGACCTCTCCATCCCCGGCGACCCGGCACGTACCGCATTCAGCGGCCGGTACCTCCTGGCCGTCGGCCGGCTGGGCCGCGTGAAGGGGTTCGACCTGCTCGTCGACGCGTTCGCCGGCTCCGACCTCGATCCCGACGTACGGCTCGTCATCGTCGGCGACGGCCCCGAGCGCGAACGACTCGAGGCGCTCGCGGCGGAACGCGACGCGGGCCATCGGATCGTGCTCGCGGGGCGGCTCGATCCGGCGGCGGTCGCCGACGCCATGGCGGGCGCGGTCGCCGTCGTGGTGCCGAGTCGCCTGGAGGCGTTCGGGATCGTCGCACTGGAGGCCTGGCGCAGCGGCGCACCACTCGTCATGACCGATCGCGGGGGCGCACCGGGGTTCGTGCGCGACGGCGTCGACGGCATCCTCGTCGACCCGCTCGACCCTGCCGCGCTCCGGTCCGCGATGGCGCGGGCCGTCGCCGATGACGCCCTGCGGTCGCGGCTGGTCGCGGCGGGCCGCGAGCACGTGCGGGAGTTCACGTGGCGGCGGGTCGCCGAGGCGTACGAGGCTGTCTACGCCGCCGCAGTCGCACGAGCCGGGCGTGAACGATCGACCCACGGCACGGAAGCGAGCGCGCGGTGACCTACTCGAACGCCCTTCGACGGCGCGCACGCCAGCTCCGGCGCCTCGCCGCGGCGGGCACCCGTCCGGCGATGTGGCGCGGCGGCGTCGTGGTTCCGGCGACGTGGTGGGACGGGCATCCGAACTTCGGCGACGACCTCACCCCGTGGCTCCTCCCCGAGTACGGCATCGCCCCCGTGCACCGGGTGGCCGGCCGGGCGCGGCTGTCGGGCATCGGCAGCATCCTCGAATTCCTCCCGTCCGACTTCGACGGCGCCATCTGGGGCAGCGGGCTCATGTACGGGCAGCCGCATCCCCTGCCGCGGGCGCACGTGCTGGCCGTGCGCGGGCACCTCACCCGCGACCTCATCGGCGCGCCCGCCGACGTGGCGCTCGGCGATCCCGGCATCCTCGTCGCTCGGCGCGCCGGGCGGCCGAGGGTGCAGTGGGATGTCGCCCTCGTCCCCCATGGGCACCACCGGCAGCACGAGCCGTTCCTGGCGCTCGCTCGCGCCGAGGGGGTCCGCGTGCGCGTGGTGAACGTCCACCAGCCGGCCTCCCGGGTCGTGCGCGAGATCGCCGCAGCCGACGCGGTCGTCACGACCTCGCTGCACGGGCTCGTGACGGCCGACGCGTACGGGATCCCGGCGACCTGGACCCTCCTCGAGCCGCCCCTCAGCGGTGGCGCGTTCAAGTTCCACGATTACGAGTCGGTGCTGACTCCGGGTTCGAGCCGCTTCACTGCCTTCGACGAGCGGATGTCGCTGGGCGACCTCCTCGCAACCGCGTCGGCCGCGCCGAGGCCGACCGTCGAGCGCGTGAGCGACGATCTCGAGCGCTCGCTTGCCCGTCTCCCCGACGTGCTCGGTGCGCTGCCGCGGTTCCCGGGCGGCGCGTTCGGCGTGGTCGCGGGACGGCGCTGACTCGGGTTCCGCGCCACGTCGCCGACGCCCCTGCGCTCAGCCCACCGATGCCCAGACGCGCGCGTGCGCTTCGGCGCACCGCTCCCAGGTGAACTCGCCGGCACGGACACGGCCTGCCGCGATCATCTCGTCGAGTCGGCTGCCGTCGGTGGCGTCGAGCAGGCCGGCCGCGATGCCGGCGCCGGTGGGCTCGACGAGGATGCCCGCGTCGCCCACGACTTCCGGCAGCGAGCTCGTGGCCGCGGCGACGACGGGCACGTTCGCGGCCATCGCCTCGAGGGCGGGCAGGCCGAACCCCTCGTAGAGGGAGGGCACGACGACGATCTCGGCGCCCGCGACGAGGCCGGGCATGACCTCGTCGGGGAGCCGGCCGACGAGACGTACGCCGGGCATGCCCTGGAACAATGCGGTGCGTCGGGCGTTGGTCGGGCCGGCGAGCACGAGTTCCAGGTCGGGGCGCTCGCGGTGCACGATCGGCCACGCCTCGGCCAGCCCCTCGAGGTTCTTTCGCCGCGTGGCGCCACCCGCGTGCAGCACGTACCGGCCCGGTAGCCCGAGCGAGCGGCGCTCGGCGGCATCGAGCGGTGGTGCGTCGAAGAAGCGCGTGTCGACGCCGTTGTGGATGACGTGCGGCTCCGCGATGCCGAGGAACTCCACCGCCTCGCGAGCGCTGAACTCCGAGACGCAGATGACGGCGGCCGCGCGCCGCGCCTCCTCGATGGCCGCGGGCACGGGTGCGGACTCGTCGGGGAACCGCCAGGCGACGACGTCGTGCACCGTGATGACGTCGGCGTGCGGCGACGGAGGGAGTTCGAGGGCCATGCGGTGCGCCACTGCGTCCCCCCGGTACAGCAGGCGACCGAGCGCGCGCCGCTCTCCCGCCGACGCCGTCGCGATCCGGCCGAGGGGCAGCCGCCGGTTGCCGTCGAGCTTCGAGCGCATCGACCGCATGATGAGCCGGCGCACGCGCCAGCCGCGATCGTCGACGGCCTCGAGCGCGGACGCCGCTCGGCGCGCGACCTGCTCCTGATAGGCCTGGGCGCCCATGGGGGTGTCGGTCGCGATCGTCGCGATCGTGAGCCGCGGGCTCTGCGATTGCTGGGGCGTCATGTGCGGGTGGTCCCTCCGACCGAGCGCGGCGTGATCCGGCCGTGGACCGGACCGGACGCACCTCCGAATCTAGCGATCCGTCGGCCGGCACGGCTGGGGACCGAACGGGTACAGTGCGAGCGGATGCCGCGAGACCGGCGTCGCGCCGGGGAATCGCCTCCGCGTGTCGCACGGTTGTCACCCGAAAGCGGGGTAGCCACGAATGTGACGAGGAAGTTTCAAGACCTAGAGTTGGCTGTGAAAACCCGATAGTGTGCGCTGGTACCTGTAAACCCGGCACACAACCAGACGTAGACCCGAGCGCTCCGGCTTCGGGTCGCCCAAACCACAGCAATCCAGGAGGATCCCCACCATGAGCGACCTCGAAGAACCGAAGGCCGGCGTCTCACGGCGCACGGTCGCGAAGGCCATGGCGTGGTCTGTCCCCGCCATCGCCATCGCCGTTCCCGCTCCCGCCTACGCCGCGTCCGGCAACCCGCCGGACGTCTCCGTCGGCGAGGCTTGTAAGCTTCCCGGCAACAGCGCCCAGGGTTGTGCCGAGCTCTTCGCCGGCCTTCCCGGACTCGACCCGAACAAGGCGTTCGCGATTCCGCTGCTCATCTGCAACAACACGAACAAGGACATCGTCCTCAAGCCGTCGATCAGCATCTCGTCGTCGGGCCTGCCGTTCAACGTCGTGGGCATCAACCCCGACTACTGCACGGCTATCGCGCCGGGTGACTGCGTCAAGGTGATCGTGTACGCGAACTCCGACAACAGCGCCAACCAGAGCGTCACGCTCCAGCTGACGATCCCGTGGGGTCACGACTGCAACGACACCGACCACGCGCCGATCGTCATCCCCGGCATCGTGATCGACTCGTTCCCGCCGTGCTCGAGCAAGACGCCGTTCCCGCAGGGCGCACCCACGTGCGACCCGCCGTTCTACCAGGCGTAGTCCGACGGCTCCGATGAAGCGGGGTGTGCTGCTCAGGCGGCGCACCCCGCTTCTCGTTCGCCCGCGCCGCCCGCCGAACCGGATGGTGGGCGGGTGAGGACGGTCATCCACACCATCACCCCCGGCGACCATTTCTCGCCGCGCACCGGCTCCGCCATCCCGACGGTCGTGCACGGGTTGGCCACGGCGGCGTCGCGAGACGCGGATCCCGTGCGCCACGCCGTCGTGCTCGACGGGTCGACGATGCAGCCCCGATACTCGAGCGCCGAGGCGATCGAGTACGTGCGCGCGGCGTGGCTCACCCGCAACGATCGCATCCTCGATCTCGCGCGCGGGCGACTCGGCGGGGCACGCACCGCAACCGAGCGGTTCTACGCTCCCGTCGCCGACGCGATCCGAGGGCGTGCGCCGTCCATCGTGCTGGCCCACAACGCCCCCGTGCTCCCTCGGATGCTCCGCGACACGCCCCACCGGGTCGTGCTGTACGCGCACAACGACGTGCTGCGCAGCTACTCCCGCACGGAGGCGCGCCGGGCGCTCGACGGCGTCGCCGCGATCGTCGCGGTCAGCACGTCGCTGGCCGAGCAGCTCCGCGACTCGCTCCCCTCGAGCATCGCCGAGCGAGTGCGCATCGTCGGCAACGGGGTCGACTGCCAGCAGTTCTCGCCCGGCGACGCCGGTCACGGCACGGCGACGCAGCGGGCGGGCGGTGAGCCCCGACGGCTGCGGGTCGCGTTCGTGGGTCGCGTCATCCCCGAGAAGGGCGCCGACGTGCTGCTCCGGTCCGCGGCGCTGCTGGCTCGCGATGACATCGAGTACCTGGTCGTCGGCAGCCACGGGTTCGCGCGCGAGGCCGAGCTCTCAGCGTACGAGCGGGAGCTGCGGCGACTCGCGGGGGAGAGCGGCGGCGTGGTGCGGTTCGAGCCGTTCGTCGACCGCCCGGCCCTGCCGGAGCTGCTGCGGAGCTTCGACGTGTTCGTGGTGCCCTCGAGGTGGGCCGACCCGTGTCCGCTGACGGCGGGCGAGGGCATGGCGACCGGGCTGCCGGTGGTGGCGAGCCGGGTCGGCGGCTTGCCCGACGTCGTCGGCGATGCCGGCATCCTCGTGCCGCCCGACGACCCCGAGGCGCTGGCCGGCGCGCTCGCCACGCTGGCGGACGACCCCGCCGAGCGGGCGCGGCGCGCTGCGGCATCGCGACAGCACGCGCTCGACCACGACTGGGACTGGGCGTGGCGGAACCTGCGGACGGTGCTCGAGGAGCTCTGATCGATCGACGGTGGGGACGAGCGGCTCAGCCGGCGTCATCCGTCGAGGGCGGCACGCTGCTGCCCCCGCCACCTGGAGCGAGCCGCGAGAGCACCTCGCCCATCGCCGCGACCCGCTCGCTCCAGTCGGTCGCAGGCCCGTCCGCGCCGTGCGGGAACGGGCGACTCCCGGGCAGCGCGTCGCGCACCACGACGGGGAAGGCCGACCGGTCGGCGACCGTGACCCGCGGGTCCGCGACATCCCGGAACCCGGCCACCGGCGTCGAGACGACGGGTCGCCCGACCGCCTGGTACTCGTAGAGCTTGATCGGGTCGAGGCTGTCGGTGAACGCCGTGACGACGTGCGGCACCACGAGCACGTCGGCGTGCTGCAGGTACCCGATCACCTCGTCGCGAGCGCGGGGGCCGAGCAGCACCGCCCCGGCCCGCCGAAGCCGCTCGGTCGTCTCGGCACCGAGCAGGTTGGGACCCACGATGACGAGGGTGCCCACGTCGCCGAGCGCACGGGCCGTGGCCTCGCACAACTCGACGTCGATGCGGTCGGGGTGGGCCGTGCCGAGGTAGAGCGCCACGCGTCCGGCCGGCAGGTCGTGGGGGCGCGGCGCGGGGCGGCGGTACGCCTCGGCGTCGACGGCGTTCGGGATCAGCACCACCGGCCGGGTCGCGCCCTTGCGGCGCGCGAGCTCGGGCGAGCAGACGACGACCTCGCGGGCCACGTCGAGCAGGCGGGCTTCGTTGGCCGCTGCGCGGTCGCGCTCCGCGGCCGGCCGGTCGGCGGCGAGCCAGTCGTCGGTGACGTCGTAGAGGGTGGCCCACCCGGTGCGTTCGGCGAGCCCGACCGCGCCGGGGTCGTTGATCCAGAGCAGCGGATGCCGCATCCCGAGCGACTCGGCCGCGCCGATCACGGCGGTGGCGAGCCGCTCGTCGGCGCGTGCGTCGAGCCGCCGCGGGAGCCACTTCGTGGGCCGGAACGTCCAGAGCCGCCCCGGGGCGGGCTCGCCCACCTCGGTGAGTCCGCTGCCGAACGACGGGCGGCGGCGGGAGGCGAGGTCGTGCGTCGGGTCCGCCGCCGGCTCGACGAACAGCACGCGCAGCTCGGGGTCGGCGCCGAGCAGCCCCGCGATGAGGTGCTGGTTGCGGCGCCAGACGCGATCCCAGCGCTCGAGCGACAGCACGACGAGGTCGGTCATGACAGGGCCTCCCGGTAGACGGCCTCGGTGCCGTCGGCCTGCGCGCGCAGCGAGAAGTGCTGCTGCTGCCGCTCGCGCGCCGCGGCGCCCAACGCCGCACGACCCGTCGGGTCCCCCGCGAGCTCGCGCAGGCGTGCGCCGCCCGCCTCCGGGTCGTCGGCCGTGAAGCGGCAGCGCGGGTCGAGCCCTGCGAGCAGTTCGACGTGCCCGGCCGCGTCGGCTGCGACGGGCGGCAGGCCGGTGGCCATCGCCTCGAGCAGGGTGAGTCCGAGGCCCTCGACGGGGCACGGCGCGAGCAGCATCCCGGCGCGGGCGAGCAGCTCGGGCAGATCGGTGCGGTAGCCGCTGAAGCGCACGGAGTTCGAGATGCCGAGGTCGGCGGCGAGCCGCTCGAGGCCCTCCCGCTCCGGGCCGATGCCGGCGACGTCGAGCGTCCAGCCGTCACGTGCGAGACCGGATGCCGCGAAGGCGCGCATGCCCACGTCGGTGCGCTTCTCGGGCTGCAGGCGCTGGGCCATGAGCACGGTGCGCTCGCGCGCCGCCGGATCGCCCGCGTCACGCGGCTCGATGCCGGTGTGCACCACGGTGCTCGGGCCGCCGATCGCCGCCGCGACGGCGGCGCTGATCGAGATCTGGGCGTCGATCCGCCTCCGCACGAGCAGCTCGATCGGCACGGGGCCGACGTGCCCGCGCTGCCGTGCGAAGTGGCAGGTGGCGACGACGGCCGGCCGGCGCGAACGGCGCACGGTCGCGAGCGCGGCGACGGTGGCGACATCCGCCGCCGTCATGTGCGTGTTCACGACGTCGGCATCACGGGCGAACCTGCGCACCGCGCGAACGACCTCGAGCGTGCGGGCGGCCGGCGTGTGGGCGACCCCCACCTCGTCGAGCCCGGGGCGCATGCGCGGCGGGTCGCCGCCGATGACGGCGACCTCGTGACCGTCGGCGGCCTGCGTGCGCGCGAGCCGCAGCACGAACTGCTCGACGCCCGAGAATCCGTCGGATCGGATGGCGTGCAGGATGCGCAGGCGGTCGCTCATTGCGCGTCGCCCGCCGAGCCGTCGCGCCCTGCCTTCCGCGCGGCCCGCGCGGCCTCCGAGGAGTTCTCCGCCTCGAGGGCGTGCACGAGCTCGAGGTAGCGTCGGCCCACCTCACGCCAGGAGTGCTGCTCTGCCGCTCGACGCGAGCGTTCTCGCCAGGCGTCGAGCGGCTGGGCGGCCAGCTCGGCGAGCCGGGCGCCGACCGACGCCGCGGAGCGGTCGACGATGAAGCCGGTCTCGCCGTCGACCACGAGGTCGGGCGCGAATCCCACGGGTGTGGACACCACCGGCAGTCCGCACGCGAGCGCCTCGAGCACGACGAGCGCGTTCGCCTCGTACGCGCTCGGCAGCACGAGCACGTCGGAAGCGTGCAGGAACGGAACCGGATCGGACTGCTCGCCCGCGAACACCACCCGCTCGCCGAGGCCGGCGCGATCGACATCGGCACGCGCCTTGCGCACCATGTCGCGCGTGCCGCCGACGACGAGGAGCACGACGCCCGGCGCGAGCGGCAGCGCCTCGATCGCGATCGAGAGTCCCTTGCGCTCGTACTCGTGCCCGATGAAGATCGCCACGGTCGCGTCCTCCGCGATGCCGAGCTCGTCGCGGAGGACCGCCCGCTCGGACGGTTCGCCCGGGCGGAACCGATCGACGTCGACGCCGTTCGGGATGACGTGGATCGGCGCCCGCACGCGCCCGTAGACCTCGACGAGCAGCGCCGCCTCCCGGCTCGTGAGGGCCACGATCGCGCGGTGCGTGCGGCCGCGGTAGCGGATGCGGTCGCGCAGGGCGGTGAAGAGGTGCACGGGGTTGCGCACCATGCGCCAGGCGTAGTTGCCGCGGGCGCGCATCGCCGCCTGGAGCAGGCCGTGGTTGACGTAGACGTCGCCCGCCATGACGTCGTTGTGGCAGATCGAGATCGCGCCGGGTCGCTCGGCCAGGAAGCGCCGCGCCCGGCGCGAGCCCACCGTGGTGAACCAGAGCACGTTGCCGGCCCGGGCGAGGTGCGTTCCGAGCGCCGAGCGTCGCGCGCCCGCGGGCGGGCGCCCCGCGTCGGCCGCGGTGAAGCGCTCGACCTGCACGCCCGCCGCGAGGAACTCGCGTTCCAGCGCATAGGCGACGCCGCCCACGCCGCTGCCCGGCTCGATCGTCGGCGCGATCTGCACGATGCGCGTCATCCGGTCGACCGCCCTGCGGCCCGGGACTCGGCCCGCGAGCCGCCGGCGGCGGCGGACTCGCGCTCGCGTTCGGCGCGGAGCTCCTCGACGAGCTCGAGGTACCGCTCGGCGACACTGCGCCAGCTGTACCGCTCGGCCGTCGCGCGCGCCCTGCGGCTCCACTCGGCCGACTCGGCGTCCTCGAGGTTCGCGAGCTGCTCCATCCGCTCGCCGACGTGGCGCTCGTCGCGCTCGACGAGGAACCCGTTCTCGCCGTCGGCGATGATCTCGGGGGCGAAGCCCACCGGGGTGGCGATCACGGGAAGCCCGCTCGCCAGCGCCTCGAGCACCACGAGCGCGTTCGCCTCGTAGGCGCTCGGCAGCACGAAGAAGTCGGATGCCGCGAGGAACGGCGTCAGGATCTCGCGCGGCCCGGTGAACAGCACCCGGTCGCCCACGCCGTGTTCCTGCGCCTCGGCGTTCGCCGCCGCGATGATGTCGTCGTTGCCGCCGATGATGAGCAGCAGCACGCTCGGTGCGTGCTGCAGGCCCCGGATCGCGAACGAGAGGCCCTTGCGCGAGAACTCGTGCCCCACGAAGACGGCGACCCGCTCCTCGGTGCCGAGGCCGAGCTCGCTGCGCGCCGCACGGCGCTCCTCGGGCGTCGGCGGCCGGAACCGCTCGAGGTCGACGCCGTTGGGGATGACCACGATCCTCGGCCGGACGGGGCCGTACGTCGCGCGCAGGTCCGCGGCATCCGCTTCGGAGAGGCACACGACCGCCCGGTGGGTGCGCCCGCGGTACCGCACCCGATCGCGCAGGTAGACGAAGACGTGGACGGGATTGCGGTAGAGGCCCCACCAGGACCGGCCCCGCGCTCGCATCGACGCGAGGAGCAGGCCGTGGTTGACGTACACGTCGCCGGCCAGGACGTTGTTGTGGCAGATGACGACGGCCTCGGGCCGCGCCGCCACGAACTGCCGGGCGCGCCGCGTGCCGACCGTGCTGAACCACACCATGCGCCAACCGCCGCGGAGTCGTGCCAGGAGCCGGGTCTTCGGCCAGGGCCGGCTCCTGCCGCGCAGGGCGTCGTTGAACGTGAACCGCTCGACCCGGGCGCCGAGCGCGAGCAGCTCTCGCTCGAGGTTGAAGGCGACGCCGGCCACGCCGGTGCCCGGCCCGATGAACGGGACGATCTGCACGATGCGGACCTGCTCGGTGCGGGTCATGTGGTCGCTCTCTCTCGCAGGAAGCGGGCCTCGACGCGCACCGGGCCGAGCCGGTACAGCGCGGCGCGACGACGTGCCGCCTGCCCGCGGTCTCCGGGCAGCAGGATGGCACGTGCCGACGCGCCGAGCCACTGCCCGAGCCTGGCCCACTGCCAGCCGAGGGCACCGAAGTGCTTGCGCAGGTAGCGCTCCTGCGACGCATGGAAGTGCGCCTCGCGGCGCCGCGGGTCGCCGCCCGTGCCTGCGCCGACGTGCATGGCGCGGGCCTGCGGTACGCCCGCGTGCCGCCAGCCGAGCCGGTGCGCGCGATAGGCCCAGTCGGCCTCCTCGGCGTAGAGGAAGAAGCGCTCGTCGAAGCCGCCGAGCTGCGCGAGCGCCTCGGCGCGCAGCAGCAGCACGGAGCCGATCACGAACGACGGGTCGCGCCGCAGCCGGGCGAGCCCGAGCGCCTCGAGCCAGGTGCCGCTCGGCGAGGGCAGCCACCAGTCGACGCGCGCCGGGCGACCCTGCTCGTCGACCTGCGCCGGGCCGACGCTCGCGAGGTCGTCGCGGGCCCGCAGCGCCCGCTCGAGCATGCCGATGTCGTGCGCCGAGATCGTCGCGTCGGGGTTGAGCAGCAGCACGTCGGCGCCGGACACGAGCCGGTTTGCGAGGCCCGCGTTGACGCCCGCCGCGAAGCCCCCGTTGCGCCCCGGGTCGAGGTACCGCACGCCCAGCTCGGCGCACAGGGCGGCGATCTCGGGCATCGACGAGTTGTCGACGACGGTCACGGGCAGCTCGCGCACCGGCTCGAGGGCACGGCGCAGCAGCTCGGGCGAGCCGTACGCGACCACGATGACCTCGACGGGGCGGGCGGGCATGGGGTCGCCGGTCGTGGCGGTCTCGGAGTCGGCGTCCGCGGCGGACCCGGTGTCCGCGGCGGGCCCGGTGCCCGTTTCGGTCGGCAGCAGTGAGGCGGCGGATGCCTCGTGCAGCACCGTGCGGTAGAGGTCGAGGTAGTCGCGGCCCACCGCCGTCCAGCTGCACTCCTCGGCACGCACGGCACCGCTCGCCCGGAGCTCGGCCGCGCGGGGGCCGGCGGCGTCGACGAGGGCGTCGGCGAGCGCGGGCACGTCGCCCGCGGGAACGACGATCCCGGCGCCGCCCACGACGTCGGGGAGGGCACCCGCGTCGCTCGACACGACCGGTACGCCGCACGCCATCGCCTCGACTGCGACACGGCCGAACTGCTCGGTCCACGAGGGGGTCGGCAGCGACGGCACGGCGAGGACGTCGAGGGAGCGGAGGAAGTCGGGGATGTCATCGGGGTCGATGGCGCCGAGGAGCTCGACGCGGTCGGCGACGCCCGCGGACTGCGCGAGGGAGGGGAGGTCGGCACCGAGCGGCCCGGTTCCGCCGATCCGCAGGCGAAGGCGCGGCTCCCGCGCGAGCGCGTCGAGCAGCACGAGGAGGCCCTTCTCGGGGACGAGCCGGCCGAGGAAGCCCACGGTGACGGTGTCGTTCGACCCCGTGGCATCCGCTCGGCCCGCGGCATCCGCTCGCCCTGCGTCACCCGCGGCCACGGCCGCCGCCGGCCGGAACCGCAGCAGGTCGACGCCCAGCGGGATGACACGGGCGCGACCCGCGAACCCCTTCGCCTCGACGATGCGCGCGGCCTCGGTGTTGCACGCCGACACGCCCGACGCGGCGCGGAGTGCCGAGCGCTCGAACCAGCGGAACGGAACGGGGTAGCGCTTGCGCAGGTTCTGTGCCGTGTAGAGCACGACGGGCGGACGCGACCGCCGCAGGGCGCGCAGCAGCAGCACCTCGGCGGTGGCGAGCGCGAACGGCTCCTCGTGCACGTCGAGCACGTCCCACTGCTCGCCCAGGGCGCGCCAGAGCGGCCGCGGGTCGTAGAGGAACAGGGCCGGGTGGCGGCCGAACGTGCGGGCGCCGACGACCCGCTCGCCCTCGCGCGGCTCGAGCTCGACCGGCGCTCCGCCCGCGTGCCACGACCGGGCGCACACGACCGCGACCTCGACGCCCAGCTCGGTGAGCGCGCGCTCACGACCGCGCCACTCGTCGACGACGGCACTGTGCGAGACCCTGAGTACGCGCACCGCACCCCCTCTCGACTCCCGTGAAGTAACCTTATCCGGGGCCGCCGGGGTCACCGGCCGAGCCTTGGGGGTGGCATGCAGCAGGATTCCTTCACCGTGCTCGTCGTCTGCACGGGCAACCTCAACCGCTCCGCTCTCGGGGCCGCGCTGCTGCGCACGTGGGCCGGGTGGTACCTGCCCGAGCCCCTCGCCTCGCAGCTGAACGTGACGAGCGCCGGGCTGGCCGCGCCCGTCGGCAACCCAATGCGTCGTCGTACCCGCGCCATCGCCGAGGCGCTCGGCGCGGAGGCATCCGGTCACCGTGCCGCTCAGATCACCGAGGGCGTCATCCGCTCGGCCGACCTCGTGCTCGTCGCCGAGGCCGTGCAGCGCGACAAGGTGCTCGGGTTCGTGCCCGGCGCGCTCCGCAACACCTTCACGATCCGCGAGGCGGGGGCGATCGCCGCCGCGCTGCCCGAGTCGCCGCCGCCGGCCTCCGTCGCCGAGCTGCGGGCCCGCATCGCCGAGATCGGCGCCAACCGCGCGCTCGCGAACGGAACCCCGACCGACATCGTCGACCCGCAGGGCAAGGGCGACGAGGCCTACCGGGCGATGGCGAGTGAAGAGGTCCCCGCCCTCGCCCGCCTCGCCTCGGTGCTCTTCGGCATGCCGCCCGCCGAGATCGTCGCATACGACGAGGCGGTCGAGGATGCTGCGGGCCGCCCCTTCGACGGCGCTCCGTCCGAATCCGGCGACGGCACCGAGCGCCGGCGAGGACGGCGCCAGGCGTGAGCCACGGGTCGTCGCCCGACGAGCTCGCGCAACGGACCGGCCACGTGGTGCGCGTCCTCCACCTCGATCACACGAGCGCCCCGGGCGGGGCCGAGTTCGCGTTGCTGCGGATGCTGCAGGCCGGCCCGCGCTGGGCGCCGTACCTGCTCATCGCCCCGGCGGAGGAGCAGGGCGGCTTCGGCGTGTACGCCGCCGTGCCGGATCGCGTCCCCCGGCGCGTCGCCGGGGTGCGCCAGCCTGCCGGCGCGAGCCGGGGCGGGCGGCTGGCGGCGCTCGCCGTGGGCGGGCGCGTG
>NZ_RHHB01000010.1 GCF_003710805.1 Agromyces tardus | reverse complement strand
CAGCGCCGCCGCCGCGGCCAGGACCTCGTGGCGCCGCGCGACGACCTCGAGCGGCTGCGCGGTCGCTGACGGCCGGGTCGACGGATGCCGCCGCGGCGCGCCGCGCGGCCGCCTCGCCGTCGCCGATCCGCCGCGGGCCGGGCGTAGCCTGAGACGGTGAAGTCCGAGCTCAGCCACGAATCCGATGCCCGCCGCTACGTGCTCCGCGTCGACGGGGCGATCGCGAGCGTCGTCGACTACCGCGTGCTGGGCGACGCGATCGCGCTCACGCGCACGTTCACGAACCCGCCGTACCGCGGGCACGGACTCGCGAGCGAGATCGTGAAGTTCGCCGTCGACGACATCGAGGCGACGACGAAGTTCCACATCGTGCCGAGCTGCTGGTACGTCGAGGAGTGGTTCGACCGTCACCCCGACCGCGCCGCCCTGCTCGACCCGCGGGTGGCCTGAGCCGCCGCCGGACGCGCCGGCGAGCGGCCGGACGCGCCGGCGCCTCGGCGGGGCGCCTGCCTAGTACCAGTTCACGGACTGCGAGTGACCCCACGCACTGCAGGGCGTGCCGTACGCGCTCGCGATGTACCCGAGGCCCCACGCGACCTGCGTGGCGGCGTTCGTCGCCCAGTCGGAGCCGGCGGTCGCCATCTTGTCGCCGGGCAACGCCTGCGGGATGCCGGTCGCGCCGCTCGACGAGTTCACGGCGAGGTAGTTCCAGCCGGACTCCTTGGTCCAGAGCTGGTCGAGGCACTGGAACTGGTCGTCGCCCCAGCCGTAGTTGGACGCGGCGAGGTCGCGCGCAGTGGCGCGAGCACCGTCCGGGGTGTTCGCGCGAGCCTGCGCGGCGGCGCGCTCGGCCTCGGCGCGGTCGTGCGCCTCCGCGGCCTCCATGGCCTTCGCCGTCTCGGCGCGGGTCTGCTGGGTGAGCTCCACGACCGTGTCGATGGGCAGGGTCTTGTAGTCGCCGAGCGAGGCCACCGAGGCGGCGAGGGCACCGGCGTCGACCTTCGTCTCGACCTGGGCGAGGGTGTCGCTCGCGAGGGTGAGCGTGTCCTCCGCCTGCGCGCGGGTCTTCGCCTCGGCGATCGACGCGTAGGCGCCGAGCTGGTCGTGGCGGAGCCCGGTCGCCTCGGTGAGCGCGGCCGTCTGCGCGATTCGGTCCTGCGACGCGAGCGCGGACTGCAGGGTGAAGCCCGTGCCCGCGACGACGCCGACGGCGAGCACGGCGGCGCCTGCCGCGAGTCGGCGTCGGCCGATGCGGCGCAGGCGCTCCGTGCGGCGGGTGGCCCGGCCCGCGTCGGGGGCCCGCGTGGCGGCGCCGGCGGTGCCGGCGGTGCTGGTGGTGCTGGTCTCGGTGGCGGTGTCGATGGCGTGCGTGAGTGATTCGTCGTTTCGCATGAAGTGAGTGGGCTCGGTTCCGTTGGTCGGGAGGCCCTCCGAGCGAGGGCGGGGGAAACGCGCGAGACCTGCCCGCGCGCGAAGTCCCCCACTCTGCCCTGCAATTCTGAACAGTTCCTCAGTTTTCGCTGGGCGGTTCATGACCGCGTGGCCGGATGAGCGAGACTGGGCGGATGCCGCAACAGCACGATCCGTTCCCCGTCATCGCCGCAGCCGACCGGTGTCCGTGCGGCACGGGCCTCGGCTTCGGCGAGTGCTGCGGGCGCTTCCTCTCGGGGGGTGCGACGGCACCCACGGCCCAGCAGCTCATGCGCTCCCGGTACACGGCGTTCATCGTGGGCGACGTCGCCTACCTGCTTGCCACGTGGCATCCGTCGACCCGCCCTGCGCACCTCGAGCTCGACCCCGGCATCGCGTGGCGGTCGCTCGAGATCGTGCGCAGCGAGCGAGGCGGCCCACTCGATCGCGAGGGCACCGTGGAGTTCGCGGCCCGCTACCGCGCCGACGGCGAGCGCGGGGTGCTGCACGAGACCAGCCGGTTCGTGCGGGACGACCGCTGGCGCTACGTGGCCGCGATCGGGTGAACCCGCTGCGAGCCACGGACCTCTCACGCCGCCGTGCCCCGCCGCATCGCCCGCTCACGCGCGATCCACTGCGGAGTCAAAGGGAACGCAGAGGTGGCGCCCGTACCGTGGATGGCGTGACCCCGCTCGACGGAACCCCGCCCACCCGGCACACGACCTGCCCCTCGATGCTGACCGACCGGGCGCAGCGCACCCTCGACACCATCGACGGCCAGACGCTCGACGAGATGCGGGCACTCCGCGACGAGACCGAACGGTTCCTGCTGCGCTACAAGTTCGGCATGGACGAGGTCATCACGAAGCTCTCCATCCTGCGCGAGGAGTTCAACCAGGCGCACGACTACAACCCGATCGAGCACATCTCGAGCCGGCTGAAGAGCCTCGACAGCGTCGTCGACAAGATGCGGCGCAAGGGCGTGGAGCCGTCGTTCGAGGCGATCCGCGAGACCATCACCGACATCGCGGGCGTGCGGGTGACGTGCAGCTTCGTGTCGGACGCGTACCGGATCGCCGAGCTCCTCACGGCGCAGCGCGACATCCGCGTCATCCGCACGAAGGACTACATCGCTGAGCCGAAGGAGAACGGCTACCAGAGCCTGCACCTGATCGTGGAGGTGCCGGTGTTCCTCTCCACGGGCGCGCACCCCGTCTGCGTCGAGGTGCAGATCCGCACGATCGCGATGGACTTCTGGGCGAGCCTCGAGCACAAGATCTACTACAAGTACGACCGTCACGTGCCCGACGAACTGCTCGAGGGGCTCACGGATGCCGCGCGAACGGCCGCCGAGCTCGACGCGCGCATGGAGCGGCTGCACCGCGAGGTGCACGGTGCCCCGGCCCACGAGCGCCGGTCGTCGGAGGTCTGATCCGCGGGACTGTCACTTTTTCGCGCGGTTCTCTTGTGCCCGCCGTCGCGGAGGAGTACGACAGGCCTTAGCCCGACGTCACAGGTCGGCCCGCCGCCTCATCGACACCCCACAGGACTGGATTCCCGGATCGCTCCTCGGAAGCCCCCGCCCGTCGATCTCGGCAGCGAGCCGGCACCGGGCGCGCCCGGCGGAGTCCAGGAGCACAGACATGAAGGCATACGCCATCACCGAGGCGGGCGGCGCGCCCGCAGTCACCGAGATCGAGATCCCCGAGCCCGACGAGGGCGAGGTGCGGGTGCGGGTGTCGGCCGCGACGGTCAACGGATTCGACCTGGCGGTCGCCGCGGGCTTCATGGCCGGCTTCTTCGAGCATCGCTATCCGCTCGTGCTCGGCCGCGACTTCGCGGGCACGGTCGACGCGGTCGGCCCGGGCGTCGCCGACTTCGCCGTGGGCGACCGGGTGTTCGGCGTCGTGTCGAAGCCCCACCTCAAGGAGGGCAGCATCGCGGAGTACACGACGGTGCCGGTCGAGTCGGCGGCCGCCGCCATTCCCGACGGTGTGTCCGACACGACCGCCGCGGCGCTCGGGCACACCGGCACGACCGCCATCGCCTCCCTCGCGCCGCTCGACCTCGACGGAGCCACCATCCTGATCGTCGGTGCGACGGGCGGCGTCGGCGTCCTCGCGACCCAGCTCGCGGTGGCCGGCGGCGCACGGGTGATCGCGACGGGACGCACGGAGGAGGGCCGCGCCCTGCTCGAGGAGTTCGGCGCCGAAGCGGTCGACTACACGATCGGCCTCGACGCCGCCGTGCGTCCGCTCGCTCCGGACGGCGTCGACGCCGCCCTCCACTTCGCGGGCGTGGCGACCGAGATCTCGCCGCTCGTGCGGGACGGGGGCGTCTTCATCTCCCCACTGCTCTACTCGCCCGACATGTTCGGCGATGATCGGCTCCAGTTCGTGCCGATCGCGGCGTACCCGGATCGCGCGACGCTCGAGCGACTCGCGGCGCTCGTCGACGCCGGCGAGCTCACCGTGGTCATCGACCGGGAGTTCGTGCTCGATGACGCGGCGGACGCCGCGGGCGCCTTCGGCCACCACACGATCGGCAAGCTCGTCGTGTCCACCGGCGGCTGAGCCCGACCGAAGACCCGGGTCGTGCGCGTCAGTCAGGCTGGCGCGCACGGCTCGGCTGCACGCGCATGGGCTCCCCCGGCATCTTCGGGAAGTCGGGCGGGAACGGCAACTCGCCGAGCCCGTCGTCGAGGTCGCGCTGCCACCAGTCGAGCAGGGTGGCGAGCCGCCCGGGTGTGCGGTGCATGCCGGCCCACGGATCGCCGCGCTCGGCGAGCCGCGCCGGCACCGTGCGCACGGTGAACGCGGCGGGATCGGCACCCTCGAGCTCCTCCCACTCGAGCGGGCAGGAGACGGCGGCGTTCGGGAGGGCACGGGGGCTGTAGGCGCCCGCCATCGTGCGGTCGCGGTTCGCCTGGTTGTAGTCGATGAAGATGCGGTCGCCGCGCTCCTCCTTCCACCAGGCGGTGGTGAGCTGTTGCGGCATCCGTCGTTCGAGCTCGCGAGCGAGCGCGATGACGGCGTGCCGCACGTCGAGGAACTCATGCTCGGGCTCGATGGGCGCGAACACGTGGATGCCGCGATTGCCCGAGGTCTTCACGAACCCCGTGAGGCCGACCTCGGCGAGCAGGGCGCGCAGGGCGAGCGCCGCGGGCACCGCCTCGGCGAACCCGGTGCCGGGCTGCGGATCGAGGTCGATGCGCAGCTGGTCGGGATTGTCGGGGTCCCCGGCGCGCGACGCCCACGGGTGGAAGACGATCGTGTTCATCTGCGCGGCCCACACGGCGCCGGCCGGCTCGTCGAGCACGAGCTGCGGATGCCGCCGGCCGCTCGGGTACGTGACCGTCACGTCGCGCACCCACGCCGGCGCACCCTTCGGCGGGTTCTTGGAGAAGAACTGCTCGCCGTCGACGCCGCCCGGGAACCGCTGGAGCGACACCGGCCGGTCGCCGTTGGCCTCGATGAACGGGTCGCCCACGGCCACGAGGTACTCGGCGAGCTCGAGCTTCGTGATGCCGAGCTCGGGCCAGAGCACACGCGACGGACTGGAGATGCGCACCTCCCGATCGCCGCTCGGGCCCGGAACCGAGATCGTCGCCGCGTCGCCTGCCATGTCGCTGCCCCCTTCTGGCCCGACGGAGCGCGTCAGGCGCTCGCCGCCGTCGCGTAGCGCTCGGCGGAGCGGGCGCGGGCCTTGGCCGCCTCGACCTCGCGGTCCTTCGGCGGCGCATGCGTGACGAGGTGGTCGAGCAGGTGCTGCGTCGCGTGCGCGATCTCGGCGACGGCCTCGTCGAACGCCGCCTGGTTGGCCTTGGAGGGCTTGGTGGCGCCGCTCACCTTGCGCACGTACTGCAGCGCCGCGGCATGGACCTCATCGCTCGTGGCAGCCGGTTCGAAGTTGTGGAGGGTGTGGATGTTCCTGCACATGGGGCGAGCCTAGACCCGGCCCCCGACAGGCGTCGAGGGCCGGTCCGGGGCCGTCGCGATGCGGAAGGACGGGAGCCCACGGCGTCGGATGAGCCACTCGACGACCACGAGGTTCGGGAGCCACGCGAGGAACGGCACGACCGCGTAGGCGTTCGCGAACGCGGTGCCGGCGTCGATGCCGCCCTCTGGCAGCACCTGCACGGCGATGAGCACCCCGAGCCAGAGGCGCAGCGTCACCGCCGCGTAGGTGAGCGCGAAGTTGCGCATCATCCAAGCGCGATGGCCCGCGACATCCGCTCGACGGATCGCCCGGTACGCCCGCCCCGCGGTGACGAGCCACAGCACCGCGAGCGTGCCGAAGCCGAAGAACCCGGCGAGGCCCGCCTCGCTCACCGGCGCGAGCACGAGCCCCGACAGCCCGCCGACGGCAACCGCGGCGAGGTAGGTGCGACCGATGACGCGGTGCACCCCGCGGTGGCGGTCGCGGAGGCCGCGCCAGAACTGGAACGGGCCCACGACGAGCGCCAGGCCACCCGCCACGATGTGGGCGTAGAGCGCCGCCTGCACGGCCGGCGGACGGCCGTCGTAGTTGCCGGCGACGCCCGTTCCCGCGTCGGCGAGCTCCGCGAGTGAGGCGGTGAGGTACGGGACGGCGGCGAATCCGCCGATCGCGAGCGAGGAGAGGACGATCCACGTCCATCCGGCACGCGTCGCCGCGAGCGGGGCCCGTGGGGTCGTGGTCCTGGTCGTGGGGGCGTCGGGGTCGTCGTGCCGCGGCTGACGGGATGCGGAGGTCATGCGCGTCACGCTAGGGACACGCGCGATCGGCCGATATCCGGCCAGCCCCCTGATCGGATGCGGGGTCAGCGCCCTGTTCCGGCGGCTGCGAGGGCGCTCGGGGGCTCCACGACCGCGGCCACCTTCCGCCGCCGGCGCAGCTGCCCGACCGCGACGCCGCCCACGAGCACGACCGCGCCGACCGCCTCGATGGCGCTGGGGACCTGACCGAGCAGCAGTGCGGCCGCGACGAGGCCGACGGGTGGCGCGAGCAGCGCGAACGGGGCGACCATGCCCGCAGGGTACCGGCCGAGCAGCATGTTCCAGATGGAGTAGCCCACGAGCGACGCGAACCCGGCCGTGTAACCGACGCTCACGAGCGTCTGCCACCCCATCGAGGCGAACGCCTCGCCGACGACGGCAGGACCGTCGAGGAGGAGGCTGAGGGCGAGCATCGGAATCGGCACGACGAGCGCCGACCACACCACGACCCCGAAGCCGTTGGCGCCCGCCGCGGAGCGGGAGACGACGTTGCCGATCCCCCAGCTGAGGCCCGCGCCGACGCACACGAGCAGTGGAACCACGGCGGCGAGCGCGGCAGTGCCGCCGTCGCCGCCGGCACCCCGGAGCGCCCCCTCGCCGTCGAGCCGGCCGAACGCCACGATGCCGAGGCCGACGACCCCGAGGGCCGCCCCGATCACCTGCAGCCGCGTCGGCCGCTCCCGCAGCACGAGGGCGGCGATCACGAGCGTGAAGATCATCTGGCACTGGAGCACCACGGCGGCGAGCCCGGCGGGCAGGCCGAGGTGCATGGCGGTGAAGAGCAGGCCGAACTGCCCCGCGCTCATGAACAGCCCGATGCCGGCGATCACGCGCCACGGCACGTCGGGCCGGCGCACGAAGAAGACGAGGGGCACGGCGACGACGGCGAACCGCAGGGCCACGAGCACGAGCGGCGGCGTGTCACGAAGGCCGAGGTCGATCGCGACGAAGTTGACGCCCCAGATGGTGGCGACGAGCACGGCGAGGACGAGGTGTCTGGGGGTCACGTGCCCACTGTCGCAGGATCGTGGATGCAGCACCAGTTCCGAATCGTTCACCTGATCGCGTACGTTTGCTTCATGATGGATCTGCAGGGATTGCGGGCGCTCGTCGCCGTCGCGCGCACCGGCTCCGTCGTGGGCGCGGCCGACCAGCTCGGCTACACTCCCTCGGCGGTGTCGCAGCAGGTCAAGAAGCTCGAACGCGACCTCGACGCCCCGCTGCTCGAACGACGTGGCCGAGGCGTTCTGCTCACCGAGCGCGGGCGGGCCCTCGCCGCCGAGGGCGACGACGTGCTCGAGCGTCTCGAGCGACTCGAACACCTCGGCTCCGACGACGAGGGTCCGCCGGCGCCCCTGCGGATCGCGTCGTTCTCGACCGCGACGCGCGGGCTCCTCGGCCCCGTGCTCCGCGAGCTCCGCACGCCCGACGGCTCCGCGCTCGCCAGCGTGACGAGCGTCGATCCGTTCGAGGCCATGGAGCTCGTCGCGACCGGCGCCGTCGACCTCGCCGTCGTGCACAACTGGAACTCCGTGCCGCTCATCGCGCCCGCCCATGTCGTGACCGAGCACGTCTGCTGGGACGAGGCCGACGTCGTGCTGCCCGCCGACCACCCGCTCGCGGGCGACGACGAGCTCGAGCGGTCCGCACTGGTCGGCGAATCCTGGGCGAGCACGCCGCGCGGCGCGATCTGCCACGAAGCGCTCCTGCGCATCTTCGCCGACCTCGACGCGCTCCCCCGCATCGTCGCCGAGGACACCGACTTCGCGTCGCTCGTCGAGCTCGCGCGCCATGGCGTGGCGATCTCGCTCCTCCCGCGGCTCGGCCGTTCGCCGCTGCCCGACGGCGTCGTCGCCCGGCCACTGTCCGACCACAGCCAGGTGCGGGAGGTGCGGGTCGCGTATCGCCGCTCGATGGCGCAGAGCCCCGGCATCCGTCGCGCCGTGCGCCTGTTGGCCGCCGCCGGTGCCGCCGTCGGGCCGGAGGAGCCCGAGGCGACGCGCGCGCGTCAGTGGCCGGCCGGCCCGCCTGCGACGACGGAGCCGGCGGAGCCGCCTGCGCCCACGGGCTCCGCGACCGGCTGAAGCACGAACAGGCGCACGACGCGGCCCGACTCCCGTTCGTACGCGCGGTATCCCGGCCACTGCGCCTCGATGCGCGCCCAGGCCGCGTCGCGTTCGTCGTCGGGCACGCGCATCGCCCGCACCCGCATCGTGCGCCCCCGCACGGTGATGCTCGCGTCGGGGTGCGCCATGAGGTTGTAGGTCCAGCCCGGATGCCGCTCCCGCGCGAAGCTCGTTCCGGCGACGATCGCGCGGCCCCGACCGTCGGGCGTGTACATGAGGGCCGTGTCCCGCGGCTGGCCCGTCCGCGCGCCGGTCGAGTGCAGCACGAGCGACGGCACGAGCAGGGAGGCGAGCTGCACCCGTCCGCCGGTGATCGCGCCGAGCGCCGACTCGACGGCCGGCAGCGTGCGCGGCGCGAGCCATCGGAAGGCGCGCGTGCGGGTGAGGGGCGACACGAGGGAGCGCACGAGCTGCTGCACGACGGGCATGCGTCCAGTCTGCTCCGGGGCGGATGCCGCCGCGCCGAGGCGCGCGCCCGTCGAGCCGATGCCGCGACCGACGGACGCACGCGATCCCGGACGCCCGTGATCCCGTCGCGTGTGATCGCCGGCGCGGCATCCGTCAACCCCCTGTCACTGCACGGCCCCGCTGCCTAGCGTGAACGACGACCGCCGCACCCCGCGGAGCACGGCCGCAGGAAGCACGGAAGGGCGTATCGCATGACCGAGGAGATGCAACCGCACGAGCCCGTCGAGGGCGAGTACACCGACGCCGAACTACCCCTCGACGCCGAGGTCCCCAAGGGCTCCGCCGACGCGTGGGTGGACGACGACGACGATCTCGACGAGGACGACGTCATCGTCGAGGAGGTCGAGGTCGAGGAGATCGACTACGTCGACCCCGACCACACCCGGGGCACGCCGATCTGACGTGTGCGGTCGGGCGCTCCCAAGGCCCGACCAGCCGGAGACGGCCGGCCGCGACCCGATCCCAGACGGGGCGCGGCCGGCTTCCACATGCCGCCACCGAGCCCCGCGTCGGCGACGCGCGGCTCGGTGCGCTCGAATCCTCAGCGCCCGTCGGTGTGCTGCACCCCGGGGAGCGCGTCCCGTGCCGCGGCGACCTCGGCCGCGGCATCCGCTGCCCTGCGCTGGGCACGCTTCAGTCGCCGCAACGCCATCGAGGTGGCGCCGTAGCGGGCCGCGACCCGGTCGTGCTCCTCGTCGTCGCCCGTGATGATGTAGGCGCCGGCGATGAGCACGACCTGGCTGGAGAGGTTGAGCCAGATGAGCAGGGCGATCAGGGATCCGAACGATGCGAGCAACGGGTTGTTGCTTGCGCCGCCCACGAAGAGCCCCGACAGCACCTGCAGCACCGTGAGCCCCAGTGCGCCGAGCAGGGCGCCCGGCCACAGCGACCGGGCGCTCGGCCGGATCCCCGCGAGGATGCGGAACAGTCCGGCGATCACGAGCGTGTCGATCACGAACGTGACGACGATCGAGAGCGTGCGGGAGCCGCCCTCGAGGATGGCGTTGCCCGACGGGACGGCGAGCCAGCCGAGCAGCGTGCCGAGCGCCCCGGTGCCGAACACCGTCACCGCGGACCCGAGCACGAGCAGGAGTCCGAATCCGATGGCGATCCCGAGGTCGCGCACCATCAGCCAGAGGAAGAACGTGCGATCGTCGGGCACCCCGGCGAGCTGGCGGAAGGCCACGCGCAGCGCCCCGATCGCCCCGATCGCGGCGCCGACGAGTCCGATGAGCGCGAGCGCGCCGGCGATGCTCAGGGTCAGGGGCTGCACGAGGTCGGCGGGATCGATGACCGCGCCGTCGCCGACGAGCCCCGGGATCACGTTGCCGATCGTCGCGACGAGCGCGTCGATCACGTCGGGGTTGCCGGCGAGCCACAGGCTGATGATCGCGAACCCGAGGAACGTGCCCGCGAACACCGAGAACAGGGTGCGGTAGGTCACGCTGTCGGCGAGCATCGCCCCGTGCTGCTCCTGGTACAGCAGGAACGCGCGCACGGGCTTGGTGCTCATGGCCCACTCGACGGCCCGTTTCACCCGTACCCGGATGCCGCGACTCGGCCGCGCCTCCGCGGCATCCGATTGCTCGCTCATGCCGTCAGGCTATCGAGCGGCCACGGCGGGCGCAGGAGCTTGACAGCGGCCCGGCGGCCGGCCTCACCCGGGAGACGGGATCACTTCGCCGGTGGGTTCGGGGTGCGACCGGTCGTGGCGGCCGGCGACTCGGTCGCCGACGTCGCCGACGAGGTGATGGCCGTCGACGGCTCGGCGGATGGCGCGGAACCGACACGCCGACGCGCCGTGCGCGCCGCCTTCGACTCCGCTCGTGCGGCCTTCGAGTCGGCACGCACGGCCGCCGACATCTCGGCGGCGACCTCCCGTGTGCCGACGAGGTCGCCAGTCGCCGGTCGCCACAGGCGCAGCCGAGGATCGGCATCGAGGAGGACCGTGCGCACGAGGAGCGTGAGGGGGACCGCGAGGATCGCGCCGATCGGCCCGAGCACGACGGCCCAGAACAGCACGGAGACGAAGGTGATGGTCTGGCTCAGTGCGACGGCGTTCCCGACCACGCGCGGCTGCACGATCGACTGCACGACCGCGTTCACGAGGCCGTAGACCACGATGACGGCGATCGCCGTGGGCCACCCGCCCACGAGGAACCCGAACACGATCGGCGGGATGATCGCGATGAAGTAGCCGATGTTGGGGATGAAGCTGCAGAGGAACGAGAGGAGGCCCCAGAGCAGCGCGCCCGGCACCTGCAGGATGAGCAACGCGATCCAGTTGAGGAGGCCCTGCACGATGCCGAGTCCCGTGGTCACGACCATGTAGCGGCGCACGCCGAACGTGAAGCGCACGAGGGCGGCCACGAGGTCGGGCCGGCGCGGCTCCATCTGGCGCATGATCGCCGGCGCGTACGTCGCATCCATGACCATGAGCATGAGCACCGTGAAGAGCACGACGAGCGACCCGACGATGCCGGCGATCCCCCCGAGGAGCTGGGTCGCGAAGTCGATCAGGTTCGACGGCTGGAGCCCCGACACGATCGTGTCGACCTGCTGAGTGCCGATGCCGAGGCTCTCGAGGCTCTTCGAGAGGTCGGTGACGGCGGCCTGGATCTGGGGCGCGAACTGCGGAAGCAGTGTCGCGAACTGCGCGACCGAGATCACCAGCAGTGCGACGAACCCGCCGATGAGCGCGAACACGGCGAGGATCGCGATCACGGTCGCGGCACCGCGCTTCACGCCGATCCCCACCATCCAGATCCGCAGCGGGTGGACGCAGATGGTGAGCACGAGGGCGAGGAAGACCGGCGCGACAACCCCGCGCAGCGCGGCGATGCCGAACACGATGACGACCGCTCCCGCGAATCCGAGCAGGATCACCGCCGCCCGTGGCAGTGCGGGCGGCGGCGCCGCCGTCTCGGGCACCTCGACGTCTGCGATCGCAGGTGTCGCAGGGGCGGCTTCCTTCTTCTTCCGGTTCCACCAGCGACGCGCCATCAGTCCCCCGATCACCGCGGGAGCCACGTGCTCCGCCGTCCGGCCTGAGCCGCACCGTAGCACCGCACGTGTCGCGGGCTCTAGGTCCTTCGGTCCTATGGGACGGATGTCGCCGCCACGGCCGTCGGGGCCCGTTCGGCCACGACCCGGCCGCCGGCCGTGGTGCGACGGCCGAACGCGCGCGCCACGAGCGGCTGGCCGAGCAGGATCCCGGCGAGCACGAGCACGAGGCCCACGAGCTGGGCCGGGCCGAGGACCTCTCCAGCGACGAGGGTGCCGAGCAGCACGCCCGTGACCGGGTTGAGGAGCCCGACGAGGCCGACCGTGCCCGCGGGCAGGTGCGCGAGACCGGTGAACCAGGCCGCGAAGGCCAGCGCCGTGGCGAACACGCTCACGTAGGCGAACCCGAGCAGCGCGGGCACGTCGAGCGGCGGCGGGGCGCCCTCGACGAGGAGGGCGGCGGGCAGGAGCAGGAGACCGCCTGCGAGGAACTGCCAGGCGGTGACCGCCCGCACGTCGGTGCCGTCGCGCCAGCGCTTCGCGAGGATGAAACCGAGGGAGGAGAGCACCATCGCGGCCACGGAGGCGGCGATGCCCGTCCAGTCCACCGAGGAGGTGTCGGTCGCGAGCAGGAGCACGACCCCCGCGATGCCGACCCCGGCGCCCACGAGCGGCAGGACCCGGAGCCGCTCCCCCGCGAGCATCCACGCGAACAGCATCATGACGACGGGCGACGTGGCCATGACCGTCGAGGCGAGGCTCGTGGGGAGCAGCTGGGCCGCGAGGTAGACGAGCGCGAAGAACACGCTCACGTTGAGCACGCCGAGCACGAGCGATCGCCACCACCACGGGCCGCGCGGCATCCGGGGCCGGATCGCGAGCAGCACGAGGCCGGCGGGCAGCGCGCGCAACGCCGCGCCCCACAGCGGCGAGTCGGCCGGCAGGTACTCGCGCGTGACGAAGTACGTGCTGCCCCATGCGATGGGCGCGATGGCGGTCACGAGCACCCAGCGCCAAGTAGTTTCCATGGAAGCCATTATAGCTTCCGAGGAAGATAGAATGCCACCATGACGACGATCCCGGATGCCGCGCCCGACCGCGTCGCCCGCATCATGGCCGAATGGCGGCGCGAGCGCCCCGACCTCGACGTGTCACCGCAGGGCGTGATCGGACGCCTGCACCGCCTCGCGAACGCGCTCACCGGCGAACTCGTCGCCGTCTACGGCCGCTTCGGCCTCTCGGAGGGCGAGTTCGACGTGCTCGCGACCCTGCGGCGCGTCGGCGCTCCGTTCGAGCGCACGCCGAGCGACCTCGCGGAATCGACCATGGTCACCAGCGGCGCCATGACCAAGCGGATCGACCGGCTCGAGCAACGCGGCCTCGTGACGCGCCGCTCGAGCGCCACCGATGGGCGCGGGCGCGTCATCGCACTCACCCCCGCAGGGCGCACGCTCATCGACGAGTGCATGACCGCTCACATCGCGAACGAGCATCGGCTGCTCGGCGCCATCGCGAGCGGCGATGCCGCCGAGCTCGAGCGCGTGCTCACCCGGTGGCTGTCGGCGTTCGAGTCGCCGAGCGCCACCGGGTGAGCGCCGCCGGTGATCGGCCGATCAGTACCAGCCGGCCGACTCGGAGTGCGACCAGGCGCCGCAGGGGTTGCCGTAGCGTCCCGCGATGTAGCCGAGTCCCCACTTGATCTGCGTCGCCGCGTTCGTGGCCCAGTCGGCGCCGGCCGTGGCCATCTTGTCGCCGGGCAGGGCCTGCGGGATGCCGTACGCGCCCGACGGGTTCTGGGCGTACACGTTCCAGCCGGACTCGCGGTTCCAGAGGTCGACGAGGCAGCCGAACTGGTCGTCGCCCCAGCCGTACATGGAGGACATGAGGTCGCGGGCCGTCGCCTGCGCCTCGGTCGGGTTCGCCGGGCCGGACGGGTAGGACGGGCTCGCCGACTCCTCGGCGGCAGCGGCGGCAGCGGCGGCCGCCTCTGCGGCGGCCTTCTCCGCGGCGGCCTTGGCGGCCGCGGCCTTCTCGGCCTCGGCCTTGTCGTGCGCGGCGATCGCGGCCTTCACGTCGGCCTGCTCGGCCGCCGTCTGGTCGACGAGCTCGAACACGCGCTCCGGCGCGAGCAGCTTGTAGTCGCCGAGTGCGGCGACCGTGGCGGCGAGCTCGCCGGGGTCGGCCTTGCCCGCGGCCGCCGAGATGGTGTCCTCGGCGACGGCGAGCGTGTCCTCGGCCTGCTTGACGGCGTGGGCCTCGAGGATGCCCGCGTGGGTGCCGAGTTGCTCGACGTCGAGGTTGGCGGCTTCGCTCAGGGCCGCCGTGGCGGCGATGCGCTCGTTCTGCGCGGCGACGGCCGACTGGAGGACGAAGCCGGAGCCGACGAGCGCGCCGACCGCGACGACCGCACCGGCCGCCATGAACTTCGCGCGATTGCCGGCGTGGAGCCGGCGAGCACGGGGGCGGAACGCGGACCCGGAGGGGGTCTCCGTCTCGCCGGGCTGAGCATGCTTGGGGGAGCTTGAAATCTGGTTACGCATAGACCTTCACGGCGGGCCGCGCTGCTGTGGGTGCGCGGTCGCGGTATCTCTCGTCTCGGGTGCAGGGGGGTGTCGCCTGGGCGAAGCCCCCACTCTGCACACCCTTCCTCCACGAGTCCTCCCCTTTGCCTGTGAAAGTCGTCAAAGCTGTTGACGGATGCTCACGATTGCGAGATAGGGATCCTCGTTTATTGAAATCCCTGATCAGCGCGATTTCAGCGCCGGCTGAGCCGGTTTCCGCCGTGAATCGGCGGCGAAATCCCCGCAAGATTCCTCAACTTCTCTTTCCCGAGAAGTCGGGATATCCCTGCCATTCGCCCGGTCCGTGCGATCGGACGAAGGCGAGATGCACCCGCTCGCAGGCGCCCCGCAGGGTGCTCCCCCAGCCCAGCAGCCGCCCGTCGAACTCGGCGCGATAGCGCACCTCGCCGTCGACTCGCACGATCGTCACGGTGCCGTACTCGCGCCCCAGCGAGTCCACCATTCGCCATCGCCCGGGCTCGGGTTCGACCGCGGCGAGGATCGGATGCCACGTGGCCAGTGCTGCTCCCTCCAGAGCGCCCCGGCCGGCGTGCTCCCATCGTACGTCGGGCGTCGGCGGACGCAGCGACCCCGTTCGTCGCAGACCCGCCACGTCGCACGGCGCACCCGCCCGGACGCGACGAGGCGCCGACCGTCTCTCCGCGGCCGGCGCCTCACCCCACCCCAGCGGGCGGGAGCAGATCCGTCTCAGCCGAACCAGAGCGAGAGCTCGCGCTCGGCCGACTCGACGGAGTCCGAGCCGTGCACGAGGTTCTGCTGCACCCGGAGCCCCCAGTCGCGGCCGAAGTCGCCCCGGATGGTGCCGGGCGCAGCCGTCGTGGGATCGGTCGTGCCGGCGAGGACCCGGAAGCCCTCGATGACGCGGTTGCCGGCGACGCGCATGGCGACGACGGGTCCGGACTCCATGAACTCGACGAGCGGCTCGTAGAAGGGCTTGCCCTCGTGCTCGGCGTAGTGCTTGGCGAGCAGCTCGCGGTCGGCCTGCAGGAGGCGGATGTCGACGAGCGAGTAGCCCTTCGCCTCGATGCGGCGCAGGATCTCGCCCGTCAGGTTGCGTGCGACGCCGTCGGGCTTCACGAGCACGAGGGTCTCTTCGATGGAGGTGGTCATGCGTCTTCCTTTCCTGGGTCGGCAGCAGCCGCCCGTTCGCGGTCGATGCGCGCCCCGACGATCATGCAGTAGGCCCACATGCCGCCGAAGACCGCGCCGACGACGTACATCGCCGGGTTGAGGAGGCCCGAGACGAGGATGAGCACCTGCAGCGCCCAGCCCAGCACGTAGGCCCAGTCGTAGCGCAGGAGCGCGAGGGTCGCCAGCATCCCCAGGATCAGGATGCCGCCGCCGACGAGCGGCGCCCAGTCGGGCAGCCCGAATGGACCGCTGCCCCCACGCGACAGGCCCCAGATCACGAGCGCCGCGAGGAACACCACGATCGTCTCGAAGCCGAGCACGATGGACGCGAGGCTCCGGCGCACGGATCGGGGGCCGGGTGCGGGCGCGGCAGCGGGCGCCTCGGCGCTCATCGGCCGCTCCAGCCGCGGTCCTCGGCGATCGCCATCGCGTCGCCCACGAGGGTGATCGAGCCGGTCACGACGACGCCGCGCTTCGGCGCGTCGGCCGCCCAGGCGCGCGCCTCGTCGAGCGCGTCGTCGAGCCGTTCGACGACGCGCACCCGGTCGGGTCCGACGACACGGGCGACGGATGCCGCGAGCTCCGCGGCCGGCAGCGCGCGATCCGACGACGACTGCGTCACGAGGAAGGTCGCGCCGGTGGGCTCGAGCGCCCGGACGATGCCGGCGACGTCCTTGTCGGCGAGGGCGCCGAAGACGAGCACGAGCTCGTCGAAGTCGAAGTACTCCTCGAGCGCCGCGACGAGCGAGGCGGCCCCGTGCGGGTTGTGCGCCGCGTCGACGAGCACCGTCGGATCGGTGCCGATCGGCTGCAGGCGCCCGGGCGAGCTCGCCTGCGCGAGCCCCTCCTGCAGCACCTCGTCGGCGAGACGCACGGCTCCGCCGCCGAGGAACGACTCGACGGCCGCGATCGCCACCGCGGCGTTCTCGGCCTGGTGACGCCCGAAGAGCGGGAGCGCGAGGTCGCGGTACTCCCCCGCGATGCCGCGCACCGAGATGAGCTGGCCGCCGACGGCGACGCGCGAGTCGAGCACCGCGAACCCGCCGCCCTCGACCTCGAGGGTCGCCTCGTTGCGCTGCGCGGCGTCGGTGAGCACCGTGAGCGCCACGGGTTCCTGGAACGCGGTCACGACGGATGCCGCGGGCTTGATGATGCCCGACTTGGTGCGCGCGATCTGCTCCACCGTCGACCCGAGCCGGTTCTCGTGGTCGAGCGCGATGGGCGTGAAGACGGCGACCTGCCCGTCGGCGACGTTCGTGGAGTCCCATTCGCCGCCCATGCCGACCTCGAGCACCACGACGTCGACGGGCGCATCGGCGAACGCCGCGAAGGCGAGCACCGTGAGCGCCTCGAAGAAGGTGAGCGGGGCCGCGCCGCGCTGCTCGAGCTCGCGGTCGACGAGGTCGAGGAACGGCGCGACCTCGTCCCAGATGCGGGCGACCGCCTCGTCGGCGATGGGCTCGCCGTCGATGCGGATGCGCTCGGTGAAGCGCACGAGGTGCGGGCTCGTGAGCAGGCCGGTGCGCAGGCCCCCCGCGCGGAGGATGCTCTCGATCATGCGGCTCGTCGACGTCTTGCCGTTGGTGCCCGTGATGTGGATGACGGGGGCGGCCCGATGCGGGTCGCCGAGCAGTTCGACCGCACGTCGAGTCGCGTCGAGCCGCGGCTCGGGGTTCGACTCCCCGATCCGGGCGAGCAGTGCCGCGTAGACGGCGTCGGCCGCCTCGGTGTCGTCGTCGTATGCGTCGGTCACGCCTTCTCCACTCCGATCACGAGCTTCGTGCCCCCGGCGAGCGGGAGGATCGATGAGGCGGTCGCGTCGTCGAGCTCGGCGAGGTCGAGCGACGTCGCGAGGGTCTCGCGTGCGATGAGCTCCCGGTGCGCCTCGGCGGCGGCGGCGCCGGCCGCGTCGATCGTGAGCGTGAGGCGGATGCGGTCGCCGACCTCGAGGCCGGACGACTTGCGGGCCTCCTGCACCGCGCGCACGACGTCGCGAGCGCGCCCCTCTGCCTCCAGCTCGGGGGTCGTCGCGACGTCGAGGATCACGAAGCCGCCGTCGCGCAGGAGCCCGAGCGCCGCGTCGCCGTCGCCGGCGCCGCCGGCCTCGAGGACCAGGTCGTATTCGCCCGGCTCGAGCGCGATGCCGCCCGCCACGACGGAGTCGCCGTCGAGCGTCCAGTCGCCCGAGCGCGCGGCCTGGATCGCGGCCTGCACCGTCTTGCCGAGGCGCGGCCCCGCCGCGCGGGCGTTGACCGACAGCCGCTTCGTGACGCCGTAGGCGGCGGCGCTCGACTCGTCGAGCGTCACGAGGTCGACGGCCTTGACGTTGAGCTCGTCGCGCAGGATCGCCTCGAACGGCGCGAGCGCCGCGGCATCCGCCGTCACGACCGTGAGCCGCGCGAGCGGCAGCCGCACGCGACGGCCCGCCTGCTTGCGCAGCGCGAGGACCGCCCCGGTGACCTCGCGCACGCCGTCCATCGCCGCGACGAGCTCGGGGTCGGCGGGGAACTCGGCCGCGTCGGGCCATTCCTCGAGGTGCACGCTGCGACCGCCCGTGAGCCCGCGCCAGACCTGCTCGGTGACGAGCGGCAGGAGCGGCGCGGCGAGTCGCGTGAGGGTCTCGAGCACCGTGAAGAGGGTGTCGAACGCCTCCGAGCCGCTGCCGTCGTCGGCGACGCCCGCCCAGAACCGGTCGCGCGATCGTCGCACGTACCAGTTGGTGAGCACGTCGCCGAAGTCGCGCAGCTTCTGCGCCGCGAGCGGCGAGTCGAAGTCCTCGAGGTCGGCCGTGACGGCGGTGACGAGGTCGCGGAGCTTCGCGAGCAGGTACCGGTCGAGCACGTCGTGCGAGTCGGTGCGCCGGGATGCCGCGTAGCCGCCCTCGCGCGCCGTGTTGGCGTAGAGCGAGAAGAAGTACCACGTGCTCCAGAGCGGCAGCATGAGCTGGCGCACGCCCTCGCGGATGGCCTCCTCGGTGACGACGAGGTTGCCGCCGCGCAGCACCGAGCTCGACATGAGGAACCAGCGCATGGCGTCCGAGCCGTCGCGGTCGAACACCTCCGAGACGTCGGGGTAGTTGCGCAGCGACTTCGACATCTTCTGGCCGTCGCTGCCGAGCACGATGCCGTGGCTCACGACGTTCGAGAAGGCGCGACGGTCGAACAGCGCCGTCGAGAGCACGTGCATGACGTAGAACCAGCCGCGCGTCTGCCCGATGTACTCCACGATGAAGTCCGCCGGGTTGTGGCTGTCGAACCACTCCTGGTTCTCGAAGGGATAGTGCACCTGCGCGAACGGCATCGAACCCGAGTCGAACCACACGTCGAAGACGTCGGGGATGCGGCGCATCGTCGACCGACCCGTCGGGTCGTCGGGATTCGGGCGCGTGAGGTCGTCGATGTACGGCCGGTGCAGGTCGGGCTCGCCCGCCGAGTTCAGCGGCAGCCGGCCGAAGTCGCGTTCGAGCTCCTCGAGCGAACCGTAGACGTCGACGCGGGGGTACTCGGGGTCGTCGCTCTTCCACACCGGGATCGGCGAGCCCCAGTACCGGTTGCGGCTGATCGACCAGTCGCGAGCACCCGCGACCCACTTGCCGAACTGGCCGTCCTTCACGTTCTCGGGCACCCAGTTGATGTCCTGGTTCAGCTCCCCCATGCGGTCGCGGAACTCGGGCACGCGGATGAACCAGCTCGACACGGCCTTGTAGATGAGCGGGTTGCGGCAGCGCCAGCAGTGCGGGTAGGAGTGCTCGTAGCTCGCCTGGCGGAGCAGGCGCCCCTCGGCCTTGAGGAGCTGGGTGAGCGGCTTGTTCGCGTCGCTCCACAGCAGCCCCGCGACATCCGTGACGACCGGGAGGAACCGCCCGCCGTCGTCGAGGGAGAGGATGACCGGGATGCCGGCCGCCTCGCTCACCTTCTGGTCCTCCTCGCCGTAGGCGGGGGCCTGGTGCACGATGCCCGTTCCGTCGTCGGTGGTGACGTAGTCGGCCACGAGGATCTGCCACGCGTTGTGCAGCCCGTGGTGTTCGACATCGGCGTAGTAGTCGAACAGGCGGTCGTAGGTGACGCCCTCGAGCTCGGCGCCGCGCACGGTGCGGGAGACCGCGGCACGCGCCTCGTCGGCGGAGTCGTAGCCGAGGTCCTTCGCGTAGTTGCCCACGAGCTCGGTGGCGAGGAGGTACTCGCCCCCGAGCACCTCCGTGTCGGATGCGCCCGCGCGCTCGCGCAGCACGGTCGCGTCGGGCGTGCCGTTCGGGCCCGCCGGAACCACCGCGTACTCGATGTCGGGGCCGACGGCGAGCGCGAAGTTCGTCGGCAGCGTCCACGGTGTGGTCGTCCACGCGAGCGCGCGCACGGCCGTGAGCCCGAGCGACTCGGCCTTCGCGCCCGTGAGCGGGAACGTGACCGTGACGGTCTGGTCCTGGCGCATCTTGTAGACGTCGTCGTCCATGCGCAGCTCGTGGTTCGACAGCGGCGTCTGGTCGCGCCAGCAGTAGGGCAGCACGCGGTAGCCCTCGTAGGCGAGGTCCTTCTCGTGCAGGGTCTTGAAGGCCCAGATCACCGACTCCATGAAGGTGATGTCGAGCGTCTTGTAGTCGTGCTCGAAGTCGACCCAGCGCGCCTGCCGGGTGACGTACTCCTCCCACTCCTTCGTGTAGCGGAGCACCGAGTCGCGCGCGGCCTGGTTGAACGCCGCGATGCCCATCTCCTCGATCTGGCTCTTGTCGGTGATGCCGAGCTGCCGCTCGGCCTCGAGCTCGGCGGGCAGCCCGTGCGTGTCCCAGCCGAAGCGGCGGTGCACCTGGTGCCCGCGCATCGTCTGGAAGCGGGGGAAGACGTCCTTGGCGTAGCCGGTGAGGAGGTGCCCGTAGTGCGGGAGGCCGTTGGCGAAGGGCGGTCCGTCGTAGAAGACCCACTCGGGGGCGCCCTCGCGCTGGTCGATCGACGCCTGGAACGTGCCGTCGGCCTTCCAGAACGCGAGCACGCCGCGTTCGATGGCCGGGAAGTCGGGAGAGGGGGCGACGCCGTGGTCGTCGGGGGTGCGCGGGTACACGCTCGCTCCTTGCGGGACGGATGCCTTCGCGAGGACGCCGGCCGCTCGTCGAGCCCCGCCGCGGTACCACCTCGCTTGCCCCGGGAGACCCGGAGCCGCTCTTCCAACGGCTGTGACGGGCCTGCCCCGTTCGGTTCTACTGGGCCCGCCGGGGTCGAGTGCCGGCGCAGCCGGTGTGTCGAGACCCGAAGGACCGTTCTTCCGAAGACTCCCCGGTGATGGCCGGATCGACGCCTGTGCCTCCAGACTACCGGGTCGGCGCCGCGCGCCGCACGCCGGGAGTCGAACCGGAGCCGGAACCGGGACCGCTCGGCGACCAGCGGTACGCCTCGCTGATGAGCTCGAGGAGCGCCGCCTCGGGGAGGTCGTGCGCCGTCGCCTCGTCGACGAGGTCGTGGATCGCCCCGGCGAGCGCGCCGTGCCCCCCGATGCGCACGGCGACGACCGCACCCCGCCCCCGATGCAGCTCGATGAGCTGCTCGTCGCGCAGTTGCCGGTAGGCCCGCAGCACGGTGTGCATGTTCACCCCGACGGATGCCGCGAGCTCGCGCGCCGCCGGGAGCCGCTCGCCGCCCGCGAGCCGCCCGTCGACGATCGACGCCCGGATGCTCGAGGTGAGCTGCTCGTGCAGCGGCGTCGGGCGGGTCGGGTCGATGCGGATGAGCACACTTCAGCCTATTGTTCTATTTCTAGTAGAACAAGTTGCTTGTCGGGTCGCTCAGCGGGTGTCAGGATGGTCCCTCGTGACCAGCACAGCCTCCGCCCCTTCCCCCACCGACTCCGCGATCCCCACCCGACGGGTCGCCTGGGCGTCGATGGTGGGCACGTCGCTCGAATCGTTCGACTTCTACGTCTTCGCGTACTTCTCCGCGTACTTCATCGGCCCCCTCTTCTTCGACCCGCTCGGCGAGTTCGGCGGCACCCTCGCCGCGTTCGCCACGATCGGCGTCGCGTTCGTCGTGCGTCCGCTCGGCGCCGCGATCTTCGGACACCTCGGCGACCGGCTCGGACGCCGCGCGACCCTCCTGTGGACCGTCGGCATCATGGGCGTCGCGACCGGCCTGATCGGCCTGCTGCCCACCTACGCGCAGGCCGGATGGCTCGGCGCCGTGCTGCTGGTGCTGCTGCGCGTGGCGCAGGGACTCTCGCTCGGCGGCGAGTGGGGCGGCTCCATCCTGCTCGCGACCGAGCACTCCGGACCGGTGAAGCGCGCGTTCTACGCGGCGGTGCCGCAGCTCGGCTCCCCCGTCGGCTCGATCCTCTCCGCGGTCGTGTTCATCGTCATGACGCTCGCCCTCCCCGCCGAGGAGCTCGCCGCATGGGGCTGGCGCATCCCGTTCCTGCTGGCGATCCCGCTCCTTGCGGTCTCGCTCTACCTCCGCCTCGCGATCGACGAGACGCCCGTCTTCAAGGCCGTGGTCGCGGAGCATCGTCGCGACCGGGTGCCCTTCGCGACGATGTTCGCGAAGCAGCCGCTCGCCCTCCTCGTCGCCTTCGGCGCGGCGCTGCTCGGCATCGGCTCGTACTCGCTCATGAACACGTACACGATCAACTACGGCATCGGCACGCTCGGGTTCAGCTTCCAGGACCTGCTCGTCGCGACCACGATCGGCGGCCTGCTGCAGCTCGTCACGATCCCGCTGTTCGGCGCGTGGGCGAGCCGCATCGGCTCGGCGAAGGTCGTCGCGTGGGGCGCGCTCGGCACGCTGCTCATCACCTTCCCGATGTACTGGTTGCTGCAGTTCGCGAGCTTCCCCGTGCTCGTGGGCACGATGATCGTCGGCGGCATCCTGCCGACCATGTCGTGGGCGGCGCTCGGCGGCCTCATGAACGACCTCTTCGTCGACCACTACCGCTACTCGGCGCTCTCGGTCGCGTACGCGGTCGCGGCCGCCGTGAGCGGGTTCATCCCCTTCGTCACGGTCATCCTCGGCGAGGCCACGGGCTACGTCTGGTGGCACCCGGGCGTCGTGCTCGCCTTCCTCTCGATCGCGACGCTCGTCTCCGCGGTCGCCGCGGCGCGCATGCGTCACGCACCCGAGGTCGGAGAGCCCGAGCAGGCAGACGTGGTGCGGGCGGACGCCTAGGGCGGACGCTGCGGACGCTGCGGACGCTGCGGCGCCGGTCGCTCAGAGCGTGTCGAGGAACGCGAAGAGCTGCGGCGTGATCCCGTCGATCCGCTCGGCGCGGTTCACGAGGGCGATCACCGCCGTGCCGTCCTCGCGGTCGATCTGCAGCACGCTGGTGAACCCGAACGTCAGGCCGTCGTGCCCCGTCAGCGTGCGGTGCTGCATGGGGCGGTTCTCCATGGGCCGGATCTGCCACAAGTAGCCGAGCTGCTCGCGACGGTTGTTGCCGACCGCGCCCGTCGGATCGAGCGCGGCGCTGTCGGAGAACGGCCCGTCGATCACGGCCTGGGCGAGCGCGACGAGGTCGCCGAGTGTCGCGTGCACGCCGAGCGACGGAGCCCATGCCTCTCCGACGAACGGCTCCGCCGGGTGGCGGGCGCCGGTGAGGCCGCCGACGTACGAGTCCGAGAGCTCGTCGAAGTTCGCCGGCACCGTGGCATCCGACATGCCGGCGGGCTCGAGCACGCGCTGCTCGAGCAGCTCGGCGTAGCCGGTGCCCGCCGCCGCGGCGAGCGCGTGGCCGAGCAGGGCGACGCCGATGTCGCTGAAGAGGTACGGCTGCCCGGGTGTCACGGGCAGTTCGCGCGCCTCGGCCAGGAGCTCGTCGAGCGTCTCGGTGAAGGGCTCCACGCCAGGCACGACCGGCGGGTGGCTCGGCAGGCCCGAGTGGTGGGTGGCGAGCTGCATCAGGGTGACGGATGCCGCGGGCGACGCGCCGAGGTCGAGGTACCTCCCGAGCTCGTCGTCGAGTCCCACCTCGCCGCGGCGCACGGCCTCGGCCAGCAGCAGGCCCGTCAGCGCCTTCGTGATCGAGCCGATCTCGAAGACGGATGCCGCATCCGCCCCGTCGTACGCCGCCTGGGACTCGTCGGCCGTCACGAGCGCGACGGCCCCGCGGTCGCCGGGCTCGGTGAGCTTCGCCCGCAGCGGCCGCACCAGCTCGGCCGTGCTGACGACCGGCAGCTGCGACTGGCTGCAGCCGGCCATCGCGGACACCGCGAGCGACACGCCCAGCAGGACGACCACGAGACGACGACGCCGGGGGCCGCCTCGACGGAGTCCCAGCGCTCCCGAGCGCCCAGCGCCGACGGGCACGGCGTCAGGTTAGGACGCGCCGCAACCCGGCACAACCCCCGATTCTCCCGACGCGGGCCCGGCCGGTAGGCTTGATCGTCACACATTCAGGCACCTCACCACGGACACGGTGCCGTCGATATCGAACCGGAGCATCATGACCGACACCGCGCGCATTCCCGACAAGCCCGCTCTCGAAGGCCTCGAATCCGTCTGGGGCGACGCGTGGGAGCGCGACGGCGTCTACCGGTTCGATCGCAGCTCCGCCACGCGCGAGCGCATCTACTCGATCGACACCCCGCCGCCGACCGCCTCCGGCTCCCTGCACATCGGCCACGTGTTCTCGTTCACCCACACCGACCTCGTCGCGCGCTACCAGCGCATGCGGGGCAGGAGCGTCTTCTACCCCATGGGCTGGGACGACAACGGCCTGCCGACCGAACGACGGGTCCAGAACTACTACGGCGTGCGCTGCGATCCGTCGCTGCCCTACGATCCCGCCTTCACCCCGCCGTTCGCGGGCGGCGACGGCAAGAGCACCAAGGCCGCAGACCAGGTGCCGATCAGCCGGCGCAACTTCATCGAGCTGTGCGAGCGACTCACGGTGGAGGACGAGCAGCAGTTCGAGGAGCTCTTCCGCCAGCTCGGCCTCTCGGTCGACTGGACCCAGACCTACCGCACCATCGCCGACGAGGCGCTGTTCACCTCGCAGCTCGCGTTCCTGCGCAACGTCGAGCGCGGCGAGGCGTACCAGGCGCTCGCGCCCACGCTGTGGGACGTGACGTTCCGCACCGCCGTCGCCCAGGCCGAGCTCGAGGACCGCGAGCAGCCGGGCCACTACCACCGGGTCGGGTTCCACCGTCCCGACGGGGGCACCGTCGAGATCGAGACGAGCCGCCCCGAGCTCATCCCCGCCTGCGTGGCGCTCGTGGCGCACCCCGACGACGAGCGCTACCAGCCGCTCTTCGGCACGACGGTCACCACGCCCGTGTTCGGCGTCGAGGTGCCGGTCGTCGCCCACCACCTCGCCCAGAAGGACAAGGGCACGGGCATCGCCATGATCTGCACCTTCGGCGACGTCACCGATGTCGTGTGGTGGCGCGAGCTCGACCTGCCGAATCGCGCGATCATCGGCTTCGACGGCCGCATCGTCGCCGAGGCGCCCGACGCGATCACGACCGAGGCCGGCCGGGCGGCGTTCGCCGAGCTCGCCGGCAAGACGGCGTACTCGGCCAAGCAGGCCGTCGTCGAGCAGCTCCGCGCCTCCGGCGACCTCGTCGGCGAGCCCAAGGCGATCACGCACCCCGTGAAGTTCTTCGAGAAGGGCGACCGCCCGCTCGAGATCGTGTCGACGCGACAGTGGTACATCGTGAACGGCGCGCGCGACGCCGACCTCAAGGAGCGCCTGCTCGGGCGCGGCCGCGAGATCGGGTGGCACCCCGACTTCATGCGGGTGCGCTACGAGAACTGGGTCGGCGGCCTCTCGGGCGACTGGCTCATCTCGCGCCAGCGCTTCTTCGGCGTGCCGATCCCGGTGTGGTACCCGCTCGACGGCGACGGCAACCCCGTCTTCGACGAGCCCATCGTCGCGACGCGCGAGATGCTCCCGGTCGATCCCTCGTCCACCGCGGCGCCCGGCTACGACGAGGCGCAGCGCGGCGAGCCCGGCGGCTTCATCGGCGAGCACGACGTCATGGACACCTGGGCGACGTCGTCGCTCACGCCGCAGCTCGCGGCCGGCTGGGAGCGCGACCCCGAGCTCTTCGACCTCGTGTTCCCGTACTCGCTGCGTCCGCAGGGCCAGGACATCATCCGCACGTGGCTGTTCTCGACCACGCTGCGCGCGGAGCTCGAGCACGGGGTCACCCCGTGGGCGAACGCCGCGATCTCGGGCTTCATCGTCGATCCCGACCGCAAGAAGATGTCGAAGTCGAAGGGCAACGTGGTCACCCCGGCGGGGCTCCTCGCGCAGCACGGGTCCGACGCGGTGCGCTACTGGGCGGCATCCTCGCGCCTCGGCACCGACGCGGCGTTCGACCCGCAGAACCCGACCCAGGTGAAGATCGGCCGTCGCCTCGCGATCAAGGTGCTCAACGCCGCGAAGTTCATCCTCGGCTTCGAGGGCCGAGCGGATGCCGCGGTCACGGTGCCCGTCGATCGCAGCATGCTCGCCCAGCTCGCCGTGGTCGTCGAGCAGGCGACGCGCGCCTTCGAGTCGTACGACCACGCGCGGGCGCTCGAGGTCGCCGAGACCTTCTTCTGGACGTTCTGCGACGACTACCTCGAGCTCGTGAAGGAGCGCGCGTACGGCGAGCCGAGCCCCGAGCAGGCGTCGGCCGTCGCCGCGCTGAAGACCGCGCTGAGCGTGCTGCTGCGCCTGTTCGCGCCGGTGATCCCGTTCGCGACCGAGGAGGCGTGGCGCTGGTCGAACGACGGGTCCGTGCACCTCGCGACGTGGCCGACCGTCGACGAGCTCGCGGCGCGCCACGAGACGGGCGTCGAGCTCCTCGAGCTCGCGAGCCTCGCGCTCACCGGCATCCGTCGCGCCAAGACCGACGCGAAGGCCTCGCAGCGCACGCCCGTCGCGAGCGCGACGATCGCGGCGCCCGCCGCGACGATCGCGCTGCTCGAGACCGCGGCGCACGACCTGCGCGCCGTGGGCCGCATCGCCGAACTCGGCTTCACCGAGGCCGACGACTTCGCGGTTCGCGACGTCGTGCTCGAGGTCGCACCGGCCTAGCCGGAGCGGGGAAGAGGGGAACCCATGCACACCGAGATCCGACCGGCCGGCGACGACGACTTCTTCGGCTGGCTGCCGCTGTTCGACGCCTACTGCCGCTTCTACGAGACCGACCTCGACGACGCCAAGGCGCTCATCGTCTGGAACTGGCTCCGCGACGAGGCCAACCCGCTGCAGGCCCTGCTCGCGGTCGACGAGGAGGGCACGCCGATCGGCCTCGCGCACTACCGGTCCGCCCCGCAGACCCTCACGGCGAGCGTGGGGATCGTGCTCGACGACCTGTTCGTCGACGAGGCGCACCGGCGGTCGGGCGTGGCCCGGGCGCTCATCGAGCACGTGCGCGAGCGCGCCGCGGAGCTCGGCACCGGCGGCGTGAGCTGGGTCACCGCCGCCGACAACACCGAGGCGCAGCGGCTCTACGACGAGCTGGCCACCCGCACCACGTGGGTCACCTACGAGATGAGCGCCTGATGCAGCTCGGCACGCGCTGGGCGTTCGGCGCGCAGCCGCCGGCGTCCGTCCCGTCGACGCTCCGCGGCCGCATCGCCGACGCCGAGGCGTCGGCGGCCGACGGCGCGGGCCGGCACTGGACGCTGACCTGGCTCGAGGGGCGGCCCATCGCCGAGCTCGACGACGGCACGGTCGTGCGCGACTCCCCCGCCGGCCACGCGGCGGAGGGCGACGCGGCCGACGAGGACTGGTGACGTCGCACCGCCGAGGGCGACGCGGCCGGCGACGCGTCTAGGCTCGCGCGATGATCTCCCCGTGCGGCATGAGCAGCCACCCGTCGGGATCGGCGGCCCACTCCCGCCAGGCGGCGCTGATGGACTCGAGCTCGGCGTGCGTCGCGTGCCCCGACTCGATCGCGTGGGCGGCGAACGTCGACTTCACGGCGCGCTCGGCCCACGCGCCGCCCCACCATTCCCGCTCCAGATCGGTCGAGAACACCCACGCGCTCCCGCTCGCGGAGACCTCTTCGAAGCCCGCGCTCCGCGCCCAGGACTTCAGGAGCCGTCCGGCGTGGGGCTCGCCGCCGTTCCACGCGTAGACATCGGCGTTGAGCGCCAGCCACCGGTCGAGGCCGGGCGAGTGCGGGCTCCAGATGACGCCGCCGAAGTCGACGTCGCGGGCGGCCATGACGCCGCCGGGCTTCAGCACCCGGCGGAACTCGCGCAGCGCGTCGATCGGCCGCCCGACGTGCTGCAGCACCTGGTGGGCGTGCACGACGTCGAACGTGTCGTCGTCGAAGTCGAGGGCGTACGCGTCGCCCACCCGGAACTCCGCGTTCGTGACGCCCTCGCTCTGGGCCAGACCGTTGGCCCGCTCCACGACGTCGGCGGCCGAGTCGATGCCGATCACCCGACCGGGCCGGATGCGGCGCGCGAGGTCGATCGAGATCGTGCCGGGTCCGCTGCCGACGTCGAGGATCGTGATGCCCTCGTTGAGGTGCGGCAGCAGGTAGGCCGCCGAGTTGTCGACGGTGCGCCATTCGTGCACCCGCAGCACGCTCTCGTGGTGGCCGTGGGTGTAGGCGTCTCGGGATGGGGCTCGGGGCGATTCGTGCATACCCCGAGCCTACGGTCGCGGACCCCGCCATGACACGGTCTACTGTGGTCGGATGGGCGACCGCGCGAACCCGTTCCTCGAGCCGAGTCCGCTGCCGTTCGGGTTGCCGTTGTTCGCGCTGATCCGGCCCGAGCACTTCCGCGAGGCGATCGAGCTCGGCATGCGCGAGCAGCGGGCCGAGGTCGAGGCGATCGCCACGGATGCCGCGGCTCCGACGTTCGAGAACACGATGGCCGCCCTCGAGCGCAGCGGCGCGGTGCTGCGACGCGTGCTCCCGGTGCTCGCCAACGCGAGTTCGGCGGACTCCACCGCGGCCATCGAGGCGATCGACACGGAGTTCGCGCCGCGCCTCGCCGCGCATCACGACGCGATCCTCCTCGATCCGCGCGTGCACGCCCGGGTCGACGCCCTGCACGCACGACGCGACGAGCTCGGCCTCGACGCCGGAGCCCGGTACCTGATCGAGCGCCGCCATCGCCGCGCGGTGCTCGCGGGCGCCGGCCTCGACGAGGCCGGCCGGGCCGTGCTGGCCGAGCTGAACGAGCGGTTGTCGACCCTCACGACAGCGTTCCAGCAGCACCTCCTGGCGGAGACCGCCGACCTCGCGGTGCACGTCGACGACGAGCGCGGGCTCGACGGCCTCGACGCGGGGCGCGTCGCCGCGGCGCGCGAGGCCGCCAGGGCGCGCGGCGACGACGGCTGGCTCCTGACGCTCGTGCTGCCCACCGGCCAGCCCGCGCTCGCGGCCCTGCGCGACGATCGGGTGCGCGACCGCCTGTTCACGGCGTCGCGGTCTCGCGGATGCCGCGGCGGCGCGCACGACACCCGGTCCACCCTGCTCGAGATCGTGCGGCTGCGGGCGCAGCGGGCCCGGCTGCTCGGCTTCCCCGACCATGCGACCGCGGTGGCCGCCGACCAGACCGCCGGCACCCCCGAGGCGATCGCGGCGCTCCTCGATCAGCTGTCCGAGCCCGCGACCGCGAACGCCCGGGCGGAGGCCCGCGAGCTGCGCACGATCGCGGCGCGCGACGGGCTGCGCGAGCCCGTGGCATCCGACTGGGCGCTGCTCGCCGACCGCGTGCGGGCCGAGCGCTTCGACGTCGACCTCGCGGCGATGCGCCCGTACCTCGAGGCCGACCGGGTGCTGCGCGACGGCGTGTTCCACGCGGCGACGCTGCTCTACGGGCTGCGGTTCCGGGAGCGCGACGACCTCGTCGGCCACCACCCCGACGCCCGCGTGTTCGAGGTCGCCGAGCACGACGGCGAGCCCGTGGGCCTCTACCTGCTCGACCTGTACGCGCGTGACGCGAAGCGCGGCGGCGCGTGGATGAGCTCGCTCGTCGAGCAGTCGGAGCTCACGGGCGAATCGCCCGTGGTCGTCAACAACCTCAACGTGCCGAAGCCGCCGGCCGGCGATCCGACGCTGCTCACGATCGACGAGGCCGAGACCCTCTTCCACGAGTTCGGCCATGCGCTGCACGGGCTGCTCGCGCGCGTCGCCTTCCCCTCGTTCGCGGGCACGAACGTCTTCCGCGACTTCGTCGAGCTGCCGAGCCAGGTGAACGAGCTGTGGCTGCTGCGCCCCGAGGTCCTCGAGCACTTCGCGGTGCATCACGCGACGGGCGAGCGGATGCCGCGGCACCTCGTCGAGGGCCTGCTCGCGTCACGCGGCTGGGGCGAGGGCTTCGCGACGACCGAGTACCTCGCCGCGGCCGTGCTCGACCAGGCCTGGCACCGGCTGTCCCCCGACGACGAGGTCGACGACGTCGCGGCGTTCGAGCGGGCGGCGCTCGCGGCGGCGGGACTCGACGACCCGCTCATCCCGCCCCGGTACTCGAGCACGTACTTCGCCCACGTGTTCGCCGGCGGCTACGACGCCGGCTACTACGCCTACGTCTGGAGCGAGGTGCCCGGCGCCGACATCATGGAGTGGTTCGAGCTGCACGGCGGCGCGACCCGCGAGAACGGCGATCGCTTCCGCGCGGAGATCCTGGCCCCGGGCGGCTCCCGCCACCCGGCCGAGTCGATCCGGGCGCTCCTCGGACGCGATCCCTCGATCGGGCCGCTCCTGCGCCGCCGGCACCTCGCCTGAGGCCCGGCCTCCGGCTCGCATGGCGCGTCCGACGGCGCGGCACGGCGAACGCGAGCAGGTCCCGGATGCCGCGGCATCCGGGACCTGCTCGTCGATCGGTCGGTGGTGGCTAGATGGCGAACCCGAGGGCCCGCATCATGTCGCGGCCGTCGTCGGTGATGCGCTCGGGGCCCCACGGCGGCATCCACACCCAATTGATGCGGAAGGCGTCGACGACGCCGTCGAGCGCCTCGGCGGTCTGCTCCTCGATCACGTCGGTGAGCGGGCAGCCGGCGCTCGTGAGCGTCATGTGGATGACGAGCGCGTCGTGCTCGTCGTCCCAGCCGAGGTCGTAGATGAGCCCGAGGTCGACGATGTTGACCCCGAGCTCGGGGTCCATGACGTCCTTCAGCGCTTCTTCGACCTGGTCGTAGCGCTCGGGGGCCAGTGAGGTGACCATGATGCGATTCTACCCGCGGCCTACTCGGCTGCGGCCGTCTCCGCCACCTGGTAGCGGTCGTAGCCCTCGTCCTCGAGCCGGTCGGCGAGCTCGGGGCCGCCCTGCTCGGCGATGCGGCCGGCGACGAACACGTGCACGAAGTCCGGCTTGATGTACCGCAGGATGCGCGTGTAGTGCGTGATGAGCAGGATGCCGAGGCCCGTGTTCGCCTTGGCGCGGTTGACCCCCTCGGAGACGATCTTGAGCGCGTCGACGTCGAGGCCCGAGTCGGTCTCGTCGAGCACGGCGAAGCGGGGCTTCAGGAGCTCGAGCTGGAGGATCTCGTTGCGCTTCTTCTCGCCGCCCGAGAAGCCCTCGTTGACGTTGCGCTCGGCGAACGCCGGGTCCATCTTGAGGTTCGACATCGACTCGCGCACGTCCTTGATCCAGCCGCGGATCGCGGGCGCCTCGCCGTCGATCGCGGTCTTGGCGGTGCGGAGGAAGTTGGTGACGGTGACGCCGGGGATCTCGACGGGGTACTGCATCGCGAGGAAGAGGCCGGCGCGTGCGCGCTCGTCGACGGTCATCGCGAGCACGTCCTCGCCGTCGAGGAGGATCTGGCCCTCGGTGACGTGGTACTTGGGGTGGCCGGCGATCGTGTAGGCGAGCGTGGACTTGCCGGAGCCGTTCGGGCCCATGACGGCGTGGATCTCGCCCTCGTTGATGACGAGGTCGACGCCGCGGAGGATCTCGCGGGTGCCCTGGTCGGTCTCGACGTTGACGTGGAGGTTCTTGATCTCGAGTACGGACATGGTGGTTCGGTGTCTCTCTTCGGTCGTCGGCCTGCGGGGCCGGAAGTCGTGGGGGTCGGAGGAGGTCAGACGGCGAGCTTCACGGCGGGGTCGATGAAGACGCCCCCGTCGGTGATCTCGACCTGGTAGACGGGCACCGGCTCGTAGGCCGGGAGGGTCAGCGGCTTGCCGGTGCGCAGCGAGAACTTGGACCCGTGGGCCCAGCACTCGAGCGTGTCGTCCTCGACGAAGCCCTCGGCGAGCGAGATGTCGCCGTGGGTGCAGGTGTCGCCGATGGCGAACACGTCGCCCGCGGCATCCTTCACGACGGCGATGGGCACGCCCTCGAGCACGAACCGCGATGCCTCATTGACGGCGAGGTCCTCGACCCCGCACACACGAACGGATGCCACGTCAGCTCCCCTGCAGTTCTGCTTCGAGTGCGGCGATGAGGCGCTCCTCGAGCGCCGCGTCGCCGATCTGCTGGACGACCTCGGCGAGGAAGCCGCGCACGACGAGGCGGCGGGCCTCGTCCTCGCTGATCCCGCGGGCCATGAGGTAGAAGAGCTGCTCGTCGTCGAACCGGCCGGTCGCACTCGCGTGCCCGGCGCCCTCGATGTCGCCGGTCTCGATCTCGAGGTTCGGCACGGAGTCGGCGCGGGTGCCGTCGGTGAGCACGAGGTTGCGGTTCTGCTCGTAGCTGTCGGTGCCGACCGCCGCGTTGCCGATGAGCACGTCGCCGATCCAGACGCTGCGCGCGCCCTGGCCCTGGAGCGCGCCCTTGTAGGTCACGCGCGAGCGGGTGTGCGGTGCGTCGTGGTGCACGTACACCTGCTGCTCGAGGTGCTGTCCGGCGTCGGAGAAGTAGAGTCCGAGCGCCTCGATGTCGCCGCCCTGCTCGGCGAGGTGGGTCGAGGGGTTCACCCGCACGACCCTGCCGCCGAGCGAGACGACGATGTGCTTGAGCTTCGCGTCGCGTGCGATGCGCGCGAAGTGGCTCGCGAGGTGCACCGAGTCGTCGCTCCACTCCTGCAGTGCGACCACGGTGAGGTTCGCGCCCTCGCCGACGACGATCTCGACGTTCTCGGTGAGGCGCGCGTCGCCGGTGCCGCGCAGCACGATGAGACCGCGGCTGTTCGGCGCCGCCTCGATGACCGTGTGCGCGGCGCGGGGCGTGGAACCCAGGCCCGAGCGAGTGACGGTCACGACCTTCTCGTCTTCACCGGAGACCTCGATGAGGAGCGCCTCGCCGAAGCTCGACCAGGCGTTCGCCGACGCGCGCTCCTCGGGGGTGCCGGTGCGACCGATGCGGGCGTCGTCACGCGGAATCCACGAGAGCGCGACGCCCGCGGCATCCGTGGACTCGAGCGGAAGGCGCGAGCCGTCGAGCTCGCCGCCCGTGAGGTCGGCGAAGGCCGCGACGGGCGAGAGCTTCCACTCGTGCTCGCGGCCCGTCACCGGTGCGAAGTCCTCGACGTGCACCGAGCGGAAGCGCTCGGAGCGCGTCTGCACGGGCACGAAGGCGCCGTCGGAGTGCGGGCGGAAGCCGTGCTGCTCGGCGGTGGGCATGGCTGTGCTCTGTGTAGCGGCGGTCATGTCCTAGCCGACCGATCCTTCCATGCCCATCTCGATGAGCTTGTTGAGTTCCATCGCGTACTCCATGGGCAGCTCGCGGGCGATCGGCTCGATGAAGCCGCGCACGATCATGGCCATGGCCTCGTCTTCGGGCATGCCGCGGCTCATGAGGTAGAAGAGCTGCTCCTCGCTGACCTTCGAGACCGTGGCCTCGTGGCCGAGCTTCACGTCGTCGACGCGGATGTCGATCGCCGGGTAGGTGTCGGAGCGGGAGATGGTGTCGACGAGCAGCGCGTCGCAGCGCACGGTGTTCGCCGAGTGGTGCGCGTTCGCGTCGATGCGCACCTCGCCGCGGTAGCCGGCGCGGCCGCCGCCGCGGGCGATCGACTTCGAGACGATCGACGACTGCGTGTACGGCGCCATGTGGATCATCTTCGCGCCGGCGTCCTGGTGCTGGCCCGGGCCCGCGAACGCGACCGAGAGCGTCTCGCCCTTGGCGTGCTCGCCCATGAGGAAGATCGAGGGGTACTTCATGGTGACCTTGGAGCCGATGTTGCCGTCGATCCACTCCATGGTGGCGCCTTCGGCGGCGGTGGCCCGCTTGGTGACGAGGTTGTAGACGTTGTTCGACCAGTTCTGGATCGTCGTGTAGCGAACGCGGGCGTTCTTCTTGACGATGATCTCGACCACGGCCGAGTGCAGGGAGTCGCTCTTGTAGATCGGGGCGGTGCAGCCCTCGATGTAGTGCACGTAGCTGCCCTCGTCGGCGATGATCAGCGTGCGCTCGAACTGGCCCATGTTCTCGGTGTTGATGCGGAAGTAGGCCTGCAGCGGGATGTCGACGTGCACTCCGGGCGGAACGTAGACGAACGATCCGCCCGACCACACGGCCGTGTTGAGCGCCGCGAACTTGTTGTCGCCCGCGGGGATGACCGTGCCGAAGTACTCCTCGAAGAACTCGGGGTGCTCCTTCAGCGCGGTGTCGGTGTCCATGAAGATGACACCCTGGCGCTCGAGCTCCTCGTTGATCTGGTGGTAGACCACCTCGGACTCGTACTGGGCGGCGACGCCCGCGACGAGGCGCTGGCGCTCGGCCTCGGGGATGCCGAGCTTCTCGTAGGTGTTCTTGATGTCGTCGGGCAGGTCCTCCCAGCTCTGGGCCTGCTTCTCGGTGGAACGGACGAAGTACTTGATGTTGTCGAAGTCGATCTCCGAGAGATCGGCACCCCACGTGGGCATGGGCTTGCGCTCGAAGAGCTGCAGCGCGCGCTGGCGGCGCTGGAGCATCCACTCGGGCTCGCTCTTCAGGGCCGAGATGTCGGCGACGACCTCGGGCGAGATGCCGCGACGCGCGGAGGCTCCTGCGGCGTCGGAGTCGGACCAGCCGAACTCGTAGACGCCGAGGCCTTCCAGCTCGGGGCGGTCGATCAGTACGTCCGTCATGCTCTCCCTCTTCTCCTCCCGCTCACCGGCTATCAGTCCGGCCCACCCCCGCCGCCGGGTCGAGGTGCCGCTGCGGTCGAGGGGTGATGTGCGGGTGGCTTCGTTGCGAACCTAGAATGGTGTCGGATCCGCCGTGTGCCGAGGCACGCGGGCCGGACTCCGCCAACCAATCAAGTCTATAGGGTCGCAGGGACCTCGGTCCCGACTCCCAGCGCGGTCCCAGCGCGGATCCAGCGCGACCCGGATCAGGAAACGACGAGCGTGAACCGCTTCACCGCGTGGCTGCCCGAGGTCATCGATCGCAGGGTGCGCGTGCTCGCGTGGCTCTCGTTCCTCGCGCAGACGATCATCATCGGCACGGGCGGCGCCGTGCGGCTCACCGGCTCGGGGCTCGGCTGCCCCACGTGGCCCACCTGTACCGCCGATTCCCTCGTCACGACGCCCGAGATGGGCATACACGGCATCATCGAGTTCGGGAACCGGCTCATGACGGGCGTCGTCGGCATCATCGCCGTGCTCGTCGTGCTGTCGGTCTGGCGGATGCGGCGCAGCCGCCGCGACCTCTGGGTGCTCTCGCTCGTGGTACTGCTGGGCATCGTCGCGCAGGCCGTCGTGGGCGGCATCACGGTGCTCACCGGGCTGAACCCCTTCATCGTCGGCTTCCACTACGTGGCCTCGCTCCTGCTCGTGTGCGTCACCGCCGCGTTCCTCGTGCGCCTTCGCACCGTGCCCGGCCCCCGGGAGCTCGCGGTGCCGCGCTGGTACGCGACGCTCACGCACGCGACCACCGCGGTGCTCGCGGTCTCGATCGTCTTCGGCGTGCTCACGACCGCGTCGGGGCCGCACTCGGGCGACGCCGACGCCGGGCGCACGGGCTTCGACTCGGAGCTGCTCGAACACGTCCACGCCTGGCCGGGCTACGCCCTCTTCGCGCTGACGATCGTGCTGCTCGTCGCCGCATGGCGCCTGCACCTCCCCACGCTCGGCTGGGCCGTCGCGCTGCTCGCCGTGGAGCTCGTGCAGATCGGCGTCGGCCTCTACCAGGCCCGCAACGGCCTCCCGCCCGTCGCGGTGGGGCTCCACATGGTGCTCGCGGCGCTGCTCGCCGCTGCCATGACCGTGTTCGTCATGCGCCTGAAGCGCCCGGCGACGACGGATGCCGCGACGGACGACGCCGAGCTGGCGGCATCCGCCCGCTGACATGCTCATCGAACACCGCGGTCGGCGGCCCGTCGTGCACCCGAGCGCCACGGTCGCACCGAACGCGGTGGTCTCCGGCGACGTCACGGTCGGCGCGGGCGTGCGCATCCTGTACGGCGCGGTGCTCACCGCCGAGGACGGCGAGGTGTGCATCGGCGACGGGTCCGTCGTCATGGAGCATGCCCTCGTGCGCGGACGCGCCGGCCACCCCGCGGTGATCGGCGAGCGCGTGCTCATCGGACCGCACGCCCATGTCAACGGGGCGGTCGTCGAGGACGAGGCGTTCCTCGCGACGGGCGCGTCCGTGTTCCCGGGCGCGGTGATCGGGCGGGGTGCCGAGGTGCGCATCAACGGCGTCGTGCAGGTGAACACGAGGCTCCACCCGGGCGCGGTCGTGCCCATCTCGTGGGTGGCGGTCGGCGACCCTGCCGCGATCCTGCCGCCCGAGCGCCACGACGAGATCCAGGCGATCCAGCAGCGCCTCGACTTCGTCGGCACGGTCTACGGCAGTCCGAGGGCCGCCGACATGCGCGAGATCATGACGCGGCAATCGGCCTTCTACGCGAGCCACGCCGACGACATCGTGCTCGGCGACGCCGACGGCGCGGCATCCGACCGCTGACGCTGCCCTAGAACGGGAGCAGCGGGTCGATGCCGATCGCCAGGAAGAGCAGCGACAGGTAGGCGATGGAGCCGTGGAACACGCGCATCGGCGAGACCTGCTCGTGGCGGATCGCGAGGTTGTAGAGGCGGTGGCTCTCGTAGAGGAACCAGCCGCCGGTGACCAGCGCGACCGCGGAGTACACGAGGCCCATGCCCGCCACGGGGATGAGCAGGAGCGAGCAGGCGACCGTGGCCCACGCGTAGAGGATGACCTGCAGGCCCACCTGTGCGCGGCCGCGCACCACGGCGAGCATGGGCACGCCGGCGGCGGCGTAGTCGGCCTTGTACTTCATGGAGAGCGGCCAGTAGTGCGGCGGCGTCCACAGGAAGATGATGAGGAACAGGATGAACGGCGTCCAGCTGAGGCTCTCGGTCACCGCTGCCCAGCCGATGAGCACGGGCATGCAGCCGGCGACGCCGCCCCAGACGATGTTCTGGGCGGTGCGGCGCTTGAGGATGAGGCTGTAGAAGACGACGTAGAGCAGGATCGCCGCGAGCGAGAGCAGGGCGGCGAGCCAGTTGGTGAAGACCCAGAGCCAGGCGATCGACGCGACGCCGAGGGCGTACGCGAAGACGAGCGCCTCGCGGTCGGTGAGCTCGCCGGTGACGAGCGGGCGGCCCTTGGTGCGCTTCATGACGCGGTCGATGTCGCGGTCGATGTAGCAGTTGAACGCCCCCGCCGAGCCCGCGCTCATAGCGCCGCCGATGAGCGTCGCGACGAGCAGCCACAGGTCGGGCAGGCCGCCCTGCGCGAGGATCATCGTGGGCGCCGTGACGACGAGCAGCAGCTCGATCACCCGCGGTTTCGTGAGGGCGACGTATGCGGCGACCTTGCGCCGCAGACCCGTCGCCCGTCGCGTGTCACGGGCTTCTGCGATTGCCTGCATCGTTCCTCTTCCGGGCGCGGGCACGTTTCGTCCAGACCCCGCGCGACCGGACTCGATTCTAGGCCATGCCCGTTGCGCGCGGCCGCCGGAATGCCCTTTCCTCCTCACATCGCCTGCGCGCGCGTGTGAGTCACAGCCCGTCACAGTGCCCCCCGGATCCATATACTTGAGCACAGCGCGCCCGGCGGCGCGGATTCGCAGTGCCGTCTCGCGACGTCCGATCGGATCGGTCGCCAGGCTCCACCGCGCCGTCGTGTATCCGGCGGGTCGGGAGCCCTTCCTGCTCCCGCACACCGTCACGATCGGAAGGAACAGCAACCTCGTGGCAACTCTGCACTGGGACCCCATCGACGAGCGCGCGGTGGACACCGCCCGCGTCCTCGCGGCCGACGCCGTCGAGAAGGTCGGCAACGGGCACCCCGGCACGGCGATGAGCCTCGCTCCCGCCGCCTACCTCCTCTTCCAGAAGGTCATGCGCCGCGACCCGGCCGACCACCGCTGGCTCGGCCGCGACCGGTTCATCCTGTCGGCCGGTCACAGCTCGCTCACGCAGTACGTGCAGCTCTACCTGGCCGGCGACGGCCTCGAGCTCGACGACCTCAAGGCCCTCCGCACGTGGGGCTCCAAGACCCCCGGCCACCCCGAGTACGGCCACACCGACGGCGTCGAGATCACCACCGGCCCGCTCGGCCAGGGGCTCTCCTCGGCGGTCGGCTTCGCGTACGCCGCCCGCTACGAGCGCGGGCTGTTCGATCCGGATGCCGCACCCGGCACGAGCCCGTTCGACCACTTCGTGTACGTCATCGCCGGCGACGGCGACCTGCAGGAGGGCGTGACGAGCGAGGCGTCCTCGCTCGCGGGCCACCAGCAGCTCGGCAACCTCGTCGTGATCTACGACTCGAACCAGATCTCCATCGAGGACGACACCAACATCGCCTTCACCGAAGACGTCGCCAAGCGCTACGAGGCCTACGGCTGGCAGGTGCAGGTCGTCGACTGGAAGAAGACCGGCGAGTACGTCGAAGACGTCGCCGCGCTCCACGACGCCATCGAGGCCGCCAAGGGCGAGACCGGCAAGCCCTCGATCATCATCCTCAAGACCATCATCGGCTGGCCGAGTCCCGGCAAGCAGAACACGGGCAAGATCCACGGCTCCGCCCTTGGCGCGGCCGAGCTCGCCGCCACGAAGGAGGTGCTCGGCTTCGACCCCGAGCAGACCTTCGTCGTCGCCGACGACGTGATCGCCCGCACCCGCGGCGCGCTCGAGCGCGGCGCCGCGCAGCGCGCCGAGTGGCAGCAGGCGTTCGACGCCTGGGCCGCGGCGAACCCCGAGCGCAAGGCGCTCCTCGACCGGCTCGAGGCCGGCGAGCTGCCCGAGGGCATCGAGTCCGCGCTTCCCGTGTTCGAGGCGGGCAGCGACGTGTCGACCCGCGCCGCGTCCGGCAAGGTCATCAACGCGCTCGCCGCCGAGCTCCCCGAGTTCTGGGGCGGGTCGGCCGACCTCGCCGAGTCGAACCTCACGACCATCAACGGTGCGGCGTCGTTCATCCCCACCGAGTGGTCGACGCACGAATTCGCCGGCAACCCGTACGGCAGGGTGCTGCACTTCGGCATCCGCGAGCACGCCATGGCGGCGATCCTCAACGGCATCGTGCTGCACGGACCGACCCGGCCCTTCGGCGGCACGTTCCTCATCTTCAGCGACTACATGCGCCCCGCGGTGCGGCTCGCCGCCCTCATGGGCGTGCCGTCGACCTTCGTGTGGACGCACGACTCCGTCGCGCTCGGCGAGGACGGCCCGACCCACCAGCCCATCGAGCAGCTCGCCACGCTGCGGGCGATCCCCGGCCTCGCCGTGGTGCGCCCCGCCGATGCGAACGAGGTGTCCCACGCGTGGCTCGAGATCCTCAAGCGCCGCGACGCCCCCGCCGGCATCGCGCTGACGCGCCAGAACATCCCGGTGTTCGAGCGCGGCGACGGCGAGGCATCCGGTGACACGCTCGCCTCGGCGACGAACGTCGGCAAGGGCGCGTACGTGCTCGCCGAGGCAGCGTCGGGCACCCCCGACGTGATCCTCATCGCGACCGGCTCCGAGGTGCAGCTCGCCCTCGCCGCGCGTGGCGAGCTCGCGGCCGAGGGCATCGGCGCACGCGTCGTGTCGGCCCCGAGCCTCGAGTGGTTCGAGCAGCAGGATGCCGCGTACCGCGAGTCGGTGCTCCCCGCATCCGTCACCGCCCGCGTCTCGGTCGAGGCCGGCATCGCCCTCTCGTGGCAGCGCTACCTCGGCACCCGCGGCCGCGCCGTGTCCATCGAGCACTTCGGCGCCTCCGCCGACTACAAGACCCTGTTCCGCGAGTTCGGCATCACGGCCGAGGCCGTCGTCGCCGCCGCGAAGGAATCGCTCGCGTCGTCCTGACCGAGCACGAAGGAGATCCAGCACCATGAGCACCTCCCCCACCGCCGCCCTCTCCGAGGCCGGCGTCAGCATCTGGCTCGACGACCTCTCGCGTGGGCGCATCACGTCGGGTGGCCTCGCACGCCTCATCGCCGAGCGCAACGTCGTCGGCGTCACCACCAACCCCACGATCTTCGCGGGCGCCCTCTCGAAGGGCGACGGCTACCAGGCGCAGCTCCACGAGCTCGCCGCCGCGGGCGCCGATGTCGACACGGCGGTGTTCGAGACCACCACCGACGACGTGCGCGATGCGGCCGACGTCTTCCGCCCCGTCTACGACGCGTCGGCCGGCTACGACGGCCGCGTCTCGATCGAGGTCTCCCCCGACCTCGCGAACGACACCGACGCGACGATCGCCCAGGCGCACGCGCTCTGGGAGAAGGTCGACCGGCCCAACGTCATGATCAAGATCCCGGCGACGCTCGAGGGCCTGCCCGCGATCACCGCCGCGATCGGCGCCGGCATCAGTGTCAATGTCACGCTCATCTTCAGCCTCGACCGCTACCGCGCCGTCATCGACGCGTACCTCACCGGGCTCGAGCAGGCGAAGGCCGCCGGCGTCGACCTCTCGACGATCCACTCGGTCGCCTCGTTCTTCGTGTCGCGCGTCGACACCGAGATCGACAAGCGCCTCACGGAGATCGGCACCGACGAGGCGCTCGCGCTCAAGAGCAAGGCCGGCGTCGCGAACGCCCGCCTCGCCTACGAGCTGTTCCTCGAGGAGTTCGCATCGGAGCGCGCGGTCGCGCTGCTCGACGCGGGCGCCAACCGCCAGCGCCCCCTCTGGGCGTCCACCGGCGTCAAGGACCCGGCGCTGCCCGACACCCTCTACGTCACCGAGCTCGTCGCGCCCGGCGTCGTCAACACGATGCCCGAGAAGACCCTCGAGGCCACGTTCGACCACGGCGTGATCGAGGGCGACACCGTCACCGGTGCCTTCGCCGACGCCGGCAAGGTGCTCGACGCGCTCGCGGGCGTGGGCGTCGACTACGACGACGTCACCCTCGTGCTCGAGCGCGAGGGCGTCGAGAAGTTCATCGTCTCGTGGCACGAACTGCTCGAGACCGTGCGCACCGCGCTGGAGGAGGCACGATGAGCTTCCGCATCTCCGTGAGCGGCGCGGCGGCCGACGCCGTGCGCCGCACCGTGCCCCAGCTCGTCGCCGACCGCGTCGCCTCGGGCATCACGGGGCTCGACGGGGCCCTCTGGGGTCCCGAGGCCGAGGCCGAGGCGTCCAAGCGCCTCGGCTGGGTCGAGGCCGTGGCGGTCTCCCGCCCGCTCGTGCCCGAGATCCTGGCCCTGCGCGACGAGCTGCTCGCCGAGGGCGTCGACCACATCGTGCTCGGCGGCATGGGCGGCTCGTCGCTCGCCCCCGAGGTCATCACGCGTACGACGCGCGCCCACCTCACCGTGCTCGACTCGACCGAGCCGGGCCAGGTCCGCGCCGCGCTCGCCGACCGGCTGACGTCATCGGCCCTCGTCGTGTCGTCGAAGTCCGGCTCGACGGTCGAGACCGACAGCCAGCGCCGTGCGTACGAGCAGGCGTTCCGCGATGCGGGCATCGACCCCGCGAAGCGCATCATCGTCGTGACCGACCCGGGCTCGCCGCTCGACGAGTCGGCCCGGGCTGCCGGGTACCGCGTGTTCAACGCCGACCCGACCGTCGGCGGCCGCTACTCCGCGCTCACGGCGTTCGGCCTCGTGCCGTCCGGCCTCGCGGGCGTGAACATCTCCGAGATCCTCGACGAGGCTGAGACGATCGAGCTCTCGCTCGCGATCGACAGCGAGACCAACCCGGGCCTCGTGCTCGGCGCAGCCATCTCCGCCACCTCGCCGCTCAAGGACAAGCTCGGGATCGTCGCCGACGGCACGCACATCGTGGGCTTCGCCGACTGGGCCGAGCAGCTGATCGCCGAGTCCACCGGCAAGGAGGGCACCGGCATCCTGCCCGTCGTGCTCGACGTCGACTCCCCCGAGCTCTCGGCGAACCTCGACGACCTCCAGGTCGTGCGGCTCGTCGACGACGCGGGCGACGAGATCTTCTCGCGCCACGACACCGGCGAGATCCGGGTCTCCGGCAGCCTCGGCGCACAACTCCTGGTGTGGGAGTACGCGACCGCCGTCGCCGGCCGCATCCTCGGCATCAACCCGTTCGACCAGCCCGACGTGGAGTCCGCCAAGATCGCGGCCCGCGGCCTGCTCGACGCGCGGCCCGAGCCGGCGCCCGCCGCCTTCGTGTCCGAGGGCATCGAGGTGCGCGGCACCCCCGAGGTCATCGGCGCGTCGAGCGACCTCCGCTCCGCCATCGACGTGCTCCTCGAGGAGCTCCCGGCGAACGGCTACCTCTCCGTGCAGGCGTACGTGGACCGCGTCGCGTACCCCGAGGTGGCGCAGCTGCGCGACGCGCTGGCCGCGCGTGCCGGACGACCGGTCACCTTCGGCTGGGGTCCCCGCTTCCTGCACTCGACGGGCCAGTTCCACAAGGGCGGCCCCGCGGTCGGCGTGTTCCTCCAGCTCACGCAGCGCCCGACCGAAGACCTGTCGATCCCCGAGCGGCCGTTCACGTTCGGCCAGCTCATCGCAGCACAGGCCTCGGGCGACGCGAGCGTGCTCGCCGAGCACGACCGCCCGGTATTGACGCTCACGCTCACCGAGCCCGCCGCGAACCTCGCGACGCTGCTCGACGCGATCGGCTGAGGACGCCGGAGAAGCGAATGCAACCCGCCGAGATCACCGCGACGCACAACCCGCTCCGGTCGCCGAAGGACTATCGGCTCAACCGGATCGCGGGGCCGTCGAGCCTCATCATCTTCGGCGTGACCGGCGACCTGTCACGCAAGAAGCTCATGCCCGCCGTGTACGACCTCGCGAACCGGGGGCTCCTGCCCCCGGGCTTCGCGCTCGTCGGCTTCGCCCGTCGAGACTGGGACGACCAGGACTTCGAGGCGGTCGTGCACGACTCGGTCAAGCAGTACGCGCGCACCGAGTTCCGTGAGGACGTCTGGAAGCAGCTCGCCCGCGGCATCCGCTTCGTGCAGGGCGACTTCGACGACGACGCGGCGTTCGACCGCCTGCGCACCGTCGTCGAGGAGCTCGACCGCGAGCGCGGCACGATGGGCAACCACGCGTTCTACCTGTCGATCCCGCCGAAGTCGTTCCCGCTCGTGACCGAGCAGCTGAAGCGTTCCGGGCTCACCGAGCAGCGCGACGACCAGTGGCGGCGCGTGGTGATCGAGAAGCCGTTCGGCTCCGACCTCAAGACGGCGAAGGAGCTGAACGACGTCGTCGCGTCGGTCTTCCCGCCCGACTCGGTGTTCCGCATCGACCACTACCTCGGCAAGGAGACGGTCCAGAACATCCTGGCGCTCCGCTTCGCGAACCAGCTCTACGAGCCCATCTGGAACGCGAACTACGTCGACCACGTGCAGATCACCATGGCCGAGGACATCGGCGTGGGTGGGCGCGCGGGGTACTACGACGGCATCGGCGCGGCGCGCGACGTCATCCAGAACCACCTGCTGCAGCTGCTCGCCCTCACCGCGATGGAGGAGCCGATCTCGTTCGAGGCCGCCGACCTCCGCGCCGAGAAGGAGAAGATCCTGGCGGCCGTGCGCCTGCCCGACGACCTCGCCACGGGCACGGCCCGCGGCCAGTACGCGGGCGGATGGCAGGGCGGCGAGAAGGTCATCGGCTTCCTCGACGAGGACGGCATGAACCCCGAGTCGACCACCGAGACGTACGCCGCGATGAAGCTCACGATCGGCACCCGCCGGTGGGCCGGCGTGCCGTTCTACCTGCGCGCCGGCAAGCGCCTCGGTCGCCGCGTCACCGAGATCGCGGTCGTGTTCAAGCGTGCGCCCCAGCAGGTGTTCGCCGACAGCCAGACCTCGGAGCTCGGCCAGAACGCGCTCGTGATCCGCGTGCAGCCCGACGAGGGCGTCACGATCCGCTTCGGCTCCAAGGTGCCGGGCGCCGGCATGCAGGTCCGCGACGTCACCATGGACTTCGGCTACGGCCACGCCTTCACCGAGGCGAGCCCCGAGGCCTACGAGCGGCTCATCCTCGACGTGCTGCTCGGCGACCCGCCCCTCTTCCCCCGCCAGGAGGAAGTGGAGCTCTCGTGGAAGATCCTCGACCCGATCGAGGAGTTCTGGGCGACGCAGGGCCAGCCCGAGCAGTACCGCCCCGGCACCTGGGGGCCCTCGTCGGCCGACGAGCTCCTCGCCCGCGACGGACGAACCTGGAGGCGCCCGTGATCGTCGACCTGCCCGACACCACCACCAGCCAGGTGTCGAAGACCCTCGTCAAGATCCGCGAGGACGGCGGGGTGGTGGCCCTCGGCCGCGTGCTCACCCTCGTCATCGCCACGACCCCCGATGCCGAGGAGGAGGCCATCGAGGCGGCGAACGACGCTTCGCGTGAGCATCCGATGCGCGTCATCGTGGTGTCGACCGAACCCGGCACCGAGCAGGGCGAGGCTCGCCTCGACGCCGAGATCCGCGTCGGCGGCGACGCCGGTGCGAGCGAGGTCATCGTCCTCCGCGCCCGCGGCGACGCCGCGCTCGACCAGGAGAGCCTCGTCATGGGCCTCCTGCTGCCCGACGCGCCGGTCGTCACCTGGTGGCCGGGCATCGCGCCCGACGTGCCCGGCACGTCGCCGCTCGGGCGCATCGCCAGCCGTCGCATCACGGATGCCTCGGCGCAGCCCGACCCGCAGGCGGCGCTCCTCACCCTCGAGCAGCACTACACGCCGGGCGACGCCGACTTCGCTTGGACGCGCCTGACCCTGTGGCGGGCCCAACTCGCTGCGGTGCTCGACCAGCCCCCGTACGAGCCGGTGACGGCCGTGCGCGTCACGGGCTCGATCGACTCGCCCTCGACCACCCTCCTCGCCGCCTGGCTGCAGGAGCAGCTCGGCGCGAAGACCACGTGCATCCTGGCCGGTCTCGAGCACGGCTCACGGGGCATCCACGGCGTGGAGCTCGAGCGTGCGAGCGGTGTCATCGAACTCGTGCGCGACGTTCCCGGCGTCGCGACGCTGCGCCAGCCCGGCCAGCCCCTGCACGACGTCGCACTCCCCCGTCGCAGCCTCCGCGACTGCCTCGCCGACGAACTCCGCCGCCTGGACCCGGATGAACTGTACGGTGAGGTGATCACGAGCGGCCTCCGGCTGCTCCGAGAGCGGGACGAAGGAGTCCACGTATGACGAACGAGCGGCGCGTGCTCGTGCACCCCGACAAGTCCACCCTGGCCGGCTCGGTCGCTGCGCGCTTCATCACGAAGGTGCTCGACCTGCTCGACGTGCAGCAGACGGTGCACGTCGTCCTCACCGGCGGGTCGATGGGCGGGGCGGTGCTCGAGGCCGTCGCGGAGTCGCCGGCGCGGCACTCGATCGACTGGAGCCGCATCCACTTCTGGTGGGGCGACGAGCGGTGGGTTCCGGCCGGCGACGCCGAGCGGAACGACGTGCAGTCGCGCGCCGCGCTGCTCGATGCGCTCGAGCTCGCACCCGAGCAGGTGCACCCGTTCCCCGCATCCGATTCGGGGCTCACGCTCGACGAGGCGGCCGACGCCTACGCGGCCGAGCTCGCCCGGCACGGCGCGGCGGGGCTCGGGTACCCGATCTTCGACATCACGTTCCTCGGCGTCGGACCCGACGGCCACATCGCCTCGTTGTTCCCGCACCGCTCCGGGATCCAGGTGATCGACCGCCCGGTCATCGCCGTGCGCGAGTCCCCGAAGCCACCGCCCGAGCGGCTGAGCCTCACCCGGCCGGTGCTCAACTCCTCGCAGCGCATCTGGTTCGTGCTCGCCGGGGCCGACAAGGCCTCCGCCCTCGGCCTCGCGCTCGCGGGCGCCAGCCGCGACGAAGTGCCCGTGGCGGGCATCAAGGGTCGCCGGCGCACCGTGTTCTTCATCGATCAGGATGCCGCGGCAGAGGTGCCCGAGGCGCTCATCGCACGCGAGTACTGACCGCACGCCACCCGCGCGAGCGGGAACGACGAAGGGGCCGCCCGGTGGGCGGCCCCGTCGTCGTGCAAGTTCAGTCCTTTGTGCCCGTGCCTCGACGCGCGCGCAGCTGCTCGAGCGCTTCCTCGAGGAGCGCCGCGGCCTCCTCCTCGGTGCGCCGCTCCTTCACGTAGGCGAGGTGCGTCTTGTAGGGTTCGAGCTTCGACACCGACGGCGGGTTGTCCTTGTCGCGACCGGCGGGAAGGCCCGTGGACGGGCTGTCGATGACGTCGGGGATCTCCTCCTCGGGGAGGTTCGCCGCGAAGTACCGCACGGTCTCGTTGCCCTGCGCGTCCCAGTAGCTCACCGCGATGCGGTCGGCGTGGAAGCCCCGGTCCTGCTCGCCCATGGGGCCCGCACCGACGCGCGAGCCGCGGATTGCGCTGTTTCCTGATGCCACTGGGTCCTCCGTCAGATTCCCGCGTCGAACTTCGTGATGAGTCCGAGCACGACGATGCACGTCACCCACACGAGCGCGAGGATGATCGTGATGCGATTGAGGTTGCGCTCTGCGACGCCCGAGGCGCCGAGGTTCGAGGTGACGCCGCCGCCGAACATGTCGGACAGACCGCCACCACGACCCTTGTGCAACAGGATCAGGAGCGTGAGCAGGAGGCTCGTGAGACCGAGCAGCACCTGCAGGACGACCTGGAGAATCTCCACGGTGAAACCTTTCCGGGCATGACGAAGTGTCGATGCCGACCAGTCGAGTATAGCCGCACCGCCGTCCCGGCCCGTGGTCACGGGCCGGGACGGCGGGTGCGGGTGCGACGTGTTCGCGGCGCCTCGCGGCTCAGGCGCCCACGTGCTTCTTGAAGCGGACGATGCTCGAGAACTCGTCGATGTCGAGGCTCGCACCGCCGACGAGTGCACCGTCGACATCGACCTCGCGGAGGAACGACGCGATGTTGGCGGCCTTCACCGACCCGCCGTAGAGCACGCGGGTCGATGCGGCGACGTCGTCGCCGGCGACCTCGGCGAGCACCGCGCGGAGCGCCGCACAGACCTGCTGCGCCTGCTCGGGGGTGGCCGCCTGGCCCGATCCGATCGCCCAGACCGGCTCGTACGCCACGACGAGGCCCTTCGACGCGTCGACGCCGTCGAGTGCGGCGCGCAACTGGGCGACCGGCACGGCGCTCGCGCCGTGCTGCTCGAGGTCGTCCGCCGTCTCGCCCACGCACAGCACGGGAACGATGCCGTGGCGATGCGCCGCCTGCACCTTCGCGTTCACGACCGCGTCGGTCTCGCCGTGCAGCGTGCGCCGTTCGGAGTGGCCGATGATGACGTACCGGCAGTCGAGCTTCGCGAGGAACGCACCCGACACCTCACCGGTGTACGCGCCCGAATCGTGCTGCGAGACGTCCTGGGCGCCGTAGGCGATGGGCAGGTCGTCTGCGGCGACGAGCGTCTGCACCGAACGCAGGTCGGTGAACGGGGGGAAGACGGCGACCTCCGCGTCGGCGAAGTCGTGCTTCGCGTCGGCGAGCGCCCACGCGAGCTTCTGCACGAACGCGATCGCCTGCAGGTGATCGAGGTTCATCTTCCAGTTGCCCGCGATGAACGGGGTGCGTGTCACTGCCATCCGAGGACCTCCAGTCCGGGGAGATGCTTGCCTTCGAGGAACTCGAGGCTCGCGCCCCCGCCCGTCGAGATGTGTCCGAACTGGTCGTCGGCGAATCCCAGCTGCCGTACGGCAGCGGCGGAGTCGCCGCCGCCCACGACGCTGAGCCCGTCGACCTCGGTGAGCGCGTCGGCCACGGCACGTGTGCCCGCTGCGAACGGCGCCAGCTCGAACACGCCCATGGGGCCGTTCCAGAACACGGTGCGGGAGTCGCGGATGTACCCCGCGAAGGTGGCCGCCGTGTTGGGGCCGATGTCGAGCCCGAGGCCGGAGGCGCCGAACGGCGTCTCCTCGATCGCGTCTGCAGGAGCCACCACGTGGTCGGCGTCGGCCGAGAACGAGGCGGCGACCACGACATCGGTCGGCAGCACGATCGTCACGCCGCGTTCCTCGGCGTCGGACAGGTAGCGCTTCACGGTGTCGATCTGGTCGGCCTCGAGGAGGCTCGAGCCCACCTTGTGACCCTGCGCCGCGAGGAAGGTGAACAGCATCCCGCCCCCGATGAGGAGCGTGTCGACGCGCGGCAGCAGGTGCTCGATCACGCCGAGCTTGTCCGACACCTTCGACCCGCCGAGCACGACCGCGTACGGCCGCTCGGGGTTCTCGGTGAGCCGGTCGAGCACGTCGAGCTCGGCGGCGATGAGCAGGCCCGCGGCACTCGGCCGCAGCTGCTCGAGGTCGTAGACGCTCGCCTGCTTGCGGTGCACCACGCCGAAGCCGTCGGACACGACGACGTCGGCGAACTCCGCGAGCTGGGCCGCGAAGGCACCGCGCTCCGCGTCGTCCTTCGCGGTCTCACCGGGGTTGAACCGCAGGTTCTCGAGCACGAGCACCTCGCCGTCGCCGAGCGCCGCGACCTTGGCCGCGGCATCCGCCCCGACCGTGTCGGTCGCGAAGGCGACGGATGCGTCGAGCAGCTCGTCGAGCCGCGCGGCCACCGGGGCCAGGCTGTACTTCGCCTCGGGGGCGCCGTCGGGGCGGCCGAGGTGGGACACGACGATCACGCGGGCGCCCTGCGCCACGAGTGCATCGAGCGTGGGGACCGATGCCCGCACGCGGCCGTCGTCCGTGATGGCCCCGTCCTGGAGAGGAACGTTGAGGTCACAACGGACGACGACGCGCTTGCCGGCGAGCGGACCGAGGGAATCGATCGTTCGCAGGGTCACGAGCTGCTCGTCTCAGAGACGTTCGGCGACGTACTCGGTGAGGTCGACGAGTCGGTTCGAGTAGCCCCACTCGTTGTCGTACCAGCTCGAGAGCTTGACCTGGTCTCCGAGCACGCGGAGCAGGCCCGCGTCGAAGATCGACGAGTGCGGGTCGGTGACGATGTCGCTCGAGACGATCTCGTCTTCGGTGTACTTGAGGATGCCCTTCATCGGCCCCTCGGCCGCGGCCTTGTAGGCCGCCTTGACCTCGTCGACCGTGACCGGACGCGAGGAGGTGACCGTGAGGTCGGTGATCGAGCCGGTGGGGACCGGCACGCGCAGCGCGAAGCCGTCGAGCTTGCCGATGAGCTCCGGGAGCACGAGGCCGATCGCCTTGGCGGCTCCGGTCGAGGTCGGCACGATGTTGACCGCGGCGGCACGCGCACGGCGGAGGTCCTTGTGCGGGCCGTCCTGCAGGTTCTGGTCGGCGGTGTAGGCGTGCACGGTCGTCATGAGGCCGCGCTCGATGCCGAACGCGTCGTTGAAGACCTTCGCGAGCGGCGCGAGGCAGTTGGTGGTGCAGGAGGCGTTCGAGATGATGTGGTGCTTCTCGGGGTCGTACTCGTGCTCGTTGACGCCCATGACGAAGGTGGCGTCCTCGTCGGTGGCGGGAGCCGAGATGAGCACCTTCTTGGCGCCGGCCTCGATGTGCTTGCGCGCGTCGGCGGCCTTGGTGAAGAAGCCCGTCGACTCGATGACGATGTCGACGCCGAGTTCGCCCCAGGGCAGGTTCGCGGGGTCGCGCTCGGCGAACGCCTTGATGGCCTTGCCGTTCACGATGAGGTTCTCGTCGTCGTACTCGACGGTCGCGTCGAGGCGGCCCGTGATCGAGTCGTACTTGAGGAGGTGGGCGAGGGTCTTGTTGTCGGTGAGGTCGTTCACCGCGACGATTTCGAGGTCGGCGCCCTGGGCGAGGGCGGCGCGGAAGTAGTTACGGCCGATGCGGCCGAAGCCGTTGATGCCGATCTTTACGGACACGGATGTCTCCTGTATTGACGGGGCGCGAGCGCGCTGTTTCGGTGGTGAACTGCTCGGACGACGGTGTCCCCGGACGGCGTCCGGGGACACCATCCGCTATGACAGTAGCAGCAGCCCCGAGGACTTCTCGTTTGCTGCCTGGAAGCGCTGCTGGACGTTGTCCCAGTTCGCGATGTTCCAGAACGCCTTCACGTAATCGGCGCGCACGTTCTTGTAGTCGAGGTAGTACGCGTGCTCCCAGACGTCGAGCATGAGCAGCGGGATCAGGCCTGCCGGGAGGTTGCCCTGCTGGTCGAAGAACTGCGCGATGATGGGGCGCTGGCCGAGCGAGTCCCATGCGAGCACGGCCCAGCCGGAGCCCTGCACGCCGAGCGCGGTGGCCGTGAAGTGCGCCTGGAACTTGTCGAACGAGCCGAAGTGGTCGTCGATCGCCGCGGCGAGCTCGCCGGTGGGCTTGTCGCCGCCGTCGGGCGAGAGGTTCGTCCAGAAGATCGAGTGGTTGACGTGGCCGCCGAGGTTGAACGCGAGGTCCTTCTCGAGCTTGTTCACGTTCGCGAGGTTGCCCGAGTCGCGCGCCTCCGCGAGCTGCGCGAGCGCAGTGTTCGCGCCCGTCACGTAGGCCTGGTGGTGCTTCGAGTGGTGCAACTCCATGATCGTGCCGCTGATGCTCGGCTCGAGCGCCGAGTAGTCGTACGCGAGATCTGGGAGGGTGTAGTCAGCCATTGCTTCTCCTTGTCAGATGCCGGGGAACCGAGCCTCTGCCCGGTTCCACCGCGCCATCGTCGATCCTATGCCCGTGGGCACGAGCCGTGCCGGGGCCGTGACCCATTCAGACTTCGTCGAGATCGGCGGGCAGGCTCGCCTCGGTGCCGGGCACGCCGAGCTCGGCCGCCTTCTTGTCGGCCATCGCGAGCAGTCGACGGATGCGGCCGGCCACCGCGTCCTTCGTCATGGGCGGGTCGGCGTGGTGGCCGAGCTCGTCGAGGCTCGCGTCGCGGTGGGCGAGCCGCAGCTCGCCCGCGTAGCGGAGGTGGTCGGGGATGTCGTCGCCGAGGAGCTCCATGGCGCGCTCCACGCGCGCGCACGCGGCCACCGCGGCCTGGGCGGATCGGCGCAGGTTCGCGTCGTCGAAGTTGACGAGGCGGTTCGCGGTCGCGCGCACCTCGCGGCGCTGCCGCAGCTCCTCCCAGTTGCGCACCGTCTCGGTCGCGCCCATCACCGCGAGCATGGCGCTGATCGCCTCGCCGTCGCGGATGACGACGCGGTGCACGCCGCGCACCTCGCGGGCCTTCGCGGAGATGCCGAGCCTGCCCGCCGCGCCCACGAGGGCCATCGCCGTCTCGTTGCCCGGGCAGGTGACCTCGAGCGCGGCCGAGCGGCCCGGATCGGTGAGGCTGCCGTGCGCGAGGAACGCGCCGCGCCACACCGCCGCGACGTCGTCGCGCGAGCCGGTCGTGAGCTTGTTCGGCAGTCCGCGCACGGGCCGCCGCCGGGCGTCGAGCAGGCCGGTCTGGCGGGCGAGCGTCTCGCCGCCGTCGAGGACCCGCACGAGGTACTGGTTCGTGCGCCGGAGGCCCGAGGCGGAGATGACCGAGACATCCGGTCGCACGCCGTAGAGCTCGCCGAGATCGCGGGTCACGCGCCGCGCGATGTTGGGCGAATCCAGCTCCGCCTCGATCGCGATGCGCCCCGAGATGATGTGCAGGCCTCCCGCGAACCGCAGCACCGACGCGAGCTCCGCGGCGCGCACCGAGGTCTTCGACACCTCGACTCGCGCGAGCTCTTCCTTCACATCCGCGGTCAGTGCCACGTGGTCGTCCTCTCTGTCATTCCCCCGGTGTCGTCGGTCCCCCGCGCCCTCGCGCCCGGCCGGACGCCGGCGGTCACTCCCTGCCGAGGTCGCGATGCTTCACGCTGACCGCGACGCCCGGGTGCTTCGCGAGCCTCGTCGCGAGTTCCCGCACGAGCGCCACCGAGCGATGCTTTCCGCCGGTGCATCCGATCGCGACGGTCACGTGCCGCTTGTTCTCGCGTTGGTAGCCCGCGAGCACCGGCACGAGCGCCGTGTCGTAGGCGTCGAGGAACTCGCGGGCTCCATTCTGGCCCAGCACGTAGTCGGCCACGATCGCGTCCTCGCCGGTGAGCGGCCGCAGCTCGGGCTGCCAGAAGGGATTCGGCAGGAAGCGCGCGTCGGCGACGAGGTCGGCGTCGGCCGGCAGCCCGTACTTGAACCCGAAGCTCATGACCGTGACGCGCAGCCCTGCGCGGTCGGCCTCGGCGAAGGACTCGGTGACGAGGTTCGCGAGCTGGTGGATGTTGAGGTCGGAGGTGTCGACGAAGATGTCGCTCGCCTCGCGCACCTCGGCGAGCCGCACCCGCTCGGCGGTGATGCCGTCGAGCAGCGTGCCGTCGCCCTGCAGCGGATGCGGGCGCCGCACCGACTCGAACCGCCGCACGAGCACCGCGTCGTTCGCGTCGAGGAACATGACGCGCACGTTGACGCCGGTGCGCAGCGCCTGCACGATGTCGCGCAACTCGGAGAAGAATCCGCCGCCGCGGATGTCGACGACGGCGGCGATGCGGGGCAGCGAGGCGCCGGCGCGCTCCACGAGCTCGACGAGCGGTCGGAGCATCTGCGGCGGCAGGTTGTCGACGACGTACCATCCGAGGTCCTCGAGCGCATTGGCCACCGTGGATCGGCCCGCTCCGGACATCCCCGTGACGATGAGCATCTCCTGCTGGTCGCCGTCCCCCATTGCCGTCGGGCCCCCTTCCGCGTCGCGCTCCCCCAGCCTAGTCGGCGTCACGCGAGCTTCCCGCCCGCAGGTGCTGGTGCACGGTGGCCGCGAGCGCGGGGCCGATGCCGTTCACCTCCGCGATCGCGGCCTCGTCGGCGGCACGCAGGCGGGTCACCGAGCCGAAGTGCCGCAGCAGCTGGGAGACGCGCGTCGGCCCGAGCCCCGGGATGTCGCTCAGCACGGTGGCGATGTCGCGCTTGCGCCGCTGGCGCTGGTGCGTGATGGCGAACCGGTGCGCCTCGTCGCGCACGCGCTGGAAGAGGAACAGCGCGTCGCTGTTGCGCGGGAGGATCACGGGGAAGTCGGAGTCGGGCGTCCAGATCTCCTCGAGCCGCTTCGCGATCCCGCACAGGTAGACGCCCTCGACGCCGGACTCCTCGAGCGCCCTCGCGGCGGCTTGCACCTGCGGTTGTCCGCCGTCGACGACGAGCAGGTTCGGCCGGTAGGCGAACTTGGCACGGCGCACGGATGCCGCGTCGGCGTCGTCGCCCGCGGCATCCGCGCCCGCCGCATCCGCACCCGCCGCCGCGGTCGCCGAAGGGCGCGACGGCTCGGCCAGGTACGCGAGCCGGCGGGTGAGCACCTGGTGGATCGAGTCGGTGTCGTCGGTGGAATTCGGGATGGTGAAGCGGCGGTACTCGTCTTTGCGGGGCAGGCCGTCTTCGAAGACGACCATCGACGCGACGATGTTGGTGCCCGAGAGGTGCGAGACGTCGAAGCACTCGATGCGCAGGGGCGCGTCGGCCATGCCGAGCGCCTCCTGAATGTCTTCCAGCGCCCGGGAGCGCGTGGTGAAGTCGGCGCTGCGACGCGTCTTGTAGAGCATGAGCGTCTGCTTCGCGTTCTGCGTGGCGGTCTGGAGGAGCGCGGCCTTGTCGCCGCGCTGGGCGGCGCGCAGGCGCACCTTCCGCCCGGCGATCGCGGCGAGCCAACCCTCGAGGGCGGGTGCGTCGTCGGGCAGCTCGGGAACGACGACCTCGCCGGGCGGCACGATGTCGTCACCGTAGGCGTTCTGCACGACCGAGTCGACGAGCTCGCCGAGGGGCACGTCGAGTTCCTTGTCGACGGTCCACGACCGCACGCCACGGACCCTCCCGCCGCGCACGATGAACAGCTGCACGGCGGCCGAGAGCTCGTCGTGGTCGATGCCGAAGACGTCGATGTCGACGTGCTCGCCGAGCACGACCGCGCTCTTCTCGAAGAACGACTCGGCCGCCTGGATCTGGTCGCGGCGCCGCGCCGCCGTCTCGTAGTCCAGCGTCGCGGCGGCGGCCTTCATCTGCTGGGTCAGTTCGCCGATGATGCGACGATCCTGGTTCTGCATGAAGGCGACGAACCGGTCGACGTTCTCGCGGTGCTCCTCGATCGTGACCTTCATCGAGCACGGGCCGAAGCACCGGCCGATCTGGCCGGCGAAGCACGGCTTGCCGCTCGTCATCGCGCGCTTGTAGTCGCTGTCCTTGCAGGTGCGGATCGGGAACAGCGTGAGCAGCGTCTCGAGCGTCTCGTTGACCGCCCAGACCTTGGGGTACGGGCCGAAGTAGCGCGCGCCGGGGATGCCGCGACGCCGGCTGATCATGGCCCGGGGCGCGTCGTCGGCGAGCGTCACCACCAGGTAGGGATAGCTCTTGTCGTCCTTGAAGCGCACGTTGAACGGCGGGTGGAACTCGTTGATCAGCGTGATCTCGAGTTGGAGGGCCTCGACATCGTTCCCGACGACGGTCCACTCCACGGAGCTCGCGGTGGTCACCATCCGCCGTGTGCGCTCGTGGAGGCTGTAGATCGGCGCGAAGTAGTTCGAGAGGCGTGCGCGGAGGTTCTTCGCCTTGCCGACGTAGAGCACCCGCCCCTCGTCGTCGCGGAAACGGTACACGCCGGGCGAGGTGGGGATCTCGCCCGGCTTCGGCCGGTACGGGAGGACGTCGCGCATCGCTTAGCTGGCGACCTCGGTGCGCTCGGATGCCGCGTCGAAGATCTCGCGGAGGAAGTAGCCGGTGTGGCTCGCGGTCACCCGCGCCACCTGCTCGGGCGTGCCCGTCGCGACGACCTGGCCGCCGCCCGAGCCGCCCTCGGGCCCGAGGTCGATGATCCAGTCGGCGGACTTGATGACGTCGAGGCTGTGCTCGATGACGATCACGGTGTTGCCCTTGTCGACGAGCTTGCCGAGCACCTTGAGGAGCTTGCGCACATCTTCGAAATGGAGGCCCGTGGTGGGCTCGTCGAGCACGTAGACACTGCGGCCGTTGGACCGGCGCTGCAGCTCGGTGGCGAGCTTCACGCGCTGCGCCTCGCCGCCCGAGAGCGTCGTGGCGCTCTGTCCGAGCTGCACGTAGCCGAGGCCCACGTCGACGAGCGTCTTCAGGTACCGGTGGATCGCCGAGATCGGCTCGAAGAACTCGGCCGCCTCGCTGATGGGCATCTCGAGCACCTCGGCGATGTTCTTGCCCTTGTAGTGCACCTGCAGGGTCTCGCGGTTGTAGCGCTTGCCCCCGCAGACCTCGCACGCGACGTACACGTCGGGCAGGAAGTTCATCTCGATCTTGATGGTGCCGTCGCCCGAGCACGCCTCGCAGCGGCCGCCCTTGACGTTGAAGCTGAAGCGGCCGGGAAGGTAGCCGCGGGCCTTCGCCTCGGTGGTCTCGGAGAAGAGCGTGCGGATGCGGTCGAACACGCCCGTGTAGGTGGCGGGGTTCGACCGCGGGGTGCGGCCGATCGGCGCCTGGTCGACGTGCACGACCTTGTCGAGCTGGTCGAGGCCGGTGACGCGGCGGTGCTTGCCCGGCACCTTGCGGGCGCCGTTGAGGCGGTTCGCGAGCACCCGGTAGAGGATGTCGTTGACGAGCGACGACTTGCCCGACCCGCTCACGCCCGTGACGGCCGTGAACGTGCCGAGCGGGAACTCGACGTCGACGTCGCGCAGGTTGTTGGCGGCGGCGCCGTGCACCGCGATCATGCGCTCGGGGTCGATCGGCCTGCGGTGCGACGGGATCGCGATCTCCCGGCGGCCCGAGAGGTAGTCGCCCGTGAGCGATCGGGTGTTCTTGACGAGGTCGGCGTAGCTGCCGCTGTGCACGACCGTGCCGCCGTGCACGCCGGCGCCCGGGCCGATGTCGACGATCCAGTCGGCGGTGCGGATCGTGTCCTCGTCGTGCTCGACGACGATGAGGGTGTTGCCGAGGTCGCGCAGGGCGATGAGGGTGTCGATCAGCCGGCGGTTGTCGCGCTGATGGAGGCCGATGCTCGGCTCGTCGAGCACGTAGAGCACCCCCGTGAGTCCCGAGCCGATCTGCGTCGCGAGCCGGATGCGCTGCGCCTCGCCGCCCGAGAGGGTACCGGCGGCGCGGGCGAGGTCGAGGTAGCTGAGGCCGACTCGGATGAGGAAGTCGAGCCGGAGCTTGATCTCGCGGAGCACCTGCGCGGCGATCGTCTGCTCGCGGTCGGTCAGCTCGAGGCGGTCCATGAAGGAGCGCGCGTCGTGGAGGCTCAGCCGGCACACGTCGGCGATGCTCGCGTCGTGCACGAGCACGGCGAGCACCTCGGGCTTCAGCCGGTCGCCACGGCACACAGGGCACGGCACCTCGCGGAGGTACTCCGACCAGCGGGCCCGCTGCACGTCGGTCTCGGCCTGCAGGTACTGCCGCTCGATGTAGGGGACGACGCCCTCGAAGCCCGACGAGTAGCTCATCTCACGGCCGTACCGGTTGCGCCAGCGCACCTTGACCTCGAAGTTGTCGCCGCGCAGCACCGCATCGCGCGCGTCGGCGGGAAGCTGCTCCCACGGCGTGTCGAGCGAGAACCCGAGGTCGCGCGCGAGGCCGTGCAGCAGCTTCTCGTAGTAGTTGTAGAGGCTCTTGCCCTGCGAGGTCCACGGCAGGATGACGCCCTCGGCGATGCTGAGGGCGGGGTCGCCGAGCAGCAGCTCCTCGTCGACCGACATGCGCGTGCCGAGGCCGGAGCACTCGGGGCAGGCGCCGAACGGGGCGTTGAACGAGAACGTGCGCGGCTCGATCTCGGTGAGCGCGATCGGATGCTGGTTGGGGCACGAGAGCTTCTCGGAGAAGGTCTGCCACGCGTCGAAGCTCTCGCGGTCGACGTAGTTGATCTGCACGAGCCCGTCGGTGAGGCGCAGCGCGGTCTCGAGCGAGTCGGTGAGCCGGCCAAGGATGTCGTCGGATGCCACGAGCCGGTCGACCACGACGGAGATGTCGTGCTTGACCTGCTTCTTCAGCGTCGGCGGCTCGTCGAGCCGGATGACCTCGCCGTCGACGACGGCACGTGTGTAGCCCTGCGCCGACAGGTCGCGGAACAGGTCGACGAACTCGCCCTTCTTCTGCGACACGACGGGGCTGAGCACCTGGAACCGGGTGCCCTCGTCGAGCTCCATGAGCTGGTCGGCGATCTGCTGGACGGTCTGGCGCTGGATGCGCTCACCGCAGACGGGACAGTGCGGCACGCCGATGCGCGCCCAGAGCAGGCGCATGTAGTCGTAGATCTCGGTGATCGTGCCGACCGTGGAACGCGGGTTGCGGTTCGTCGACTTCTGGTCGATGGAGACGGCCGGGCTCAGCCCCTCGATGAAGTCGACATCGGGCCGGTCGACCTGGCCGAGGAACTGGCGGGCGTAGGCGGAGAGCGACTCGACATAGCGACGCTGGCCCTCGGCGAAGATCGTGTCGAACGCGAGCGAGGACTTTCCCGACCCCGAGAGGCCCGTGAACACCACCATCGCGTCGCGTGGGATCTCGACGTCGACGTTGTGCAGGTTGTGCACACGGGCTCCGCGAACGCTCAGGCGCGAATGGGCATCGAGACGTGAAACTGGCACCTATCGAGTGTACGGAGCGCCACTGACACGGATGCCGCCGCGGCCTGTGCTGTCAGCGAACATACGTTCGAATCCGGGCTCAGCCGAGGTGTCCGGCCTTCTCCATCTGGCGCAGCTCCCGCTTGAGCTCGGAGACCTCGTCGCGCAGCCGGGCGGCGAGTTCGAACTTGAGCTCCCCCGCCGCCTCGAGCATCTGGTTGTTGAGGTCGCGGATGAGCTCCTCGAGGTCGTTCGCACCCGCCGATGCGATGCCCGCCCGGCGGGGCACGGGCGACTTCTGCCGCGCGTCGCGTCCGGCGAGCAGCGCCGCCGTGTCGGCCTCCTCACGAGCGAGCGCATCGGTGATGTCGGCGATGCGCTTGCGGAGGGGCGTGGGATCGATGCCGTTGACTCGGTTGTACTCGAGCTGCCGGTCGCGGCGGCGGTTCGTCTCGTCGATCGCCATGCTCATCGAGTCGGTCATGACGTCGGCGTACATGTGCACCTCGCCGGAGACGTTGCGGGCGGCACGGCCGATGGTCTGGATGAGCGAGGTGGACGACCGGAGGAAGCCCTCCTTGTCGGCGTCGAGGATGGCCACGAGCGACACCTCGGGCAGGTCGAGCCCCTCACGCAGGAGGTTGATGCCAACGAGCACGTCGTAGACACCGGCACGGAGCTCGGTGAGGAGCTCGACCCGGCGCAGCGTGTCGACGTCGGAGTGGAGGTAGCGCACGCGCACCCCGGCCTCGGTGAGGAAGTCGGTGAGCTCCTCGGCCATCTTCTTCGTGAGGGTGGTCACGAGGACGCGCTCGTCGCGCTCGGCACGCGCGCGGATCTCCTCGAGCAGGTCGTCGATCTGGCCCTTCGACGGCTTGACCACGATCTGGGGGTCGACGAGGCCAGTCGGGCGGATGATCTGCTCGACGATCCCGTCGGCGATGCCCATCTCGTACTTGCCCGGCGTCGCAGAGAGGTAGACCGCCTGGCCGACCTTGTCCTTGAACTCGTTCCACTTGAGTGGGCGGTTGTCGAGCGCGCTCGGCAGGCGGAACCCGTGCTCGACGAGCGTGCGCTTGCGCGACGAGTCGCCCTCGTACATCGCACCGATCTGCGGAACGGTCACGTGGGACTCGTCGATGACGACGAGGAAGTCGTCGGGGAAGTAGTCGATGAGGCAGTGCGGCGCCTCGCCCGGGGAACGGCCGTCGATGTGCCGCGAGTAGTTCTCGATGCCGGAGCAGAAGCCGATCTGCTCCATCATCTCGAGGTCGAAGGTGGTGCGCATGCGCAGTCGCTGCGCCTCGAGCAGCTTGCCTTCGCGTTCGAGCTCCGCGAGCCGCTCCTCGAGCTCGATGCGGATCGTGCCGATCGCCCGCTGCATCACGTCGGTGCTCGCGACGTAGTGCGACCCGGGGAACACCGGCACGACGTCGAGCTTCTCGACGACCTGCCCGGTGAGCGGGTGGAGCGTGTACAGCGCCTCGATCTCGTCGCCGAACATCTCGATGCGGATCGCGAGCTCTTCGTAGACGGGGATGATCTCGATCGTGTCGCCGCGCACCCGGAAGTTGCCCCGCGAGAAGTCGATGTCGTTGCGCTGGTACTGCATGGAGACGAACTTGCGGATGAGCCAGTCGCGATCGACGCGCTGGCCGACCTGCAACGGCATCATCGCGTTGAGGTACTCCTCGGGCGTGCCGAGGCCGTAGATGCACGAGACCGTCGAGACCACGACGACATCGCGACGGCTGAGCAGGGAGTTCGTCGTGGAGTGACGGAGCCGCTCGACCTCCGCGTTGATCGACGAGTCCTTCTCGATGAAGGTGTCGGTCTGCGGCACGTAGGCCTCGGGCTGGTAGTAGTCGTAGTACGAGACGAAGTACTCGACGGCGTTGTTGGGCATGAGCTCGCGGAACTCGGTCGTGAGCTGGGCGGCGAGCGTCTTGTTGTGGGCGAGCACGAGCGTGGGCCGCTGCACCTGCTCGATGAGCCAGGCGGTCGTCGCCGACTTGCCCGTTCCTGTCGCGCCGAGGAGCACCACATCGGTCTCGCCGGCATTGATGCGCGCGGCGAGCTCGGCGATCGCCTGCGGCTGGTCACCGCTCGGCGAGTACTCGCTGACGACCTCGAACGGCCGGACGGATCGGGTTGCCTGCATGCCGTCAAGTCTAGGTTCGGCCGCCGACACCGAAGCTGGGCGGCATCCAGACTGGACTGCGGGGCGTCAGGCGGAACGCTCGCGGCGCTCCTGCGCGATGCGCGCCCACAGCGCGTCGGTCTGGCTCATGGTGTGCGCGATGCTGCCGTCCGTGTCGATGACGACGTCGGCCACGGCGAGTCGCTCGGTGTTCCCCACCTGCGCGTCGACGCGGGCCTCGGCCTGGATCGGGTCGAGCCCGCGCTCCTCCACGAGTCGCTTCACCTGGGTGCGGCGCGGCGCGCTCGTCACGACGATGAGGTCGAACGGGTGATCGACCTGGGCCTCGACGAGCAGCGGCACGTCGTACACGACGACGGCGTCGGGGTCCTCCGCCTCGGCCTTCGCGATGAGCCGGCCCGACAGCTCGCGCACCGCGGGGTGCACGATCGCATTGAGCCGGGCGCGCGCCGCGTCGTCGTGGAAGACGATCCCACCCAGCTTGTCGCGGTCGAGCGTGCCGTCGGGCCGCACGACCGCCGCACCGAACTCGTCGGCGATCGCCTCGAGGCACGGGCTGCCCGGCTCGACCACCCGCCGGGCGAGCTGGTCGGCATCGAGATGCACGGCGCCGTGCTCCACGAGACGGCGGGCGACGGTTGACTTGCCGGACGCGATGCCCCCGGTGAGGCCGATCAGATACACACCCCAACTCTACTGACCGGAACGCGGTCGCCGAACGCCGGAAGGCCGGCCCCCTCGGGGACCGGCCTTCCGTACGAGTCGCGAACGACTAGTTGTTGCTCGAGAGCTTCTCGCGCAGCGCCGCGAGCGACGCGTCGTCGGCGAGGGTGCCACCGGTGGTGGGCTCGCTCGAGAACGAGGAGCCGCCGGCCGAGAACGAGTCGTCCTGGGCGGCCTGGACGGCAGCCTGTGCGACCTGCTTCTTGTGCGCCTCCCAGCGAGCCTGGGCGGCAGCGTACTCCTGCTCCCACTTCTCGCGCTGGGCCTCGAAGCCCTCGCGCCACTCGTTGGTCTCGGGGTCGAAGCCCTCGGGGTACTTGTAGTTGCCCTGCTCGTCGTACTCGGTGAGCATGCCGTAGAGCGCCGGGTCGAACTCGGTGCCCTCGGGGTCGACGCCCTCGTTCGCCTGCTTCAGCGAGAGCGAGATGCGGCGACGCTCGAGGTCGATGTCGATGACCTTGACGAAGACCTCTTCGCCGACCGACACGACCTGCTCTGCGAGCTCGACGTGCTTGCCCGACAGCTCCGAGATGTGCACGAGGCCCTCGATGCCGTCGGCCACGCGGACGAACGCACCGAACGGCACGAGCTTCGTGACCTTGCCCGGTGCGACCTGGCCGATCGCGTGGGTGCGGGCGAAGACCTGCCACGGGTCCTCCTGCGTCGCCTTGAGCGACAGGGAGACGCGCTCGCGGTCGAGCTCGACGGAGAGCACCTCGACGGTGACCTCCTGGCCGACCTCGACGACCTCGCTGGCGTGCTCGATGTGCTTCCACGAGAGCTCGGAGACGTGGACGAGTCCGTCGACGCCGCCGAGGTCGACGAACGCACCGAAGTTGACGATCGACGAGATGACGCCCTTGCGGATCTGGCCCGGGTGGAGGTTCGCGAGGAACGTCGAGCGCGACTCGGACTGCGTCTGCTCGAGGAGCGCGCGGCGCGAGAGCACGACGTTGTTGCGGTTCTTGTCGAGCTCGAGGATCTTCGCCTCGATCTCCTGGCCGAGGTACGGCGTGAGGTCGCGCACGCGGCGGAGCTCGATGAGCGACGCCGGGAGGAAGCCACGGAGGCCGATGTCGACGATGAGGCCACCCTTGACCACCTCGATGACCGAACCCGTGACGACGCCGTCGGACTCCTTGATCTTCTCCACGTCGCCCCAAGCGCGCTCGTACTGCGCACGCTTCTTCGACAGGATGAGACGGCCTTCCTTGTCCTCCTTCTGGAGAACGAGGGCCTCGACGGAGTCGCCGACCTTGACGACCTCGCTGGGGTCGACGTCGTGCTTGATGGAAAGTTCGCGGGAGGGGATCACACCCTCGGTCTTGTATCCGACGTCGAGGAGGACCTCGTCGCGGTCGATCTTCACGACGGTACCCTCGATGAGGTCGCCGTCGTTGAAGAACTTGAGTGTCTTCTCGACCGCGGCGAGGAAATCGTCAGCAGATCCGATGTCGTTGATCGCGACCTGCTTGGGCGCCTTGGTCGTTACGGTTGTCATGTAGTGAATGCTCCGAATGGACAATATCGGGCCGACGCGGAAAGAGCGTTGTGATTGGTTCCGCGACGGCATGCGGACATGGTTGTCACACGAGTGACGCTCTATCCTAGCCGTATCAGGCAGTTCGCAGCAACCGCGCAGGCCGGTCCCCGAGGAAGCGGCGCTTGAGCAGCTCGTTCGCCGCGAGGTAGAGCCCGGTGAGCGCGAACAGCGAGCCGAGGATGGGCAGCGGCACCGCGTCGAGCCCGAGCGGCGTGGCCAGCGGCGGGAAGTACGGCAGTGCGAGGGTCACCACCGCGACCGCCATGCTCGACCACAGCAGCGCTGCCGCCGGCCGCGACCGCAGGATCGGTCGGCCGGTGCGCAGCGACAGCAGCACCACGAGCTCGGTGAGCGTCGACTCGATGAACCACGAACTGCGGAACGTGGTGTCGTCGACGCGGAACACCCACAGCAGCACGGCGAACGTGAGCAGGTCGAAGACCGTCGACACGAGCCCGAAGGTGATCATGAAGTCCCGGATGCCGCGAAGGTCCCACCGGCCGGGCGCCTGGACGCGCTCGGGGTCGACCCGGTCTCCGGCGATCGTCGTGGCCGGGATGTCGCTCAGGAAGTTGAGCAGCAGGATCTGCCGCGGCAGCAGTGGCAGGAACGTGAGGAACAGGCTCGCGATCGCCATCGAGAGCATGTTGCCGAAGTTCGCGCTCGTCGTCACGCGCACGTACTTGAGCGTGTTCGCGAACGTCGCGCGGCCGAGCGTGATCCCGTCGACGATGACGGCGAGGCTCTTCGCCAGCAGCACGACGCTGGCGGCCTGCTTCGCGACGTCGACGGCGGTGTCCACGGAGATGCCGACGTCCGCCGCCTGCAGCGCGGGTGCGTCGTTGATGCCGTCGCCGAGGAATCCGACCGTCTCGCCGTTCGCGCGCAGCGCCGACACGATCCGGCGCTTCTGCACCGGCTCGATCTCGGCGAAGACGCCCACGCCGGCCACTCCCGCGGCGAGGGCCGCGTCGTCCATCGCGTCGATCTGACGACCGGTGAGCACGTGCGCCGCGTCGAGGCCGACCGACGTGGCGATCGCAGCGGCCGCGAGCCGGTTGTCGCCGGTGATGAGACGCACCGAGACGCCGAGCCGCTCGAGCGCGGAGAGGGAATCGGCGACATCCGCCTTGGCAGGATCGTCGAACGCGAGGATCCCGACGAGCGTCATCCCCGTCTCGTCCGCGGGCGTCAGCGCGGGGATCGGGTCGGCCAACGTGCGTGTGGCGACCGCGAGGACCCGGCGGCCCCGGGCGCTGAGCCGCTCGTACCGGTCGACGACACCGCTGCGCACGGCATCGAGCGGGACGACGGCGCCGTCGACGACGGCGTGGTCGCAGATCTCGAGCATGCCCTCGAACGCCCCCTTGGCGATGAGGGTGGGCGCGCCGTCGACCCGCACCACCACCGAGAGGCGTCGCCGGCTGAAGTCGTACGGGAGCTCGTCGAGCGCCGTGAGCCCGGCGGGCGGCTCCGCGCGCGCGAGGATCGCGAGGTCGAGCGGATTGGGGAATCCCTCCTGCAGCGCCGCGTTGCAGCTCGCGAGCCGCAGCACCTCGGCGCTCTCCCGGCCGTCGAGGTCGAGCGCTTCGTCGAGCCGAACGGAGCCGGCGGTCAGGGTGCCCGTCTTGTCGGTGCAGAGCACGGTGAGCGCGCCGAGGTCCTCGATGGCGTCGAGCCGCTTCACGATGACCTGCTGCTTCGCCATCCGCCGGGCGCCCGTCGACAGGCTCACCGACACGATCGCCGGCAGCATCTGGGGGCTGAGCCCCACCGCGAGGGCCAGCGAGAACAGCAGGGCCTCGATGAGCGGCCGGCCGAACAGCGCGTTCACGATGAAGATGAATGCGGTGAGCACGACCATGACCCAGATGAGGAGCTCTCCGAATCGGGTCGTGCCGCGTGTGAACGCCGTCGTCACGCGCTTCTTCTCGAGCTCGGATGAGACGGCGCCGAACTCGGTGTCCCGGCCGGTGCGCACGGCGACGGCGCGAGCCGTGCCGCTCGTGACGTGCGTGCCGAGGAAGACGCTGTTGCGCCGCTCCGCGAGGGTCGCCGAGGGGTCGGCGGGGAGGTCCGCGTCCTTCTCGGCCGGGTAGGACTCGCCCGTGAGCGTCGACTCGTCGACGAGCAGGTTCTCGCTCTCGAGGAGGCGGCAGTCGGCCGGCACCACGCCGCCGGCGCGCAGCAGCACAACGTCGCCCGGCACGATCTCGGCGACCGGGGCGGTCGTCTCGGCCCCGTCACGGAGCACGGGCACCGTGACCTCGACGCGCTTGAGCAGCGCGGCGACGTCGTTGTTCGCCCGGTACTCCTGGAAGAAGCCGAGCAGTCCGCTCGCGAGGATGATCGCGATGATGATCGAGCCGTCGGTGAGGTCGCCGACGAGCATCGAGATGATCGTCGCCACGATCAGGATGAGCATGATCGGGCTGCTGAACTGCGAGAGCAGGAGCCGCTGCCACGAGGCCAGGCCGTGCCGATGATGCCGTCGGAGCTTGCGCGCGGCGAGGATCCCCGCCGCCTGCTCGGCGGTCAGGCCCGTCGCACGCGTGTCCAGGCGGGCGAGCACCGCGCCCGGCGACTCCGCCCAGAATGCGTCCCGAGTGGTCGGCGCCGTGGTCGACGTGATCCGTCCGCGTGCTGGCACAGCCGCAGTCTAGCCACGCGTCCCGGCCGCAGCCGGGCGCCCGTGTCAGGCCAGGAGCGCGGACCGCAGCGTGTCGAGCCCGAGCCCGCCCAGGCCGAGCGCGCGGCTGTGGAACTCGCGGATGTCGAAGGCATCGCCCGCGCGGCGGCGCGACTCGTCGCGCAGCTGCTCCCAGATGCGCTGACCGACCTTGTACGACGGGGCCTGCCCCGGCCAGCCGAGGTAGCGATGCACCTCGAAGCGCACGAACTCCGGTGGCATGTTCACGTTGTCCCCGAGGAACTCGAACGCGTACTCCCCCGTCCACGCGCCGTTCCCGTCGGGGCGCTGCTTGCCCAGGTGCACGCCGATGTCGAGCACGACGCGGGCGGCGCGCACCCGCTGGCCGTCGAGCATGCCGAGCCGGTCGGCGGGGTCGTCGAGGTAGCCGAGCTCCTCCATGAGCCGCTCGGCGTAGAGCGCCCAGCCCTCGGCGTGGCCCGAGGTGCCGGCGAGCTGGCGCCGCCAGGTGTTGAGCTGCCCGCGGTTGACGACGGCCTGTCCGATCTGCAGGTGGTGCCCCGGCACGCCCTCGTGGTAGACCGTGGTCTTCTCACGCCAGGTGTCGAACTCGGTGACGCCCTCGGGCACCGACCACCACATCCGCCCCGGACGGGTGTAGTCGTCGCTCGGGCCCGTGTAATAGATGCCGCCCTCCTGCGTGGGCGCGATGAGGCACTCGAGCGTGCGGATCTCGGCGGGGATGTCGAACTGCGTCGCACCCAGCTCGGCGACCGCGCGGTCGCTCGTCTCCTGCATCCAGCGCTGCAGCGCGTCGGTGCCGACGAGCTTGCGCGCCGGGTCGGACTCGAGGTGCGCGATGGCCTCGGCGACGGATGCCCCGGGCACGATCTCCCGGGCGATCGACTCCTGCTCCGCCACCATGCGCGCGAGCTCCTCGATGCCCCACTCGTAGGTCTCGTCGAGGTCGATCGTGGCGCCGAGGAACCGGCGCGACTGCAGGGCGTAGATCTCGCGCCCCACCGCGTCGGCGGATCCGGCTCGCGGCGCGAGCTCCTGCTCGAGGAAGTCGGCGAGCCTCCCGTAGGCGGATGCCGCGCCCTCGGCCCCCGCGGCGAGGGCACGCTCGAGGCCTGCATCGATGGCCGCACCGTCGTCGGCGGCGCCCGCGACGAAGGACGGGAAGAATCCGTCGGGACGCGCGTGCCGACGCGCCTGCACGGCGACCTCGCGCACCTGGCGCACGGCGGGCACGGTGCCGCGCTCGATGCCGAGGCGGAGCGTCTCGATGTACCCGTCGACCGCCGCGGGAACCGCGCCGAGCCGCGCGGCGATGCGCTCCCAGTCCTCGGTGGCCGCGGTCGGCATCAGGTCGAAGACCTCGCGGATCTCCTGTGCGGGGCTCGCGATCACGTTGAGGTCGCGCAGGTGCAGGCCGGCCGCGTCGCTCTCGAGGTCGAGCGAGAGCTCGCTGCCGAGGTCCGCGACGGTGATGCGATCGACGCCGTCGGCCGGCTCGGCGCTGCGGAGCGCGCCGAGGGTCGAGCGGATGGCGGAGACGACCGCGTCGTGGCCGGCCGGCGAGTAGTCGGGAAGTCGATCGTCGTGGCTCGTGCGTCCGATGTAGGTGCCGACGGCCGGGTTCAACTCGACGAGGGTGTCGACCCAGTCCTCTGCGATCCGGTCGACGTCGGTCGGAGTGCGCTCTGCTGCTGCCATGCCTGCGAGCCTAGGGAGCGGCGCCGCGACGCGCCAACCGTCGAGGCCTCCTCGGATCTCGTCGGGCCGGACGCCACGCGGCGCCGCCCCGTCGGACCAGCGCGATGCGCAGCGCCGGTCCCGCGCGCCGGTCGCGCGTGCGGGCCGGGTCAGTGGGCCGCGTCGTCCCAGTTGCTGCCGCGCCCGATCTGCACGTCGAGGGGAACGAGCAGCTCGGCGGCGTGCGCCATGCGGTCGCGCACGACCTCTTCGAGCTCGTCGGACTCGCCGGGCGCGACCTCGAAGATGAGCTCGTCGTGCACGGTCATGAGCATGCGGCTGCCGAGCCCCCTCTGCGTGAGGGCGGCCTCGACGTTCCTCATCGCGACCTTCATGATGTCGGCCGCCGATCCCTGGATCGGCGAGTTCAGGGCGGCGCGCTCGGCGTTCTCGCGGTGCACGCGGTTCGGGCTCGCAAGGTCGGGGAACGGGCGACGGCGGCCGAAGATCGTCTCGGTGTAGCCGTCGATCTTCGCCTGCTCGACGACGCTGCGCAGGTAGGTGCGCACCGCGCCGAAGCGCTCGAAGTACTCCTTCATGAGCTGCGTGGCCTCGGCCCTGTCGATGCGCAGCTGCTTCGAGAGGCCGAAGGCGCTGAGCCCGTACGCGAGCCCGTAGGACATGGCCTTCACCTTCGTGCGCATGACGGGCGTCACGTCGGCCGGATCGACGCCGAACACGCGCGCGCCCACGAACCGGTGCAGGTCTTCGCCCGCGTTGAACGCCTCGATGAGCCCCGGGTCGCCCGAGAGGTGCGCCATGATGCGCATCTCGATCTGCGAGTAGTCGGCCGTGAGCAGTTCGGCGTACTCGGGCCCGTGGCGGAACGCCTTGCGGATGCGGCGGCCGTCGGCGGTGCGGATGGGGATGTTCTGCAGGTTCGGGTCGTTCGACGAGAGCCGACCGGTGGCCGCGCCGATCTGCCAGTAGGTGGTGTGGATGCGCCCGTCGGCTCCGATGGCCTTGTCGAGCGACTCGACGATCTGGCGGAGCTTCGTCGCGTCGCGGTGTTCGAGGAGGTATCCGAGGAACGGATGGGGGTTCGACTCCTGCAGGTCGGCGAGTGCGCTGGCATCCGTGGTGTAGCCGGTCTTGGTGGCGCGGGTCTTCGGCATGCCGAGCTGATCGAAGAGCACCTCCTGCAGCTGCTTCGGCGAGCCGAGGTTGACCTCGCGCCCGATCTCGGCGTAGGCGAGCTGGGCGAGGCCGGCCGCGCGATCGCCGAGCTCGGCCGACAGCGCCGCGAGCTCGGGGTGGTCGACCGTGACACCGCGCAACTCCATGGCGGCCAGTACGGGCACGAGCGGCATCTCGACCTCCGCGAGCAGTCGTCGCGACCCCTCGGACAGCCGGCTCAGCACGACGGGTGCGAGGCGCAGCGTGTACCACGCGTACTCGGCCGGTCCGGCGTCGGTGCCCTCCTCGGGCACGAGGAGCGCGGGATCGGCCTGCGGCACCGACTCGCCGAGGTGGAAGGAGACGAGGTCGGCGAGCGACTTCTCCTGCAGGTTGGGCCGCACGAGCCAGCCCGCGATGAGCGTGTCGAGCACGAGCCCGTCGAAGGCGAGCTCCGATCGTGCGAGCGCCTCGAGCTGCGGCTTGGCGTCGGTCATGACCTTGGACGCGTCGCTCGCGAGCCAGGCCTCGAAGGGCGCGTACTCGGCGCGACCCGGCTGCCATGGCAGGTACACCGTCTCGGCGGCGGTCGCGATGCCGGCGCCGATCACGCCGCCGCCGGCGATCTCGATGCTGAGGCCCAGCCCCGCGGGCTCCGCGACGATCGCCCGCTCGAGCCACGCCGCGAGCTCCTCGTCCTGGAGGGTGCGCGGCATCGGGGCGACCGGGGCCGGCGCCGCATCGACGGTCGGCGCGGCCGCCGCCACCGCACCGCCGTTGCCGTTGCCGCCTGCCTCGCCGGCCGCGAGCTTCGTGACGCGCTCCAGCAGGGTGCGGAATTCCAGCCGCTCGAAGATCGGGCGCACCGCCTCCACGTCGATGGGCTTGGCGATGAGCTCGTCGAGGCCGACGTCGAGCTGGACGTCGCGCACGAGGTGGTTGAGGCGTCGGTTGCGCTCCGCGTTCTCACGCTGGTCGCGCAGGTTCTGCCCGACGACGCCCTTGATCTCGTCGGCGTGCGCGAGGATGCCCTCGAGGTCGCCGTAGAGCCCGAGCCACTTCACGGCGGTCTTCTCTCCGACCTTCGAGATGCCGATGAGGTTGTCGCTCGACTCGCCGACGAGCGCCGCGACGTCGGGGTACTGCTCGGGCCGGATGCCGTAACGCTCGATGACCGCCGGCACGTCGTATCGCTTCAGCTGCGAGACGCCCTGCGTGTTGGGGTAGAGCAGCGTGACGTCGTCGTTCACGAGCTGGATGGTGTCGCGATCACCGGAGACGAGCAGGACCCGGTAGCCCTCCGCCTGGCCGCGCGCCGCGAGCGTCGCGAGGATGTCGTCGGCCTCGAAGTCCTCCTTCTCGAGCGTGCGCACGCCCATGGCCTGCAGCGCCTCCTGCAGCAGGGGGACCTGCCCCTTGAACTCGGGCGGCGTCTCGTTGCGGGTGCCCTTGTACTCGGGGTACTCCCGCGTGCGGAACGAGTGCCGCGAGATGTCGAAGGCCACCGCGAGGTGGGTGGGCTTCTCGTTCTGCAGGAGGAGCAGCAGCATCGACAGGAACCCGTGGATCGCGTTCGTGTGCTGGCCGTCGCGGGTCGAGAAGCTGTCGACCGGCAGCGCGTAGAACGCGCGGAACGCGAGCGAGTGACCGTCGACGACGAGCAGGGTGGGCTTTTCGGGGGTGGGGTCCGACACCCCCCAAGACTACAAGCGGTCACCGACACCGATCGGTCCCGCCGACGGCCTCGGGCGGCCACGGGATCCGTCACCGGGACCAGCGCGGGCGACCCCGGCGAGGCCCCGCTCAGGCCCGCCCGCCCGCCCGCGCGGCGTCGAGCAGGATGCGGCGCTCTGCCGCCGCGACGACGCGACGCGTGCGGTCCGCGGCATCCGGATTCACCGAGATCGAGTCGATGCCGAACCGCACGAGGTGCTCCGCGAATGCCGGATCGTTCGACGGTGCCTGCCCGCACAGCGACGAGGTGATGCCCGCGGCCCGGCATGCCGTGATGATGCGCTCGATGGCATCGAGCACGGCGGCGTCGGACTCGTCGAACAGCTCGGCGCAGATCTCGGAGTCGCGGTCCACGCCGAGCATCAGCTGCGTGAGGTCGTTCGATCCGATCGAGACCCCGTCGATGCCCATCGCCGCGTATTCGGGGATGCGGTAGGCGATCGACGGCACCTCGGCCATGACCCATCGCCGCAGTCCGCGCTGCCGCCCCAGAGGGCTCGCGTCGATGAGTTCGAGGCACGCCTCCAGCTCCCACTTGGTGCGCACGAACGGCAGCATCACGTGCAGGTTCGGGGTCTCCTCCCGCACCCGCGCGAGCAGCTCGAGCTCGAGCGTGAACAGCTCCGGCTCCTTGACGTACCGGTAGGCGCCCCGGTAGCCGATCATCGGGTTGTTCTCCTGCGGCTCGAACTGCTCGCCCCCCTCGAGCCCGCGGAACTCGTTGCTGCGGAAGTCGATCGTGCGGTAGACGACGGGCCGGGCGCCGAAGGCGCGCGTGACCGTCAGCAGCGATCCGCTCATGCGCCGGATGAACTCCTCGCGCTGCCCGCGGGCGAGCATCTCGCGCGGGTGCAGACCGCCGAGCGCGTCGGTGATCATGAACTCGGCGCGCAGGAGGCCCACTCCGTCGACGTCGAGCGCCGCCGTGTCCTCCGCGCGCTCGGCGATCGCGAGGTTGACGTAGAGCTTCGTCGCGAGCGGCTCGGGCGCCGCGGGGGCGGCGACGGCCGAGACGACCGCGGCCGGCGCGGTGGCGGATGCCGCGGCATCCGCTCCCTCGATGACCTCGCCCTTCGCTCCGTCGACCGTGACGAGCTCGTCGTCGCGCAGGACGGTGGTTGCGGTGCGTGCGCCGACGATCGCCGGCACGCCGAGCTCGCGCGCGACGATCGCCGCGTGGCAGGTCATGCCGCCGCCGTCGGTGACGACCGCCGCGGCCCGCCGCATCGTCGGCACCCAGTCGGGGTTCGTCATGGGCGCGACGAGGATCTCGCCCGCCTGCAGGCGCTCGCCGTCGGCCGGGGTCTGCAGGATGCGCACGCGGCCCGTGACCCGGCCCGGGGCGGCGGCGAGTCCGCGGAGCAGTACGGTGCCCGCCGGGGCACTGCCGGGCTCGGCGGCGCCGCCCACCGGCGACGCGGCGGGCCCACCGCCGAGGGTGGTGACCGGGCGGGACTGCAGCATCCACAGGCGACCGGCCTCGTAGGCCCACTCGGTGTCCTGGGGCTCGCCGTAGTGCGCCTCGACCTGCAGGCCGAGCCTCGCGACGGTGAGCACCTCCTCGTCGGTCAGCACGCGGGCGGCACCGACTGCCGTGTCCAGCTCCTCCCGGCGCACCGTGCCGTCGGCTCCGGGGACGAGCCGGTGGCTCTGGTGGCCGACGCGGGCCGAGAGCAGCCTCGGCCCGTCCTTGGCCACGATGTAGGTGTCGGGCTCGACGGCGCCCGAGACGACGACCTCGCCGAGGCCGAGCGCGGCCTCGATGACGAGCCGATCACGCGCCCCCGTCGAGGGGTCGACCGTGAACATGACGCCGGAGCGGTCGGAGGCGATCTGGGTCTGCACGACGACCGCGAGCACGGGCTCCTCGTCCATGCCCTGGCTCGCGCGGTACGAGATGACGCGGTCGACGAACAGGGAACTCCAGCAGTCGCGGACGCGGGCGATCACGGCGTCGTCGCCGACGACGTTGTTGTAGGTCTCGTGCATGCCCGCGAACGACGTGCCCGCGGCATCCTCGGACGTGGCGGAGGAGCGCACGGCGACGGCGATCCCGTCGCCGAGCCGGTGGTACTCGGAGAGGATCGCTTCGCGCACGTCGTCGGGCACGGGGACGGCGCCGACGGTGTCCCGCAGCGCAGCGGCGGATCGCACGAGCGCCGCCGGGTCGTCGGCCGCCGCGGCGGCCGCGCGGAACTCCTCGAGCAGGCGCCCGCGGATGCCCGCCCGGTCGATGGCCTCCAGGTAGGCCGAGGCCGTGACCACGAACCCGGGCGGGATCGGCAGCCCGGCGGACGTCATCTCGCCGAGGTTCGCCCCCTTGCCGCCGACGGTCGGCGCGTCGCCGATCCGCAGATCCTCGAAACGACTGACCAGCGTGGACGCCTCGTCGCGCAGCATGTGTGCTCCCCCGATTCGATCGGCACCGGGCGGGCACGCCCGGGTTCACACACCACACTCCCATCGGCTCGGCGCGAGCCTAGGGCCGCAAGACCTACTTCTTCGGCGCGAGCTGCTCGATGATCGCCTGCGAGACGTCCTTCATGGTGAGGCGCCGGTCCATGGACGCCTTCTGGATCCACCGGAACGCCTCGGGCTCGGTGAGGCCCATCTTCTCGTTGAGGAGGCCCTTGGCGCGGTCGACGAGCTTGCGCGTCTCGAACCGCTCGACGAGGTCGCCGACCTCGGCCTCGAGCGCGATGATCTGCGCGTGGCGGGCGAGCGCGATCTCGATCGCGGGCAGCAGGTCGTTCGGCGTGAACGGCTTCACCACGTAGGCGAGGGCTCCGGCCTCGCTGGCGCGCTCGACGAGCTCCTTCTGGCTGAACGCCGTGAGGAGCACGACGGGGGCGATGTGGCCCTTCGAGAGCCGCTCGGCCGCCGAGATGCCGTCGAGCTGGGGCATCTTCACGTCCATGATGACGAGGTCGGGGCGGAGCTCGGTCGCGAGTGCGACCGCCGTCTCGCCGTCTCCGGCCTCGCCGACGACCTCGAAGCCGTTGTCGCGCAGGATCTCGACGATGTCGAGGCGGATGAGCGACTCATCCTCGGCAACGACGACGCGGCGCGGTGCCGACTGGGTCTCTTCACTGTCTGTCACGCAGGAAAGCCTACGGTATTCTGAGCGAGGCCTCTGGCCGGTGTGGCGGAATGGCAGACGCGGAGCACTCAAAATGCTTTGCCCGAAAGGGCGTGTGGGTTCGACCCCCACCACCGGCACCTCCCCCCATTGCCGACCTGCGCATCGCGCTGCCGTGCGTCACGGCCGGGGTCGCTCGCAAGCCTCGTCGTCGCCGGCGAACCTCGCGCCCGGAGACGCCGGAGGCCCGGCCGTCCGTGCGGACGACCGGGCCTCGGGTGCAGTGCTCAGAGCACCTCGCCGACGATGTGCACGCGCACGTCGTTGGTGGTGCCGGGGATTCCGGGAGGGGATCCCGAGATGATGATGACCTTCTCGCCGATCACGGCCTTGCCCGTGCGGGCGAGCACCTCGTCGACTTGGCCGACCATCTGGTCGGTGTGCTTCACGCGGTCGACGACGAACGACTCGACGCCCCAGTTCAGCGCCATGCGGCGACGGATGTCGGGGTAGGGCGTGAACGCGAGGATCGGGATCTTGGAGCGGAGTCGCGACATCCGCCGAACGGACTCGCCCGACTCGGTGAACACGCAGAGGTACTTGGCCTCGACGAAGTCGGCCACCTCGACCGCGGCGAGCGTGATGGCGCCGGCCTGCGTGCGGGGCTTCGTGCCGAGCGGGAGGATGCGGTCGAGCCCGTGCCGCTCGGTGGACTCGATGATGCGCGCCATCGTGGTGACGGTCTGCACGGGGTACTCCCCCACGCTCGTCTCGCCCGAGAGCATGACCGCGTCGGCGCCGTCGAGGATGGCGTTCGCGACGTCGGAGGTCTCGGCACGCGTGGGCACCGGGCTGTGCGTCATCGACTCGAGCATCTGCGTCGCCACGATGACGGGCTTCGCCAGGCGGCGTGCGATCTCGACCGCGCGCTTCTGCACGATCGGCACCGCCTCGAGCGGCAGCTCGACGCCGAGGTCGCCGCGGGCGACCATGATCGCGTCGAACGCCTCGGTGATCTCCTCGAGCGCGTCGACCGCCTGCGGCTTCTCGATCTTGGCGATGACGGGCACGCGGCGACCGACTGCGTCCATGATCTCGTGCACGCGCACGATGTCGGAGGCGTTGCGCACGAACGACAGCGCGATGAGGTCGGCGCCGAGCTCGAGCCCCCAGCGCAGGTCGGCCTCGTCCTTCTTCGAGAGGGCCGGCACGTTGACCGCGACGCCCGGGAGGTTGATGCCCTTGTTGTTCGAGACGGGGCCGGCGACGATGACCTTGGTGGTGACGACCGTGCCGTCGGTCTCGAGCACCTCGACGCGCACCTTGCCGTCGTCGATGAGGAGGAAGTCGCCCGGCTTCACGTCGTGGGGCAGGCCCTTGAAGGTCGTGCCGACGATGTCCTTGGTGCCCTTGACGTCCTCGGTGGTGATCTTGAAGACGTCGCCCTCGGCGAGCTCGTGCGGGCCGTCGGCGAACTTGCCGAGGCGGATCTTCGGGCCCTGCAGGTCGACGAGCACCGCGACGGCGCGACCCGAGTCGTTGGCCGCCTTGCGCACGTTCTGGTAGACGCCCTCGTGCACGTCGTAGCTGCCGTGGCTGAGGTTCATGCGCGCGACGTCGACGCCCGCATCGATGATCGCCCGGATCTGCTCGTAGCTCGACGTCGCCGGCCCGAGGGTGGCGACGATCTTCGCTCTTCTCATGTGGTGTGTGCTCCAGTGTTCCGCGCCGAAGCGCTGGCTTTGCGGTCGTGTGGCGCCTGCGGCGCGGATCAGATGGCGAAGGCCCTGGCCGTCGCGGGGATGGGGCTCGGCAGCTGCGTCTCCCCTTCAAGGTACCGGTCGACGGATGCCGCCGCAGCACGTCCCTCGGCGATCGCCCAGACGATGAGCGACTGCCCTCGGCCGGCGTCGCCGGCGACGAACACGCCGGGCTCGCTCGTCGAGTAGTCGGCGCCGCGCGCGAAGTTGCCGCGCTCGCCGGCCTGCAGCCCGAGCTGGTCGGCCGCGGCATCCGTCTCGGGGCCGGTGAAGCCCAGGGCGAGCAGGACGAGGTCGGCCGGGATCTCGCGCTCGGTGCCCGCCTTCGGCACGCGGCGGCCGTCGAGGTACTCGGTCTCGGCGACGCGGATCGCGCGCACCTCGCCGACCTCGTTCGCGAGGAACTCGACCGTGGAGGCGAGGTACTGGCGCACGCCCCCCTCCTCGTGGGCGCTCTGCACCTCGAACAGCGTCGGGTGCATGGGCCACGGCTGCTCGGCCGGACGGGTCTGGCTCGGCTCCTTGCCGATCGCGAGGTTCGTGACCGACAGGGCGCCCTGGCGGTGCGCGGTGCCGATGCAGTCGGCGCCGGTGTCGCCGCCGCCGAGGACGACGACGTGCTTGCCCTCCGCCGAGATCTGGTCGAAGACCTGGTCGCCCGCGAGGTGGCGGTTCGACTGCACGAGGTACTCCATCGCGAAGTGCACGCCGGGAAGGTTGCGCCCGGGGATCGGCAGGTCGCGCGGCACGATCGCGCCCGTCGCGACCACGACCGCGTCGTACCGGCGGCGGAGCTCGGCCCACGAGAGGTCGGTGCCGATGTCGACGCCGGCGCGGAAGCGAGTGCCCTCGGCGGTCATCTGCGCGAGCCGCTGGTCGAGGTGCTTCTTCTCCATCTTGAAGTCGGGGATCCCGTAGCGGAGCAGGCCGCCGATGCGGTCGTCGCGCTCGTACACCGCGACCGTGTGACCGGCGCGCGTGAGCTGCTGCGCTGCCGCGAGGCCGGCGGGACCGGAGCCCACGACCGCGACGGTCTTGCCGGTGAGCCGGCCGGGCGGCTGCGGCTGCACCCAGCCGCTGCCGAACGCCTGGTCGATGATCGAGACCTCGACCTGCTTGATCGTCACGGCGGGCTGGTTGATGCCCAGCACGCACGCCGACTCGCACGGAGCGGGGCACAGCCTGCCCGTGAACTCCGGGAAGTTGTTCGTGGCGTGCAGCCGGTCGGCCGCCGCGCGGCCCTCGCCGCGCCACATGAGGTCGTTCCACTCGGGGATCAGGTTGCCGAGCGGGCACCCCTGGTGGCAGAACGGGATGCCGCAGTCCATGCAGCGGCCGGCCTGGCGTCGGAGCTGGGCGGGGTCGCCCTGCTCGTAGACCTCTTTCCAGTCCATGATGCGCACCGGCACGGGACGCCGCTTGGGCAGCTCGCGCTCGGTGACCTTGAGAAAGCCCTTCGGGTCAGCCACCCGTCACCTCCACGCGTTCGGTCGGGTTGATTCGGTTCAGGAGGAGGTCAGCCACCGGTGACCTCCAGGATTCGCGTCCACACGACCTCGCCGTCGGGGTCGAGCCCCTCGTCGACGGCGCTCTGCCGCGTGCGCAGCACGGCCGCGTAGTCGCGCGGCAGCACCTTGGTGAAGCGCTCGAACGCGGCATCCCCCTCGGCGAGGAGGGCGGCCGCGACGGCGGACTCGGTGTGCTCGCGGTGCTGCTCGAGCAGGTCGCGCAGGATCTCGCTGTCGGCGCTGCCGAGCGGATGCAGCTCGAGCTCGCCGCTCGCGAGTGCCTCTCGGTTCACACGCGACTCGCGCAGGTCGAGCACGTAGGCGGTGCCGCCCGACATGCCCGCGCCGAGGTTGCGGCCCGTGTCGCCGAGGATCACGGCGAGGCCGCCGGTCATGTACTCGAGTGCGTGGTCGCCCACGCCCTCGACGACCGCAGTGGCCCCCGAGTTGCGCACGAGGAACCGCTCGCCGACGATGCCGCGGATGAACATGCTGCCGCGCGTCGCGCCGTAGCCGATGACGTTGCCGGCGATCACGTTCCGCTCGGCCACGAAGCCCGCCTCGCGCGCCGGACGCACGATGATCTGTCCGCCCGAGAGACCCTTGCCGACGTAGTCGTTGGAGTCGCCCTCGAGGCGGATCGTGATGCCGCTCGGCAGGAACGCGCCGAGCGACTGCCCTGCGCTGCCCGTGAGCCGCACGTCGATGGAACCCGCCGGCAGGCCCTGGTCGCCGTGGCGCACCGTCACCTCGTGTCCGAGCATCGTGCCGACCGCGCGCTCGGTGTTCGCGACGGGCAGCTCGATCTGCACCGTGCCGCCGCGCTCGAGCACGAGCTGGCTGCGGTGGATGAGCTCGTTGTCGAAGTGCTCGTCGAGCTCGTGGTCCTGCGCACGGGCGTTGCGGCGCGGCTCGGCGTCGGCGAAGTCCGGTCCGACGAGCACGGGCGTGAGGTCGAGCCCCGACGCCTTCCAGTGCGCGACCGCGCGGTCGACGTCGAGGAGCTCGCGGCGCCCGATGATCTCGTCGAGCGAGCGGTAGCCGAGCTCTGCGAGGTACTCCCGCACCTCCTGCGCGATGAACTCGAAGAAGTTCACGACGAACTCGGGCTTGCCCGAGAAGCGCTTGCGCAGTTCGGGGTTCTGGGTGGCGACGCCCACGGGGCACGTGTCGAGGTGGCAGACGCGCATCATGACGCAGCCCTCCACCACGAGCGGCGCCGTGGCGAAGCCGAACTCCTCGGCCCCGAGCAGTGCGCCGATGACGACGTCGCGGCCGCTCTTGAGCTGGCCGTCGACCTGCACGACCACGCGGTCGCGCATGCCGTTGAGCATGAGCGTCTGCTGCGTCTCGGCGAGGCCGAGCTCCCACGGGGTGCCCGCGTGCTTGAGCGAGTTGAGCGGGCTCGCACCGGTTCCGCCGTCGTGGCCCGAGACGAGGATCACGTCGGCGAGGGCCTTCGCGGTTCCGGCCGCGACCGCCCCGATGCCCGACTGGCTCACGAGCTTCACGTGCACGCGCGCCTTGGGGTTGGCGCGCTTCAGGTCGAAGATGAGCTGCTTGAGGTCTTCGATCGAGTAGATGTCGTGGTGCGGGGGCGGCGAGATGAGCCCGACGCCCGCGGTCGCGTGACGCGTGCGGGCGACCCACGGGTACACCTTCGCGGGCGGCAGCTGGCCGCCCTCACCGGGCTTCGCGCCCTGCGCGAGCTTGATCTGCAGGTCGGTCGCGTGGGTGAGGTACATGCTCGTCACGCCGAATCGACCGGATGCCACCTGCTTGATCGCGCTGCGGCGCTCCGGGTCGAGCAGCCGCTCGAGGTCCTCGCCGCCCTCGCCCGTGTTCGACTTCGCGCCGATCCGGTTCATGGCGATCGCGAGGGTCTCGTGCGCCTCCTTCGAGATCGAGCCGTAGCTCATGGCGCCGGTCGAGAAGCGCTTGACGATCGACTCGACCGACTCGACCTCGTCGAGGGGCACGGGCGGGCGCACGCCGGTGCGCAGCGCGAACATGCCGCGCAGCGTCATGAGCTCCTGCGCCTGCGAGTCGACGAGCTGCGTGTACTCCCGGAACACGTCGTAGCGACGGTTGCGCGTCGAGTGCTGCAGGCGGAACACCGTCTCGGGGTTGAAGAGGTGCGGCGAGCCGTCGCGACGCCACTGGTACTCGCCACCCGTCGAGAGGCGCTCGTGCGCCCGCACCGCGGCATCCTGCGGGTACGCCGCCGCGTGGCGCGAGAGGTTCTCGGCCGCGATCACGTCGATGCCGACGCCGCCGAGCTTCGAGGTGGTGCCCGTGAAGTACTCGTCGATGAACTCGTCGGAGAGTCCCACCGCCTCGAACGCCTGCGCGCCCGCGTACGACGAGATGGTGGAGATGCCCATCTTCGACATGATCTTGAGCACGCCCTTGCCGAGCGCCGTGATGACGTTGCGCACCGCCTGCTCGGGCGTGACGCCAGTGAGCACGCCGGACCGCACCAGGTCTTCGCAGGTCTCCATCGCGAGGTACGGGTTGACCGCGGAGGCGCCGTAGCCCACGAGAAGCGCGACGTGGTGCACCTCGCGCACGTCGCCCGCCTCGACGACGATGCCGACCTTCATGCGCGTCTCGGAGCGGATGAGGTGGTGGTGCACCGCCGAGAGCATGAGCAGTGACGGGATCGGCGCGAGGTCCTTCGTGGAGTCGCGGTCGCTCAGCACGATGAAGGCGGCGCCCTCCTCGATGGCCTCGTCGACCTCGCGGCACAGCTCGGCGAGCCGCGCGCGCAGCGCCTCGGGACCCTCGTCGACGCGGTACAGGCCGCGCAGGGTGCGCGCGGCGTGCGGTGCGCCTGCGTAGTCCATGTGCACGATCTTCGCGAGCTCGTCGTTGTCGATGACCGGGAAGTCGAGCGACACCTGGCGGGCGTGGTCCGGTCCCGACGACAGGAGGTTGCGCTCGGGACCGAGCGAGGTGCTCAGCGAGGTCACGACTGCCTCGCGGATCGAGTCGAGGGGCGGGTTCGTGACCTGCGCGAACTGCTGCGTGAAGTAGTCGAAGAGCAGGCGCGGGCGCTGCGACAGCACCGCGATCGGCGTGTCGGATCCCATCGCGCCGAGCGGCTCGGCCCCGGTCTTCGCCATCGGGGTGAGGAGGATCTTCACCTCCTCCTCGGTGTAGCCGAAGGTGCGCTGGCGGCGGTTGACCGAGGCCGGCGGGTGCACGATGTGCTCGCGCTCGGGCAGGTCGTGGAGGCGGATGCGGCCCTCGTCGAGCCAGTCGCCCCAGGGCTCGGATGCCGCGAGCTCGGCCTTGATCTCGTCGTCCTCGATGAGGCGGCCCGCCTCGGTGTCGACGAGGAACATGCGGCCGGGCTGGAGCCGCCCCTTTCGCACGACGCGGCTCTGGTCGATATCGAGCACGCCGATCTCGCTCGCGAGCACGACGAGGCCGTCGTCGGTCACGAGGTAGCGACCGGGACGCAGGCCGTTGCGGTCGAGCGTGGCGCCGACGAGCGTGCCGTCGGTGAACACGATCGCCGCAGGGCCGTCCCACGGCTCCATGAGCATCGAGTGGTACTCGTAGAACGAGCGCCGCGCGGGGTCGATCTCGGTCTGCTTCTCCCACGCCTCGGGGACCATCATCATGACGGCGTGCGGCAGGCTCCGGCCGGCGAGCGTCAGCAGCTCGACCACCTCGTCGAACGAGGCCGAGTCGCTCGCGCCGGGCGTGACGATCGGGAGGATCGGGTCGAGGTCGCCGAGGAGCTCGGACTCGAGCTGCGACTGGCGGGCCCGCATCCAGTTGCGGTTGCCCTGGATGGTGTTGATCTCGCCGTTGTGCGCGATCATGCGGAACGGCTGCGCGAGCGGCCACGACGGGAACGTGTTCGTCGAGTAGCGCGAGTGCACGAGCGCGAGCTTCGAGGCGAAGCGCTCGTCGGAGAGGTCGGGGTAGAACGGCTCGAGCTGCAGCGTGGTGACCATGCCCTTGTACACGATCGTGCGGCACGAGAGCGACGCGAAGTAGAGGTCGAGCTCGCGCTCGGCGCGCTTGCGCAGCCGGAAGGCGAGCCGGTCGAGCGCGATCCCCGAGACCAGCTCCCCCTCCGAATTGGTGGCCTCGCCCTGCACGAAGAGCTGCTGCACGACGGGCATCGCCGCCCGCGCGAGCGTGCCGAGCTCGTCGGGGCGCACGGGCACCTCGCGCCAGCCGAGCACCCGAAGGCCCTCGGATGCCGCGATCCGCTGCAGCCGCTGCTTGACGCCGCTGCGCGCGGTGGGGTCGACCGGGAGGAACGCGTTGCCCACGGCGTAGCTGCCGGCGGGCGGAAGCGCGAACTCCGCGACCTCGCGCAGGAACGCGTCGGGCACCTGCGTGACGATGCCCGCTCCGTCGCCCGTGCCCGCGTCGGAGCCGACGGCGCCGCGGTGCTCGAGGTGGCGCAGCGCGTCGAGCGCCGCGGTGATGATGTCGTGACCGGCGGCGCCCCGCAGGGTGGCGACCATCGCCAGGCCGCAGGCGTCCTTCTCAGCGGCGGGGTCGTACATGCCCTGCGCGGCGGGCATGGAACCGAACCTCGAGTGGGGAAGGGGAATCGTCACGTGGACCGTCCTCGGTGAACTCGGTGGCAACGGGGACGACGCTGGCCCGCGGAGGGAGATGTCGCGGCGCATGGTGCGGCGCCACGTCGGAGAACGCGATGCGGGGCGAGACCCCTACGCGGAGGTCGTACGGCTCGTGCTTGTGGCAGCCGTCTCGCCGGATTCGTTCTTCCCCTCGACGCCGTCGTCGAGAGAGTCGGATTCGGACTCGGTTTCGTCCGAGTCTACCTCAGCGTCGGAAGGGGTCCATTCGCGGCCGGGAACGTAGACGCTCGGCTCGATTCCGGTGTGTCGGCGCGACTGCACGATGATGATCACGATGCCGATGACGACGGCCGCATACGACGCCCAGACGTTCGATCGGATGCCGAGGAACAGCTCGCTCGGGTCGACGCGGATCGACTCGAGGAACGATCGCCCGATGCCGTACCAGATCAGGTAGACGCCGAACGCCTTGCCCCAGCGCAGGTTGAACCGGCGCTCGAGGAAGAGGATGACGGCGACGCCGAGGAGGTTCCACACGATCTCGTAGAGGAAGGTGGGGTGGAAGAGGGTGCCGTCGGGCAGGCCGGCCGGGAAGGCGGGGTTCGTCGACTCGATCTGGAGGCCCCAGGGCAGGTCGGTCGGCGAGCCGAACAGCTCGTGGTTGAACCAGTTGCCGAGGCGCCCGGTGGCCTGCGCCACGAGGAGGCCCGGCGCGAGGGCGTCGGCGAACGACCAGAAGCGCAGGCCGGTGAAGCGGCATCCGATGATGACGCCGACGGCGCCGCCGATGAGCGAGCCGTAGATGGCGTTGCCGCCCTCCCAGATGTTCCAGATCGCTCCGGGCTCGAAGGGGTTCCAGACGTTGGCGCCGGGGTAGAAGTAGTCGGCCGGGTGCGTGAGAACGTGGTAGAGGCGCGCGCCGATGATGCCCAGCGGCACCGCCCACAGCACGATGTCGAGCACGACCCCGGGCTCCGCGCCCCGCTTCGTCAGCCGTCGCGACGTGATGATCGTGGCGAGGATGATGCCGAGCAGGATGCACAGCGCATAGGCGCGGATCGAGATGACCGTGCCCCACGGCGTGGGGATCTCGAAGCCGTCCCAGTCGGGGCTCGGAATGCTGAGGGGTGCGATCACGCCGGCGTCTGCCTTTCGTCGATGGTGCGCGGCCGCGTGCGGCCGGTGTCGAGACTACTTCACTGGATGCGGGTGCCGCGCGCGAGTTCCGCCGCGAGCTCGCCGGCCGCGGCGACGCCGCCCTCGGCCAGCGCCCTGACGAGGGCGGAGCCCACGATCGCGCCCTCCGCGTACTCGAGCACCTCGGCGACCTGCGCCGCGGTGGAGATGCCGAGCCCGACGCACGCCGCCTCGGCGCCTGCCTCGTGCAGGCGCGCCACGAGCGCTCGTGCCGCGCTGTCGACGTCGGTGCGGGCACCCGTGATGCCCATGGTCGAGACCGCGTAGACGAACCCGCGGCTCGACTCGACCGCCTGGCGCACGCGTGCGTCGGTGGAGGTGGGTGCGGCGAGGAACACGCGGTCGAGGCCGGCCCGCTCGGATGCCGCGATCCACGCGCCGCCCTCGTCGGGGATGAGGTCGGGCGTGATGAGTCCGGCGCCCCCGGCGGCGGCGAGGTCGTCCGCGAAGCGGTCGACGCCGTACTGCACCACGGGGTTCCAGTAGGTCATGATCAGCACCGGGGCATCCGTGCGCTCGGTGATGCGGCGCACCGCCTCGAAGCCATCGGCGAGGCGGAAGCCGTTCGCGAGTGCCTGCTGGGTGGCCGCCTGGATGACGGGGCCGTCCATGACCGGGTCGGAGTAGGGCAGGCCGAGCTCGAGCACGTCGACGCCGTGCTCGACGAGGGCCACGGCCGCCTCCACGCTCTCGTCGAGCGTGGGGAAGCCCACGGGGAGGTACCCGATCAGCGCGCCGGCAGCCTGTTCGTTGCGCTCCCGGATGACGGGACCGACGTTCCTCACTCGGCACTCCCGCCGTCGAGCAGCTCAAAGTAGCGCGCCGCGGTCTCCATGTCCTTGTCGCCGCGACCCGAGAGGTTCACCAGGATGACGGACTCCGGACCGAGTTCGCGGCCGAGCTCGAGGGCGCCCGCGAGGGCGTGCGCCGACTCGATCGCGGGGATGATGCCCTCGGTGCGGGAGAGCAGTCGCAGCGCGTCCATCGCCGCGGCATCCGTGATCGGCCGGTACGCGGCGCGGCCGATGGCCGACAGCCACGAGTGCTCGGGGCCGACGCCCGGGTAGTCGAGGCCCGCGGAGATCGAGTGCGACTCGATCGTCTGGCCGTCCTCGTCCTGCAGGAGGTAGCTGCGCGCGCCGTGCAGCACGCCCGGGCGACCCTTGCTGATCGTCGCCGCGTGGCGCGATGTCTCGACGCCCTCGCCGCCGGCCTCGAAGCCGTAGAGCGCCACGTCGGTGTCGTCGAGGAACGCGTGGAAGATGCCGATGGCGTTGGAGCCGCCGCCGACGCACGCCGCGACCGCGGTGGGCAGCGCGCCGGTGAGGGCGAGCACCTGCTCGCGCGCCTCCTCGCCGATGATCTTCTGGAAGTCGCGCACCATCTCGGGGAACGGGTGCGGGCCCGCGACCGTGCCGAAGAGGTAGTTCGTGGTCTCGACGTTCGTGACCCAGTCGCGCATGGCCTCGTTGATGGCGTCCTTCAGCGTGCGCGAGCCCGCGGTGACCGGGATCACCTCTGCGCCGAGCAGCCGCATGCGCGCGACGTTGAGCGCCTGGCGCTCGGTGTCGACCTCGCCCATGTAGATCGTGCAGTCGAGGCCGAAGAGCGCCGCCGCCGTGGCGCTCGCGACACCGTGCTGGCCCGCGCCTGTCTCCGCGATGATGCGCTGCTTGCCGATGCGCTTCGTCAGCAGCGCCTGGCCGAGCACGTTGTTGATCTTGTGCGAGCCCGTGTGGTTGAGGTCCTCGCGCTTCAGGATGATGCGGGCGTCGCCGGCGTGCGCAGCGAACCGGGGCACCTCGGTGATGATCGACGGGCGGCCGGTGTAGCTGCGGCCGAGCTCGGCGAGCTCCTCCTGGAACAGCGGGTCGAGCTTCGCGAGCTCGTAGGCCTCGGAGAGCTCGTCGAGGGCGGCGACGAGCGATTCGGGCACGAAGCGCCCGCCGAAGTCGCCGAAGTACGGACCGGTCTGCGCTCTGAGCGCCATGTCACACCGCCAGGAATGCAGAGAGGTTGGCAATCGGATCGCCGGTGACGAGCGCCTCGCCGACGAGCACGACGTCGGCGCCCGAACGGCGGTAGTGCGCGACGTCGTCGGCCGAGAGCACCGCAGACTCGGCGACGCGGATCGCGTCGTCGGGGAACCGGTCGGCGAGGCGCGCGAAGAGGTCGCGGTCGAGCTCGAAGGTCGAGAGGTCGCGGGCGTTGACGCCGATGAGCCGGGCTCCGAGCTGCGCGGCACGGTCGAGCTCGTCGGCGCCGTGCGTCTCGACGAGCGCGGTCATGCCGAGGTCGGTGATGAGCGCGAAGAGCTCCGCGAGCTGCGCGTCGTCGAGCGCGGCCACGATGAGCAGTACGAGGTCGGCACCGGCCGCGCGCGCCTCGAGCACCTGGTAGGGCGTCGCGATGAAGTCCTTGCGCAGTACGGGGAGCGACACCGCCGCGCGCACCGCCTCGAGGTCGGCGAGCGAGCCGCCGAACTTGCGACCCTCGGTGAGCACGCTGATCGCGCTCGCACCGCCGAGCTCATAGCTGCGAGCGAGAGCCGCGGGGTCGGAGATCGACGCGAGCGAGCCGCGCGATGGGCTCGAGCGCTTGATCTCGGCGATGACCTTGACGTGGTCGGCGGGGGCGAGCGCGGCGAGCGCGTCGAGTGCCGGCGGGCGCGCGAGCGCAGCGGCCTCCACCTCGGCGAGCGGACGGCCCTCGCGGCGCGCGAGTGCGTCGGCGACGGCGTTCGCCGTCAGTTCGGCGAGCACGCGTCAGTGCGCCTTCGAGACGGTCTTCGCTCCGTCGACGCCGTAGCCGGCGCGTGCGAGCGCCCACCCGACGATGGCGCCCACCACGAGCAGACCCGCGGACGCCCACACGAGCCACTGCACGTCGAGGAAGAACGCCACCGTGCCGATGGCGACGGCGACGAGCATGATCACGACGGCGGTCCACGCCGCGGGCGAGTGTCCGTGGCCGGGATCAGCGGTCTCAGTGCTCATGATGCTCCTTCGTTGCGGGGTCCGGACAAGTCTAGCGGCTGGCGCCCCGCGGCTCGTCGCCGGTGGGATCGTCGCCGCGACTCAGTTCGTCCCAGTCGTCGATGGCCCGATCGGAGCCGGATCCGCCCGCTGCGGCATCCGCTGCGGCATCCGCTGCGGCGAACCGCACGGCGCGGTAGCGGCGCGTCGAGACGGGCCACGCGGTGCCGGTGGCGAGCACGAGCACGCCGGATGCCGCGACCAGCACGCCGCCGGCGATGGCGGCCAGCGGCCACAGGGTCGCCGTGGCCGACTGCACGAGCGCGGCCGTGGGATCGTCGCCCGTGACGCCCGTCGCGGCGGCAACGGCGGGCGAGACCGCGGCCACCGGGTCGCCGAGCGTGATCCCGGCGGCGAGGAGGACCGCTCCGCCGAGCACGACCGCGAGGATGCCGAGGACGATGCGGATGGCGGGACCCGCGATCGCGAGCGCGCCCGCGAGCGCCAGGCCCGCGAGCGCGAGGGCCGCGAGCGCGGGCGATGCGACCTGCCCGGACACCTCGATCGCGGCGCCGCCCGACGGCGCGGCCGAATCGGCGGTGAGCACGAGCTCGAACCAGGCCTGGCTCCACGACAGCAGCACGAGGCCGGCGCCGGCGATGACGGCGACGATCGAAGGCAGCTTCATGCGATCGCGGCGCACCTAGCCGACCCTCCGCATCGCATCGGCCACGGCCACGGCGCGCAGCGGTGCGGCGGCCTTGTTGACCGACTCCTGGAACTCCGATTCGGGGATCGAGTCGGCGACGAGTCCCCCGCCCGCCTGCACGCGCGCGACGCCACCCGAGATCGTGGCGGTGCGGATGGCGATCGCGAGGTCGGCGTCACCGCCGAACCCGAAGTAGCCCACGACTCCCCCGTACAGCCCGCGCTGCGCGGGCTCGAGCTCGTCGATGATCTCGAGGGCGCGCGGCTTCGGCGCACCCGACAGCGTTCCGGCGGGGAACGTCGCGCGGAACACGTCGACCGCGTTGCGGCCCCTCGCGAGGTCGCCCTCGACCGAGGAGACGAGGTGCATGATGTGGCTGAACCGCTCCACGCGCATGAACTCGGTGACCTCCACCGAGCCGGCGTCGCACACCTTCGCGAGGTCGTTGCGGGCGAGGTCGACGAGCATGAGGTGCTCGGCCTGCTCCTTGGGGTCGGCGACGAGCTCGGCCTCGAGGTCGGCGTCCTCCTCCGGCGAGGCGCCGCGGGGCTTGGAGCCCGCGATCGGGTGCGTGAACACCCGGCCGTCCTCGACCTTCACGAGCGCCTCTGGCGAGGAGCCCACGATCCAGTACGGCTCGGCTGCCGCGTCCTCGAGGTGCAGGAAGTACATGTAGGGGCTCGGGTTGAGGCTCCGCAGCACCCGGTAGACGTCGATCGGGTCGGCGGACGTCTCCTGCTCGAACCGCTGCGAGATCACCACTTGGAAGATGTCGCCCTCGCGGATGTACTCCTTCGAGCGCTCCACGGCGGCGAGGAAGTCGGCCTTCTCGGTGCGGTGAGCGGGCGAAGCGGCCCGCCCGAGGTCGATCTCGGCGAGGTACGCCTCCGACGGCCGCGCGAGGTCGGCCTGCATGCGGTCGAGCCGCGACTGGGCGTCGGCCCACAGCGCGTCGGCCGCGGCATCCGTGTCGGTGAGCGCGGAGGCGATGAGCTGCACCGTGCCCGTTCGGTGGTCGATCACGACGAGCTCCGAGACGAAGGCGAACGCCTGTCCGGGCATCGGGAAGTCGGCGGGCGGGCGGTTCGGCAGGTGCTCGATCTGGCGGATCGCCTCCCAGCCGATGAACCCGACGAGGCCGCCGGTCAGCGGCGGGGCGCCGGGAACGTCCTCGGTGGCCCAGCGCTCGTACAGCGCCTCGAGCGCGGCGAGGGGGGCCAGGCCGGATGCCTCGCCGAGCGCGCGCTCGGCCGGGAGCCCGTAGTCGAGCCACTGCACGCGGCCGGCGTGCTCGGTGAGCACGCCGTACGATCCCGCACCGACGAAGGAGTAACGCGACCAGATGCCGCCCTGCTCGGCGGACTCGAGCAGGAAGGTGCCCGGGCGGCCCGCGGCGAGCTTGCGGTAGATGCCCACGGGCGTCTCGCCGTCGGCGAAGAGCTCCCGCACGACGGGCACGACTCGTCGGCCGGCGAGCAGTCTCGCGAAGTCCTCGAAGCGCGTCGTGGCGCCGGCGGCAGGGTCCGTCATCTCGTCCTCGTCATCCCTCGATCGCGGATCCGACGACGACCTCGAGCGGGTCGCCGTCGAAGCAGGTGCGGGTGCCCGTGTGGCAGGCGACGCCCACCTGCTCGACCTGCACGAGCAGGGCGTCGGCGTCGCAGTCCAGCGCGGCCGTGCGCACGTACTGCACGTGTCCCGAGGTGTCGCCCTTGCGCCAGTACTCCTGGCGCGACCGCGACCAGAAGGTCACGCGGCCCTCGGTGAGCGTGCGGCGCAGCGCCTCGCGGTCCATCCAGCCGAGCATGAGCACCTCGCCCGTGTCCCACTGCTGGATGATCGCGGGCAGCAGGCCGTCGGCGTTGAACGCGGCCCGGTCGAGCGCGGTGCCGTGCGGCGTCCACGCCTCCTCGTCGCGCTCCAGCTCCTCGTCGCCCGGCTCGCTCATCGCACGATCCTCCCATCGGCGCGCAGCGCCGCCTTGACCTCGCCGACCGTGACCTCGCCGTTGTGGAACACGGATGCCGCGAGCACCGCGTCGGCGCCCGCCGCGATCGCCGGGGCGAAGTCCGAGACCTTGCCGGCGCCACCCGACGCGATCACGGGCACCCGGGCCAGCTCGTGCATGAGCGCGGTGAGCTCGAGGTCGAAGCCCGCCTTCGTGCCGTCGGCGTCGATCGAGTTGACGAGCAGCTCCCCTGCGCCCAGCTCGATGGCCCGGCGCGCCCAGTCGAGCGCGTCGAGGTCGGTCTCGGTGCGCCCGCCGTGGGTCGTCACGACGAAGCCCGACTCGGTGCGATCCGATCGCTTCACGTCGAGCGAGAGCACGAGGACCTGGGCGCCGAAGCGCTCGGCGATCTCGGCGAGCAGCTCCGGCCGCGCGATCGCGGCGCTGTTCACGCCGATCTTGTCGGCGCCATGGCCGAGGAGTCGCGCGACGTCGTCGTTGGAGCGCACGCCGCCGCCGACCGTCAGCGGGATGAAGACCTGCTCGGCGACGCGCTGCACCACGTCGTAGGTGGTGGAGCGGTCGTCGACCGTGGCCGTGACGTCGAGGAAGGTGAGCTCGTCGGCGCCCTGCTCGGCGTACCGGGCGGCGAGCGCCACGGGATCGCCCGCGTCGCGGAGGTTCTGGAAGTTCACGCCCTTGACGACGCGGCCCGCGGCCACGTCGAGGCAGGGGATCACGCGAACGGCGAGAGTCATCCGTTACCTCACAACCGTGCCGCGTGGATCGCGCTCACGAGGATCGCGCGCGCGCCCAGGGCGTAGAGCTCGTCCATCACGTGGTTCATCTCGTCGCGCGGGATCATGACCCGCACCGCGACCCACTCGGGGTCGTGCAGGGGCGAGACGGTGGGCGACTCGAATCCGGGCGCGACGGCCGTGGCGGCCTCGAGGTCGGCCACGGGCACGTCGTAGTCGAGCAGCACGTACTGGCGCGCGACGAGCACGCCCTGCAGGCGCCGCACGAGCGTCTCGGTGCCGGGACGGTCGACGCCCGATCCGATGAGCACGGCCTCGGACTCGAGGATGACGGGTCCGAAGATCTCGAGGCCCGCCTTGCGCAGGGTGGATCCCGTGGAGACCACGTCGGCGACGGCGTCGGCGACGCCGAGCCGTACGGCCGACTCGACGGCCCCGTCGAGCTTCACGAGCTTCGCCGTGACGCCGTGCGAGGCGAGGAACGCGCCCACGAGGCCCGGGTAGCTCGTGGCGACGCGCCTGCCGTCGAGATCGGCGAGCACGGTGTACGCGCCGGGCGGACCGGCGAACCGGAACGTCGAGTCGCCGAAGCCGAGCGAGGCGATCTCACCGGCATCCGACCCGGAGTCGAGCAGGAGGTCGCGCCCGGTGATGCCGACGTCGAGCGCGCCCGAGCCCACGTAGGTCGCGATGTCGCGGGGGCGGAGGTAGAAGAACTCGACCCCGTTGCGGGGGTCGGCGACGATGAGCTCGCGCGGGTCACGGCGACCGGTGTACCCGGCCTCGTAGAGCATCTGCGCGGCGGTTTCGGACAGCGAACCCTTGTTGGGCACGGCGATGCGGAGCATTCCCTGACTTTCGTGTCGACGGTACTGATCGGTCATGAGCATGGTCAGCGGTCAGAGATGTCGGTACACGGCCTCGGGCGCGAGCCCCTTCGCGAGCATGAGCACCTGGAGGTGGTAGAGCAGCTGCGAGATCTCCTCGGCGAGCTCGTCGTCGCCCTGGTACTCGGCGGCCATCCACACCTCGGCGGCCTCCTCGACGATCTTCTTGCCGATGGCGTGCACGCCCGCGTCGAGCTCGCGCACGGTGCCGGAACCCTCTGGGCGGGTGCGGGCTTTCTCGCTGAGCTCGACGAAGAGGTCGTCGAAGGTCTTCACCCGTCCAGACTACCGGTGCCTCGGGGCGTGCCGGTGCGGGTGCGCGGCAGCGGAGGCCCGCAGCGACGCGATACGATCGGCCGGCACGTCGCCGTTGAACACGGCGGAGCCCGCGACGAAGGTGTCGGCGCCGGCTTCGGCGGCGATGCCGATCGTGTCGGCCGTGATGCCGCCGTCGACCTGGAGCCAGACGTCGAGGCCCGCGTCGTGCACCGCATCGGCGACGCGGGCGAGCTTCGGCATCGTCTCGTGGATGAACGACTGGCCGCCGAATCCCGGCTCGACCGTCATGACGAGCACCTGGTCGAACTCGGGCAGGAGGTCGAGGTACGGCGTGGCGTCGGTGCCGGGCTTCAGCGCGATGCCCGCACGGGCGCCGATCTGGCGCAGGCGGCGCGCGAGCGACACCGGCTCGCCGGCGGCCTCGGCGTGGAAGGTGACCGAGAACGCGCCCGCCTCGGCGTAGGCCGGAGCCCACCGGTCGGGGTCGTCGATCATGAGGTGCACGTCGAGCGGGATCGGCGAGACCTGCTGCAGCCGTTCGACCATCTGCAGGCCGAAGGTCAGGTTCGGCACGAAGTGGTTGTCCATGATGTCGACGTGCACGAGGTCCGCCGTGGCGATGCGCCCGAGCTCGTGCTCGAGGTTGGCCCAGTCGGCAGCGAGGATGCTCGGGTTGATCCGCGTCGTCATGCCGCCAGCCTACCGAGCACCGCAGGTCCCCTCGCGTCGCGTGACGTCGTCGCCGAGGAGGGTGTCGCGGTGCGTCAGGCGCGACGGCGCACGAGCGCGATGAACATCGCGTCGGTGCCGTGCCGGTGCGGCCAGAGCTGCACGGTCGTCGGCTCCCCCGCGAGGTCGAGCGGATGCCCCGACAGCCCCTGCACGACCGCGGCGGTGTCGAGCTGCTCCGCGTCGTCGCCCCAGCGGGCGAGCGCGGCGCGCAGGGTGCCGTGCGTCTCGGCGGTGTGCGGCGAGCACGTGACGTAGGCGAGGATGCCGCCGGGCGCGAGCGCCCGGAACGCGGCATCCGCCAGCTCGCCCTGCAGCGCCGTGAGCTCGGCGACGTCGGAGGGCGCCTTGCGCCAGCGAGCCTCCGGACGGCGGCGGAGCGCGCCGAGGCCCGTGCACGGGGCGTCGAGCAGGATGCGGTCGAAGCCGCCGTCTGCGCCGAGCCGCGCAGGGTCGAGCTCTCGCCCGTCGCCGACCTCGACGGGGACGTCGAGCGGCACGCCCGCCACGGCGCGACGCACGAGCTCGGCCCGCGCCGGCACCATCTCGTTGGCGACGAGCACGGCGCCGCCCGCGAGCGCCTCCGCGGCGAGCACCGCGGTCTTGCCGCCCGGCCCCGCGCAGAGGTCGAGCCACCGCTCGCCCGCCCGCACGGGCTCCGCCCGGCTGAGCGCGAGCGCCGCGAGCTGCGAGCCCTCGTCCTGCACGCGGATGCGGCCGGCGTGCGCCGCCACGAGATCGAGCGGCCGTGCGGCGGTGAAGCCGATCGGCGAATAGCGGTCGGGCTCCCCGAGGGCGACCCTGTCGATCGGGGCCGCGGCCGCGGCATCCGCCTCGCCGCTCGCCTCGATTCCGGGCAGCGCGACGAGGTTGATCCGCGGCGAGGCGTTGTCGGCCTCGAGGAGGGGCACGAGCTCGTCGCCGCGACCCTCGCGCTCGAGCGCCGAGCGCAGGGCCCGCACGATCCACTCGGGATGCGAGTGCACCGCCGCGAGCCGGGCGTCGTCGGTCGTCGCCTCCTCCGCGACGAGGGCACTCCAGTCGTCGCGCTCGCGGCGGGACACGTTGCGCAGCACCGCGTTGACGAAGCCCGTCGCGCCGGGCGCGACGCGGCGCACGAGCGCCACCGACTCGTTGACGGCCGCGTGCGTCGGCACCCGGGTGGCGAGCAGCTGGTGCACGCCGAGACGCAGCACGTCGAGGACGGGCGGATCGATGCGGTCGACGGGTCGGCCGGCGGCGAGCGCGATCACGGCGTCGTAGAAGCCCTGCATGCGCAGGGTGCCGTAGCCGAGCTCCGTCGCGAGGGCGGCATCCGCCTCGTCGAGCCGCGCCCGCTCGATGCGGGCCGGCATGAGCAGGTTCGCGTAGGCCTCGGACTCGCGCACGGCCTCGAGCACCTCGAACGCGACGACACGGGCGCGCGAGACGGATGCCGGCCGCTGCGCGGGACCGCTCGTGGCGCCTGCACTCCGGCGGGCGCCGCGGTGCGGCCGGCCGCTGCGATCGCCGGCGCCGCGACCTCGACCGCCGGCTCCATCCCCGCCAGTGCCGCCGCCGCCCGCGCCG
>NZ_RHHB01000001.1 GCF_003710805.1 Agromyces tardus | reverse complement strand
GGGCGCCCGGCCGGCCGCGGCCCGGGGGCGCGCGGGGGTGCGCGTCGAGGTCGTGGCCCGCTGTCGCGGCGCCCGCGTGGCCGCTGCCGCCGGCACCGGCTCGGGCTCCTTCGGCGGGAAGCAGATGGCGCAGAGGCCGTCATCGAAACCGTGGATGCATTCGCCCAAGGGGAGAGCCTTTCGTCCTGCCGCTCGTGCCGGGGGATGCACGAGAACCGCCGACCACAGTACGCGCTTCGCGGCGCCGCGTCGGCACCTCGCAGGTCGTCCGGCTCGGGATCGCCCGGCTCACCGGGGACTTCCGCACCGGATCGTGTCAGCGGCTGCCCCACGCGACGGTGTCGCCGTCGGGCGCGGACAGCGCGGCCCGCCGGCGATCCGCGACGAGCGAGTGCGACTCCTCCATGAGCTCGTGCAGCGCCGCCTGCAGCAGCAGCGGCTTGGGCACGTCGCGGATCACGAACGGCTGCTCGTGTCCGGTGTTGATGTGCAGGTCGCCCGAGCCGAAGGCGCGCTGCAGCCAGGTGCGCCGCACTGCCACGTCGTATCCCCGACTGTGCAGCAGCTCGCGTCGCACCTGCACGAAGACGCCGTGGCGCAGGATGATGCGACGCGTCGTCACCGTCGTGCGACGCGTGAGCCAGAGGAGGAACGGCAGCCCCGACCCCAGGAGGACGATCGCCAGCCCCACCCCTGCGACGGCGAACTGCTGCCACGGCTCCGCGACGAGGCCGATCGAGTACGCGGCGGCACCGGCGGTCGCGATGAGCAGCAGCACCGGCAGGATGAGTGCGCGCCCGTGCCCGCGCAGTCGCGCGACCACTCGCTCGGCCGGCGCGGCCGGCGCGACGGTGACCGACACCCCGCTCATAGGCCCATTAATACCTCAGGTGGGTGACGTCGCCCGCCGCGACAGACTGCGGCTCCCCATTCTCCCGGTCCACGACGACGAGGCGGCCGTGCTCGTCGAGGCGATCCGCGACGCCGACGAGCTCGGCGCCGCCCGGCAGCTCGACGCGCACCTCGGTGCCGAGGGTGCCGCAGAGCCCGGCGACGTGGTCGGCGACACCGGATGCCGCGGCATCCGCCCCCGCCTGCGCGAACCGCTCGAACAGGGCGAGGAGCCCGGTGAGGTAGTCGACGAGCACGGCGTCGGCGTCGGGCGCGACCCCGGTGGCGAGCAGGAGCGAGGTCGAGGTGAGCGTCGGCAGGTCGTGCTCGTCGAGCGTGAGGTTGAGCCCGGCGCCCACGATCACCGCACCCGTGTCGGGCACGAGCTCGGAGAGGATGCCGCACACCTTGTAGCCCGAGATGAGCACGTCGTTCGGCCACTTGAGCTCGACGTCGAGGCGCCCCGTGCCGTCGTCCTCGTCGGCCTCGGCCCGGGCAGCGGATGCCGCGTGCACGGCGCCCCGCACCGCCTCCGTCATCGCGGCGCCCGCGAGCAGCGGGATCCAGCCGTACGCGTCGGGCGGGAACGGGCCCCCGCCCGGGAGCTCGGGACGCAGCAGCACCGAGATCGCGAGGGTCTTCCCGGTCGGGGCGAGCCAAGTGCGTCCGAGCCGCCCGCGGCCCCGCGTCTGGTCGTCGGTGACGACGACGGAGCCGTGCGGCCGCGGCGCGGCATCCGCCCCCTGCTCGGCCTCGCGCAGCACGTCGTTCGTGGACCCGACCTGGTCGAGCCAGTCGAACCTCGGCACGGCCGCGCGCGAGCGTTCCCAGTCCATCGATCCTCCTCCGCAGGGGCCCGGCGAGGGGCCCGACGAGTTCAGGGTAGTGTCCGCGGCGCGCGAAGCGGTGGCGATCACCACGACCCGCGCGCCCGAATTTGTGGGAAACCGTCAACGATCACCGCCGGATCCTCGCCGGTAGAGTGAACGGCGTGACCGAATCGACGAACGACGGCCCCGACCTCTTCACGACCGCGGGCAAGCTCGCCGACCTCAAGCACCGCTACCACGAGGCGGTGACCGCGTCCGGCGAGGCGGCGATCGAGAAGCAGCACGCCAAGGGCAAGATGACCGCGCGCGAGCGCATCGCCGAGCTGCTCGACCCGGGCTCGTTCGTCGAGCTCGACGAGTTCGTGCGGCACCGCACCCACGCGTTCGGCATGGAGAAGAAGCGCCCCTACGGCGACGCGGTCGTCACGGGCACCGGCACGATCCACGGCCGGCAGGTCGCCGTGTACTCGCAGGACTTCACGATCTTCGGCGGCTCGCTCGGCGAGGTCGCCGGCGAGAAGATCATCAAGGTCATGGAGCTCGCGCTCAAGACCGGCGTGCCGATCATCGGCATCCTCGACTCGGGCGGCGCCCGCATCCAGGAGGGCGTCGTCGCGCTGGGCAAGTACGGCGAGATCTTCCGCCGCAACACGGCGGCGTCGGGCGTCATCCCCCAGATCTCGATCGTCTGCGGCCCTGCCGCGGGCGGCGCGGTCTACTCCCCCGCGCTCACCGACTTCGTCATCATGGTCGACAAGACGAGCCAGATGTTCGTCACCGGCCCCGACGTCATCAAGACCGTCACCGGCGAAGACGTGGGCATGGAGGAGCTCGGCGGCGCGCTCACCCACAACACCGTCTCGGGCGTCGCACACTACCTCGCGAGCGACGAATCCGACGCACTCGACTATGCGCGCACCCTCGTCTCGTTCCTGCCCGACAACAACATGTCGGAGGCACCCGTCTACGAGGCCGACGTGGAGCTCGAGATCACCGACGAGGACCGCCGCCTCAACACGATCATCCCCGACTCGCCGAACCAGCCCTACGACATGCACACGGTCATCGAGGGCGTCGTCGACCACGGCGACTTCCTCGAGGTGCAGCCGCTGTTCGCGCCGAACATCGTGGTGGGCTTCGCCCGCATCGAGGGGCGGTCGGTCGGCATCATCGCGAACCAGCCGAGCCAGATGGCCGGAACCCTCAACATCGCCGCCGGCGAGAAGGCGTCGCGCTTCGTGCGGTTCTGCGATGCGTTCTCGATCCCCATCCTCACCCTCGTCGACGTGCCGGGCTACCTCCCGGGCACCGACCAGGAGTGGACGGGCGTCATCCGCCGCGGCGCCAAGCTGCTCTACGCCTACGCCGAGGCGACCGTTCCCCTCGTCACCGTCATCACGCGCAAGGCCTACGGCGGCGCGTACATCGTGATGGGCTCCAAGCAGCTCGGCGCCGACATCAACCTCGCGTGGCCGACGGCCGAGATCGCGGTCATGGGCGGGCAGGGCGCCGTCAACATCCTCTACCGCGGCGAGATCAAGCGCGCCGAGGAGGCGGGCGAAGACGTCGCCGCCGTGCGCACGAAGCTCGCGAACGAGTACACGTACAACGTGGCATCCCCGTTCCTCGCCGCCGAGCGCGGCGAGCTCGACGGCGTCATCGAGCCCGCTGCGACGCGCGTGTCGGTCGTGAAGGCACTGCGTGCGCTCCGCACCAAACGCGCGAGCCTGCCGCCCAAGAAGCACGGCAACATCCCGCTGTAGGAGGCGTCATGGCTGAGCAGAACACGAGCGAGGGCGGCGCCCCCGTCGACCTCCGCATCCTCTCGCGCGGCATCACGCCCGAGGAGGCCGCTGCGGTCACGGCGGTGCTGGTCGCAGCGGTCGCCGAGGAGGCGGAGCACGCCGCCGTCGACAAGCCCGTCCCGAGCGAGTGGGCGAGCCCGCGGCGCGCGCTGCGCCGACCGATCGAAGTCGGGCCCGGCCGCTGGACCCATTCGGTGCGCTGAGCGCCCGGGCTCCGCACGGCACGCGGAACGGGGTGTCCCCCGAAATGACGACTTCGCTCGTCGACCGGGTTGCATACCATTGAGAACGCAGGCTCCTGTGGGAGCCGCCACCGTCACCGGACGGGTAACCGGTGACCGTTGGGGGCGAGTCAGGGCGATATTCGGGTTGTCGCCGTGACTCGGGCTTGATGGGGGGTCGGCTCAGCCGGCCCCCCGTCCTTCTTCTCCGGGCGCGGATGCCGCGTCCGAATGCGCCGGCTCGCCGCGCCGTGCGCATCGAGCTCAGCTCTCGCGCGGGATCTCCAACCAGAGCTCGACCTCCGCGTCGTCCGAGTCGACGCCCGGATCGGGACCGCCGATCGGCCCCCTGAGGCCGACCACGGTGACGGCGACCGGGGACCCCTCGGCGGCCGTGCGGGCGATGATGCGGTCGGCCCTCGAGTCGGAGACGGCGTCCGCGAGCCGCGACAGGATGCGGTCGCGGACCGCCTCGTCGAGGTCGTCGATGCCGCCCTCGTCGAGGAGGGTCACCGTGGTGCCGCGCTCGCGCGCCTGCTGCACCGCCGCACGGACCGCGTCGGTGAGCAGCATCCGGCCGCGGATCTCGTCGCGGATGGCGGCCTCGAGCGTGCGGCACTCCTGTCGCTGGGCGTCGGTGAGGTCGCCGCCGCGGTCGGCGATGCGTCGGAGCATGGGCGCGGCGATCCGGTTCGTCTGGGCGAGTCGCATGCGGCCCTCGAAGAGGTGCGCGTCCTGTGCGGCCTGCCAGGCGGCCGCCTCGCGCTCGGCCTGCGCATAGCGTCGCGTCGACCGGGCGGCGCTCGCGAGCGTCACGGTGAGCATGTGCGCGATGCCGACCCACACGATGCTGCCGATCACGCCGAGGCTGCCGAGCGACATGAATCCCGCCCACACCACGCTCTGCACCGCGAGCGCGCCGACGCCGAGCCAGGCCGCGACGAGCTGCCGGCGCGCTGCGGTGATCGTCATGAGGGTGCCGACCGCCGCGACGTGCCAGGTGGCATAGCCGTTGTCGACGTCGGGGTCGAGCTGGCTCGTGACGAGCAGCGGCAGCGCGATCGCCACCGCGAGGTCGAACGCGGCGAGCCAGTCGGGCATGCGCACCCGGTGGGTCGGCCACAGGCTCAGGGCCGTCGCCACGGCATAGAGCACGAGCGCCCCCACCGCCGGCCACGGCGAGGCGGGGACATCGAGGGAGTAGATGCCGAGCACGATGTGGTAGCCGGAGAAGAGGGCTCCGAGCACGAGCAGCAGCCAACGGGGCACCGCGATCACGGCGTCGCCTCCTCGACGCCGGCCGGCCACGAGAGGGTCACCGTGGTCCCGCGGCCGGGAGCGGCGTCGATCCGAGCCGCCCCGCCCGCGTTCGTCATCCGCTCGTCGATCGACATGCGCAGGCCCAGCCGGCTCTCGGGCACCGTGAGCGGATCGAAGCCGCGGCCGTTGTCGGCGACCTCGATGACGCATCCGCCCGCCCGGACGCCCCGGATGCGCAGCTCGCGCCGCGTCGTGCGGCCCGGCTCGTCGGCGTGCTGCACGCTGTTGACGATCGCTTGCATCGACGCGGAGGCGAGCGCGTCGACCGCCTCGACGGGCAGCTCGACGCCGGCCGTGTTCACGACGCGCACCACGAACGGCGTGGTGAACGCCGCGAGCGACCCGCGCAGGCGCCGCACGAGCACGGCGAGGCTCACGCGGTCGTTGGCGCGCGGGCCCTCGGCGCCCGCCTCGTCGAGGCGGCGGACGGCGTCCGAGGCCATGCGCGCCGCCAGCGCCCGTTCCTCAGGCGTCTCGGCGGCCGCCGCCGACAGCAGGGTCGTGAGCACGCTGTCGTGCACGAGCGCGTCGACCTTGACGCGCTCGATCTCCGTCGCGTGCTGCCGCGCCGCGAGGTCGTAGCGCTGCAGGGCGGCTTCCTGCGCCGTGTCGACGGCCTCCGCCGCCTGCCGCAGCATCGTGATGATGACGAGCACCGCGACCCCCAGGATCGCGGCGTACATCGCGTCGAGCACGGCGAGGAGCGGGCTCACCGCTCCGCCCGCCGGCGTCAGGCGGAGCACGCCGTAGGCCGCCGGAACGATGATGGTGTACGCGGTCGCCCAGATCAGCGGGGTGGCGACGACGGCCGCCGTCGTCGCGACGGTGCAGAGGTAGTAGAGCCACGGCTGGGCTCCGCTCATCGCGTCGGTGTCGACGACGAGGAACGGCCAGGCGAGCAGCGACATCGCGTACAGGCCGGCGAAGGCCAGCGCGGCCGCGCGCACCGCCGCACCGGCGAACGTCGCGACCGCGAGCGCCGCGATGGAGCCGTAGAGCACGGCCATGAGCGCGGCTCCCGCGCCGTCGACGAGGTACTTCGACTGCTCGATCGCGAGCGGCACCGTCTGCGCGCCGAACACGAGGCCGAACGCGCCCACGGCTCGCGCCGAGACCCGCTCGACCTGCGCACGGCTCACGGCCGTGCGTCGGCGCGGCGCGGCCCGCAGGGCCCGCCAGTCAGCGGCGGGCATCCCCGCCGTCGAGATCGAGGCCCGGGAGGATCCCGTCCTCCACCGCCCGCCGCAGCAGGTCGACCTTCGTCGGCGCGGGGCGGCCCACCTCGACGTACCTCGCACGGATCCGGTCGAGGTACTCGCGAGCGGTCGAGTGCGCGATGCCGAGCTGCATCGCCACGAGCTTGAGCGGGAGGCCCGACGCGTACAGGTGCAGCACGTCGCGTTCCCGTCGGCCGAGCTGCGCCTTCGCGAAGTCGCGGTCGGCCTCGATCGCGCTCGCCCACTCGACGTTGTTGAGGGCCTCGCCCCGGGCGACGGTCGCGATGGCCGCGATCACCGACGACATGGGCGACGACTTCGGGATGACGCCGGCGGCACCCGCCGCGAGCGCCTCGCGCACCGCGGCGACCCGGTCGGCGATGCTGTGCACGAGCACCGCGCTGCCGGTCGCGAGCACCGCGCGCACGTTGTCGGTGACCTTCGACCCGTCGCCGAGCGAGAGGTCGAGCACGACGACGTCGCACGCGCGTCCTCGGAGTGCCGCGAGCAGGTCGGGCACGTCGGTGGTCTCGGCGACGACCTCGTACCCGGCCTCGCGGCAGGCGGCGCGCAACCCCAGCCGCACGGCCTCGTGGTCGTCGACGATGGCGACCGTCGCGGCCGCCTCGGTGTCCCCCGTCACAGCGCTCCCTTCCCCATCACACGATAGCCGTCAGGCGGGCCACGGCTTCGACGTGGTGGGTGTTCGGGAAGAGGTCGAATGCTCGCAGCGCCTCGAGGCGGTAGCCCCGCTCGGCGAGGAACCCCACGTCGCGAGCGAGTGCGACGGGGTCGCACGCGACGTAGACCAACTGGCGCGGCGCGAGCTCGGCGAGGCGGTCGACGACGTCGCGTCCGGCGCCCGAGCGGGGCGGGTCGATCACGATCGTCGCGTCGTGCAGGCCGGCGCGCTCCGACGCGGACCCGGCGAGGAGCGTGTCGAGGTACCGGTCGACGCGCGCGGTCACGGCGCGCGCGCCGACCCACTCCGCGAGGTTCGCGCCGGCGTGCTCGGTCGCGCGGACATCGGCCTCGACCGTCGTGATGCGCACTCCCGCGCCGAAGCGATCGCCGACGGCGGCGGCGAGCAGGCCCACCCCGCCGTAGAGGTCCTGGTTGGCCGCACGGGGGTCGAACCGATCCGGGTCGACGAGCTCCTGCACGGCCTGCGTGAGCGTCGCCGCCGCCCCGCGGTGCACCTGCCAGAACCCGTCGCGGTCGAGCCGGAACGTGCGGTCGCCGACGACCTCCTCGATGACGGGCGGCTCGCCGCGCGGCGTCCGCCCCTCGCCCTCGACCACGACGGCCGCTGCGCCCGAGGAGGGCGCCACGAGGTCGATCGCGCGCGCCCCGGGGAACCGCTCGTCGAGCGGTGCGAGCTCGGCGAGCTCGGGCACGGCGAGCGGCAGGGATGTCACGTGCACGACCGTGTGGCTGCGTGCGGCGTACGGTCCCACAGCCCCCTCGGCGTCGACGTGCAGCCGAACCCGGGTGCGCCAGCCGGTGCCGTCGTCGACGGACACGCCCGGCGCGAGCTCCGGGCGCACGGGCAGCACCTCGACGTCCCACTCGACGCCGCCCATGCGGGCGAGCGCGTCGCGCAGCACCTCCGCCTTCAGCTCCCGCTGGCGCGCGAGGCGGATGTGGCCGAACTCGGCGCCCCCCGGGCGCTGCGCCGGCTCACGGTCGACGGATGCCTCGGGCCACACATGCTCGCGGCGGTCGGTCGAGGCGCGCAGCACCGAGAGCGTGTCGGCCCGCCAGAACCGGTCGTGCCCCGCGTCGACGACCTGCGCGAGCACCCGCTCGCCGGGGATCGCGTCGGCGACGAAGACGACCCGCCCCTCGTGCCGCGCGACCGAGACCCCGCCATGGGCGATGCGCTCGACCTCGAGCTCCAGCGTGGGACCCGGCTGCGGCTCACGGGGCGCGGCCGTTCGGCGGCCACGGGATGCGGAGCGGGCGCCGGACTGCCTGCGGCGGGTGTGTGCCATCGTTCGAGCATCCCACACGGGGCCTGCGCACGCTCCGTCCCGCGCCCGGTGCAGGATGGAGGCATGCGCCTCTACCTCGCGTCCACGTCGCCCGCGCGCCTCCAGCTCCTGCGATCGGCGGGGGTCGAGCCCGTCGCCGTCGCCCCGGGCGTCGACGAGGAGGCCGCGGTCGAGGAGGCCGAGTCCGGGCGGGAGCGACTCGCGGCATCCGAGATGGTGCAGCTCCTCGCCCGCCTCAAGGCGGAGGCGATCGTGAGCGCCCGGCCCGGCGGCCAGGCGATCGACGGGCTCATCCTCGGGGGCGACTCGGCGTTCGTCGTCGACGGCGAGATCTACGGCAAGCCGCACGAGCCCGAGGTGGCCCTCGAGCGGTGGCACCGGCAGAACGGCCGCTCGGGCGAGCTGTGGTCGGGCCACTGGGTCATCGACCACCGGGGCGGCGAGGCGCGCGCCGCGGTCGGGCGCCCCGCGTCGGCCACCGTCGAGTTCGCCGAACTCGACGCGGTCGAGATCGAGGCGTACGTCGCCACGGGCGAACCGCTCGCCGTGGCGGGCGCCTTCACGGTCGACAGCCTCGGCGGGCCCTTCATCCGGTCGGTCTCGGGCGACCCGTCGACGGTCGTGGGTCTCTCGCTGTCGACCCTCCGGGAGCTCGTGCGCGAGCTCGGCGTGGAGTGGACGGACCTCTGGGACCTGCGCTGACGCCGGACGGCGCGCCGCCGCGGCATCCGCACCCGGCACGACCCGGCCGGCCGATCTTTGTCGTGCACCGAAACACCTCGGCGGCTTTTTTGTGAAGGTCACCCAAAGGCGAGGGGGGCGGGCCCAATAGGCTTGGGGATTATGCCGAGCATCACCAAGGTCCTCATCGCCAACCGTGGAGAGATCGCCGTCCGCGTCATCCGCGCCGCCCGTGACGCCGGCATCGGATCGGTCGCCGTCTACGCCGACCAGGACCGCGACGCCCGTCACGTGAAGCTCGCCGACGAGGCGTACGCGCTCGACGGCTCGACGAGCGCCGACACCTACCTCGTGATCGACAAGCTCCTCTCGGTGGCCCGCCGCTCGGGTGCCGACGCCGTGCACCCCGGCTACGGCTTCCTCGCCGAGAACTCCGAGTTCGCCCGCGCCGTGATCGACGCCGGACTCATCTGGATCGGCCCGAGCCCCGAGGCCATCGAGCGCCTCGGCGACAAGGTCTCGGCCCGGCACGTCGCCGAGAAGGTCGGCGCCCCGCTCGCGCCCGGCACCCTCAACCCGGTGGCGGATGCCTCGGAGGTGCTCGACTTCGTCGACGTCCACGGCCTGCCCGTGGCCATCAAGGCCGCATTCGGCGGCGGCGGTCGCGGACTCAAGGTCGCGCGCACCCGCGAGGAGGTCCCCGAGCTCTTCGACTCGGCCACGCGCGAGGCCGTGGCCGCGTTCGGCCGCGGCGAGTGCTTCGTCGAGAAGTACCTCGACAAGCCGCGCCACGTCGAGACCCAGTGCCTCGCCGACCGGCACGGCAACGTCGTGGTCGTGTCGACCCGCGACTGCTCGCTGCAGCGCCGCCACCAGAAGCTCGTCGAGGAGGCGCCCGCGCCGTTCCTCACCGAAGAGCAGAACCGCTCGCTCTACGAGTCCTCGAAGGCGATCCTCAAGGAGGTCGGCTACGTCGGCGCCGGCACCTGCGAATTCCTCATCGGGCAGGACGGAACGGTCTCGTTCCTCGAGGTGAACACGCGCCTCCAGGTGGAGCACCCCGTCTCCGAGGAGGTCACGGGCCTCGACCTCGTGCGTGAGCAGTTCCGCCTCGCCGAAGGCGGCGTGCTCGACTACCCCGACCCCGTCCCGAGCGGCCACTCCATCGAGTTCCGCATCAACGGCGAGGACCCGGGCCGCAACTTCCTCCCCGCTCCGGGCCCGGTGCACGTGCTCCGGTTCCCCGGCGGGCCCGGCGTGCGCGTCGACTCCGGCGTCACGACCGGCGACGAGATCTCGGGCGCGTTCGACTCGCTGCTCGCCAAGCTCATCGTCACGGGCTCCTCGCGCAAGGACGCCCTCGAGCGCTCCCGCCGGGCCCTCGACGAGTTCGAGGTCGCGGGCCTGCCCACGGTGCTGCCGTTCCACCGCGACATCGTGACCAACCCGGCCTTCGCCCCCGAGGGCGACGAGCCCTTCTCCGTGTACACCCGATGGATCGAGACCGAGTACGACAACCGGCTCGAGCCCTGGACGGGCGAGCTGGAGGAGACCAAGGGTCCTGCGGCGCGCACGAACGTCGTCGTCGAGGTCGAGGGCCGCCGCATCGAGGTCTCCCTGCCCAAGCGCCTCGCCGGCGCGGCATCCGGACCCCAGGCGACCGCGGGCCCCGCGCCCCGCCGCCGCGTCGCGGGCCACGTCGCCGGTACCGCGACGGGCGACGCCGTCAAGGCGCCCATGCAGGCGACCGTCGTGAAGGTGGCCGTCGCCCAGGGCGACAAGGTCGTCAAGGGCGACCTCGTGCTCGTGCTCGAGGCCATGAAGATGGAGCAGCCCATCGTCGCCCACAAGGACGGCGTCGTCGGCCTCGTGAACGCGGAGCCGGGCGCCACGGTCTCGAGCGGCCACCTGCTGCTCTCGATCGCCGACGCGCCCGCGGCCTGAGCGGCGCGTCGCGACCGCGGCGATCCCCACCGCGGCGGACCCCCATCGCGGCGATCGGCGCGCCCCGTCAGTCCTGCGTCGAGCCCTGCACCGTGGGGAGTTCGACCTCGCTGACGCCGCCCTCGGCGCCGACCCGCGAACGACGGCGACCGTACAGCAGGTAGATCACGACGCCGAGCGCGAGCCACACGAGGAAGCGCACCCACGTGAGCGTCGTCAGGTTGAGCATGAGCCAGAGGCAGAGCACGGCGGAGAGCACGGGCAGCACGGGCGACCAGGGCACCCGGAACCCCCGCGGCAGGTCGGGCCGCGTGCGCCGCAGCACGACGATGCCGAGGCTCACGAGCACGAACGCCGAGAGCGTGCCGATGTTGATCATCTCCTCGAGCAGGCCCACGTCGAAGAACGCGGCGACGAGCGCCACGACCGTGCCGCCGATGATCTGCACCCGCGCGGGTGTCTTGGTGTGCTCCGTCGTCTTCGACAGCCACCGCGGCAGCAGGCCGTCGCGGCTGAGCGCGAAGACGATGCGCGACAGGCCGAGTAGCAGCACCATGATGACGGTCGTGAGGCCGGCCAGTGCGCCGACCGAGATCACGGCCGAGGCCCAGTCCTGGCCGACGAGTCGGAACGCGGTGGCGAGCGACGGGGTCTCCTCGGCGGCGAGCTCCGTGTACGAGACCATGCCGGTCATGACGATCGAGACGAGCACGTAGAGCGCCGTGACGATGCCGAGGCCGAGGAAGATGCCGCGCGGCAGCCGCTTCTGGGGCTCCCGCACCTCCTCGGCGCTCGTGGCGACGACGTCGAAGCCGATGAACGCGAAGAAGACGAGCGACGCGGCCGACAGCAGCCCGAAGATGCCGTACTGCATGGGCACGGCACCCGTCGCCCACGAGAACAGCGACTGCCGCCACGCGTCCTCCGCCCCGCCCTCGGTGGGAACGGCCTCGGGGATGAACGGCACGTAGTTCGCCGCATCGATGAAGAAGAAGCCCACGACGATCACGAACAGCACGATGGCGACCTTGATGATCGTGAACACGGAGCCCACACGAGCGGTGAGCTTCGTGCCCGCCACGAGCAGCGCCGTGAAGACCGCGACGATGAGGAACGCGGGCCAGCTCACGTCGAGCCCCGCCACCTCGAAGGTCGCCGGGAACGGGATGCCGAACGCCAGGAGCGCCTCGCCGAGGTAGACGCCCCAGTACTTCGCGATCACCGCGGCGCCCGTGAACATCTCGAGGATGAGGTCCCACCCGATGATCCAGGCGAGCAGTTCGCCCATCGTCGCGTAGGTGAACGTGTACGCGCTGCCCGCCACCGGCACCGTCGACGCGAACTCGGCGTAGCACATGATGGCGAGACCGCAGGTGACCGCGGCGAGGATGAACGAGACGATCACGCTCGGCCCCGCGAAGTTCGCCGCCGCCTGCGCACCGACCGAGAAGATGCCCGCACCGACCGCGACGGCGATGCCCATGAGGGCGAGGTCCCAGGTGCCGAGCGAGCGCTTGAGGCTCCGCTCGACGTCCACGGAGTCGGCGATCGACGCCTCGACGGATTTCACGCGAAGATTCATCGGTCCCCCCGGCTGCCGAACCCTGCCCGCGCCGCCCCCGCGGCGCCGCGTGACCTCAGCGTACGACGTGCATCGCGCGCGCCGCATCCGTCAGCGAACCCGACAGCGACGGGTACACCGGGAACGCCTCGGAGAACTGGTCGACCGTGAGGCGGTGCTCCACGGCGAGCGCGAGCGGGAAGATGAGCTCCGACGCCTTCGGCGCCACGATGACGCCGCCGATGATCGCGCCCGAGCCGCTGGACGCGAAGAGCTTCACGAAGCCGTCGCGGATGCCCATCATCTTGGCGCGCGGGTTCGACGAGAGCGGCAGCTTGTAGACGACGCCCGGCACGACGCCCTCCTGGATCTCCCTCTCGGTCCAGCCGACCGTGGCGATCTCGGGCTGCGTGAAGATGTTGGAGGTGATGTTGCGCTCCTCGGGCGGGTTCACGATGTCCCCCATCGCGTGGAACACCGCCGTGCGGCCCTGCATCGACGCGACCGACGCGAGCGGCAGGAACGTGGTGCAGTCGCCCGCCGCGTAGATGTTCGGCATCGACGTGCGCGCCACCCGGTTGACGCGGATGTGTCCGGAGTCGGAGAGCTGCACGCCCGCCTCCTCGAGCCCGAGCTCCTTCGTGTTCGGCACCGACCCGACGGCCATGAGGCAGTGGCTGCCGCGTACCTCGCGCCCGTCGGTGAGGGTCGCCACGACGCTGTCGCCGTCGCGCACGACCGACTCGGCACGCGACTTGTTCATGACCTTCATGCCGTTGCGCTTGAAGACCTTCTCGATGACGGATGCCGCGTCCGCGTCCTCGCCCGGAAGCACCTGGTCGCGACTCGAGATGAGCGTGACCTTCGCGCCGAGTGCCCGGTAGGCGGAGGCGAACTCCGCGCCCGTGACACCGGAACCGACGACGATGAGGTGCTCGGGCACCTGCTTGAGCGTGTAGAGCTGCGTCCACGTGAGGATGCGCTCGCCGTCGGGCACCGCCGTCGGCAGGATGCGCGGCGTCGCGCCCGTGGAGATCACGAGCGTGTCGGCCTCGATGCGGTCGAAGTCGGTGCCGCCCTTCGCGGTCGACACGATGATCGCGTTCGGGCCGTCGAGGCGCCCCTCGCCCTGCACGAGGTTCACGCCGGCGTCGATGAGGTTCGTGCGCATGTCCTCCGACTGCTGGGCGGCGAGGCCGAGCAGGCGCTTGTTCACGGCCTGCAGGTTGATCGCGACGTCGGGCTTCACCGCCTTCTCGTGCGAGCCCTTCGCGTAGAACTGCACGCCCAGGTCGGCGGCCTCCTTGACGGCGTTCGACGCCTCGGCGGTCGCGATGAGCGACTTCGACGGCACCACGTCGGTGAGCACGGCCGATCCGCCGACGCCGGCCCGCTCCACGAGCGTGACCTCGGCCCCGAGCTGCGCTGCCGCGAGCGCGGCCTCATAGCCCCCTGGGCCTCCTCCGAGTACTGCGATCCGTTGTGTGCGCTCGAACTCGGTGATCATGTCCACCATTCTCGCGTACCGCCGCGCACGCGCGCGAACGTCGACGCCGGGGCGGGGCGCCCGCACAGATGAGCAGGGCCGCGCCGAGGCATCCGGCCGCTCAGTAGAGTGTTGGGATGCAGCAGGACAACCCCCTCGACGACCCGAACGCCGATCCCTTCGTCGTCGCCCAGCAGGCGGCCGACCGCATCGCGGAGCTCACTGGCGTCGGTCGTCACGATGTCGCCCTCACGCTCGGCTCGGGCTGGGGCGCCGCCGCCGAGCTCATCGGCGAGACGACCCACACGTTCCCGGCGACCGAGGTGCCGGGCTTCTCGAAGCCCGCGCTCGAGGGGCACGTGGGCACCCTGCGCTCGGTGCTGCTGCCCACGGGCAGGCGCGCGCTCGTCATCGGCGCCCGCACCCACTTCTACGAGGGCCACGGCGTGCGACGGGTGGTGCACTCGGTGCGCACCGCGGCCGCGGCCGGCGCCACCACGATGATCCTCACGAACGGCGCGGGCGGCATCAAGCCGCACTGGAAGCCCGGCACCCCCGTGCTCATCAGCGACCACATCAACCTCACCGCCGCGTCCCCGCTCGAGGGCGCGACGTTCGTCGACCTCACCGACCTCTACTCGGCGCGGCTGCGCGAGCTGGCACGCTCGATCGAGCCGACGCTCGACGAGGGCGTGTACGTGCAGTTCCGCGGGCCGCACTACGAGACGCCCGCCGAGGTGCAGATGGCCAAGACCATCGGCGGCCACATCGTCGGCATGTCCACCGCGCTCGAGGCGATCGCCGCCCGTCAGGCGGGCATGGAGGTGCTCGGGATGTCGCTCATCACGAACCTCGCCGCGGGAATCCAGACGACCCCCCTCAGCCACGAGGAGGTCCTCGAGGCCGGCCGCGAGGCCGAGGCCACGATCTCGGCCCTGCTCGCGAAGATCGTCGCCGCGCTCTAGGGCGCGAGAGAAAGGTGCACCGGATGCCGCAGCCCACCGACGCCGACCGCATCGCGCTCGCCGAGGCGTGGATCGACCAGGACCCCGACCCCCAGACCCGCGACGAATGCTCCGCGATCGTGGAGCGCGTGCGCGCCGGCGATGCCGCGGCATCCGCCGACCTCGCCGACCGCTTCGACGCCCGCCTCGAGTTCGGCACGGCGGGCCTGCGCGGCGAGATCGCCGCCGGCCCGAATCGCATGAACCGGGTGCTCGTGTCGCAGGCCGCGGCCGGGCTGGCCGCCTACCTGCTCGAGCGCGCCGCGGGCGTCAGGCCGTCGGTCGTCGTGGGCTACGACGGGCGCCGCAACTCGCAGGTGTTCGCCCGCGACATCGCCGAGGTCATGGCGGGCGCGGGGGTGCGCGCGATGCTCCTCCCCCGGCTCCTGCCCACCCCCGTGCTCGCCTTCGCCGTGCGTCACCTCGACACGACCGCCGGCGTCATGGTCACGGCGTCGCACAACCCGCCGAACGACAACGGCATGAAGGTCTACCTCGGCGGACCGCACCACGGCTCGCAGATCGTCGCGCCCGCCGACGCCGAGATCGAGGCGCACATCCTGCGGGTCGCGGCATCCGCGCGGGTGCCCGAGTTGCCCCGCGGCGACGTCGAGACGGCGTCGGAGTCGGTGGTCGACGCGTACATCGCGGCGACGGCCGCCGTCGCATCCGCTCCCGCCGCACAGCCCCGTGCGGTCTACACCGCCATGCACGGGGTCGGCTGGGAGACGATGGCGCGCGTGCTCGAGACCGCCGGCTACGACGTCCCCGCACTCGTCGCCGAGCAGATCGCGCCCGACCCGGCGTTCCCGACAGTAGCCTTCCCGAACCCCGAGGAGCCCGGCGCGATGGACCTCTCGTTCGAGGCCGCCCGGGCGGCCGGGGCCGAGCTCGTGATCGCGAACGATCCCGATGCCGACCGCCTCGCGGTCGCGATCCCCGACGAGTCCGCGCCGGCCGGCTACCGTCGACTCTCGGGGAACGAGGTCGGCCTGCTGCTCGGCTGGCAGGTCGCCGAGCAGGTCACCGCCGATCGCGGGCCGGGCGGCGCCGACGGCTCCCTCGCGTGCTCGATCGTCTCCTCCCCGGGCCTCGAGGCCGTCGCTCGCGCCCACGGACTCGACTTCGTCGCGACGCTCACCGGCTTCAAGTGGATCTCGCGCGCCCCCGGCCTCGTCTTCGGATTCGAGGAGGCGCTCGGCTACCTCGTGAACCCGTCGACCGTGCGCGACAAGGACGGCATCTCGGCGGGGATCGCGTTCCTCGGGCTCGCCGCACGCCTCAAGGCCGAGGGCCGCACGATCGCCGACCGCCTCGACGAGTTCGTCGAGCGCTTCGGATGCTACGACTCGACGCAGGTGTCGATCCGCGTCACCGACCTGTCCCGGATCGGCGAGATCATGGCGCGGCTCCGCGCCGAGCCGCCCGTCTCGGTCGGGGGCGTGCGCGTCGAGCGCATCGAGGACCTCGCGGGCGGGTTCGGCGCACTGCCGCCGTCCGACGTGCTGCGCATCGTGCTCGAGGGCGGCGGCCGCGTCATGGTGCGCCCGAGCGGCACGGAGCCGAAGCTCAAGGTCTACATCGACGCGTCGTCGACCGAGGGCACCGTGGCCGAGCGCCGCGCGGCGGCATCCGCCGTGGTCGCCCGCCTGGAGCAGGGCATGCGCGAGCTCGTGGCCTGACGGCCGCACGGCGCGGGGGGGGCGGGGGGGGGCGCACGGCGCGGTGGGCGCACGGCCCCAGTGGGCGCACGGCGCGGTGGGCCCACGGCGCGGGGCGTCAGCCCAGCGACGCCTCGAGCTTCGCGCCGATCTCGTCGACGTCGAAGTAGTTCTGCACCTCGATGATCTCGGCGAACGAGCGCCCGAGCGCGGCGCGCACGGCGGTCGCGAGCTCGGTCGACGTCAGGATGACCTGCGCGTCGGCCCCGGCCGCGGCGATGCTCGCGAGGTCGCTCGCGCTGACGTCGGCACTGAGGCCGAGACGGTCGAGCGCGCGCTCCGCGTTCACCTTGAGGATGGCCGAGGTGCCGACACCGGCGCCGCAGACGGCGACGATCCTCATGCGCGCTCGCCCGCCGGTGCGGCGGCGCCCAGCAACTGCCGCACCTCGTCGCTGGACGTCGCGGCGGAGAGCCGATCCACCGCGGTGGGATCGTTGAACACGTTGGCCAACTCGGCGACGGATGCCACGTGCTCCTCGGCATTCGACACCGCGAGCCCGACGACCACCCGGACCGGGTCGTTGTGCGGGTGGCCGAACGCGACGGGCTCCGCGAGCGTGACGACCGACAGTCCGCCGTGGAGCACGTCGGGCCCCGGGCGTGCATGCGCGAGCGCGAGCCCGGGCGCGACGACCACGTAGGCGCCGAACTCCTCGATCACCTCGATCATGCGGTCGGCGTAGCTGGGCCGGGTCGCGCCGGAGCGGGCCAGCGCGGCGCCGGCCTCGCGTACGGCGGCCCGCCAGTCGGCGGCGTGCGCTCCGACCCGGATCGCGGTGTCGGGCAGCGACGGGAGGGTCATGGTCGGTCCGTTCAGGGGGTCGGGGTGCCGCGTCGGGGGCGGCGGCATCCGCGGATCAGGCTTCGTCGAAGCCGTCTTGGATCTGCTCGGCGAGGTCTTCGCGGTCGTCGAGCGGCAGGAACGCGCCTGCGGCGGCATTGAGCTGGAAGACCTCGAAGTCGTCGAGGTCGTAGCCGAACGCGTCGCTGAGCAGCGAGAGCTCGCGAGTGAGCGTGGTGCCGGACTGCAGCCGGTTGTCGGTGTTGACCGTGACGCGGAACCCGAGCTGGTAGAGCAGGTCGAACGGGTGGTCGACCAGCTCGTCGCCCCACGCGGCGATCGCACCGGTCTGCAGGTTCGACGAGGGGCTCGTCTCGAGGGCGATCTGGCGGTCGCGCACCCACTGCGCCACCGGCCCGAGCGACACGTAGGTGTTCTCGTCGTCCTGGCGCTCGATCGTGAGGTCCTCTGCGAGGCGCACGCCGTGGCCGAGGCGCAGCGCGCGCCCGTCGAACAGTGCGCTGCGGATCGACTCGAGCCCGTCGGCCTCGCCGGCGTGCACCGTCACGGGCATGAACTGCGTCGCGAGGAAGTCGAAGGCCGTGCGATGCCGGCTGGCCGGGAACCCCGCCTCGGCTCCCGCGATGTCGAAGCCGACGACGCCGTTGTCACGATGGCGCACGGCGAGCTCGGCGATCTCGAGGCCCCGGTCGGCGTGGCGCATGGCGGTCACGAGCTGGCCGACCCGGATGCGGCGGCCCTGGTGCCGAACGTCCTCGACGCCCTGGTCGAGGCCCTCCTGCACCGCCTCCACGACCTCGTCGAGCGAGAGCCCGCGAGCGATGTGCTGCTCGGGCGCCCAGCGGATCTCCCCGTAGATGACACCGTCGGCGGCGAGGTCGTGCACGAACTCGCGGGCCACGCGACCGAGGCCCGCGCGCGTCTGCATGACGGCGGTCGTGAGGTCGAACGTCTTCAGGTATTCGACGAGCGAACCGGAGTTCGACTGCCGCTCGAACCACGCGCTGAGCTCCTCGACGTCGGTCGCCGGGAGCTCGAGGTCGAGTTCGTCAGCCAGCTCGATGAGCGTCTGCGGCCGCAGTCCCCCGTCGAGGTGGTCGTGCAGCGAGACCTTCGGCAGCGCGCGGATGTCCGCCCCGTCGCCCTCGAGCTGGTACTCCGTCGAATTCGTGTCCACCTGTCCACGATACCGTCGCGCCCGCCCTGCTGCCTCGGCAATCGCCCGCACGACGACGGGAATTCCCCGTGCGTTCGCTCAGGTCGTCCGGCGGGCGCCGCCGACGGCCGTGATCGTGCGGCGTCAGCGACCGATGCGGTCGGCGATGAGCGGGCCGCCGGTCTCGACCGGGTCGCCGGGATCGCCGATGGTCCACGCGCCGTCGACGGCGTCGAGGGCGCGTGCGAAGCGTTCCGGCTCGTCGGCGAGCAGGGTGAAGAGCGGCTGCCCGGCGCGCACCTCGTCGCCCGGCTTCGCGTGCAGGTCGATGCCGGCCGCGTGCTGCACCGGGTCCTCCTTGCGGGCCCGCCCCGCGCCGAGGCGCCACGCGGCGATGCCGAACGGCAGGGCCTCCTGGCGCACGAGCACGCCGTCGCGGTCGGCGGTCACGACGTGCCGCTCCTTCGCGACGGGCAGGGCCGCATCGGGGTCGCCACCCTGCGCGCTGATGGCGCGACGCCACGTGTCCATCGCGCGACCGTCGTCGAGCGCGGCCTCGACGTCGACGTCGGGGCGGCCCGCGAGGGCGAGCATCTCGCGGGCGAGGGCGACGGTGAGCTCGCGAACGTCGGCCGGGCCGCCTCCGGCCAGCACCTCCACGGACTCGCGCACCTCGTTCGCGTTGCCGATCGTGAGCCCGAGCGGCACGTTCATGTTGGTGAGCAGCGCCGAGGTCGCGACGCCGGCGTCCTCGCCGAGCTCGACCATCGTGCGGGCGAGCTCGCGGGAGCGCTCGATGTCCGTGAGGAACGCGCCGGAGCCGAACTTCACGTCGAGCACGAGCGCGCTCGTGCCCTCCGCGATCTTCTTCGACATGATCGACGAGGCGATGAGCGGGATGGCCTCGACCGTGCCGGTGATGTCGCGGAGCGCGTAGAGCTTCTTGTCGGCGGGAGCGAGCCCGGCACCGGCGGCGCAGATCACGCCGCCCACGTCGCGCAGCTGGGCGAACATCTGCTCGTTGGTGAGGTCGGCGCGCCATCCGGGGATCGACTCGAGCTTGTCGAGCGTGCCGCCCGTGTGTCCGAGCCCCCGACCCGACAGCTGCGGCACCGCCACGCCGAACGTCGCCACCAGCGGCATGAGCGGGAGCGTGATCTTGTCACCCACGCCGCCCGTCGAGTGCTTGTCGCTCGTGGGCTTGCCGAGGCCCGAGAAGTCCATGCGCTCGCCCGAGGCGATCATCGCCATCGTGAGGTCGCGGATCTCGCGCCGGGTCATTCCGTTGAGGAAGATGGCCATGGTCATGGCCGACATCTGCTCGTCGGCGACGTAGCCTCGCGTGTAGGCGTCGACGAGCCAGTCGATCTCGTCGGTGGTCAGCTCGCGTCGATCGCGCTTGGCGCGGATCAGGTCGACGGCGTCGAACGCTTCGACGGCGCTCATCGGGACTCCCCTCGGAACTCGGCGAGCTGCCGCGGGCCGAACGCGTCGGGCAGCACCTCGTCGATGGTCTTCACGCCCGAGACGGTCTCGAGCAGCATCCCCTCGGCGGAGTGCTCGTAGAGCAACTGCCGGCAGCGTCCGCAGGGCATCAGCGTGTTGCCGTGCCCATCGACGCACGCGAAGGCCACGAGCTTGCCCCCGCCCGACATGACGAGCGCCGAGACGAGCGAGCATTCCGCGCACAGCGTGACGCCGTAGGAGGCGTTCTCGACGTTGCATCCGCTGACGACGCGCCCGTCGTCGACGATCGCGGCCGCGCCGACCGGGAACTCCGAATACGGCACGTACGCCATCGCCATCGCCTCGCGGGCGATCTCGCGCAGGTGCTCCCAGTCGATCGCATCCGTTGCGGTCATGGTGCTCCCCCGTTCAGGATGAGTGGTTCGGCGAGCGCCCCGATCGGGGGCGCTCGCTCAGGATTTGATGTAGGGCTTGCCGTCGGCGGCCGGCGCGCGCACCTTGCCGACGAGTCCGGCCACGGCGAAGATCGTGACGAGGTACGGCAGCATGAGCATGAACTCGCTCGGCACGGGCGATCCGATGACCGAGAGGGTGTTCTGCAGGTTCGACGCGAACCCGAACAGGAGCGCGGCGAGGGCGGCCTTGATCGGATGCCACCCGCCGAAGATGACGGCCGCGAGGGCGATGAAGCCCGCGCCCGCGGTCATCTCCTTGTTGAAGGCGATTCCGGAGCCGATGGTGAAGAAGGTGCCGCCGAGGCCCGCGATCGCGCCCGCGAGGGCGACGTTCCAGAACCGGGTGCGGTTGACCTTGATGCCCACGGTGTCGGCCGCGGTGGGGTGCTCGCCGACCGCGCGGACCCGCAGGCCCCACTTCGTGTGGAACAGCCCGAAGTACATGAGCGCCACGGCGATGTACATGAGGTAGACGATCACCGTCTGCCGGAACAGCACCGGCCCGATGATGGGGATGTCGCCCAGGAGCGGGATGGGCCACCGGTCGAAGCGGGGCGGGGTGTTGAGCGCGGCCGCGTTCGGCGAGAGCACCTGGGAGAAGAAGAAGCTCGTGAGGCCGATGATGAGCACGTTCAGGACGACGCCGACGATGACCTGGTCGACGAAGTACTTGATCGCGAACGCGGCGAGCACCATGCCGACGAGCATGCCCGCGACCATCGCGGCGATGAGTCCGAGGAACGGCTGCCCGGTGACCGACGCGACGACCGCGGCGGTGAACGCTCCCGCGAGCAGCTGGCCCTCGATCGCGATGTTGATCACGCCGGCCCGCTCGCCGAGCACGCCGGCGAGGGAGCCGTAGATGAGCGGGACGGCGAGGCTCAGCGACCCGAACAGGAGGCCGATCATCGGCAGCGACGCGCCCGCGGCAGCCCAGGTGAGGAAGCCGAACATGAACAGCACGGCGAACACCACGATCGTCCACAGCGGCACCTTGCGCTTGGAGGAGACGACCCAGGCCGAGTACCCCGTCAGCAGCGCGAGGAGCACGATGACGACCCAGAGCGTCGGCATCGCCGGCACGGTGATCTCGGGCAGCTGGATGGCGTCGGTGGGCGAGGAGAGGCGGAACGTGGTGTCGCCCTCGGCGGGCGCGAAGACCGCGAGCGCGAGCGCCGCGAGGGTGAACACGGCGAAGGCGATGGGCGCCTTCCAGCTCGTGACGACCGTGGTCGCGAGGCTGATGGTCTGCGAGCCCGGAGCGGGCTGCTGTGCGGTGGTCGTGCTCACTTGGCCTTCACCTCCTTCGTGACGTTCGGAACGGCTCGGCGGCGCCGGGACGGATCAGGCAGCCGGAAGATCGTGCGCACCAGCGGGGGCGCTGCGATGAACAGCACGATGAGGGACTGCACCACGAGCACGATCTCGATCGGCACGCCCTCGGCGGCCTGCATCGAGAACCCGCCGGCCTTGAACGCGCCGAACAGGACGCCCGCGACGAAGATGCCCCACGGCGTCGACCGGCCGAGCAGCGCGACGGTGATCGCGTCGAAGCCGATGCCCGCGTCGATCCCGGCGGTGAAGCCGGTCGTGACCGTGCCGAGCACCTGGCTCACGCCCGCCAGGCCGAGCAGCGCGCCGGCGATGAGCATCGCGTACACGTACATCGACTTGACGTTGATGCCGGCCACCCGCGCCGCGTTCGGGTTCTCGCCGACCGCGCGGAACCGGAACCCGAGGCTCGAGCGGTTGAGGATCCACCACACGACGACCGTCGCGATGATGACGAGGATGAATCCGAAGTGCAGGTTGTACTGCGGCCCGAGCAGCGCGGGGAAGATCGCCGTCTCCTTCATGGGCGGCGTCTTCGGGTTGCTGGACCCGGGCGCCTGCAGCAGGCCGGGGGTGCGCAGCATCCACGACACGAGGTAGAAGGCGACGTAGTTCAGCATGATCGTGACGATCACCTCGTGGGCGCCGGTGCGCGCCTTGAGGAAGCCCGCGATCCCGGCCCACAGGGCGCCGCCGATCAGTCCGCCGATGAGGGCGACCAGCATGTGGATGCCCCAGGGCAGGTCGAACCCGAACGCGATCCATCCCGCGATCGAGGCCGCGATGAGCATCTGGCCGCGACCACCGATGTTGAACATGCCCACCCGGAACGCGAGGCCGACGCCGAGGCCGCCCGCGATGAGCGGCGTCGCGAACGTGAGGGTCTCGGTCAGCGGGCGGATGCCCGCCGCGAACGTGTCACGGCGGAAGTTGTAGATGGATCCTTGGAACAGCGCCGAGTAGGCGCCGGACACCGAGTCCCAGATCGCGACGAACGTGTCGCCGGGCCGGGCGAAGAAGTAGACGCTCGCGGCCTGCACCCGCTCGTCGGTGAATGCGATCATGATGGCGCCGACGACGAGGGCCAGGAACACGGCGAGCACCGAGATGATCGCGTTGCCGGTGACGATCTGCTGGAACATCGTGTGCCACCGCGACGGCGGCTCCACCTCGGCGGGAGCACCTGCCGGCGCCGCCTGATCGGCCGTGGCGACCGAGACGGCCGCGGCCGCCTGCGGCTCCTCGAGCACCACGTCGGCGTCGTGTTCGGTCGCGCCGGGGGCGTCGCCCCTGGGCGCCTGGGGGTCGCTCATGCGGCGGCTCCTTCTGCGGGCTGTTCTCCGGCCATCATCAGGCCGAGGACGTCGCGCGGCGTGTTCCCCGGCACGATGCCGACGATCCGCCCGCGGTACATCACCATGATCCGGTCGGCGAGGGCGGTCACCTCGTCGAGCTCGGTCGACACCACCAGCACGGGGACGCCCCGATCGCGGGTCTCGACGATGCGCTTGTGGATGAACTCGATCGAGCCGACGTCGACACCGCGCGTGGGCTGCGCCGCGACCAGCAGGCTCAGGTCGCGGCTGAGCTCCCGCGCCAGCACGACCTTCTGCTGGTTGCCTCCCGAGAGCTGGTCGGCCTTGGAGTCGATGCCCTGCGTGCGCACGTCGAACTCCTTCACCTTGTCGCGGGCGAACTCCGCGAGGAACCCCCGCTGGATGTTGCCGCCCTTCACGAACGGCGGCCCATCGGACCGGTCGAGCATGAGGTTCTCTGCAATCGTGAAGTTGCCAACGAGGCCGTCTTCATTGCGGTCCTCGGGAATGAAGCCCACCCCGGAGTCCAGGATCTTGCGCACGCTCTCGGTGGTGAGGTCGACGCCGTCGAGGCGGATGGAGCCCCGCACCCGCGGCTGCAGGCCGACCAGCGCCTCGGTGAGCTCGGTCTGCCCGTTGCCCTGCACCCCCGCGACCGCAAGGATCTCGCCGCGTCGCACCGAGAAGCTCACGTCGTTCACCACGAGCTGCCCGATGTGGTCGATCACCGAGAGCCCCTCGACGACGAGCGCCTCCTCGCCGAGCTTCGGCTCGTCCTTGTGCACCGTCAGCTCCACCGCGCGGCCGACCATCATGGAGGCGAGCTCGGCGTTGCTCGCGGTCGGCGACGCCTCGCCGACGACCTTCCCGAGGCGGATCACCGTGATGCGGTCGGCGACCTCGCGCACCTCGCGCAGCTTGTGGGTGATGAACACGATCGACGTGCCCGACTCCTTGAGCTGGCGCATGGTGCCCATCAACTCGTCGGTCTCCTGGGGCGTGAGCACCGCGGTGGGCTCGTCGAAGACGAGCACGCGGGCGTCGCGCGAGAGGGCCTTGATGATCTCGACCCGCTGCTGCACGCCGACCGGCAGGTCGTCGACGAGCGCGTCGGGGTCGACGTGGAAGCCGAACCGCTCGCTGATCTCGCGCACTCGGGCGCGGGCCGCAGGGAGGTCGAGCCGGCCGCCGAACTTCGTCTCCTCGTGCCCGAGCATGACGTTCTCGGCGACCGTGAACACGGGGATCAGCATGAAGTGCTGGTGCACCATGCCGATGCCGGCGGCCATCGCATCGCCCGGACCGGCGAAGTGCTGCACCTCGTCGTCGAGGAGCACCTCGCCCTCATCGGCCTGGTACAGCCCGTAGAGCACGTTCATCAACGTCGACTTGCCCGCGCCGTTCTCACCCAGAAGTGCGTGGATCTCACCCGGCTGCACCATGAGGTCGATGTGGTCGTTCGCGACCAAGCTGCCGAACCGCTTCGTGATACCCCGAAGTTCGAGCTTCATGTCCCAATCCTAATGAGGCGATGCGCGGCTTCGCAGGATGCTGCGCGGATGTTGTGCGACCGCCGTGCGGCTGCTCGGATGTTGCCGTGATGGCGCATTCGCGCATCTCGGACGGAAGCGGGGAGGCCGGCTGCTGCCGACCTCCCCGCTCGCCTTGCGCCTCGGACTAGCCGTTCAGGTAGGACTTGACCGGCACGTCGCCCGCGATGATCGCGGCCTTCAGGTCGTCGAGCTGGCCCTGGAGCTCCGGCGAGACCTTCGACTCGAAGTCGTGGAACGGCGCGATGCCGACTCCGTCGTTCTCGAGGGTGCCGATGAAGGGGCTCGGGTCGAAGTCGCCCTTGCCCGCAGCCGTGACCGCGTCGTACGTGCCGACGTCGATGCCCTTGAGGATCGAGGTGAGCAGCAGGTCGGCGACCGACGGGTCGGTCTCGGTCACGTCGGCGTCGACGCCGATGAGGGCGATCTCACGGCCGGCGTCGCGGATGGCCGCCGCAGCCGACTGGTAGATCGGGCCGCCGACCGGCAGGAGCACGTCGACGTTCTGGTCGATGAGGCCCTGCGCGGTGTTGCGTGCCGTGTCGTTCGCCTCGAAGCCGCCGGTGAAGAGGCCGTCGGTGCCGTCCCAGCCGAGTACCTTGACGCCCTTGTCCGTCTGGGTGTTGTAGTAGTCGACGCCCTGCTTGAAGCCGTCCATGAAGATCGACACCGTCGGGAAGTTCATGCCGCCGAAGGTGCCGACCGTGTTGGTCTTCGAGTAGTCGGCGGCCGCGTAGCCGGCGAGGAACGCCGCCTGCGCGGTGTCGAAGAGGATCGGCTTGATGTTGGGCGCGTCGGTCTCGCCGTTGAAGTCGTTGTCCGCCGCGTCGTCGATGATGACGTACTCGATGTCGGGGTTGGCGAGCGCGGACTCGACGGTCGCCGCCGAGAGCGCGAAGCCGACCGTGACGATGAGGTCGCAGCCCTGGTCGACGAGGTTGGTGAGGTTCGGCGCGTAGTCGGTCTCCGCGTCGGACTGCACGGTGATCGCCTCGACGCCGAGCTCGTCGGCGGCCTTCTGGATGCCCTCGTAGCCGAGCTGGTTGAACGACTTGTCGTCGAAGCCGCCCGAGTCGGACACCATGCAGGGCACGAAGTCGATCGCCTCGCCGCTGGCGCCGTCGGTCGACTCGGTGGGAGCGGATGCGCAGCCCGCGAGCAGCGCGAGCGCCCCCAGGCCGGCGAGGCCGCCGAATGCGGCCTTCTTGATCGTGATCGTCACAATGTCCTCCAAAGACTGCACCCCGACCATCGCGGGGACCGTGTGGAAACGTTACCGAATGTTGCATCCAGCCCCGAGGGCCCTACGGCCCGCAGGCCCAAAGGTTATGAAGCCGCGACATTCTGCTCATATGAGCACGCGAGGCGTCCCCCGAGCAGGGGACGCCGCCGCCGCCACGGCCTCAGGGCGTGCTCGGCGACTCGATCACCAGTTCGCCCGCGATGATCGCCTCGCGCAGGCCGTCGAGCTCGCCCTGCAGCTCGGGCGGCACCTGCGCCTCGAGGTCGTGGTAGGGCGCGATGTCGACCCCGCCGTTCTCGAGGGTGCCCACGTAGGGCTCGTTGGCGAAGTCGCCGGACTGGACGTCGGCGACGATGTCCACCATCGCCTGCTGGGTCTTCTTCAGCACGCTCGTGAGGAGGATCGGACGGTACTTCGCCGGGAGTGTGTCGTAGCCGTCGCTGTCGACCCAGACGATCGACACTCCCCCGCGCTCGACCGCGGCGGCCGCTGCGCCCTCGCCGACCTGTCCGGCGACGGGCAGGATGACGTCGGCACCCTGGTCGATGAAGCCCTCGGCGAGCACCTTGCCCTTGTTCACGTCCTCGAAGTCACCCGTGAACGAGCCGTCCTGCGCCGCCTTGTTCCAGCCGAGCGCCCGCACCGCGGTGCCGTGCACCTCGTTGTACCGGGCGACGCCGTCGACGAAGCCGTCCATGAAGAGGGTCACCGGGGGCTGGTTGCCGCCGCCGAAGGTGGCGACGACGCCCGTCTTCGTGACGCCGGCGGCGAGGTAGCCCGCCAGGAAGGACGCCTGCGCGGTGTCGAAGACGACCGGCTTCACGTTGTCGGCCTCGACCGACTCGTCGACGATGGCGAACGACACGTCGGGGTTGGCGGTGGCCGCGTCGAGCGTCGCCTGCGCGAGCTCGTACCCGACCGTGACCACGAGCTCGCAACCCGACTCGACCGCCTGCTGCACGTTCGGCTCGAGGTCGGTCTCGCCCGTGGAGACGAGGGCGTCGGCCTGCACGCCGAGCTCGTCCTCGGCCTGCTGGAGGCCCTCCCATGTCGACTGGTTGAAGGAGCGGTCCTCGAGGCCACCGGAGTTCGTGACCATCCGCACGCAGCCGTCGGCCTCCGCGCCGCCGGATCCCGCCTCGGGTGCGGGCGCGCACCCGAAGAGCACGACGGATGCCGCGACCGCGACCGCCCCGATGAGAACAGCCCTGCGCATCGACATCCGTGTCCCGCTTCCTGTGCCTACAGCACGTCGCTCGAGCCGCCGAGCCGGAGGGCGTCGACGACCGCCTTCACCCGCTGCGCGTGCTCGCTCGTGGTGACGAGCAGTGCGTCGGGGGTGTCGACCACGACGATATCGCGCACGCCGATGAGGCTGATGACCCGATCCGATCGGCTCACCACGATGCCGCTCGACGCGTCGGACAGCACGCGCGCGTTCTCGCCGAGGATCGCGAGCTCCCCGGAGCGGCCCGCGGTGTTGAGCTTGGCGAGGGACGCGAAGTCGCCGACGTCGTCCCACTGGAAGTGACCGCGGATGACGGCGAGTCGCCCGGCCGCGGCTGCGGGCTCGGCGACCGAGTAGTCGATCGCGATCTTCTCGAGGCCCGGCCAGATCCGGTCGACGGCGGGGCCGCGGGTGGCCGGATCGTCCCAGGCCTCGGCGAGCTCGACGAGCCCCGCGTGCAGCTCGGGCTTCGTGCGCGCGAGCTCGGCGAGCAGCCGGTCGGCGCGAGCGATGAACATGCCCGCGTTCCAGAGGTGGCGGCCGCCCGCGAGGTACCGCTTGGCCGTCTCGAGGTCGGGCTTCTCGACGAAGCTCGAGACCGCCTCGGCGTGCTCGGCGCCCTCGATCGCGAGCGGCTCGCCGCACTCGATGTAGCCGAACCCCACGGCGGGCTCGGTGGGCGTGATGCCGATCGTGGCGATGTAGCCGGCGTCGGCGGCCGCCACGGCCTCCGCGACGGCGGCGCGGAAGAGCACGCTGCCGGAGATGACGTGGTCGGCGGCGAACGATCCGATGATGACGCCGGGCTCGCGACGCTCGAGGATCGCGGCGGCGAGGCCGATCGCCGCCGTGGAGTCGCGGGGCTCGCTCTCGAGCACGATGTTCTCGTCGCTCAGCTCGGGCAGCTGCGCCTCGACCGCGGCACGGTGCGCCCGGCCGGTCACGACCATGATCCGCTGTTCGCCCGAGAGCGGCGCGAGCCGGTCCCAGGTGTCGCGCAGGAGCGTCTGGCCGGAGCCGGTGAGGTCGTGCAGGAACTTGGGCGCGTCGGCGCGGGAGAGCGGCCAGAGGCGCGAGCCCACACCGCCGGCAGGGATGACGGAGTAGAACCGATCGATGGGTGCCTGCATCCGTTCAGGATAGCGAGGCGGCGGCGACGGACCCGCCGACCGGGGTGCGCTGTGCACGACGGCCCGGTTAGGTCGACCTAAGGAGCGAGCCCGCGCCGGGCGGGATTAGACTCGATCCCGGGCCATGTCGCCCATCACGCCCGCTTCCGGGCACAGCTCGCAACCAGGAGGGTTGTTCATGCCAGAGAACCCGGCAGGAACCCTGACCGCACCCGAGAAACCGGCGAAGCAGAAGCCGGGCGGCACGCTCTACCGCGGCCGCGAGGGGATGTGGTCGTGGGTGCTGCACCGCATCACCGGTGTCGCGATCTACTTCTTCCTCCTCGTGCACATCCTCGACACGTCGCTCGTGCGGGTGAGTCCCGAGGCCTACAACGCGGTGATCGGCACGTACCAGACGCCGATCATGGGCCTCGGCGAGGTCGCCCTCGTCGGCGCGATCGTGTTCCACGCCTTCAACGGCCTGCGCATCATCCTCGTCGACTTCTGGTCGTGGGCGACGCGCAACCAGAAGGTGCTCTTCTACGTCGTCATCGCCCTCTGGGTGCTCACGATGCTCGCCTTCGTGCCGCGGCACCTCATCAACGTCTTCAGCCACTAGGAGCGCCGAGATGACCGTCATCGACTCCCCGCGCACCCCCGCCCGTCCCGCACGCCGCTCGGGCGTCAACCTCGAGAAGTGGGGCTGGGTGTACATGCGCGCCTCGGGCGTGCTGCTCGTGGTGCTCATCTTCGGCCACCTCTTCGTCAACCTCATGGTCGGCGAGGGCGTGCACGCCATCGACTTCGGCTTCGTCGGCGGCAAGTGGGCGGACCCGTTCTGGCAGTGGTGGGACGTGCTGATGCTCTGGCTCGCACTCATCCACGGCACCAACGGCATGCGCACCCTCGTGAACGACTACACGAACCCGGGCATGGTCCAGAAGGTGCTGAAGGGCGCGCTCCTCGTCTCGGCGGTCGTGCTGCTCGTGCTCGGCACCCTCGTGGTGTTCACCTTCGAGCCCTGCCCCGCCGGCGCACCGGCCGACCTCCTCCCCTCGTTCTGCCCCGCAGCCTAGGAGCCACGTGAATTCCGACACCGCCAGCGCTGAGACGACGATCGTCGACGGCGTGCACCACCATCAGTTCGACATCGTCATCGTGGGCGCCGGCGGCGCCGGCATGCGAGCGGCCATCGAGGCCGGCCCCGGCGCGAGGACCGCGGTCATCTCCAAGCTGTACCCGACGCGCTCCCACACGGGGGCGGCGCAGGGCGGCATGGCCGCCGCGCTCGCGAACGTCGAGGAGGACAGCTGGGAGTGGCACACCTTCGACACCATCAAGGGCGGCGACTACCTCGTCGACCAGGATGCGGCGGAGATCCTCGCCAGGGAGGCCATCGACGCGGTCATCGACCTCGAGAACATGGGCCTTCCGTTCAACCGCACGCCGGACGGCAAGATCGACCAGCGCCGGTTCGGCGGCCACACCCGCGACCACGGCAAGGCTCCGGTGCGACGTGCGTGCTACGCGGCCGACCGCACGGGCCACATGATCCTGCAGACGCTGTTCCAGAACTGCGTGAAGCTCGGCATCAACTTCTTCAACGAGTACTACGTGCTCGACCTCGTGATGACCGACGTCGACGGCGTCCCGCAGCCGTCGGGCGTCGTCGCCTACGACCTCGCCACCGGCGAGCTCCACGTGTTCCAGGCGAAGGCCGTGATCTTCGCCACGGGCGGCTTCGGCAAGATCTACAAGACCACCTCGAACGCGCACACCCTCACGGGTGACGGCGTCGGCATCATCTGGCGCAAGGGCCTGCCGCTCGAGGACATGGAGTTCTTCCAGTTCCACCCGACCGGCCTCGCCGGCCTCGGCATCCTCCTCACCGAGGGCGCCCGAGGCGAGGGCGCGATCCTGCGCAACGCGAGCGGCGAGCGCTTCATGGAGCGCTACGCCCCCACCATCAAGGACCTGGCGCCGCGCGACATCGTCTCGCGCTGCATGGTGCAGGAGGTCGCGGAGGGGCGCGGTGCCGGCCCGCACAAGGACTACGTGCTCCTGGACTGCACGCACCTCGGTGCCGAGGTGCTCGAGACGAAGCTCCCCGACATCACGGAGTTCGCACGCACCTACCTCGGCGTCGATCCCGTCTACGAGCCCGTGCCGGTCATGCCGACCGCGCACTACGCCATGGGCGGCATCCCCACGAACGTCAAGGCCGAGGTCCTCCGCGACAACACCACGGTCGTGCCGGGCCTCTACGCCGCCGGCGAGTGCGCGTGCGTCTCGGTGCACGGCTCGAACCGCCTCGGCACCAACTCGCTGCTCGACATCAACGTGTTCGGCAAGCGTGCCGGCCGCAACGCGGTGGAGTACGTCAACAGCGGCGTCGACTTCACGCCGCTCCCCGACGACCCCGCAGGCGCGATCCGCCGCATGCTCCAGGAGCTCCGCGACTCCAACGGCACCGAGCGCATCGCCGCGATCCGCAAGGAGCTGCAGGAGGAGATGGACCGGAACGCCCAGGTGTTCCGCACCGAGGAATCGCTCACGCACGTGGCATCCGTCATCGCCGGCCTGCGCGAGCGGTACAAGAACATCGCCGTGCAAGACAAGGGGAAGCGGTTCAACACCGACCTGCTCGAGGCGGTCGAGCTCGGCTTCCTCCTCGACCTCGCCGAGGTCGTCGTCGAATCCGCCCGCAACCGCCAGGAGAGCCGCGGCGGCCACATGCGCGACGACTACCCGAACCGCGACGACGAGAAGTACATGCAGCACACGATGGCCTACCTGTCGGGCGACGCCCACTCGTCGGTCGTCTCGGATCACATCCGGCTCGACTGGAAACCGGTGACGATCACCCACTACCAGCCCATGGAGAGGAAGTACTGACGTGACGACCGCCACGCTCGAGAACACGTCGGCCGGCACGGCGGATGCCGCGACGCGGTCGTTCACCGTCACGTTCCTGATCCGCCGCTTCGACCCCGATGTCGACACCGAGCCGCGCTGGCAGGACTTCGACGTCGAGATGTACGCGACCGACCGCGTGCTCGACGCGCTCCACAAGATCAAGTGGGAGCAGGACGGCTCGCTGACGTTCCGGCGCTCGTGCGCCCACGGCATCTGCGGCTCCGATGCCATGCGCATCAACGGCCGCAACCGCCTGGCGTGCAAGACGCTCATCAAGGACCTCGACATCTCGAAGCCCATCTACGTCGAGGCCATCAAGGGCCTGCCGCTCGAGAAGGACCTCGTCGTCGACATGGAGCCCTTCTTCGCGAGCTACCGCGAGGTGCAGCCGTTCCTGCAGTCGACGTCCGCGCCCGCGCCCGGCAAGGAGCGCGTGCAGTCGGTCGCCGAGCGCGCCCGCTTCGACGACACCACCAAGTGCATCCTTTGCGCCGCATGCACGTCGTCGTGCCCGGTGTTCTGGACGGACGGGCAGTACTTCGGCCCGGCGGCCATCGTCAACGCGCACCGGTTCATCTTCGACTCCCGCGACGACGAGGCGAAGGTGCGTCTCGACATCCTCAACGACAAGGAGGGCGTGTGGCGCTGCCGCACGACCTTCAACTGCACCGACGCGTGTCCGCGTGGCATCGAGGTCACGAAGGCGATCGCCGAGGTCAAGCAGGCCATCCTGCGCGGCAAGCCGTAGGCGGGTCCGATTCGTCGAGGGGGCCGGTGCGACCGCACCGGCCCCCTCGCCATGCGCGGCGAGCGCCTCGCGCCCCGCGGGGGGCGCACCGGGCGATGCGGGGCCGCGTCCCGGCCGCGTCGCGGCATCCGCTCGCTATTGTGAGCAGGTGGGCGAACGCGGGCGTGGGCGCGGCGACGGTCGAGCCGTGGATGCGACGGGCTCGCGCCCGGCCGCGCCCGCGCATGACCCGCTCGCATCGGAGCCGCCGATCGGCGAGGCGCCGCAACAGGGCTCCATCGACGCGGCGGGCGCGCGGGGCCGGTTCGACGAGGTGAGCGCGCCGATCCGGGAGGCACTCGACGAGCCGATCGCGAAGGTCGGCGACCTCACGCGACGCACCATGGAGCTCTTCCCGGTGCGGGTCTGGCGGCACTTCCTGGCGCGGAACGGCTTCCTGCTGACGGCGGGGATGAGCTACCAGTCGCTCTTCGCGGTCTTCGCTGCGGTGTACGTCGTGTTCGCGGTCGCCGGGATCTGGTTCTTCAACGCCCAGCAGGCGCTCGAGGCGCTCGTGCTGCTCATCAACACCCTCGCCCCGGGCCTCGTCGGCGACAACGGCGTGATCACGACGGACACGCTGCAGGAGGTCTCGACGACGAGCACGAGCCTCTTCGGGTGGACCGGCGCCGTCGCCCTCGCCGGCCTGATCTGGACCGCCATCGGCTGGGTGACGTACACGCGCATGGCCGTGCGCAGCACCTTCGGCCTCCCGAAGGACGATCGCGCGTACCTCCTGCTGAAGGCACGCGACTTCCTCGCCGCGCTCGCGTTCGGCGCCGCGATCCTCGTCGCCGCGGTGCTCTCGATCGTCGCGACGGGCTTCCTCGACTGGTTCTTCTCGCTCTGGGGCGTGAACGTGTCGGGCGAATCCCCCTGGGTGACGTCCACCATCCAATGGGGCGCGCTGGTGGTGGTGTTCATCATCGACACCCTGGCCCTCGCCGTCCTGTTCCGGTTCCTGTCGGGGGCCGCGGTGCCGTGGTACCGCATGTGGCGCGGCTCGCTGCTCGGCTCGTTCGCGCTCAGCGTGCTCCAGCTGCTCGGCGGCACCGTGCTGTCCTTCGCGAGCGGCAACCCGCTGCTCGCGACGTTCACCGTGTTCATCGGCCTCCTGCTCTGGTTCCGGATCTCGAGCATCATCACGCTCGTCGCGGCCGCGTGGATCGCGATCGAGGCGGCCGACGCGAACGAGTCGCTCCGCAAGGTGACGCCCGAGCAGCTCGAGGCGGAGCGGCGCGCACGCGAGCACGAGGCGCTCGTCACCGCTGCGCGCGTGAAGGTTCGGCACGCGAACCAGGAGCTCGCCCGCGCGCGGTGGTTCGAGCGGATGGGCGCGCGGCGGCAGCTCGGGCGGGCCGAGCGCGAACTGGCCGAGCTCGAGGCATCCGCGCCCCCGCCGCCGCCGGCGAGGCCGACGCACCCGAAGCCGACGCACCCGAAGGCGACGCAGACCGGCACGAGCGCCGGGGGCGGTGCGAGCGGCACCGGCAGCGCGAAGAGCGGCGCGAACGGGAACGGGAAGGGCACTGCGAACGGCGACGGGACGGGGAGTGCGAACGGGAAGGGGAACGGCGCGGGGCAGCCGAAGGGGAACGCGGCGGGCCGCTCGACGGGCGGCTGAACCCCGGGCGCACGGCGACGTCGGAGGGCTCGCCTAGGATCGAATCATGCCGTCGGACTCCCCCATTCGCATCGCCAGCGTCAACGTCAACGGGGTGCGTGCCGCATTCCGCAAGGGCATGGGCGAGTGGCTGGCCGGGCGCGACGTCGACATCCTCGCACTCCAAGAGGTGCGCGCCTCGACCGACGACCTCACCGCCCTCCTCGGTGACGAATGGAGCGTCGTGCACGACCCGGCCACGGCCAAGGGCCGCGCGGGCGTCGCGATCGCGAGCCGCAGTGCGGCGCACATCCATCGTGTCGAGCTCGGCCACGACGACCACGACACGGCCGGGCGCTGGCTCGAGGCCGACTACGAGGTCGGCGACCGCATCATCACCGTCGTCAGCACGTACGTGCCCTCGGGTGAGGCCGACTCGCCGAAGCAGGTCGAGAAGTACCGGTTCCTCGATGCGATGAGCGAGCGGATGTCGCAGCTCCCGCGCGAGTCCGAGCTCGCCGTGGTCGTGGGCGACCTCAACGTGGGCCACCGCACGCTCGACATCAAGAACTGGAAGGGCAACGTGAAGCGCGCCGGCTTCCTGCCCGACGAGCGCGCGTACTTCGACCGGTTCATGGGCGCCGAGGGCGACGAGGGCTACAACGCCGGCGCCGGCTTCGGCTGGGTCGACGTCGGCCGTCGCTTCGCGGGCGAGGTGCCCGGGCCCTACACGTGGTGGTCGCAGCGCGGCAAGGCCTTCGACACCGACACCGGCTGGCGCATCGACTACCAGCTGGCCACCGGGCCGCTGGCCGCCGCGGTCACCTCGTACGCGGTCGACCGCGCTGCGGCCTACGATGAGCGATGGTCCGACCACTCCCCCGTCGTCGTCGACTACGCCATCTGAACAGGACTCCCGCACCCATGAACTCCTCCCGCCCGGTCGTCTTCTCGGGCATGCAGCCCTCGAGCGACTCGCTCCACCTCGGCAACTACCTCGGCGCGCTCGTGAACTGGGTCGCCCTGCAGGACGACTACGACCCCATCTACTGCGTGGTCGACCTGCACGCGATCACCGTCGCGCAGGATCCCGCCGCGCTGCGCGCCAACGTGCGGGCGACCGCCGCGCAGTACCTCGCCGCGGGCGTTGACCTCGAGCGATCGACGCTCTTCGTGCAGTCGCACGTGCCGGCCCACGCCGAACTCGCCTGGGTGCTCAGCACCATCACCGGGTTCGGCGAGGCGAGCCGCATGACCCAGTTCAAGGACAAGTCCGCGCGGCACGGCGCCGACGCGACGACGGTGGGCCTGTTCACCTATCCCGTGCTCATGGCCGCCGACATCCTGCTCTACGGCACGCACCTCGTGCCCGTCGGCGACGACCAGCGCCAGCATCTCGAACTCACGCGCGACCTCGCGGGGCGCTTCAACTCGCGCTACGGCGACACGTTCACAGTGCCCGAGGCCATGATCCCCGCGCAGTCGGCGCGCATCTACGACCTGCAGGAGCCCACCGCGAAGATGTCGAAGTCGGCGGCCTCGCCGGCGGGCCTCGTGAACCTGCTCGACGAGCCTTCCGTCACCGCCAAGAAGTTCAAGAGCGCCGTGACCGACACCGAGCGGGAGATCCGCTTCGACCCCGAGACGAAGCCGGGCATCTCGAACCTGCTCGGCATCTACGCGGCGATCAGTCGGCGCTCGATCGCCTCGCTCGAAGGCGAATACGCGGGTCGCGGCTACGGCGACCTCAAGAAGGACCTCGCCGAGGTGGTCGTCGAGGCGGTGTCGCCGATCCGGACACGCACCCTCGAGCTCCTGCAGGATCCGGCGGAGCTCGACCGGCTGCTCGCGGTCGGCGCTCAGAAGGCCACCGAGCGCGCCGAGCGCACGCTCGCGCTCGTGTACGACCGCGTGGGCTTCCTGCGCCGTCGCTGACGGGAGTCCGTGACCTCGTGACCGCACCGCCCGTCGTGCTCTTCGACCTCGACGACACGATCATGGCCCACCGGGAGGCGGTCGAGGCCGGCATCCTGCTGCACATGCGGCGGCGCGGCTACCGGGGCGACGTCGCCACGGCGCAACGCCACTGGTACGAGCTCGAGGAGCGGCACTACCACGAGTACCTCGCCGGGCTGCTGAGCTTCGAGGGGCAGCGCCGAACGCGTGCCGCGGCGTTCGCGGGGGCGTTCGGCGAGACGCTCGACGATGCCGAGGCGAGCGCCTGGTTCGCCGAGTACTTCGAGGGCTACCGAGCGTCGTGGAGCATGCACGACGACGCGCTGCCCGTGCTCGAGCGCCTCACCGAGGCGGTCCCCGGCGTGCGGCTGGGCATCATCACGAACGGCGAGCTCGACTACCAGCAGTCCAAGCTCGCGCGTCTGGGCCTCGACGGGCGCTTCGAGCACGTCGTCGCGTCGGGATCGGTGGGGGCCACGAAGCCCGACGCCGCCATCTTCGAGGCGGCGCTCGCGCGCTTCGACGACACTCCTCCGGAGCAGGCCGTGTACGTGGGCGACCGGCTCCGCACCGACGCGATCGGCGCCGCGCAGGCGGGGCTCCTCGGCGTGTGGCTCAACCGGCGCGGCGAGCGAGCCGAGGCCGGCGAGTCCGACGAGGCGCGCGCGCTCGGCGTCCGGGAGATCCGCGGCCTCGACGAGCTCGTGCCGATCGCGACCGAGCGGCTCCGCGGCATCCGCTGACGGCCGACGGCGGACGGCGGGCGTTCACCTGCACGTCTGCTGGCGGCCGACCGATCGGCCGCACGGCGCATCCGCGTGCCCGGATACGGAGACGGGCCGGGCCGGGTGCACCCCCATGCACCCGGCCCGTCCCGTTCACGCCGGCATCACGCCGACGGGCTCACAGCACGTCGTCGTCGACCCAGTCGAGGGTCTTCGTGACGGCCTTCTTCCAGTTGCGCACGAGGCGCGCCTGCTCGGCGTCGTCCATCGACGGCGTCCACCGGCGGTCCTCCTGCCAGTTCTTCGCAAGGTCGTCGAGGTCGGCCCAGAAGCCGACCGCGAGGCCCGCGGCGTAGGCAGCGCCCAGCGCCGTGGTCTCCGCGACGACCGGGCGCACGACCGGCACGCCGAGGATGTCGGCCTGGAACTGGAGGAGCGTGTCGTTGGCGGTGGCACCGCCGTCGACGCGCAGCTCGGTGAGGTCGATCCCCGCGTCGGCGTTCACCGCCTCGACGACGTCGCGAGTCTGGAACGCGATCGCCTCGAGGGCCGCGCGCGCGATGTGCCCCTTGTTCACGTAGCGGGTGAGGCCCACGAGCGCGCCGCGGGCGTCGGGGCGCCAGTACGGCGCGAAGAGCCCCGAGAACGCCGGCACGAAGTACGCGCCGCCGTTGTCGTCGACGCTCTTCGCGAGGGTCTCGACCTCGGCGGCCGAGGAGATGATGCCGAGGTTGTCGCGGAGCCACTGGATGAGCGACCCGGTCACGGCGATCGATCCCTCGAGCGCGTAGTGCACGGGCTGGTCGCCGAGCTTGTACCCGACGGTCGTGAGCAGGCCGTTCTTGGAGTGCACGATCTCCTCACCCGTGTTGAAGATGAGGAAGTTGCCCGTGCCGTACGTGTTCTTCGCCTCGCCCGCCTCGAAGGCCGCCTGGCCGAAGGTCGCGGCCTGCTGGTCGCCCAGGATGCCGGCGATCGGGGTCTCGCGGAGCAGCGAGTGCTCGTTCGCCACACCGTAGACCTCCGACGAGGAGCGGATCTCGGGGAGCATCGAGCGCGGCACGCCGAACGCGGCGAGGATCTCGTCGTCCCACTGGAGGGTCTCGAGGTCCATGAACATGGTGCGCGAGGCGTTCGTGACATCCGTCGCGTGCACGCCGCCGTCGACGCCGCCGGTGAGGTTCCAGAGCACCCACGTGTCGGTCGTGCCGAAGAGCAGGTCGCCGGCCTCGGCCTTCTCGCGTGCGCCGGGCACGTTCTCGAGGATCCAGACGATCTTGGTGCCCGAGAAGTAGGTGGCGAGCGGGAGCCCGACCTGCTGCTTGAACCGCTCGACGCCGCCGTCGGCCGCGAGCCGGTCGACGATCGACTGGGTGCGGGTGTCCTGCCACACGATCGCGTTGTAGACGGGCTCGCCGGTCGTGCGGTCCCAGACCACGGCGGTCTCGCGCTGGTTGGTGATGCCCACCGCGGCGATGTCGTGCCGGGTGAGGTTCGCCTTGCCGAGGGCCTGGCCGATCACCTCGCCCGTGTTGCGCCAGATCTCCTTCGGGTCGTGCTCGACCCAGCCGGCCTTGGGGAAGATCTGCTCGTGCTCGAGCTGCCCGGTCGAGACGATCGAGCCCCTCTTGTCGAAGACGATCGCGCGCGACGAGGTCGTGCCCTGGTCGATCGCGAGGATGTAGTCAGCCATCTGAGAACTCCGTTGCTGTCAGTTGCGTGAATGGGTCGGGTGTTGCGGTGAGGTGGTGTGGTGTCGTGCTGGGTGTGCGGATGCCGCGGGCTCAGCCGAGCAGCGGCAGCAGCGGGATCGCCGCCCAGCCGGCGAGCAGGCCGCCGATGATCGGGCCGACGACGGGGACCCACGAGTAGCTCCAGTCGCTCGCGCCCTTGCCCTTGATGGGCAGCAGCGCGTGCGCGATGCGCGGACCGAGGTCGCGCGCCGGGTTGATCGCGTAGCCGGTCGGGCCACCCAGGGAGGCGCCGATGCCGATCACGAGCAGGGCCACGGGCAGGGCGCCGAGCGCGGCCAGGCCGGACGCGTCGCCGTTGCGGCCGAAGCCGATCACCACGAAGACGAGCACGAACGTGGCGATGATCTCGGTGACGAGGTTCCACGCGTACGAGCGGATCGCCGGGCCGGTCGAGAACACCGCGAGCTTCGTGCTCGGCTCGGCTTCACGGTCGAAGTGCTGCTTGTAGGCGAGCCACGTGAAGACCGCGCCGAGGAACGCGCCGAGCATCTGCGCGCCGATGTACGTGAGCACGCTCAGCGCGTTCACGGGGACCCCCTGCCCGAACTCGGTCGCGCCGTTGGCGACGAGACCGAGGGTGACGGCCGGGTTGAGGTGCGCACCCGAGGCGTAGGCGACGATGACGCCGGCGAAGACCGCGAAGCCCCAGCCGAAGTTCACCATGAGGAAGCCGCCGTTGAAGCCCTTCGTCTTCGCGAGCGCGACGTTGGCGACGACGCCGCAGCCGAGGAGCACGAGCATCGCCGTGCCCACGAGTTCCGAGAGGAAATCGATTCCGAGATTGTCCACATTGACCTTCTTTCACTTGGGTTGCAGGACGGCCGAGGCGACTCGTCCACGAGGCTCGGGCCTGTCGGCCCCGATGAAACGTACCGGGCGATTCGGCCGATCAGACGTCGATCGGCGTGCACATCCGTGCAGATTCCCCATGCGGGTCGAGGATCGCCGTCGGGTCGACCGAAGCGTGTCGAGAGCCGATGCGCAGCGGTCTCGATACGCGTGCGGCTCCGCCGCGCGCTCCTCCACCCAGCGGGTCCTCGTCAGTCGACCGGCACGGCGACGGCAGGCTCGCCGAGCACGACGCCGTGGCGCTCGGCGAGCACCGCGCGCGTGGCCTCGACCTCGGCGCGGCGGGTCGCGGCGCTCCAGCGCAGCTCGTCGCCGACGACCTCGGCGAGCTCGTCGAGCAGCGGAGCCGTGACCGTGCCCGTGAACGCCAGGCTCGTGCGCCGGAAGACGACGTCGGCGAGGTGCACGACGTGCTCGGTGCGGGCGATCCAGGCGATCTCGCCGCGCGTGTAGCCGTCGTGGCCCGCGAGGGCGGTGTCCTCCTCGCCGTCGATCTCGGCGAGGAGCGCCTCCGCGCGCGTGCCGTAGCGCTCGAGGAGCACCTCCGCGCGCTCCCGGCCGACCTCGTCGCCGTGGCCCACGATCCACACCCGGCGGGCGTCGTCGGTGGTCGGGTAGCCCGCGCCGCCGCCGATGGGGAGCCCCCACGTCGAGCGGGTCCGGGCGCGCCCGAGGATCCCGAGCACCTCGTCGGAGAGGTGCTCGGCGAGGGCGCGGAAGGTGGTCCACTTGCCGCCGACGAGGCTGAGCAGCGTCGTTCCCGGGCGCTCCGCGACATCCGCCCGCTCGATGCGGTAGTCGCGGCTCACGAAGCCGGGCTGCGTGTCGTCGTGGCGCGGCAGCGGCCGCACCCCCGAGAAGCGGTAGACGATCTGCGAACGGTCGACCCGGATGGCTGGGAAAACGTGCGCGATGAGGTCGAAGAAGTAGTCGACCTCCTCCTCGGTGCAGACGGCGGGCTCGCGCATGTCGTGCTCGAGGTCGGTCGTGCCGACCATGACGCGGCCCTTGAGCGGGTAGATGAGCACGATGCGGCCGTCCTCGTGCTCGAAGAAGATCTCGCGTCCGCCGGTCGCGGCGAGCAGCTCGGGGTGGTCGAGCACGATGTGCGAGCCCTTGGTGCCGCCCATGTATCCGGAGGGCCGGCCGAGCTGCTCGTTGGTGAGGTCGGTCCAGGGGCCCGAGGTGTTCACGACGACATCGGCGGCGAGGTCGAACTCGTCGCCCGTGACGGCGTCGCGCACCCGCACGCCGCGCGCGCCGAGCCCGACTGCCTCGAGGTAGTTCACTGCGCGCGCGTGCGTGCCCGCGGCCAGGCCGTCGGCGAGCACGTCGAGGGCGAGGCGCTCGGGGTCGTGCATGCTCGCGTCGTAGTAGGTCGCGGTGTACTTGACGCCGGGGTTGAGCGCGGGCAGCTCGGCGAGCGACTGCTTCGCTCCGAGGAACCGGTGACGCGGCACCGAGCCGCCGTCGCGCGAGAACGCGTCGTAGATCGTGAGGCCGGTCTTGATGAGCGCCGCACCGCGCTCGGTGGGCTTGCCCTGCCGGTGGGTGAGGAAGCGCAGCGGCGCCGAGAGGATGCCCGCGAAGGTCGAGTAGATCGGCACGGTCGTCTGCAGCGGCTTCACGTAGTGCGGCGCGATGCGGATGAGCGCGTTGCGCTCGCGCACCGACTCGCGCACGAGACGGAACTCGCCGTTCTCGAGGTACCTGATGCCGCCGTGGATCATGTGCGACGAGGCCGACGACGCCCCCGAGACGAAGTCGTCGCGCTCGACGAGCACGACGTCGACGCCCTGCAGGGCGAGGTCGCGGAAGGTCGCGATCCCGTTGATGCCGCCGCCGATGATGACGACGGATGCCTCGGGGCGGGCGCGCAGCGCGGCCACCTCGGCGCGGGTTCCGGGGCGGGCGGATGCGTTGCGGGAGTTCGTCTGCGTCGACGTGGTGGGCGACATCGCTGTCCTTTCGAGCTGGAGCACGGCGGGCTTGCATGTCCGGGCCGGCTGTGGATGAATACATCGTGCGGGCGAGCGAACATGCTTTCAAGCCGCGTGAACAAACGTGCAAGGGGTGCGAGATGGTTGGAATCGGGATCGACGGGGCGGGGCGCGAGGGCGATACGCCCTCCGGGAAGACGCGTGACGCGCTCCGCGCGGCCCACCTCTACTACCTGCAGGACCTCACGATGGACGCCATCGCGAAGGAACTGCACACGTCGAGATCCTCCGTCTCTCGCCTGTTGAGCCACGCCCGCGCCACGGGGCTCGTCGAGATCTCGATCCACTCCCCGCTCGACCTGCCGAGCCGGCTCGAGCAGGAGATCCTCGCGCGACACGAGGTCTCGGCGCACGTCGTGCCCGTTCCCGACCACGCGAGCGACGTCGACCGGCTCGAGCGCGTGGCCCTCTCGGCTGCACGGATTCTCAGCCGGTTCATCGACTCGAACCAGACGATCGGCGTCGCGTGGGGGTCCACCATGAGCGCCATGAGCCGCCACCTCGCCCCGAAGGCGACGCACAACTCCGAGATCGTGCAGCTGAACGGCGCCGGCAACCTGCGCACCACCGGCATCCTCTACGCGAGCGAACTGCTGCGCCGCTTCGGCGACGCCTTCGGCGCACGCGTGCAGCAGTTCCCCGTGCCCGCCTTCTTCGACGACCCCGCCACCAAGGAGGCGTTCTGGCGCGAGCGCAGCACCCGGCGCCTGCTCGACCTGCAGGCGGCCATGGACGTCGCGATCTTCGGCGTCGGCTCGCCGTTCGCCGAGGTGCCGAGCCACGTCTACCAGGGCGGCTACCTCGAGCGCGCCGACTTCGAGGCGCTCAGCCGCGAAGGCGCGGTCGGCGACGTCGCGACGGTGTTCTACCGTGCCGACGGTTCGACCGACGGCATCACCCTGAACACGCGCGCGACCGGCCCCGACTTCGCGGTGCTCCGTCGGGCGCCGCGGCGCATCTGCGTCGTGTCGGGACGCGCGAAGCTGCCGAGCCTGCGCGGCGCGCTCGCCGCGGGGCTCATCACCGACCTCATCGTCGACGAGGGCACGGCGCGCGCCCTCGTCGAGACCTCCGCCGGCGCGCCCGCCGCGACATCCGCGGACCCGGCCTGACCGCGTCGCGCCGGCCCGCGGTCTCGCCGGCAGGTGACGGCATGCGACCGGGGAATACGCCCGCGCATCCTGCGTTGACCTAGAATCGACACGAGAAACGTGCTCCGGGGTCGGTGTAATTCCGAACCGGCGGTGACAGTCCGCGAGCCGGGAGCGTGTGGCCATCGGCCATTCGCGAACGGTTGAACCGGTGGAATTCCGGTACCGACGGTGAAAGTCCGGATGGGAGGCGGCACGTGTCGGCTGCGCTGTGCGCTGCCGACGATTCCGGCCATGCCGGAGCCCCCGGAGCCTGAGAGGCAGGCACCGATGACCACGGCGGCACGCACGGCGACGGATGCCGCGGCGATGCGCCGGGCGTTCGAGCTCGCCGCGCGGGGGCCCGCGCGGGGCGTGAACCCCCGGGTCGGCTGCGTCATCCTCTCGCCCGGCGGCGAGACGCTCGCCGAGGGCTGGCACCGCGGTGCCGGCACGGCCCACGCCGAGGTCGACGCGCTCTCGAAGCTCGCACCGGGCGCCGCGCAGGGCGCCACCGCGATCGTCACCCTCGAGCCCTGCAACCACACGGGACGCACCGGTCCCTGCGCCGTCGCGCTCATCGACGCGGGCGTCGCCCGGGTCGTCTACTCCGTGGCTGACCCCGACCCGCACGCCGCGGGAGGCGCGGCGACGCTGCGCGACGCGGGCGTCGACGTCGAAGGCGGGCTCCTCGCCGCCGAGGGCGAGTCCTTCCTCGACGACTGGCTGTTCGCCGCGCGGCACCGCCGCCCGCGCATCACCGTCAAGTGGGCGTCGAGCCTCGACGGGCGCGCCGCAGGATGCCGGCGACATCGTCGCCAACCCCTTCGACATCGCCGAGGCCGTGCGACAGGTCGAGGCCGGCGCCAGGGCGCTCGCCGAGCACGCCGACCGGCTGGTCGTCATCGGCGGCGACCACACGATCGCCCTGCCGCTGCTGCGCGCCGTGCACGCGAAGCGCGGTCCGGTCGCGGTGCTGCACTTCGACGCGCACCTCGACACGTGGGACACCTACTTCGGCGCGCCCACGACGCATGGCACGCCGTTCCGTCGCGCGTCGGAGGAGGGCCTCATCGACCTCACCGCGAGCATGCACGTCGGCATCCGCGGCCCGCTCTACGCCAAGAGCGACCTCGAGGACGACGAGCGCCTCGGCTTCTCGATCATCACGAGCGAGTACCTCGAGGAGCACGGCCTCGCCGCGGCGATCGACCGCATGCGTGCCCGCATCGGCGACGCGCCCCTCTACATCTCGATCGACATCGACGTGCTCGACCCCGCGCACGCCCCCGGCACCGGCACCCCCGAGGCGGGCGGCCTCACGAGCCGCGAACTGCTGCGGATGCTGCGCGCCCTCGCCGACCGCGACATCGTCGGCGCCGACATCGTCGAGGTCGCCCCCGCCTACGACCACGCGCAGCTCACCGCCGTGGCCGCGAGCCACGTCGCGTACGAGCTGCTGAGCGCGATGGCGCCGCGCGCGGAGCGCGACTCCACGACCGCCCCATGACCCCACCCCAGCGCAGACCCGAGGCGAAGGAGCCGACCCGATGACCACCCAGACCGAACCGAGCCGCGACGAGGTGCTGGCCGCGGCATCCGAGATCGTCGACGCCTTCGCCGCGACCGACGGCGACCGGTACTTCGCGACGTTCGCGCCCGACGCGACCTTCGTGTTCCACACCGAGCCCGAGCGCCTCGCCGACCGCGCGGCCTACGAGCGCCTCTGGGCCGGATGGGTCGCCGACGGCTGGCGCGTCGTGTCGTGCACGTCGACCGACCGGCTCGTGCAGCCGTTCCCCGGCGGCGCGGTCTTCACCCACTCCGTCGAGACCACCGCCGAGACCGGCGACGGCCCCGAGACCTACCGCGAGCGCGAGACCATCGTCTTCCGCGTCGACCCGGCGACGGATGCCGCGGGCCCGCGCCTCGTCGCCGTGCACGAGCACCTCTCCCCCCTGCCCGGCACCGCGGCCTGATCCACCCATCCGCCTCCCCGTTCCCATCCCCCACCCCGAATCCCAGGAGAACCCAGCAATGTCGCTCTACTCCCGTCTCGAGCACTACCTCGAGGAACACTCCGACGACGCCGGCCCCGTGCGCGGCACCCTCTCGCTGCCGCGCATCGGCATGATCTGGCTCGCCGCGAACCTCGTCGTCACGACGCTGCTCACCGGCACGCTCTTCGTGCCCGGCGTCGACTACGGCCTCGTGGTCGTGCTCATCATCGTCGGCACGATCGTCGGCGCCGCCGTGCTCGTGACCGTCGGCAACATCGGCACCCGCACGGGGCTGCCGACGATGGCGCTCACCCGCGGGCCGTTCGGCACGCGCGGCAGCCTGCTCCCGGTCGCGGCCAACGTCGTCATCCTCATGGGCTGGAGCTGGGTCCAGGCGATGCTCGCCGGCATCGCGCTCGACTTCCTCGTCTCGTCGGTCACCGGGTTCTCGAGCCCCGTGCTGTTCGCGGTGCTCTGCCAGACCCTCGTCGTGATCCTCGCCATCTTCGGCCACACGGGCATCGCCCGGGTCGAGCCGTGGCTCGCGGTGCTCATCCTCGGCATCGTCGCCTACATCTTCGTCGTCGCGTTCACGACCTACGCGCCCGCCGAGTTCGCCGCCATCCCCGCCGACCCGTCGCTGGGCTACTCGCCCATCCTCGTGCTCGACGTGGTCATCGCGACCGCCATCTCGTGGACGGTGCTCTCGGCGGACTTCAACCGCTTCGCGAAGTCGAGCCGTGCGGGCATCATCGGCTCCGGCATCGGCTACACGCTCTCGACGGTCGTCTCGATGACGGTCGGCGCCACCGCGATCGGCTACGTCGTGCTCTCGGGCGGCGAGGCGATCCCGTTCGACCCGGTGACGATCGTCACGCCCTTCGGCGCTCCGCTCGCGATCGTCATCTTCCTGTCGGTGATGGCGACGAACACGATGGTCGTCTACGGCATGGTCACCTCGATCGTGAACGCGCAGCCGGGGCGGCACGTGAAGTTCCTGCCGACCGCGCTCATCGTCGGCGTGATCTCGATCATCGGCTCGACGTGGTTCGGCCTGCTCGGCCAGTTCACGACGTTCCTCGTCACGATCGGCGCCCTCTTCGCGCCCGTGTTCGCGATCATGATCGCCGACTACTACATCGTGAAGCGGGGCGCGTACACCGCCGACATCCTGAAGGCGCGCGACGGCCGCTACTGGTACCTCGCGGGCGTCAACTGGGCCGCGATCGCGGTGTGGCTCGTCGGCGCCGTCGCCGCCTACCTCTTCACCTGGGTGTGGCCGACGCCGATCGGCGCCACCATCCCGGCGTTCGTGCTGACCTTCGTGCTCTACCTGCTCGTCTCGCTTTCGGAGCGCTCGACGACGCCGGTGGCCTCGAGCGAGCACCTCTCGGATGCCACGCCGGAGCCGGTCGCGCATGCGTGACCTCAGCCACCCCATCCGCTCGGGCATGCAGGTGTACCCGGGCGACCCGGCGGTCGACCTCGAGCCGGCCCTGGAGCTCGACCGCGACGGCGCCGCCGTCACGACGCTGCACCTCGGATCGCACTCGGGCACCCACGTGGACGCACCCGCCCACACGGTGGCCGGCGGCCGTACGATGGACGCGGTCGCCCTCGACGAGCTCGTGGGCGACGCGCTCGTGCTGCACGTGCCGGGGCTCGCCGACCACGCGACGATCGGCGTCGACGACCTCGGCGAGCTGCCCGGGCGGGTGCCGTCGATCGTCGTGGTCGACACGGGCTGGGCCGTGCACTTCGGCACCGAGCGGGCGCTGCGGCATCCGGCCCTGGGCGTCGAGGCCGCGCGGCTGCTCGTCGAGCGCGGCATGCACGTGCTCGGCGTCGACACGCTGAGCCCCGACCCCACGGATGCCGCGGGCACGACCGACTTCCCCGTGCACGAGGTCGTGCTCGGCGGCGACGGTCTCATCGTCGAGAACCTCGCGGGACTCGACGCGCTGCCCGCACGGGTGCGCCTCGGGATCTTCCCGCTGCGCCTCGCGGGCGACGGGGCGCCGGTGCGCGCGGTCGCGTTCGACCTCCCGCCGGTCGAGTAGGGCGAAGCCCGTCGCCGGTCGAGTAGGGCGCAGCCCGTCGCCGGTCGAGTAGGGCGAAGCCCGTATCGAGACCCCGCCGCTCTCCCCCGGCAGGGGTCTCGATACGTCGCTACGCTCCTACTCGACCGGCGAACGGGTCTCGATACGTCACTGCGCTCCTACTCGACCGGCGAACGGCTCTCGATACGTCACTGCGCTCCTACTCGACCGGCGAACGCGTCTCGATACGTCGCTGCGCTCCTACTCGACCGGCGAACGGGTCTCGATACGTCGCTGCGCTCCTACTCGACCGGCGAACGGGTCTCGATACGTCGCTGCGCTCCTACTCGACCGGCGGGTGCACTCGACCGGCGGGTGCCCTCGACCGGCGGGGTGGCGCGCGGCAGACTGGGGCGATGGATCCGGTGGAGGCGCTCGAGGAGATCGCGCTGCTGCTCGAACGAGAGCTCGCGTCGCCGTTCAAGGCGAAGGCGTTCCGCAAGGCCGCCGCCGCGATCGAGGGCGTGCCGGTCGACGAGCTGCGCTCCCGGGCGGCCGACGGGCGCTTGAAGCGCACGCCCGGCATCGGCGACTCGAGCTACACCGTGATCGCCGAGGCGCTCGCGGGCGAGGTGCCCGCCTACCTCGCCGACCTGCGGCAGCGGGTCGGGGCGGATGCCGCGCCCACGGGCCTGCGGGCGCAGCTCCGCGGCGACCTGCACGCGCACAGCGACTGGTCGGACGGCACGACGAGCATCGCCGCGATGGCGCGCGCCGCGGCATCCGCCGGGCTCGAGTACTTCGCCCTGACCGACCACTCGCCGAGCCTGCGGGTGGCGAACGGGCTCTCGCCCGAGCGCCTCGAGTCGCAGGTCGAGATCGTGGCGGCGCTCAACGCGGGCCATGGCGAGGGCGACGCGGATGACGACGCGGTGGATGCCGCTGCGGCCGGCGCGGGCCTCGGCGTGCGGATCCTCACGGGCATCGAGGTCGACATCCTCGCCGACGGCGTGCTCGACCAGCGCGCCGACCTGCTCGACCGGCTCGACATCGTGGTCGCGAGCGTGCACTCCAAGCTGCGCCTGCCCGCCGCCGAGATGACCCCGCGGATGCTGCGCGCCATCGCCGACCCGCGCACGAACGTGCTCGGCCACTGCACCGGTCGGCTCGTGCAGGGCTCACGGGGCACGCGGCCGCAGTCGGAGTTCGACGCCCGAGCCGTGTTCGCCGCGTGCGCGGAGCACGACGTCGCGGTCGAGATCAACTCGCGACCCGAGCGGCAGGATCCGCCCGACGAGCTCATCGCGCTCGCACTCGAGGCGGGGTGCTGCTTCTCGATCGACACCGACAGCCACGCGCCGGGCCACTTCGGCTTCCTGGCGCTCGGTGCCGCTCGCGCCGAGGCCGCGGGCATCCCGCCGGAGCGCATCGTCACGACGTGGGCCGCCGACCGACTGCTGGAGTGGGCGGGCGCGAAGAAGCGCTGAGCTCAGGAACGAGCCGGCGCGGCGGCCTCGAGCAGCCAGTCCAGCGCGTCGGGCACGACGTCGAGCACCGAGACGTGCCCGTCGTCGAGGCGCGCCCAGAGCTTCGCGCCGGGGATGCGGCCGAGCAGCCACGACGCGTGCCGCCGAGGGATCATGCGGTCGAGCTCGCCGTGCACGAGGAGCGTGGGCGCCGCGACATCCGACACCTCGAAGCCCCACGGCGACGCCAACGCGACGTCGTCGTCGATGAGGCCGTCCGGCCCGAATGCGTCGGAAGCCTGCACGTCGGCGAGCACGGCCGACCACCGCCCCTCGAGGGCCGCCCAGTCGGTCGGCACGAAGACCTCGGGGTCGAACTCCTCCTCGTCGGCGAACGCGGCACGAGCAGCGCGACCCTTGCGAGCCGCCCGCAGCGCGCCGGGCGATCGCATGCCGTCGAACCAGTCGAACGCGTCGGTGTACGGCGCGGGCGAGGCGAGCGTGACGACGCCCGTGACCCGTTCCGGCACGAGTGCCGCGCAGGCGAGGGCGTGCGGCCCACCGCCCGACGTGCCGATGACCGCGAACCGGTCGATGCCGAGCGCGTCGGCCACCGCCACGACGTCGGCGGCGGCCGACGTCACCGAACGCCCGGGCTGCGGGGTCGACCCTCCGTAGCTCGGGCGGGCATACGAGACCAAGCGGATGCCGCGCGCCGCCGCCGCGCCGAGCAGCGGCTCGTACAGCGCGCCCGTGTGCGGCGACCCGTGGTGCCACACGACCGTGAGGGGTGCCACCGCACGCGGGCCGCCGGCCTCGCCGGTGTCGGCGGCGCGCACGCGTCGTCCGTCGGGCAGCTCCACGTCCAGTTCCGTGATCACCCGCGCAACGCTAGGGCATCCGCGCGCTTCAGCCCTGCACGCGGCCCGACTTCGCGGCGATGCGCTTGAGCAGCGGCGGCTTCGCGAGCACCCAGGCGACGGCCATCACCGCGACCGAGAGGGCGAACACCGCGAACCCGAGCCAGTCGTCGGCGTCGCGGGCGGTGTACATCTGGTTGAGCTTGGCCAGGGCGCCGGTGGTGAACACGAGCACGACGTGCACGAACGTGAACGCGAGGAAGAACAGCATGACCGGGTAGTGCACGGCGCGGGCGAGCTTCTCGGGGAAGGCGCGCACGAGCGGCCCCTCGAGCGGCCAGATCGACGAGAGGCGCAGCCCGGTGAGGATCGCGAGCGGCGAGGCGATGAACACGACCGTGAAGTACGCCAGCTGCTGCAGCGAGTTGTAGACGACCCACGAGTTCTCGGTGGGCCAGTCGAGCGACGCGTACTGCAGCGCCGCCGAGATCGCGTTGGGCACGACGGCCCAGTCGGTGGGCACGATGCGCAGCCACTGCCCGGTCGCGAAGAGCAGCACGACGTACGTCAGGCCCACCAGCACCCAGAGCGCGTCGAGCCACAGGTGGAACCAGAGGAAGATGCCCATGCGGCGCGGCTTGCCCGCGGTGCGCGGCCAGCGGGTGTTGTCACGCGTCCAGAAGCCCGGGGGACGTCGCTTGCTGCGCAGCTCGAACCCGGTGCGCACGATGAGCAGCAGGAAGAAGGCGTTGAGGAAGTGCTGCCAGCCGAGCCACGCCGGAATGCCGACGGGCGTGCCCTCGGGCGGCGGCACGATCCCGGGGTACGCCTCGATGAAGGCCTCCACGGCGGGCAGTCCCCGCAGCAGCCGGGCGACGACCACCGCGATCGCGAGCGCCACGACGGCGATCGCGACACCCCCGAGCACCCGCCTGCGCTGCGCCTTCCACCACTCGGCGGCGCGAGCGGACTTCGTCGAGGTCACGGTCATCTCGGGTGGCGGTTCCTTCTGGGGCGAGTGGCGCGGCGCGGGCGGCCATGCGCGCGAGGGCGTGCGGGCCGCCGCTGCGGCGAAGATCGGATGCCACGACGATAGCGCCGCCCGCTGGGAGCGCGCAGCCGGTGCGCAACAACCCGCCACAGAAACGTCCTCGCGCTCGCTCGCGCGCGGCCACGGCTCGGACACGTCGCACGCCCCGTCTAGGCTGGCACGCGTGGTGCGCGGCTTCGTCTCGGGTGTGCGGATGCTCCTGCGGGGGTTCGGCTACTGGCGCCGCGACCCCGGCGTGATGCTGCTCGGGCTCGTTCCCGCGGTGCTCGTGTTCGCGGGCATCGTGGCCGCGCTCGTCGCGCTCGGATTCGGCCTGCCGGCGCTCGTCGACTGGGCGACGCCGTTCGCCGACGACTGGCAGGCCGGCTGGCGCACGGCGTTCCGCATCACCGTCGGCGCGATCACCTTCACCGCGGCCGGACTGCTCGCGGCCGTGACCTTCACGGCCGTCACGCTCGCCGTGGGCGATCCCTTCTACGAGCGCATCTGGCGCTCGGTCGAGCTCGACCTCGGCGGCGACGTGCCCGCTGAGGGCGCGGGGTTCTGGCGTGCGGTCGTCGACTCGCTCGGGCTCATCGGGCTCGGCCTCGTCGCGGCGATCGTCGTCGCGCTCGTCGGCTTCATCCCCGTGGTGGGCGCCGTCGCGGCGCCGGTGCTCGGCGTCGTGCTCTCGGGGCGGCTCCTCGCCGCCGAGCTCAGCTCCCGGGCGCTGCAGGCCCGGGGGCTCCCGGCCGACGTGCGGCGCGCGATCCGCCGCGCCCACCGGGGCGAGCTGCTCGGCTTCGGCGTCGCGACGCAGCTGTGCTTCATGATCCCGCTCGGTGCGGTGTTCACGATGCCCGCCGCGGTGGCGGGCTCGACGATGCTCGCGCGATCGGCGCTCGACGCGGTGCAGCCCGCGCCGGCGGTCGGCCCGGTCGGCCCCGCGCCCGCGGCCGGACCTGCAGCCGGCCCTACCGCGACCGACGTCAGCGCGAGCTGAGCAGCTCGTCGACCCACTCGGGCACGAGCACGCTCGCGGGCCCGAGTCGCGTCTCGTCGAAGAACGGCGTGATCTCGCTCTCGGCGAGGTTGAGCTCGGTCGTGCGCGCCCCGAGGGCGGCCGCCGTGAGCACGAACCCCGCGGCCGGGTACACCGCGCCCGAGGTCCCGATCGCCGCGAAATGCGCGCATCCGGCGAGCGCCGCGTCGATCTCGTCGAGCCCGTACGGCACCTCGCCGAACCACACGACGTCGGGGCGCAGCATCCGCTCGCCGCACGCCGTGCACGCCGGCTCGTCGAGGAGGTCGCCGGGGGCGGGCGATCGGTCGCCGCAGGCGGTGCAGCGCGCGAGGCCGAGCTCGCCGTGCATGTGCAGCACGCGCCGCGACCCGGCCCGCTCGTGCAGGTCGTCGATGTTCTGCGTGACCACGAGCAGCTCGTCGCCGAGTTCGGCCTCGAGCCGGGCGAGCGCGTGGTGCGCGGGGTTCGGGGCGACGGATGCCACGGAGCGCCGCCGCGCGTCGTAGAACCGCTGCACGGTCGCCGGGTCGAGCTCGAACGCCTCGGGCGTCGCGACGTCCTCGACGCGATGGCCCTCCCACAGCCCGCCCGCATCGCGGAACGTGGGCACCCCGCTCTCGGCCGAGATGCCCGCGCCCGTGAGCACGACGAGCCGGATGCCGTTCGAGGAGGTCACCCCTCGATTCTCGCGCGCGAGCGTCGCGATCGCGTCAGCGATCGATCGACTTCTGCTCGCCCGACGGTTTCAGGAGCGAACGCAGCACGGAGTACACGACGACGACGACGACCGCCACGATCACGAGCTTCACGATGAACCAGAGCACGCTGAAGACCACGTCGACGAGGACCCAGGCGATGACCACGGCGGCGATCACACCGAGGACGGTCCAGATGGTGCGGCTCATCCTCCGAGGCTAGCCGACCGCGCGCGCCCCACCGGCTCACAGCCGGCGGCGCTAGTCTTGCGACACGGGGCCGTCCAGGCTCCCGAACAGAGGGCGTCACCGTGTCAGACAAGTCACCGAAGAAATCGTCCAGCAAGACCGCAGCCTCCAAGACGCTCAAGGAGAAGCGCGCCGACAAGAAGGCCAAGGTCGCCGGCCGCGCCGGCAACGACGTCACCGACGCCACGCACCGCAAGTAGCAGGCTCCATCGACGAGCGATCCGCTCGAAGGTCGAATCGCGCCGGTCATCCGCCGGCGCGATCGTCATGTCCGGACCCGGGCCGGGGATGCCGCGGGCGACCACGCGCGCGACGCCGAGGGCGAGGAAGTTCGGCGCAGGTGCATCCGATCGGCCCTCTTCGGCGGAAGTAGGTGATGACGGATCGCAGCGCACAGACCGCGGATGCCGCGGGGCCGGGATGACGACCTCCCCCCGCGGCATCCGCCTGTTCGGCCGCAGTCGGCTCCCCCGCGCCCCGGATGCTTGACACCCGCCGCCCGGAGCGGGAGGCTCGCAGCGAGTCATCCGTCACCACGACGTCGTGAGGCAGGAGGCATGCGCATGACCCCTCCCGATCCCGAAGCGCCTGCCGGCCCGTTCGAGGAGATCGCGAGCGGCGCGAGGCCCATCGAGGGCGTCGGCACGGCCGTCGCCGCGTTCGTCGGCCTCGCCGAGGCCGGTCCCATCGACGTCCCCCTGCTCCTCTCGGACTGGTCCGCCGTCGAGCGCGAGTTCGGCGGCCTGTCGGGCGGGTCGCCACTCGCGCGCGCAGTGCACGACTACTTCGAGAACGGCGGGCGATCCGCCGTGGTCGTGCGGGTCGGCGCATTCGGGGCCGAGGCCGAATGGCAGGGACTCGCGGCCCTCGAGTCGCTCCCCGACGTGAACCTGCTCGTGCTGCCGGATGTCGCGGCTCCGGGGACTCGGATGCCGGCCGAGGCGGCGCGCGCTGTCGTGTCGGAGGCGGCGGCATTCTGCGAGCGCCACCGCGCGATGCTGCTGCTCGACGCCCCCGCCGACTGGACGGGCGTCGACGCCATCGAGGCCGCCGCGGCATCCGACGACGGCCTCGCGGGCGCACTCGGCACCGACAGCGCGAACGCGGCGGTCTACTTCCCCCGCGTCCGCACCGCGGATCCCCTCGGCGGCGCTCCCGTCGCCGTGGGCGCGGCCGGTGCCGTCGCGGGCGTCATCGCGCGCACCGACGCGACGCGCGGGGTCTGGGCGGCACCGGCCGGCACCGACGCGGCGATCCGCGGCGCCGCGGGCCTCGACGTGTCCCTGAAGGACGACGAGCTCGACCGGGTGAACCGCCTCGGCGTGAACTGCCTGCGCGAGCTTCCCGGCGGATCGACCGTGGTGTGGGGCGCACGCACGCTGCAGGGCGCCGACGCGGCGGGGAGCGAGTGGAAGTACGTCCCCGTGCGCCGCTTCGTGCTCTTCCTCGAGGAGAGCATCGACCGCGGCCTGCGCTGGGCCGTGTTCGAGCCGAACGCCGAGCCGCTGTGGCAGTCGGTGCGGCGCGACGTCACGGCGTTCCTCCACGGACTGTGGCGCGACGGCGCGTTCCCCGGGCGCACGCCCGACGAGGCGTTCTTCGTGCGCTGCGGCGAGGACACCATGACGCAGAACGACCTCGACAACGGACGCCTCGTCGTGGAGATCGGGATCGCGCCGGTGCGTCCGGCGGAGTTCGTGATCCTCCGCATCCGGTCGCACGCGAAGCCGGCCGACGACGACTGATCACACCCGCAGCCACACCGCCGTCTCGCCGGGGAGGCGCCCGTCGGCGAGCGGCCCGCTCGCCACGAGCACCTCCCCCGGAGGCAGCGCCGCGGGCGCGGTGCCGAAGTTCATCGCGACCTCCCAGCCGCCCGGGCGCCGGAAGCGCACCACGTCGGCCTCGGCCGACGGCACCCACTCGAGCACCTCCGGCCCCCGCAGCTCGTCGCGCACGGAGAGCGCCCGCCGGTAGAGCGAGAGGGTCGAGTCGTGGTCGCGGTCCTGCACGTCCACGGCGACGTCGCCGAACCACGCCGGCTGCGGCAGGTGGGCGCCGCCATGGCCGAAGCCGAAGGAGGCGCCGGTGCTCGTCCAGGGCAGCGGCACGCGGCATCCGTCACGGCCGATGTCGACCCCGGGGTTGCGGAAGAAGGACGGGTCCTGGCGCTCGTCGGCCGGGATGTCGCCGACCTCGTGCAGGCCGAGCTCCTCGCCCTGGTACAGGTAGGCGGACCCGGGCAGCCCCAGCATGAAGAGCGTCGCGGCGCGGGCTCGGCGAAGGCCGCGCTCGCGGTCGAGCACGGGCTGCGTGCCGCCCGAGAGCAGCCAGGCCGCGCCGTGCCGTTCGCCCGGCTCGGCGGGCTCGGGCAGACCGTAGCGGGTGGCGTGCCGCACCACGTCGTGGTTCGAGAGCACCCACGTCGTCGAGGAGCCCGACTCCGCGGCGAGCGCGAGGTTCGCGTCGACGATGCGCCGGAACGCCGCGGCGTCGAACGGTGCCTCGAGCAGGTCGAAGTTGAACGCCTGGCCGAGTCCGTCGATGCTCGCGTAGCGCGGACGCCGCGACGGGTCGACCCACGCCTCGGCCACCGCCGTGCGGGGCGGTGAGTACTCGTTGAAGACCGCGCGCCACTCGGCGTAGATCTCGTGCACCTCGTCCCGGTCCCAGAGCGGGTGGCCGCCGTCGCGCGGGAGGGCGTCGAGCGTCGCCTGGTCGGGGAGCTCGTCGCCCAGCAGCTTCGCGAGCCCGTGCGCCACGTCGATGCGGAAGCCGTCGACGCCGCGGTCCGCCCAGAAGCGCAGGGTCGTCAGGAAGTCGTCGCGCACCTCGCGGTCGTCCCAGTTGAGGTCGGGCTGCTCGGTCGCGAAGTAGTGCAGGTACCACTGGCCGTCGCCGACGGGCTCCCACGCGGGCCCGCCGAACGCGCTCGTCCAGTCGGCGGGCGGCGACGCGCCGTCGTCGCCGAGTCCGTCGCGGAAGATGTAGCGGTTGCGTGCGCGCGAGCCCTTGGGCGAGGCGAGGGCCTCGCGGAACCACTCATGACGGTTCGACGTGTGGTTCGGCACGATGTCGATGATCACGCGGATGCCCGCGCCGTGGAGCGCGTTCACGAGGTCGTCGAAGTCGTCGAGCGTGCCGAGCCGCGGATCGACGTCCCGGTAGTCGTCGACGTCGTACCCGCCGTCCGCGAGCGCCGAGGGGTAGAACGGGCTGAGCCACACCGCGTCGATCCCGAGGCGCCGCAGGTGCGGCACACGCGAGCGGATGCCGCGCAGGTCGCCCAGCCCGTCGCCGTTCGCGTCGGCGAAGCTGCGCGGATACACCTGGTAGACGGCGGCCTGCCGCCACCAGTCGGCGTCGTGGCGGAGGTGGGCGAGGTCGGAGTGTGCGAGCACGTCGGTCATCAGCCCTTCACCGCTCCCTGGGTCACGCCTTCCATGACCCAGCGCTGGGTGAACAGGTAGACGACGATCGCGGGCGCCATGGCCATCAGGTACGACGCGAACGACACGTTGTAGTTGTTGCTGAACTGCGTCTGGAAGATCGACTGCACGACCGGCAGGGTCTGCTGGGCGGAGTCGGCGATGATGAGCGACGGCATCATGAAGTCGTTCCACGAGGCGAGGAACGCGAAGATCGCGACCGTCGCGCTCATGGGCGCGAGCAGGGGGAAGATCAGCTGGCGGAACGTCTGCCACGTCGTCGCGCCGTCGATGCGGGCGCTCTCCTCGAGCTCGAGCGGGATCGACCGCAGGAAGGCCGTGAACAGCAGGATGCTGAACGAGAGCTGGAACATGATGTGCAGCAACGTCACCCCGACGGGGTTGGCGAGCCCGAGGAGGCCGGTCAGCTGGATCTGGGGCAGGGCGACGACCGGGAACGGCAGGAACATCGCCGCCAGCAGGTAGAAGAACGACCAGCGGAACAGCCGGTGCTCCCAGTTGCGCACGATCGCGTAGGACGCGAGCGAGGCGAGGAGGACCGTGCCGACGACCGTGCCGGCCGTCACGAGGATCGAGATCGTGAAGGCGACCGGGAAGTTCGTCAGCTCCCACGCCTGCGTGAATCCGGAGAAGTCGATGGGCGACGGCAGCGAGAAGGCGTTGCCGTCGACCGCCTGCTCCGTCGTCTTCAGCGACATCGAGACGGTGACGTAGAGCGGCAGGAGCACGGTGAGCGCGCAGAGGAACAGGATGACCATCGTCGTCCAGTTCGTCCGCTCCTGGCCGACCCGACCGCGCCGGCGGCGGGTGGGGGCGGCGACGGCGTCGCGGGTGCCGCGGCCGGCGGCCGGGGCCGGGGTGGTGGAGGCCGGAACGGGCCTCGCTGCTGCCTGGGTCATCAGATCGCCGCCTTTCCGCGGGTGAGTCGGAGCTGGAGTACCGAGATGAGCACGGCGATGACGAAGAAGATCGTCGCGTTGGCCATCTGGTAGGCGTAGTCGCCGCCGGTGAAGCCGGTGAAGATCGTCATCGCGATGCTGCGGGTGGACGTGCCGGGGCCGCCGTTGGTGAGGCCGACGATGACGTCGTACACGTTCAGGTAGTTCTTGAAGCCGAGGATCACGTTGATCACGACGTACCCCGCGACGAGCGGGAAGGTGACCGACCGGAGCTTCACCCACGGCGTCGCGCCGTCGATGTCGGCGGCCTCGTACACGTCGCCCGGGATGGAGAGCAGGCCCGCGATGTAGATGAGCAGGGTGCCGGGGATCGACTGCCACGCAGTCACGATCACGATCGCGAGCCAGGCCAGGTCGGGGTTGGCGAGGATCGACTCCGACAGCCAGGGGATGCCGGTCGCGGCGCCGAGTTGCGGCAGCGAGTTGGAGAACAGGAAGTTGAAGACGTAGGCGATGACGATGCCCGAGATCACCATGGGGATCACGAAGACCGCGCGCAGGCCGGTCTTGAGCCGGATCCGGCTCGTGAGTCCCACCGCGAGGAGGAACGCGATGAGGTTCACGAGCAGCACCGTGACGATCGCGAACCCGAACGTGAAGGCGTAGCTCGCGAGGATCGCCGGGTCGGAGAACGCGGCGATGTAGTTGGTGAGCCCGATGAACTCCCAGTCGCCGAATCCGATGAAGTCCGTGAACGAGTAGAAGATGCCGAGCGCCGCCGGCACCGTGATGGCGAGCGTGAACAGCACGAGGGTGGGGATCAGGAACAGGTAGTACACCGGATCCACCCGGGGCCGCCCCCGGCCGTCGTGGGCGGCGCCCGCGAGGTGGTCGGTGCGGCCGTGCTCCGCGTCGTCGACGAGCGAGCCGGCGGATGCCGCGGCGGGTGCGATGGGAGTCGACATGTCGAACGTCCTCTCGAGTCGTGGTCGGATCGTCGGGTCAGCCGCGCAGCGCGAGGCGGGCCCAGTCGGCGTCGATCGTGGCGAGCGTCGCGGGGATGTCGCCGCCCGTCGCCATCGTCTGGATGTAGTTGTCGATCGGGATGGTGAGCGGGATCGACCGCGAGAGGCCCTGGTAGAACTTGCCCTCGTCGTAGTACTCCTGCATCGGGAGGATGCGCGGGTCCGTGACGGGGGCGGCGTCCGTCGTGGTGCCGAAGCCGAGGAACTGGGCGTTGAAGTCGTCCATCACCTGCTGCTGCATGAGGTACGAGACGAAGGTGCGGGCGGCCTCCTTCTGGTCGCTCGCCTCGGGAACCCAGAGCGCGAGGTCGAGGTTGACCCGCACCTTCAGGTCCTCGGGGTCGTTCGTCACGGGCAGCGGGAAGGTCGCGAGCTCGAGGTCGGGGTTCGTCTTGGCGATCTCGCCGAGCGCCCACGGACCCTGCATGTACATGGCGCCCTCGCCGTTGGCGAAGGCGACGTTGCCGTCGCCGTAGCCTCGGCTCGCGGCATCCTCGTTGGAGTAGTCGGCGAGCTGCTTCATCTGCTCGGTCGGCTCGAGGATCGTCTTCTGGAACGACACGGCGGAGTCGGGTCCGACCTCGGTGCCGAGCTCGTGCATCCGGTCGAGGAAGTCGGCGACGTCGAGCCGGCCGCCGACGCTGTAGTCGAAGAGGCCCTGGCCGAGCGTCCACGGGTCCTTGAACGTGCTGTAGATGGGCGTGACGCCTGCGGCCTCCAGCTTGTCGCACGCGGCGATCAGCTCGTCCCACGTGGTCGGCACCGCGATGTCGTTCTCCTCGAAGATCTCGACGTTGTAGATCACCGATTCGGCGGCCACCGAGTAGGGCAGCACGCTCGTGCGTCCGGGGTAGGTGGCGTACTGGTCGACGAGCTCCTGCACCTCGGGGCGGATGCGCTTCGCCTCGGGCATGTCGGAGAGGTCGGAGAGGGCGCCGCGCTCCATGAACCGGGCCATCTCCATGTTGTAGTTCAGGAGGCCGACGTCGGGCGGGTTGCCGCGGAGGAATCCGGCCGACAGGTTCGAGGCGGAGTCGAGCGTGACGTGCACGTCGGACTGCTCGCTGTTGAACTGCTTCACGACGTCGCGGAAGTACGGGATCGCCTCGGGCTTCGACATGAGGAAGGTGATCTCGGTCGGCCCGCTGCCCGAGACGCCCGCGCAACCGGCGAGGGCGAGGGAGGCGGCGACGACCGCGGCGGCGGCGAGCGCGAGGCGCGCGCGGCGGCGTGAGGGCCGGCCGGCGTCAGGGCTGGTTGGTCTGTGAGGCACGTCGTCTCCCCTGGGAATCCGGACCGCCGACGCCGCGCGAGCACCGCTCGTCAACGCTGACGGAGTATATTTAGGGTGTAGATTTATTTTCTGTCGTAAATAATGACGGAGAGTCCGAGAAAGGTCAAGCGTCGATGGAGAAGACCACCGCAGCAGCGTCATCACCGCAGGTGCTGCGCAGGGCGAACGCCCGCCGCGTGCTCGAGTACGCCTGGCGAACCGGCCCGTTCACGGCATCCGAGGCGATGGACGCGAGCGGGCTCACGCGCTCCACGGTGATCGGCGTGTGCGACGACCTGGTCCAGCAGGGCTGGCTCGACGAACTCGGCGACGCGCGCGCCGCGGGGGCCGCCGGGGCCTACACCAAGGGACGCCCTGCTCGGCGGTATGCCCTCCGGGCGCGGGCGGCCGTCGTCGTCGCGGTCGATGCCGGGGCCGAGCGCATCACCGCGACGGTCGCCGACCTGCGCGGGCACGTGCTCGGCAGCGCTTCCGTCGAGATCCCGGTGAAGAGCCCGCATCGCGTCGAGCGCCGCGCCGACGCCGAGGCCCGTCGCCGTCTCGCTCGCTCGACGGTGCGTGACGCGCTGGCCGCGTGCGACGGCGGCGGCGCACCGGTGCTCGCGATGACGGTCGGGGTCCCGGCGCCCGTCGATGCCGACGGCGGCTCGCCCGCCGACGACTGGTTCTGGGCGCTCATGAACCCCGGGTACGCCGAGCTGTTGGCCGACGAGGCGGGCATCGTGACCATCGAGAACGACGCCAACCTCGTCGCGATCGCGGAGCGGCGCTCTCCGCTGGGCAGCGGACGCACGGTCGACTCGTACGTCGCGATGCTCGCCGGGGAGGGACTCGGGTCCGGGCTCATGATCGACCGGCGCCTCGTGCGCGGCCGACGTGGCGCCGCCGGCGAGATGCGCTTCCTCGATCACGTCGAGGGCGTCGGCTCGGCCGACGGATTCGCGCTCCTCGCCCGGCAGTGGGCCGTCGACGCCATGCGCGAGGGGCTGCCCTCGGGGAGCCCGCTCGACCAGCTCGACCCCCGCACGCTCGGCGAGGCCGACGTCGCGCGCGCCGCGGCCGCCGGAGACCCCGTTGCGGGGGGCATCATCGATCGACTGGCGGAGCGGCTCGCGCGCATCTGCCTCGTGCTCGGCGACCTGCTCGACGTGGACCGCGTCATCGTGGCCGGTGCGACGGTCGCCTCGCTGCCGGCGGTCATCGACCGGGCGGCCGCGATCCTCGACGCGAGCGACGACCCCACGGCACCCGACCTCGTGGCCTCCGCGCTCGGCCGCGACGCCGTCACGGTGGGAGCCATCGAGCACGCGCTCGACCTCGTCCGCGACCGCGCGCTCGACCTGGTCCCGGCGGCGCGGGACGTCGCCTGAGGCTGGGCTGCCGGACGCGGCGGAGGCGACCGAGCGGCAGCATCGGCCCGGTTGCGGCGCACGCCGCCGGGCCGCCATTGCGACCCCGCGGCATGGCCCCGCGGCATCCGCTCAGCACAGCGACGCGAAGAACGCGCGGAGGTCGCCCGCCACGACGGCGGGCACCTCGAGCGCAGCGAAGTGGCCGCCCCGCTCGAAGCGGCTCCAGTGCACGATGTTCGCGTTGTCGCGCTCGGCGAAGACGCGGATCGTCTGGAAGTCGTCGGCGAAGACCGCGACACCGGTCGGGGCGGTGTTCACCCGCGGCTCCGCGGCCGCGGCATCCGCTCGCGCGTTCTCGAGGTAGCTGCGCCCCATGCCCGACGCCGCGTTCGCGAACCAGTTGACGCTGACCTCCATGAGGATCGCGTCGAGCGGCACGAGCGAGGTGCCGTTGCCGAACGAGTTGAACAGCTCGCTGTAGGCCAGGAGCCCGACGGGCGAGTCGCTGAGGCCGACGGCCACGGTCTGCGGGCGCGACGCGTTCATCGCGTTGTAGCCGCCGACGGACTGGAACCACTGCATGTGCTCGAGGCCCGCATGGTCCTGCGGCTCGAGGTGCTCGAACTCGGCCGGGTCGCCCGACGGGAAGGAGAAGAGCTGCAGCACGTGCAGTCCGAGGAAGCCGTCGGGGTTCAGCAGCCCGAGCTCCCGGGCGACCATCGCGCCGTTGTCGGAGCCGTGGACGCCGTAGCGCGCATAGCCGAGCCGGCGCATGAGCGCGTCGTAGGCCGCCGCGACCCGCGCGACGGTCCAGCCCGCCGAGACCGGCTGGCTGAAGCCGTAGCCGGGCGCGTCGGGGATCACGACGTCGAACGCGTCGTCGGCGCTGCCGCCGTGGGCGACCGGGTCGACGAGCTCGTCGATCAGGTCGAGGTAGTCGACGGCCGAGCCCGGGTAGGTGTGGGCGAGCAGCAGCGGCGTCGCGCCGGGGTGCGGCGAGCGCACGTGGATGAAGTGGAGCGGCTGGCCGGCGACCTCGGTCGTGAAGTGCGGCACGGCGTTGATGCGCGCCTCGACCTCGCGCCAGTCGAACCCGTGCTGCCAGCGGTCGATCGCCTCGCGCAGGTAGCGGTTCGGCGTGCCCGCGTCCCAGTCGTCGCCGGGGGCCGGCTGCGGGAGACGCGTGCGAGCCAGGCGCTCCATGAGGTCGTCGAGCTCGGCCTGGGCGATCTCGACGCGGAAGGGACGGATCTCGGCGACGTCGTCGGCGGAGATCGCGGCGGGCTGGGACTGGGGTGCGGTGGTGTTCGTCATGACACTCACGCTATGGTCGAACTAGGAATGTTCGATTCCTAGTTCTGAAGATCGCCTCGACGACCTCGTCCCACGGCGTGGGCGTCGCCCATGCCCGCCCGAACACGCCCGACCGGCAGGAGGACCCGTGCTCGAGACCTCCGCTCGGCTGCTCGCCCTGCTCTCCCTCCTGCAGTCGCGACCCGACTGGACCGGCACCGAGCTCGCCGCCCGACTGGACGTGTCGACGCGCACCGTGCGCAACGACATCGAACGCCTGCGCGCGCTCGACTACCCCGTCGATGCGACGCTCGGAGCCGCTGGCGGCTACCGCCTGGGCGCCGGCGGCAAGCTGCCCCCGCTCCTCCTCGACGACGAGGAGGCCGTCGCCGTGGCGATCGGCCTGCGCGTCGCGACGGGCGTCGCCGGCGTCGCGGAGTCGAGCGCGCGTGCCCTCGCGAAGCTCGAGCAGGTGCTGCCGCCGCGATTGCGGCCCACGGTCGAGGCGCTCGCCACCGTCGTCGACCGAGCGCCCGAGAACACCGGCACGGATGCCCCCGACCCCGAGGTCGATCCGGCCGTGCTCGCGGCGATCGCGGCGGCGATCCGCGACGTCGAGTGGCTGCGCTTCGACGAGCGGGGCGAGCCGCGGCTCGTCGAGCCGTACCGGCTGCTCAGCTGGCAGCGGCGCTGGCACCTCGTGGCCCGCGACCCCGCGTCGGGCCAGTGGGGCACGCACCGCGTCGACCTCCTCACGCCGCGGATGCCGACGCGCCGCCGCTTCTCCCCCGTGCCGCTGCCCGGCGGCGACTACACCGCATTCGCCATGCGCTCGATCGCGGCGAGCGGGTGGAAGGTGCACGCCCGCCTGCGCATCGCGGCGTCGGCGGAATCGGTGCTCGCGCGCATCAACCCGGCCGTCGGCGTCGTCGAATCGATCGACGCCGATGCCTCGGTGCTCGTCACGGGCGCCGACAGCCTCGACACCATCGCCGCCTACATCGGCATGCTCGGCATGGACTTCACCGTCGAGTCGCCGGCGGAGCTGCGTCCGCTCCTGCGCACCCTCGGCGAGCGGTACGCGCGAGCGGCGGGCTGACGCAGGACGGGCCGACCGCCCGACGCCCGCCCGCCCGCCGTCAGACCGCGAGCGGCGGGCGGCTCAGCCAGTCGAACCCGTCGGGCACGTCCGCGGCATCCGCGCTGAGCCCCGTGATGCCGTTGCCCCGGTCGACGTGCACGATCCGGGGCCGCCAGGCCCGGGCCTCGGCCTCGTCGAACTGCGCGTAGGAGATGACGATCACGAGATCGCCCTCGTGCACGAGGTGGGCGGCGGCGCCGTTGATGCCCAACACGCCGCTGCCGCGCTCGCCCTCGATCACGTAGGTCTCGAGGCGGGCGCCGTTGGTCACGTCGACGACGGCGACCTGCTCGCCGGGCAGCAGCTCCGCGGCATCCATGAGGTCACGGTCGATCGTGATCGACCCGACGTAGTGCAGGTCGGCGTGGGTCACCGTGGCGCGGTGGATCTTCGACTTCAGCATCGTGCGCAACACGGCCCCGAGCCTAACGCGCGTCGGAGCCGCGGATCCTCCGTATGACGCTCCGCGGCGGCCGGACCGCGCGACAATGAGGGCCATGACGACGATCGAGCGGCACGAGGACGTGCGCGCCTCCCGCGAACGGGTGTTCGAGCTCATCGCCGACCTGCACGGGTACGACCGGTGGCTGCCGTCGTCGGGCGACTACCGGGGGACGAGCGAGATCTCGCCGCCGCCCGTGCGGGTCGGCACCACCTATCGCGAGACGAGCCCGAGCGGGGTGCGCACGGGCGTCGTGACGGCGCTCGACCCGCCGCGCGAGGCGGTCTTCCGCCAGCCCATGGCACTGCGGCCGCGCTTCGCGGGCACGATCGACTCGACCGTGACGATGCGCGTCTCCGAGCCCGACGCGTCCACGGGAACGGTGCGGGTCACGCGGCTCGTCGAGCTGGGCATCCCGCGACGGCTCGCGCTCCTGCGCGGAATCGTCGTGCGCCGCTACGCCGCCGAGAGCGAGCGGATGCTGCGCGCGCTCGCGTCCGTCGCGGAGGACTGACCGGCGCCTCGCCCGCCCCGCCCACCCCGGCCCGCGCACTACCCGGCGCCGGGCAGTCCCACGCGATCGGGGATCGCCGTGACCACCCGCGGCAGCCACCGGTCGACCTCCGGCCAGGCGCGACCCGTCGGCAGGTGCCGCAGCAGCTCGGCGAGCGATGCGTCGGCCGCCGGCCACGGGATGACCCGGGTCGGCGACGCGCTCGCGAGCACGCCGAGCCACCAGTGCATCCACGTGGTCGGCATGGTCTCGGGGCTCAGCACGACGTAGTAGTCGGGCACGGTGATCTCGTGCCGCCCGACGGCCTCGACCGTCATGGCGATCTCGAGCTGCAGCACCTCGAGCGTCGACTGGTCGTCGAAGAACTCCACCCACGCGGATGCCACGTGGCCGAGCGGGTCGCGGTCGTGCACGACGTACGGCGCGGCCGAGGTCGCCGACCACTTGGCGATCTCGGCGTCGGTCGCCTCGAGGAAGGACGCGCTCTCGACGTTGGCGAGCCCGTCGAGGGCGGTGATCGCGGTCGTCGCGTCCTCGCCGACGACGACCAGGGTGGTGCTTCCCGGTGCCTCCATTTCCGGATTGTACGTCCGCCGGCCGGGATCGGGGCCGCTCCGTTCCCAGCGGGTCGTGGTCGTGTCCGACCCGTGACCTCCGTCCCATCGGATCCCCTCCGATCCGCTTAGGCTGTGACGGTGAAGGTCGTCAGCTACAACCTGCGGAAGCACCGGGCCGTCAGCGAGCTCGCGGCGCTCAACGAGCGATACGCCCCCGACCTGCTCTGCCTGCAGGAGTGCGACACGGCCGACATGCCCGAGCACCTCGCCGACCTCGAGCTCGCCACGGCGACCACCGGCAACCGGCTCGGCCTCGCCGTGTACTACCGGCCCGACCGGTTCGAGTTCCGCGCGGTCCGTTCCTTCGCCCTGAAGAAGTCGCTCCACGACCACGTGCTGCGGCCCGCGAACGAGCGCCTCATCGGGGTGCGCCTGCACGACCTGCAGGCCGAGCGGGAGTTCATGGTGGCCTCGTTCCACGCCGCGCCGCTGACCGCCCTCAACTCGCTGCGCCGCCACCAGATCAAGTCGGCCCTCGACGAGCTGCAGCTGATGGGCCCGGGCCTGCCCACCCTCATGGTGGGCGACTACAACTACCCCCTGTTCAAGGAGAACCTGGCCGAGAAGGTGCGCGAGCACGGCTACGAGCTCACGCTGAGCGACAGCCGCACCTACACGCGCTACAAGTTCTTCCGCGGGCACTTCGACCTCGCGACCTCCGTGGGCTTCGACATCGAGAACGTCGAGACGCTGCCGCGCGGCTCGTCCGACCACCTGCCGATCCTCGTGACCACCTCGTACGCCGTCGCTCCGGTCGAGGGCATCGACGCGTCGATCTGAGCGCAGCCGGCGCTGCCCGACCCGCCGACCCGCCGACCCGACGACCCGCCGGCCCGGCCGACCGGGATCACACCCCGATCGTGAGCGCCGCGGTGTAGCCGTTCGCGACGGATCCCGACATGCTCGCGATCTGGTGGATGCCCTGGTCGTCGCCGAACACGTTGTCGCTCGCGAGGCTCACCTGCGACACGTTCCGCACGCTCGACTCGTAGCCCCCGGTCGCGTAGACGACGTCGTTCACCTCGGCCGGCAGGGCGATCTGCGAGGTCTTCACGATCGGCCCCGAGGCCACGGCGTTCGCGACATCCGAGTAGACCTCGAAGTGGATGTGCGGCCAGCGGCCCGCGTAGCAGGCCGGGTAGATCGACGTGAAGCGCACGGTGCCCATCGCGTCGGTCTCCTGCACGCCGCGCAGATAATTCTCGTTCGCGAGCCCGTCGCTGTAGAGCGAGTACCCGCCGTCGCGATCGCAGTGCCAGAGGTACACGCCGGCGCCCACGAGCGCGCTGCCGGTCGCGGCATCCCGCACCGTGAGCTCGATCGTGAGGGGCACGCCCTCGGCCACCGTGGTCGACGAGCCGAAGCTCGAGCGGATGTCGCTGCGCACGATCCCCGAGTCGTCGAGCACGTTCACGCCGTTCGACCCGTCGCCCGGGTAGGGGCCGCCCGTCTCGTCGGGCACCTCGGCGAGGGGGCCGGATGCCGCGGCCGACGCGCTCGCGGAGGGGCTCGCCGTGGCGGTCGCCGACGCCGAACCGGTCGCGCTCGCGCCCGGCTCGGGCGACGCCGACGAGCAGGCCGCGAGCAGGGCCGTGAGGCCGACCCCGCCGAAGATGCCGAGCGCGAGGCGCCGGTCGACGAGCGTGCGGATGTCGTACACGAGGCCGCGGTGGTCCTCGTCGATCTCCTCGCCGTGCTCGTCGATCCATCGGGGGTCGGTCGGCTTCGTGGTCATGGTGGCTCCCTCTCGTTCGGCCCGCCGCTGCTCGACGCGGGTCTCGTCGGACACCACGCTGCCGGGGCCGCCCCGGCCGCGCCGATGCGTGGGCTGTGCCTCGCCTATGAGTCCTCCGTGTGCGCGGTGGGAGGGTCGGCGGGGCCCGTGTGCCCGCCGAACAGCAGCACGCGCGTCGGTCCGAACGGGAACGACGGCACCCGCACCCGCCGCACGTCGTCACCCGTGAAGCCCGCTGCGACGAGGGCCGCCTCGGTGTCGCGGTCCCAGTGGCATCCGTGACAGCAGCGCCGGGTGATCGGCGTGGCGATGCGCTGCACCGCGCGCTTCAGGGTGTGCGGCGGCGCCGCGACATGGTCGACGAACAGGATCCGGCCGCCCGGCACGAGCACGCGCCGCACCTCGGCGAGCGCGGCGGACTGGTCGTCGACCGAGCAGAGCACGTAGGTGCCCACGACGGCGTCGACCGAGTGGTCGGGCAGCGGGATGCGCTCGGCCTTCGCGGCGAGCGGCTCGGCGCGGTGGCCCCACGCACGAGCGCGGGTGGCGAGTTCGGCGCGGCGCTCGTCGTCGGGCTCGAGGCCGATCCACTCGACGTCGGCGTGGAACGCGCCGAAGTTCTCGCCCTCCCCCGCGCCCACCTCGAGCACCCGCCCGCGGAGCCGCCCGACGGCCTCGCGCTCCAGGTCGTCGAGCGCGTCGTCGTCGATGAGCTCCGGCAGCGCGTCGTCCATGCGGTCATGCGACCACGCACGCTCGCCCGCGTCAAGGGCGCGACTACGCGGCGGCGGCCTCGAGCTCGGGCAGCACCGCGTCGAACGGCGTGCCGCCGACGGTGAGCACCTGCCACGCGGCATCCGCTCGCCGAACGAACGACGACGACAGGTTGTCGAGCCGCGGGTAGTCGCGCGCCTCGTGGCCCGTGATCTCGGCGAGGGTGTGGCGGATGAGCGTGCCGTGCGCGACCGCGAGCACGCGCGCGCCGCCGTGGTCGCGCACGATGCGGTCGAGGCCGCGCAGGCCACGCGGGCCCACGTGCGCGTCGGGTTCCTTGCCGGCGAAGTCGCGGTCGGGCCAGCGGGTGAGCAGCTCGGAGACGGGCGTGCCCTCGGCGGCGCCGAAGTCCTGCTCGGCGAGGTCGTCGTAGCTGCCGCCGAGCGGCAGGCCGAGGGTCGACGCGAGGATCTCCGCGGTCTCGCGGGCCCGCACGAGCGGCGAGCTCACGACCACGTCCCACGGGTCGGCTGCGAACGCGGATGCCGCGGCGAGCGCCTGCCCGCGACCCGTGTCGTTGAGCGGGATGTCGGTGCGCCCCTGCATGAGTCCGTTGAGGTTCCAGTCGGTCTGTCCGTGGCGGATGAGGGCGAGCAGCATGCCCTCCAGCCTAGGCGAGCCCTGCTGGACGGGCGCCGGGGGCCGGGCGGGTGACGGTCCCGCGCGCGGGCGGTCGGGCGGCGGCTGGGCCCGCGTGGACCTCCGCATGCGCGTCCGTGATCTCGGTACCGCTCCGTGCAGATCTCCGTGGAGCACACGGATGACGCGACACGGCGGCGAGCGCACGCTGGGGATACCGAGACATCCGCTCACCCGAAGGAGACACCGATGACCGACATCGCGACCCCCGCCGAGACCGGCACGGCCCAGCCCGTGCGCGTCACCGACACCGACGCCGACCGTGCGCTGAAGGCGAAGCACCGCGCCATGTGGGCGTCGGGCGACTACCCGACACTCGCCTCCGAGCTCATCTGGAGCCTCGGCCCGATCCTCGTCGACGCCACCGGCGTGCACCCGGGCGACCGGGTGCTCGACGTGGCCGCGGGCTCGGGCAACGCCGCGATCCCCGCCGCCCTCCGTGGCGGCGCGGTCGTGGCGAGCGACCTCGCGCCCGAGCTCTTCGAGGCCGGCAGGCGTCGTGCCACCGAGGCGGGAGTGGAGCTCGAATGGCGCGAGGCCGACGCGGAGGCGCTGCCGTTCGCCGACGACGCGTTCGACGTGACGCTCTCGTGCGTCGGCGTCATGTTCGCGCCCCACCACCGGCAGGCTGCCGACGAGCTCGTGCGCGTCACCCGCTCGCACGGCCGTATCGGCCTGCTCAGCTGGACGCCCGAGGGCTTCATCGGCCAGATGTTCAAGACCATGAAGCCGTACGCGGCGCCGCTTCCCGAGGGCGCCCAGCCGGCGCCGCTCTGGGGCGACGAGCAGCACGTGCGCGAGCTGCTCGGCGACCGCGTGACGGATGTCACCGCCGAGCGCCGCACCATCGGCATGGACGTGCTCGCCACGCCCGAGGCCTTCCGCGACTACTTCAAGACGCACTACGGGCCGACGATCGCGGTCTACCACCGCATCGCCGACGACCCCGCACAGGTCGAGGCCCTCGACGCGGCCCTCGCCGAGCTCGCCCGGCAGCACGGCGCCGGACACCCCGGCACCGCCTTCGAGTGGGAATACCTGCTCGTCACCGCGCGGGTGCGCTGACGTGCCCGCCCCGCGCGCCACGCACCCGCACCGCGCACCACGCACCACGCACCACGCACCACCAGGAGAATCCGATGTACCTGAGCGAGGACTACTTCGTCTTCCACATCCATGAGCAGGGCGAGCAGCGCCTGCTGCAGGAGCTCGAGCGCCGTCGCGTCATCGCGGAGCGCGCCACCGAGCGTGCCGCCGAGCTCGCCGCGGCACGCGAGGCCGAGCCCACCGACCCGGCGCAGGGGGTGACGGATGCCGCGCGCCCGCGCCGCGGCATCCGCGCCCTGCTGCCCCGCCGGCCGAGGCCCGCGACGGCGTGAGCGTCATCTCGGTGTCCGCCCCGGTGCGGCGCCGCCGCCGCGCTCCTACAATCGGCACTGTGCCGGGGCAAGCACTGACGCCGCGCGAGAGCGCGATCCTCGCCGCGGTCGGACGGCGGCTGAGCAACCCCGAGATCGCCTCGGAGTTGTTCATCTCGGTGCGCACGGTCGAGAGCCACATCGCCGCACTGCGCCGCAAGCTCGGCGCCGAGCGCCGTGCCGACCTCATCGCGGCGGCCGGCGAGCGGCGCGAGCACGAGGTGTCGGTGCGGGTGCCGCACAACGCGTTCGTCGGTCGCTCCGGCGACCTCGAGCGGCTCGCCGCGGCCGTCCAGCGCCACCACTGCGTGACCATCGCGGGTCCGGGCGGCGTGGGCAAGACGCGGCTCGCCCTCGAGTTCGCGCGGACGGGCGACCGCGTGCCGATCGTGGTCGAGCTCGAGCACGCCGATCCCGACGACGTCGTCGCCCGCATCGCGCGGGTGCTCGACCTCGAGGCGGGGCCGGGAGCCGACGTGATCTCGTCGATCGCGGTCGCACTGGCGTCGCATCCGTACCTGCTCGTGCTCGACAACGTCGATCGCGTGGGGCGCGCGGTGCGCGACGCGGTCTCCCGCCTGGTCGTCGCCGTGCCCGGCCTGCGGGTGCTGAACACCTCGCGCACGCCCATCGGCGACGGCGACGAGTTCGTGTTCCCGCTCGCCCCGCTCGACGTGGGCGGCGCCGACGCCCCGTCGGTGGCCATGTTCCTCGACCGCCTCGACGCGACGGGCACGGCGATGCCCTCCGCCGCCGACCGCGAGCTCGCCGCCCGGGTGTGCGCGCGGCTCGACGGACTCCCGCTCGCGATCGAGCTGGCCGCCGCCGTCGCACGCCACCTCTCGCTCGACGAGCTCAGCGAGCGGCTCGACCGGGACTTCGCGACCCTCGACCGCGCCGAGCCGGAAGGGCGGCACCGCACCCTCGAGACCGCCTTCGACTGGACCTGGGACCTGCTCACCGACGAGGAGCGCGACGTGCTCTGCCGGCTGGGTGCGCTCCCCCGCAGCTTCGACGTCGACCTCGCCACGGCCGTCACGCACGCGGGCGCCGAGGGCGTGCTGCTGCGCCTGCTCGACCACTCGCTCATCGTGCCCGCCGGCGGCACCCCCCGGCGGTTCCGGCTGCTCGCCGTGATGCGCGAGTTCGTGCGGGCCCGCACCGATCCGGGCGTGATCCGGGAGGTGCTCGCCCGGCACGCGGACTACCACGCCGCCGTCGCGTCGGACTTCGCCTCGCGAGCGCGCGTCGACGACAGCGTCGACGCCATGCGCGAGTCGATCCGGCTGTGCTCCGAGGTGAACGCGGCGCTGCGCTGGTCGATCGCGGCCGGGCACCCCGCGGCGCTCCCCCTCGCGACGGCGCTCTCGATCGGCGTCGAGCAGTACGGCTCCGACGTCGACAGCGTGCGCACGATCGCGATGGCGGCGCGCGACGAGCGCGTGCTCGCCGGGGCCGACCCGCAGCAGCTGCTGGTGCTCGGGTTCGCGATCGTGTTCCTCGAACTGCCGCTCGTCGACGACCTCGCCGAGCGCGCGCTCGCGATCGCCGGCGACGACTCGCGCTCCCGGATGGCGGCGCACCACCTCGCGGGCGTCGCCGACGCCTACCGCCACCGCGTCGAGTCGGCCCTCGAGCATCTCGACATCGCCGAGCGCCTCGCCGTGCGGGTCGGCGACGACTGGGACCTCGCGGCGATCCACCACATGCGCGGCATCGCACTGCACGATCCGACGATCGGCGACGACGACGCGGCGCTCGCCGAGCTCGAGACGGCCGTGCGGCTGTACGCGGCCGTCGGCGACGGCATGCACGTCAACAACGCGCGGTACATGATGGCCGCGGTCGCCGAGCAGTCGGGGCGCGAGGTCGATCGCGCGGCCCGGTGGGCGGCGGAGTGCGTCGACTACGCGAGCCGGGTCGGCAACGAGCACGAACTCGCGCACGCGGCCCTCGTGCAGCAGCGGCTCGGGGTTCCGGATGCCGCGCTCACCCTCGATGAGCTCGTCGCGACGTTCCGGCGGGTGGGCGACGCCCGTTGCGCCGTACGGAGCCTGCTGCTCGCCGCGGACCGCGCGTCGGGCGCCGCGGACACCGCGGGCGCCGGCGCGGCCCGCCGCGGCGACCCCGGACGCGCCGTGCCGCTCCTCGAGGAGGCGCTGTCGTTCGCCGACGACGCCGACGACCACGCGCACCAGTCCGCCGCGCTCGGACGCCTCGTCGGCGCCTACTGGTCGCGCGGCGACCGCGTGCGCACCCTCACGACGCTCGGCCGGCTCGCGGCGGTCGCCGGGCCGGATGCCGCAGCCGCCGCCTGCCCGCCCGAGCTGCTCGGCGAGCTCCCCGTGCACGCCGACGCGGGCGCCACCGCACCCACCGCGACCGCGGTCGGGACCCCCAGGTGAACGGAGCCGAGACATGAATCCTCCCGACCCGCAGCTCCGGTTCTTCGGCAAGCACCGCGGTACCTGCGTCGGCAACCTCGATCCCCTGCAGCGGGGGCGGATCCAGGTCGAGGTACCGGCCGTTGCGGCCGGTCCCCTCGGGTGGGCGCTCCCCTGCCTCCCGATCGGAGGCACCTCGGCCGGCGTGTTCGAGCCTCCGGCGATCGGCACGGGGGTCTGGGTGGAGTTCGAGCAGGGCGACGTCGACTTCCCGATCTGGGTGGGCACGTGGGAGCCGCTCCCGGCCGACGAGGTGCGCCTGGCCACCTCGGGCGGCGCGAGCATCACACTCGGCGCCGCCGGCGTCGTGATCGCGAACGGCCTCGGCGCGGTGGTCGAGCTGGCCGGGCCCTCGGTGGACCTCAACAACGGCGCCCTCACCGTCACGTGAGGGCGCGACGATCATGGGTCGGATCATCGACGTCTGGGCGGTGCTCATGTGCCCGCACGGCGGATCGGCCGCACCGACGACGCCGAGCGCCCGGGTGCTCGTCGGGGGCCGTCCGGTGGTCACCGCCGACTCCGCCTACGTCGTCACCTCCTGCAGGCGAGCGGACGCGGCGCCACCGTGCACCTCGGGCCGCTGGGTCACGGGGGCGGCCCGTGTGCTGGTCGGCGGGGTTCCGGTCGCGGTCGACACCGGCGCGTCCGCGACCGATCCCTCGGGCCTGCCCATGCACGTCGTTGCGGTGCAGCACCGCGTGACTGCGCGCTGATCGTCGCGCGCCGCGGCATCCGCGCAGCGCTCAGTCGAGCTCCTCGAAGAGGGTCAACTGCAGCGCCGCCGGCCCGCGGAGGCGCGAGTTCATCGAGCGCCACGGCGTCTCGCGAGGTTCGGCGATGAGCTCGGCTCCCGCGTCGACGAGTTCGGCGGTGACGGATGCCGCGTCGTCGACCTCGAGCGCGACGCGCAGCCGGTCGCTGCGCTGCCCCTCCGCCTCGACACGGTCGATGAAGCGCACCTGTGCCGGGTTCGAGAGCTCGAGCGTCGCACGTCCGGCGTCGAGGATCACGACCTGGGCGCCGTCGTCACCGCTGTACGCCTCCTGCTGCGGCATGCCGAGCACGTCGCGGTAGAACGCGAGCGCCTCGTCGAAGTCCGCCGCCTCGACGACCAGCCGCAACTGGCGCACCCGGCCCCCGCCTGCCTGCGCTGCCGCAGTGCGATCCGCCTGCCCCGTGTCATCCGTGTGCTCGGTCATGCGATATCCCTCCTCGTCGAGCGGCCACGTCATCGGCCATGTGAGGGGAAACACCGAGGCGACCCGTGCTCTTCCGTCTGATCTCCGTCAGATCTCGGTGTGCCCCAGTTCCGGCGCGGCGAGCGTGCGGATCTCGGGCGCGGCGATCGCCTCGAACTCGAGCAGCACGACCTCGTTGGCGCCCGCGCGCGTCACGGGCGCCGGCACGATGAGCGTGCGCTGCGGTCCGCGCCGCCAGTAGCGACCGAGGAGGAACCCGTTGACCCAGGCGAGGCCCTTGCCCCAGTGCAGGGTGTCGAGGAACAGGTCGGCCGGTGCGTCGAGCTCGAGTTCGCCGCGGGCGAGCACCGGCCCGGCGGGGAATCCGGTCGCCGTGCCGTGGGCGGCGAGCGCGGGCACGCGGTCGAGGTCGACGGGCCGCACCGACCAGCCGGTGAGCTCGACGCCGTCGAGCTGCACGCCGCCGATGAGGCCCTTGTGCTCGCCGATGCGCGCGCCGTAGTCGACGCGCCCCTGGTCCTCGACGAGGATCACGAGCTCGCCTCGAGCGTCGGGCAGCACGACGGCCCGCTCGTGCGCGTCGCGCGCCAGCACGCCGACGGGCACCCCGTCGAGCAGCACCCAGGCTCGGTCGCGCACCTCCTCGCCCACCGTGAGCACGCCGGGGCCGCCGCGTACGAGCCGGGTCGCGAACAGGGCGATGCCGCGGTCGTGGCCGAGCTCGTCGAAGGTGGGCACGCGCTCGTGGCGGGTCTCGTCGCCGAGGCGCCCCGCGACCTCGAGCAGCGCGGGTCCGACGGCGAGCGGCGCGACGAGCTCGGGCGCGCTCACGGCGGCATCCGGAACCTCATCGGGCACGTCGGCGTAGCGGGAGATGACCTCGCGGAACGCCCAGTACTTGGCGGTCGGGTTGCCCGCCTCGTCGAGCGGGGCGTCGTAGTCGTAGCTCGTGGTGATCGGCGCGTAGCGCCCCTTGTCGTTGGCGCCGTTCGTGAGCCCGAAGTTCGTGCCCCCGTGGAACATGTAGACGTTCACGGATCCGCCGGCCGCGAGCAGCGCGTCGAGTTCCGCAGCGGATGCCGCGGCATCCGTCGTGTGGTGGTGCGAGCCCCAGTCGTCGAACCAGCCGCACCAGAACTCCATGCACATGAGCGGACCGGTGGGCTGGAACTCGCGCAGCGTCGCGAGGCGCTCGGCCGCGCGCGAGCCGAACGAGGCCGTCAGGTGGAGGCCCGGCAGGCTGCCGTCGCGGAGCATCTGCGGGGTCGGCTGGTCGATCGTCGTGAGGGGCACCGTGACGCCGGCGTCGCGCGTCACGCGCACGAGCTCGGCGAGGTACTCGGCGTCGGAACCGTACGCGCCGTACTCGTTCTCGATCTGCACGAGGATCACGGGACCGCCCGCGTCGACCTGCCGCGGCACGACGATGTCGTAGACGCGACGCAGGTACTCGCTCACGGCGGCGACGTACCGCGGCTCGAAGCGGCGCACGCCGACCCCGGGGTCGCGGAAGAGCCACGCGGGCAGCCCGCCGTTGTCCCACTCGGCGCAGATGTAGGGGCCGGGCCGCACGATCGCGTGCATGCCCTCGGCCGCGACGAGGTCGAGGAAGCGCCCGAGGTCGAGGCCGGCGTCGGCGCGCCAGTCGCCGGGGCGCTGCTCGTGCGCGTTCCACGCCACGTAGGTCTCGATCGTGTTGAGGCCCATGAGCCGGGCCTTGCGGATGCGGTCGGCCCACTGGTCGGGGTGCACGCGGAAGTAGTGCAGTGCCCCCGCGAGGATGCGGTGGGGCCGGCCGTCGAGCTCGAAGTCGGTGGCGCCGATGGCGAAGCGGGAGGGGGCGGTCACTGGCATCCGTTCTGGGGTGTTCTGAGTGTGATCGTGGAATGCGGGAGGCCGGCCGAGCTCGCCCGGCCGGCCTCAGGCGGATGACGCTACTTGTCGACGGTGAAGCCCTGCGAGTTGCCGTACTCGACGAGCTGGTCCTGCCAGTCGGCGAGGCCCTCGTCCAGGTCGACCTTGTTCGCGTACGACTGGCCCACGGTGTCGCCGAAGATGCTGTTGGCGTACACCTGGTAGGGCAGGTACGACCAGCCGGATGCCACGTCCTTCGAGGCCTGGGTCAGCACCTCGTTGATCTTCTGGCCGCCGAAGTAGTCGTAGTCGAGGCCGACGAAGTCGGGGTCCTCGAGGTCGGCCGTGGTCGACGGGAAGCCGCCGCTCTCGAGGAAGATGTCGATCGACTCGGGGTCGCTGTTGAGCCAGCGGAGGAACGCGGCGGCGAGCGCCGGGTTCTTGCTCTGCTTCACGACCGACTGGCCGCCGCCGCCGTTCTCCGCCGCGACGGGGGTGCCGTCGTAGGTCGGCATGGGCGCGACGCGCCAGTCGCCGGCGGCGTCGGGCACGCTCGACTCGAGCACGCCGGGCATCCAGGCGCCGATCACGAGTGAGGCGATCGAGCCGTCGGCGAGGCCCTTGAACCACTCGTCGCTCCACCCGGGGGTGGTCGCGAGCAGGTCCTCCTGCACGAGCTGGTTCCAGACGCCCGTCCACTTCTGGGTGCCCTCGTCGGCGAGGTCGATCGTGATGTCGGTGCCGTCGATGCCGAAGGGGCGGCCGCCGGCCTGCCAGATCATGCTCGTCGTGAAGCCCGAGTCGCCGGTGTCGCTCGCGATGTACTTCGTCGGGTCGGCGGCGTGCAGGTCGCGGGCGGCCTGCACGTACTCGTCCCACGTGGTGGGCACCGCGATGCCGTACTGGTCGAAGACGCTCGCGTTGTAGAACAGGGCCATGGGGCCGGAGTCCTGGGGAAGGCCGACGAGCTTGCCGTCGACGTTGACGCTGCCCCACGTGGAGGCGCTGTACTGGTCCTCCAGGTCGTCGAGCCCGTACGCGCTCAGGTCGACGAGGGAGTCGGCGAGGGCGAACTGCGGGATGGCGTAGTACTCGATCTGCACGACGTCGGGTGCGCCCGAGCCCGCCTTGATCGCGTTCTGGAGCTTGGTGTACTCCTCGGTGTTGGTGCCGGCGTTGACGAGCTCGACGTCGACGTTGGGGTACGCCTTCTCGAACGCGGCGACCTGCGCCTCGGCGCTGGGGGTCCAGCTCCAGTAGGTGAGCTTGCCGCCGGCCTCGAGTGCGGCGTCGAGGTCGGTGGCCGAGCCGGCGGCGTCGGAGCCTCCGGCCGAGCACGCGGCGAGCGAGCCGACGAGGGCTGCGGCCGCGACGACCGACAGGGTCCGCCGGGCGGCGGAACGAGCGATGCTCATGTGATGTTTCCCTTCACTTCGTTGTGCCATGCGATCCGGGGCAGGACGCTCCGGGTGAGCGGTGGGTGGTGGGCCGCCGCGCAGTGCCGCTCGGTCACTGCTTGACGCTTCCGGCGCTGAGCCCCGACTGCCAGAACCGCTGCAGGCCGAGGAACGCGACGACGATGGGGATGATCGTGAGCAGGGAGCCCGTGATCACCAGGTTGTAGATGGGCTGCGCGCCGACGCCGGTCGCCTGCGCGTTCCACTGGTTGAGGCCCACAGTGAGCGGGTACCAGGTGGGATCGCTCAGCATGATGAGCGGCAGGAAGTAGTTGTTCCAGGTCGCCACCACCGTGAAGAGCAGCACCGTGACGATGCCGGGCGCGAGCAGCCGGATCGAGATGGTGAAGAAGGTGCGGAACTCCCCCGCGCCGTCCATGCGGGCCGCCTCGAGCAGCTCGGTGGGAACGGAGTCGACTGCATAGACCCAGATCAGGTAGAGGCCGAACGGGCTGATGAGCGACGGGATGATGATCGCCCACGGCGTGTTCGTGAGCCCGAGCTGGCTGAACATGAGGAAGGTCGGCACGGCGAGCGCGGTGCCGGGCACGGCGATCGCGCCGAGCACGACCGCGAAGATCGCGCGGCGTCCGGTGAACCGGAACTTCGCCAAGCCGTAGCCGGCGAGCGTCGCGAGCAGCGTCGCGCCGCCCGCGCCCAGGACCACGTAGAGCAGCGTGTTGCCGAACCAGCGCACGAAGATGCCGTCGCGGTAGGTGAGCGTCTCCCAGATGTTCTGGAAGAGCACGAAGTCGTCGTCGAACCAGAGACCGAAGCTCGAGACGAGTCCGCTCTGCGTCTTCGTCGCGTTGATGACGAGCCAGGCGAGCGGCACGAGGCTGTAGATCACGAAGATCGACATCATGAGCGTGAAGGCGACCGACTTGCGGGGGCGCAGCGGCGAGTTGCGGTGGCGCCGGGTGCGGCGCGGCGTTCGGCGAGCGGATGCGGCATCCGCTCGCGTCTCGTCGGACGGCCGGACCTCGGGGGCGACGGTCGTGCTCATCGCTCCTCCTTCCGCGAGCCGCGCAGTTGCACGACGTAGGCGATGACGGCGGTGATGAGGCCCATGACGATCGCGACGGTGGCCGAGGCGTTGTACTGCTGGCCGGCGAAGGAGAGGTTGTAGGCGTACATGTTCGGCGTGAAGTAGGTGGTGATGATGTTCGGCGCGAGGGTGCGCAGGATGTTCGGCTCGTTGAAGAGCTGGAAGCTGCCGATGATCGAGAAGATCGTCGCGATCACGATGGCGCCGCGCAGGGCGGGGAGCTTGATGCCGGTGATCACCCGCATGGGACCGGCGCCGTCGAGCTCCGCCGCCTCGTAGAGGTCGGTGGGGATGACGCGGAGCGCCGAGTAGAAGATGAGCATGTTGTAGCCCACGAACTCCCAGGTGACGATGTTGCCGATCGAGACGAGGATCCAGTTGCGGGCGAACGGCGTGACGACCTCGCTGCCGAGCCAGTCGTTGAGGTTCGCGGCGAGCCCGAAGTTGTCGCCGTAGATGAAGCCCCACATGAGCACGGCGACGACGGCCGGCACCGCGTACGGCAGGAAGATCACGATGCGGAAGAAGCCGGAGGCGTGCAGCCGGGCGCTGTCGATCGCGAGGGCCGCCACGAGCGCGAGCCCGAGCATGATCGGCACCTGCACCAGGAGGAAGAGCACCACGCGCCCGAAGCCCTCCCAGAACTGCGGGTCGGCCAGGAGCGCGAGGTAGTTGTCGAGCCCGACGAAGGCGTTGCCGCCGATGAGCTGCTCGCGGAACAGGCTGAGGTACACCGAGTAGACGACCGGTGCGATGAAGACCAGCAGGAACACGATCAGGAACGGCGCCACGAACGCGAGGCCCTTCCACTCGCTCCGGTTGCGCGTTCGGCTGCGCCGGGCGCGCGGCTCGGTGGGCGCCGCCAGTTGCGTCGGAGGGGACGTCGTTGTCATTCGGGATTCCAATCGGGTTGCATGTTCACGTCAACATGCGATGCGGCCACCGTAGCATGTTGACGTCAACATGCGCCAGTCGACGCGTATGATCGCCACAACAGCGAGGGAGACCGCGATGACGACCACCAACCCGACCGAGGCGCCCGCCGGCCGCCGACGCGGGCCGTCGATGGCCGACGTCGCCCGCGAGGCCAACGTCTCCGGGCAGACCGTCTCCCGCGTCTCCAACGGCCGCACCAACGTCGACGCCGAGACCCGCGAACGCGTGCTCGCCGCGATGCGCAAGCTCGGATATCGGCCCAACAGCGCCGCGCGGGCGCTGCGCACCGGCCGCTTCCACAGCATCGGCGTGATCATGTTCACCCTGTCGACCTACGGCAACATGCGCACGCTCGACGCGATCGCCGTCGCCGCGACCGACGCCGGGTACTCCCTCACCCTGATCCCGGTGCCGCATCCGACGCAGGGCGAGGTCTCGGTCGCCCTCCACCGCCTGAGCGAGGAGGCCGTCGACGGCGTCATCATCATCGTGGAGGCGCACCTGCTCGACGAGACCGACGTCGAGCTGCCGCCCGACCTGCCCGTCGTCATCGTCGATTCCCGGGGACGCGACCGCTACCCCGTGGTCGACACCGACCAGGCGCACGGCGCGAGGCTCGCCACCGAGCACCTCCTGGGTCTCGGTCATCGCACGGTGTGGCACGTCGCCGGCCCCGAGCGCTCCTACTCCGCCGAGCGGCGGCGCGAGTCGTGGGAGTCCACGCTCCGCGCCCACGGCGCCGAGGTGCCGCCCGTGCTCGTCGGCGACTGGTCGAGCGAGTCGGGCCACGCGCTCGGGCTCGAGCTCGCCCGCGACCCCGAGGTCACCGCGGTGTTCGCGGCGAACGACCAGATGGCGCTCGGCGTGCTGCGCGCCATGCACGAGTCCGGCAGGGCGGTGCCCGACGAGGTGAGCGTGGTCGGATTCGACGACATGGCCGAGTCGGCGAGTTTCTGGCCGCCGCTCACCACGGTGCACCAGTTCTTCGGCGAGGTCGGCCGGCTGTCGGTCGAGGCCCTCGTGCACGAGGTCGAGGCCGGCGAGCGACGCGGCACGACGCTCGTGTCCACCGAACTCGTCGTGCGCGAGAGCACGGCTGCGCCCCGGCGCGACTGAGCCGCACGGCGGTCCGGCCCTCGGCACGCGCTCGCCCCCGCGGCATCCGGCATCCGGCATCCGGCAGCCGGCAGCCGCCCTACCCCGTCACGGCGCCCAGCGCCATGGGGTTCCGCCGCCCTCCCGGCCGCGAGAGGATCGGAGCGATCTTCGCGAACGGAGGACCACGTGGTGCGAGAGCTGTGGCTGGCCCGGCACGGGGAGAGCGTCGGCAACGTCGCCGCCTCCCGCGCCGAAACCGAGGGCGCGGAGGTGATCCCGCTCGACCTCCGCGATGCCGACGTGCCCCTCTCGCCCACCGGCGTCGAGCAGGCGGAGGCGCTCGGTCGCTGGCTGCACGACCGCCTTCCCGGGATCGACACGCTGTGGAGCTCGCCGTACGCGCGCGCCCGCGAGACGCTCGCGGTGGCACTCGGCGAACAGCACGGGGCGAGCGTCGTGTACTCCGATGAGCGCATCCGCGATCGCGAGCTCGGCGTGCTCGACCTGCTGACCCGCACGGGGGTGCAGGCGCGGTTCCCGGGCGAGCTCGCCCGCCGCCGGCATCTCGGCAAGTTCTACCACCGGCCGCCCGGCGGCGAATCGTGGGCCGACGTGGCGCTCCGGCTGCGCACGTTCTTCGCCGACTTCGAGGCCACGGCGGGCGAGCGGGCGTTCATCATGGCGCACGACGCGGTGGTGATGGTGTCGCTCTACGTGCTCCTCGGGCTCACCGAGGCGGAACTGCTCGAGTTCGCGCAGGCGAACGTGGTGGGCAACGCCTCGGTCACGCACCTCGAACGGGTCGACGGCCGCTTCCGCCTGGTCGAGTTCGGCATGGTCGGGCACCTGCGGGTCGAGGGCGCACCCGTCACGGCGCATCCGGGAGACGAAGATGTCGCCCCGCAGTGAGCCCGTGCGCGTCGACGAGCGGATGCTGCGCGGCTGGCCGCTCCCGCCGCCGGGCGACTCGAAGAACGCCCGCGGCCGCATCGTCGTGGTCGGCGGCTCCGAGCAGTCCCCCGGCGCCGTCATGCTCGCGGGCCTCGCGGCACTGCGCGTGGGCGCGGGGCGGCTGACGCTCGTCACGCCGGAGTCGATCGCCGTGCCGGTCGCGGTCGCGGTGCCCGAGGCGGGCGTGCTCGCGATGGGCGAGGAGCCGAGTCCGCGGCGCCTGCTCACCGACGAGGTGCGCGAGGAGCTCGCGACGGCTGACGCCGTGCTCGTGGGCCCGGGAATCGCGGACTCGCGGCTCGCCCGGCTCCTCGTCGAGGCGGTCCACGTCGCGATGGGCGAGCGAACCGGCCTCGTGCTCGACGCGTTCGCGCTGGGCGTGCTTCCCGAGCTCGACGACCTCGTGCTGCCGCGCCGGGCGGTGCTGAGCCCGAACACGGAGGAGGCGGGGATCCTGCTCGGCCGCGACGTCGACGACGTCGCCGAGGCGGTGGCACGGATCGCCGCGCGGTACGGCGCGGCGACGAGCTGCTACGGCGAGATCGCCGCACCGCACGGCGACGGCCCGTGGCACGTCGATGCGGGCGGCCCGGGACTCGGCACCTCGGGCAGCGGCGACGTGCTGGCGGGCGCCGTCGCCGGGCTCCTCGCCCGGGGCGCCGACGCCGCGCAGGCCGCCGTCTGGGCCACGTACCTGCACGCCGACGCCGGCGACCGCCTGTCGCAACGGATCGCGCCGCTCGGGTTCCTCGCCGGCGAGCTCTGCGCGGAGCTTCCGCACGCCCTCGCCGCCGTCGGCTGACGTCGACGCGCGCCTCACACGGCGGCCGGGACCGCCGCCACCCACTCGTCGAACGTCTGCACGCCGAGGTCCGCGCCGGGGCGCGGCAGCAGCGTGCCGTCGCGCATCGCCCTGCCGTAGGCGCCGGGCAGCGGCACCTCGACGACGCGCTCGCGGCGCCCCGCGCCGGTCAGGTACCGCCGCACCATGTCGGCGAGCCGCTCGACGCGCGGCCCCGCGAGATCGGCCGCCCTCGCCGCCGGTGCGCCCGTCGCGAGGGCGACGAGCCGTTCGGCGACCTCGCGCGCCGCGACCGGCTGGGTCTGCATCCGGGGCACGACGACGACGGGGCCGACCTTCATCCGCCCGACGAGCTGCGCGCAGAACTCGTGGAACTGGGTGGCGCGCAGGATCGTCCACGGCACGGGTCCGGCCGCGACGAGCTGCTCCTGCAGCAGCTTCCCCGCGTAGTAGCCGTAGGGCGCCAGGTCGGTCCCCACGATGGAGAGCGCGACGTGGTGGCCGACACCGGCGTCGACCTCGGCCGCGAGCAGGTTGCGCGTGACCGCTCCGAAGAACGCGCGGGACGCGGCATCCGACAGTGTCTCGGTCGACGACACGTCGATCACCGTGTCGACGCCGGCGAGGGCGTCGGCGAGTCCGTCGCCTGCGACGAGGTCGACGCCGGTCGACCTCGTGAGGATGACGCCGTCGTGGCCGCGCTCGCGCACGATGTCGACGACGTGTCGTCCGACGGTTCCGGTTCCTCCTGCGACGGCGATCTTCATCGGATGGTCTCCTGTTCGGGTTGGGTGGTGCGAATCGATGCGGTGCGGTTGCTTCGCGATCGGGGCGGCACGACGAGCGGCACCGCGAGCACGATGGTCGCCGCGAGCGCGATCGGCTGCCCGATCGCGTCGAGCGGCGGCAGTCCCTGCAGGTGCGCCGCGTGGTAGGCGAGGTGCGGCACCGAGAACACGAGCCAGGCGACGCCCACGGCGACCCCGGCGTCCGCGCGCCGATTGAGTGCTGCGACGATACCCGCGCCGACGAGCGCGAGGTACAGCGCCCCGACGTCGCGGAGGAGGTGCTCGTTGAACGGCCCGTCGGCCGCGACCCACGCACCGAAGCCCAGCCCGGGGAACGATGCGTGGAACTCGTGCGGCAGCAGGAGCGCCCAGACGCCCACGAGGGCGCCGATGGCGTTGAGGATCCAGAGGATGACGCGTCGCGATGTCGTGTTCACACTTGATACGACCGGGTGGCGTCGTGGAATGTGAGGTGCAGGCAGGTGGGAGGAACCATGCGCGAGTCCGAGACCGGGTCCGAGTCCCTCGGCGAGCTCCTCGACGAGCGGAGCCACCTCATGAACCTCGCGGTGCGCATGCTCGGCTCGGCGAACGACGCCGAGGACGTGGTGCAGCAGACGTACGTGCGCTGGTTCCAGCTCAGCGACGACGAGCGGGCGGCGATCGAGCGGCCACGTGCCTGGCTCACGACGGTGGCCTCGCGGATCTGCCTCAACATCCTCGACTCGGCGCGGGCCCGGCGTGAGCGCTACGTGGGCGAGTGGCTGCCCGAGCCCCTGCCGACGGCGACGGATGCCGCGACCGCGTCGGCGCCGGCGATCGATCCGCTCGACCGCATCACCCTCGACGATTCGGTGAGCATGGCGCTGCTCGTCGTGCTCGAGTCCCTGACTCCGGCGGAGCGCGTCGCGTTCGTGCTCCACGAGGTCTTCGCGGTGCCGTTCGCCGAGATCGCGGAGATCGTCGGCCGCTCCCCCGATGCGACGCGACAGCTCGCCTCCTCGGCACGGCGGCACATCCGCGAACTGCGCGTCCGGCCGGCCGAGGCGTCCGAGCACGCACGGCTCGTGCGCGCGTTCCGCCTCGCGTGCGAGCACGGCGATCTCGATGCGCTGGTCGCCCTGCTCGACCCCGAGGTCACGTCGGTGAGCGACGGCGGCGGCAGGGTGCGCGCCGCGCTGCGGCCGATCGTCGGCGCCGACAACGTCGCACGGTTCCTGCTCGGCGTGCTGCGGAAGGCCCCCGACCTCGCGGTCGAGGAGCTCGAGGTCAACGGGGAGCTCGGGCTCGTCGTGCGCGCCGGCGACCTCGTGGTGGGCACCGTGTCGCTCGGCACGGAGTCGGGCGCTGCCGGCGTCGCCGACGGCGAGTGCCGCATCCGCAACGTGTGGATCACGGTGAACCCCGACAAGCTCGTGGCCTGGAACCGCGGCGCCGCGTCCTGACAGCGCGGCGGGCGGCCGCCGCGACGAACGCGACGACCGCCCGATCACCCCGCGGCATCGGCCCCGAGGCATCCGCTCGCTACGGCTCGCGCGAGTGCAGCGACACGATGCGCTGGGCATCGCTCTCGGCCGTGGCCGGCTCCACGCCCTCGGCCGAGACGGTGACGCGCACGCTGAGCTGCTTGCCCGCGTCGTTCGTCTGCGGCGTGTAGGCCTGCGCCGTCGCACCGGCGATCGGCTCGCCGTTCAGGAACCACTGCCACGAGATCTCGCCGTCGCCCGGGTCGATCGTGGCCGTCGCCGACATGGGCGTGCCCACACGCGGTCGCGCGACGAGCGCCAGGCCGTCGATCACCGCGTGCCTGCGGATCGTGACGGTGACCTCCGTGCGGGCGCTGCCGTCGGCCGAGGTCACCGCGATCGTCGCGACCCCGCCGTTCGCGGTGGTCGGCTGCGTGACGCGCACGGTCGCCGCCGAGTCGACGGCGATCCCGTCGACGACGGGCAGTCGTCCGCCGGCGACGTCGACCTCGTACGAGGTGCGCGCCGGGTCGAAGCCCTCGATCGACTCGCCGTCGAGGCGCAGCACCGCGAGGTCACTGACCGCCGCGGGCGAGGGCACCGACTCGAACACCTGCACCTCCGAAACGATCAGGTGCGTCGCCGGGTAGGCGTTCATGATCACGCGCACGCCGGTGGCGGTCACGGGCGCGAACTCGGCCGTCACGATCGGCGCACTGCCGTCGGCGGGCGACGCGACCGGCTTCGCGGTCTCCCAGCCGGGGGCCGCCACCCAGGCGCCGTCGGTGCCGCGAACCTGCACCTGCATCGACTGCGCCCAGCTCGTGGTGCCGTCGCGGTAGAACCGCACCGTCACCTGCTGCACCTGGTGGGGCTTCGCGTACTGGTACGTCAGCGTGCTCTGCGCCGGCTTGGTGCCCGACACCCAGTTCGACCAGCCCTTGTCGTCGAGCACGCCGTTGCGGGTGCGGTCGATCGGGTAGCCGGGCTCGGTCGAGCTCGCCGAGGCGGTCGTGCCGGTGTCGGGGTTGAAGTTGCGCAGGGTGCCCTCGGTCACGAGCACCGCGAGCTGTGCGGGCAACTGCGCGTCGTCGGCGGTCGCGGTTCCCGAGACCCGCACGACGCCGACCTCGGCGAGGTCGTCGGCCGTGAGGGTCGACCAGTCCCACGTGACCGGCACGTCGAAGGCGTTCTCCGAGGCGCCGACCCGGGCCGGCACGGTCGCGGGCGCCGCAGCCTGCACGCCCGCGAGCGAGGCGCCCGCCGCGACGGTGATCGACACGGGATCGGTGGCGGTGAGCCCGCCCACGTCGACGAGCGCGGTCACCGCGATCGGCTGGCCGAAGACGTCGGTCGCGGTGCCGGGCACCTCGACGCGTCCGCGTTCGGCCCACGCCGCGGCATCCGGCAGCTGCCACTCGACCGCGACCGGCGCGCCCGCGCCCCACGGATATCGCGGCACGATCGTCGTCGGCAGCACCGGTTCCACGCCCACCTGGGTGCGCGCGGCGACCGTCTGCTCGTCGAGCGGGGCGAGGTCGAGCGGGGCCCACGACTGGTTGGCGCCGCCGTTCGAGCCGTACACGCCCACGGTCGCGCCCTCCGCGGTCGACTGGCCGCCGACGTCGAGCGCGAGTCCGAGCGCCTCGTTTACGAGCGAGTAGCGAACGCCGTCGGTCGTGTTCACGATCCAGCGGGTCGCGGGCGTCGCGGCTGCGGCATCCGCCGTCACCTGGCGCAGGTCGGTGCCCGCACTCGTCGCACCCAGCACACGGCCGTCGGATGCCTCGAGCACCACGCGTCGCGTCGCCTCGCGGTCGCCCGCAGCCACCTCGTGCACGGTCCACGCCTGACGCGCGGCGAGCGCGGGGTCGGTCGCGAGTCCGGTGATGGTGGTGGCGACCCCCGTCGCACCCGCCGCGGCGGTGAGCGCCTTGCCGCTCTGGCCGCCGACGAGCTGGTAGCGGTGCCCGTCGTTCAGTGCCGGGGCCTCGGCCGCGACCCCCGAGACGCCGTCGATCACGAACGTGGTCACCGACTTGGCCGGCACCGTGAGGGTCGCGGTGCGCGCCTCGCGGTCGATCGCGACGGCGGCGCCCTCGACGAGGGCGTTCGACGTGGGGTCGTCGAGCGAGGCGGCCTGGGTCGTGACCACCGGGGTCACCGTGGCGCCCTCGGCGATATCGCCGAAGTTCGACAGGTCGATCGTGACCTGCTGCGCGGATGCCGCGGTGTTGCGGTGCACGATCGTCGCCCCCGTGCCGTCGCCGCGCACCGCGGCGGTGCTCGAGACGTCGTCGACCGCCATGAGGTGGTCGCCCTCGTGGATGAACTTCGTGAAGTTGCGCAAGGTGTTGAACTTCGAGTTGATCGAGACGCCGCATTCGGGCGCCTTCGTCGAGTCGCCGCCTGCCGCCGCGACGCGGCGCGCGGACTTCCACACCGTGGTGCCAGCCTCGTCGTAGGGCGTGCAGTCGAGGTCGAGGTAGATCGAGCCCCAGTTGGAGTTCTCGCCCTGCGGCTCCATGTTGTAGAGGTCCTCGACGGGCTGCCACAGCACCCACGCCTTCGGCTCGAGCTCGCGCAGGTCGTCCATGACGCGGCCCGCGATGCCGAGGCCGTTCTCGATGCTGAGCGGGTTGTAGCCGGTCACCCAGTTGCCCTCGATCTCGCTCATCCAGAGGTCGGTGTCGGCCTGCTTGGCGAGGTCGCGCACGGTGAGGCGCCCCGAGGTGCCGTACGTGTGCACGTTCATGCGGTCGACCTTCGCGCGCGTCGCGGCGGGGTAGGCGGCCCAGTTCGTGGCGAAGATGCCGGGGTTCGTCTCGTCCATCGCGGCGATCCCGGCATCCGTCGTCGTGGCGGCCGCGTCGAGCTCGGCATGCACCGCGTCGATGAGCGACGCCTGGCGAGCCGGGCCCACGTGCATGCCCTCCTGGCGCCCGCCGACCGGCTTGCCGTTGCTGAGCGTCGTGCCCCAGTAGTTCGTGTTCGGCTCGTTGAGCGGATCGATGGTGTCGACCGAGATGCCGTACTCGTCCTCGAGGTGCTCGGTGACGTTCACGAGGTACTTCGCGAACTGCTGCTGCGCCGCCGGCTTGAGCTGCTCGGACGACGAGTTGAACCCGCCCGAGACGTAGCCGCTCTCGGTCATGAAGTAGGGCGCGGAGTTCGCGAACGTCTCCCAGTGCGTGATCTGGTCGTCGGCGGCGAGCCGCTCGACCCACCAGCGCTGGGTCGCGTCGGCCGACCAGTCGTAGGAATCGGGGTCGTCTGCGTTCCAGGCGGCGAGCAGGGCGCTGCGGTCGGCGTACGTCGTGGCGACGCCGCCGTAGGTGCCCGCGGAGCCGTCGGCGTCGGCAGCCCACCAGCCCTCGACCGCGCCACCCGGCCGCAGGTAGTCGGCCACGTCGGAGGCGTTGCCGCCGCCGATGTTGTAGCGCGCGATGTTCAGGTCGAGTCCGTCCTCGCCGAACACCGCCTGGTAGAGCTCCTCCCGCAGCGCGTCGGGGTAGCCGCCGGTCGCGTTCGCGAACCAGACGAGGCTCGTGCCCCATCCCTCGAACGACTCGCCCTGGTACGCCGGGTTCGGCGTGATCGTGAGCCCGTCGGCGGCCGTGGCCGGTTCGGCCTGCCCGATCGGGGAGGCGAGCAGCGCGCCGGTCGCGAGGGCCGCGCCCGTCGCGAGGGCGGTGAGTCGCCTGAGTGGTCGGAACCGTCTGCCGTGCATCGTCATTGACGTCGTCCTCTTTCGCCGTTGGAAGGTCGGTCGGTGGGTCATGGAGGCATGTTGACGTCAACATGCCCCGCGGTTCGACCTTATATGTTGACGTCAACATTGGGAAGGCCCGGCCGGCCCGGACCCTCGTACGGTGCCCGGCGCCGGCGGCAGGCGCTCGGCGGAATCAGCCCGCGAGCCAGGGGAGGAAGCGATTCCACGCGCGGCGCCGCTCGCGCCGGGGGTCCTCCTCGATCCGATCCTCCTGGTCGATGACGAGCGTCTGCCGCATCCGCTCGTCGTAGCGCGGCCACGTCGCGGTCGGCGTGAGGCCCTCGGCGAATCGCAGCCACGGCTCCCGCATGCGCTTCCCCGCCGCAACGTAGGCGCGGGAGCCGCCGAACGCGGTCATGAGCCGGGCGAGCGGCCGGTCGGTGCTGTCGAACAGGGCGAACATCTCGACGCCGTGGGTCGCGTCGAGGCCGAGCACCTTGAGCAAGCGGGTCGCGAGGTCGAAACGGTACGACCACACCGGGGCGTGCCGCGAATGGAAGTCGGCCACGCGCGTGCTCGGATACCAGAAGCCGAAGTCCCCGCCGAAGTCGGCGGCCGGCCGCCGGGCCGGCAGCCCCGGGTAGGCGCGGTGCATGCTCGCTCGCGCTGGCGCGGGCGCCCGTGCGAACAGCGCCTCGATCCGATCGGGCGTGCGCGGCAGGATGTCGATGCGGCCTCGGAAGATCGAACCCTCCCGGTCGTTCGTGCCGATGATGAGCGGCACCCGATGGGCCCGTCCGTCCCGGAACGCGCGCATCGGATGTCGCGGCAGGAAGTCCCCGTCGACCACCGGTGCCAGGCAGAACGCGCCGGGGTCGGAGTCGGGGGTGCGCGCCTGCAGCACGGCGCACGCCGCGACCAGGTCGATCGTGGAGGCGCCCGCGAGGAGCAGTTGCGGCGACGGCGGAATGACGTGAGCGACGTCGCCCGCCGCACGCGCCGCCCGATCAGCCGCCGTCGCTCCGCCCGCGTCGGGCTCGGCGGCCCCCGACACGATGCCGCGCAGGATCTCCACGTAGTCACCGGCCCAGCGTGCCGTCAGCGACGGCGGGTAGACCGCGTTCGGCGGCGGGCTCTGCGCGATCGCGCGGGCGAAGAGGCCGGATGCCGCGGGCGTCGCCAGGAGGGTCGTCACGGCATTGCCGCCGGCCGACTCCCCGAACACGGTGACGTTGGCCGGATCGCCGCCGAAGGAGGCGATGTTGTCGCGCACCCAGCGCAGGGCGGCGACCTGGTCGCGGAGTCCGAGGTTGCTGACGAACGCGTGCTCCTCGGTGGCGTAGCGGGTGAAGTCGAGGTACCCGAGCGCACCGAGCCGGTAGTTGAAGCTGACGTAGACGATCCGGCCCGTGCGCACGAAGCTCTCGCCCTGCCCCGCGAAGTCCTGCGACGATCCGGAGCTGTAGCCGCCGCCGTGGATGAAGACCATGACGGGTAGCGCGGACGACGTCGACGATGACGACGTGGGGGGCGCCGAGACGTTCACCGTCAGGCAGTCCTCCGCGGCGGCGGAGATCGTCGACGTCGCACGCACCAGCGGATTCGGGTGCGTCTGCGGCGCGACCGCGCCGAACGCGACCGCCGGCCGGATGCCGCTCCATGAGACGACCGGCGCCGGAGCCGCGAATCGCAGCGCGGCCACGGGCGCGGCGGCATAGGGGATCCCGCGCCAGGCGAGCATGCCGCGATCCGCGGCACCGCGCACCGAACCGCCGGTCACGCGGACGTCGAGGTCGTCGCGCGGCCGGCGCGGGTCGGTCATGGCCGCACGCTGCTCACCCTTCCAGTCCACCACGGATCCACGTCGCGCGCGCCGAAGCGTTCCGATCGTGCAGGTGCGGCCTCCGGCCGGTCGGCCGTTCAGTCGCTCGCGCCGGCCCGCTGCCGTCGATAGTGGCGGAGCGCCTTGTCGCGGCCGCCGCACATCTCCATCGAGCACCAGCGTCGGCTGCGGTTCTTCGTGGTGTCGACGAAGAGCCACCCGCAGCTCGGGCACTGTCCGACCCGATCGAGCCGTGGATCGGTGAGGAGCTCGACGGCCGAGCCCGCGAAGGCGGCGCGCAGGGAGGGGCCGTCCCACACGACCGGCCAGTCCCGGCGGAAGGCGCCGCCCTCGGCGACGTACCCGTGGCGCCCGAGCCCCCGCGTGTGCTCCCGCGTCAGGGCGCCCAGCGCTCGGGGATCGATCGGAGCCCCCTGCACGTGCGCTCCGAAGACGGCGACGATCGCCTCGCGCAGGTCGATGAGCGCCGCGCGGTCGGGCCCGGTGAGCGGCTCGACCCGCCCGAGGCCGAGGGTCGCCGCCCACGCATCGGCGGTCTCGGCGTCGGCGAGCCAGTCGCGATCGCCGTCGTGCCGGTCGGGCACCGAGTTCGCGAGCTCGAGACACCGGGCGTTCGCGACATGCTCGAACACCATGCACCCTCTCTTGACCACCGAACGCCTGTTGACAGGATACACAGACCGGCCTACTCTCACCAGTGAAATGACGTTGATTGGTGAAGTGTCGTGACGGCCGCCTTCCGCTGGCTCTGGTTCGGCGCGGGCGCGGCGAACCTCGGCGACGGGCTCGTGCTCACCGCCCTGCCCCTCATCGCGCTGGGCGCGGGAGCGTCGCCCGGCGAGATCGCGCTCGTGACGACGCTGATGACGATCGCATGGCCCGTGTTCGGCCTCCACGCGGGGTGGCTGGTCGACCGCTTGCACGTTCCGCGTGTCCTCGTGCTCGCGAATGCGGGGCGCGCGGTCGCCGTGGGGGCACTGGCCCTCGGCATCGCGCTCGGCGGCCCGATCGTGCCGCTCGTACTCGGCGCCGCGGTCGTCTACGGCGTGGCCGAGACGCTCGTCGACACCTCCCTCATCGCGGTGGTCCCCGCCGTGGTGCCCCGCTCGGCGCTGACGTCGGCGAACTCGCGCATGGAGGCCACCGTCAACGCGGCGAACCAGTTGGCCGGGCCGCCGCTCGCGGGGCTGCTCGTCGGCACCTCCGCCGCACTGGCCGCGGGCACCGGCAGCGCGTTGTACGCAGTCGCTGCGGTCGCCGCGCTCATGCTCGTGCGCCGCGTCACGCGGGGAGCGCCAGCGCCCGCGCCCGCACTTGCGCGCGAGCCCGTGCCCGAGCCCGGGCCTGGGCCCGAGCCCGCGCTCCAGTCCCAGCGACCGCGTGGCCGCGTGCGCGAGGGACTCGCGTTCCTGTGGGGGCATCCGCTGCAGCGCGACCTCACCCTGCTGACCGCGGCGATGAACCTCGTGTGGAGCGCCTGGGCCGCCGTCTTCGTCGTCCACGCCGTGGCGCCGGGCCCGCTCGCGCTCACGCCCGCCGGGTACGGCTGGCTGCTCGCGGCGATGGCCGCGGGTGGCGTCGCCGCCTCGCTCGCGGCGAGCGCGCTTCGCCACCGCGTCGGCACCGGCGCGCTGCTCTTCGCCGATTGCCTGGGCACCGTCGCACTCGTGCTGCCGTCCGCGCTCGGCGCCGACCTCTGGGTGGTGGCGACGGGGCTCGTGGCCGCGGGCGCCGGATCGAGCGTGTGGCGCATCCTCGTCGCCGTCATCCGCCAGCAGGGCACGCCGCCCGCCTTGCTCGGCCGTGTGCACTCCGCGTCGCGCGTCATCAGCTGGGGGGCGCTGCCACTGGGGTCGGCCCTTGCGGGTCTCATCGCGACCCTGGCCGGCGTGACGGCGGCGCTCCTCGCCGCCAGCGCCGTGGCGGTCGCCGTCGCTGCGGTGTTCGTGCCGGTCTGGCGGCGCAGCGCGCGGCTCCCGAGTCCGGAGCCGGCCGAACCCGTTCGGCAGTGATCCCGTTCAGTCGCGCAGCAGCCCGCGCAGCGTCTGGATGGTGTCGGCCTCGGCGGCCGGCTTGTCGTCGCGGTAGCGCTTGACCCGCGCGAAGCGCAGCGCGATGCCGCCCGGATAGCGGCTCGACCGCTGCACCCCGTCGATCGCGATCTCGACGACGGTGACCGGCTCGACCCACACCGCGTGCGCGGTGCGACGCACCTCGATCTGCGGGAACCGCTCGGTCTGCCAGCGCAGCAGCTCGTCGGTGAGACCCTTGAACGTCTTGCCGACCATGACGAACCCGCCCGGCTCGCCGAACTCGCCCGCCGGGTCGAGCGCACCGAGGTGCAGGTTCGACAGCCACCCGGTGCGGCGGCCCGATCCCCACTCGCATGCGAGCACGACGAGGTCGTACGTGTGCACGGGCTTCACCTTGATCCAGCTCGAGCCGCGCCGGCCGGCGGCGTAGGGCGACCCGATCGCCTTGACGACGACGCCCTCGTGGCCCGCGGCGAGCGCGTCGCGCGACACTCGCTCGGCGACCTCGGGATCGGAGGTGACTTCGCCGGGGATGCGGTGCTCCCCCGCGATGCGCTCGAGCTCCGTGCGCCGCGTCGCGAGCGGCTCATCGAGCAGGTCGCGCCCGTCGGCGTGCAGCACGTCGAAGAACCACGGCCGCAGCAGGGCTTCGCGCGCGGCATCCGCCCCGAATCGCGACATGGTCTCCTGGAACGGGCGGGGCGCGCCGTCTTCGTCGAGCGAGAGCGTCTCGCCGTCGAGGATCACGTCGTGCACCGGCAGGCCCCGCACGACCTCGACCACCTCGGGCACGCGGTGGGTGATGTCGGCGAGGTTGCGGGTGAAGACGCGTACGTCGTCGCCCGTGCGGTGCACCTGGATGCGCGCCCCGTCGAGCTTGTATTCGACGGATGCCTCGCCCGTCGCCTCGAGCGCGGCCGCCGCGGTGGGCGCGGTCGCCGCGAGCATGGGCAGCACCGGACGCCCGACGACGAGCCCGATCGCGCCGAGCTCCTCGGCGGAGCCCGTGAGCGCGACGCGCGCCGTCTCGCCGAGGTCGCCCGAGAGCATCGCAGCACGGCGCACCACGTCGCCGGGGCGATCGGCCGCCCGCGCGATCGCATCCGTGAGCACGCCCTCGAGCGCGCCCGTGCGCACCTCGCCGAGCAGCATGCCGCGCAGGTAGCCCTGCTCGCGCGCGGTGGCCCGCTGCGTGATCTCGCGCAGCTCGCGCGTGCGCTCGCCCGCCGATCCGGCGCCGGATGCCGCGGCGAGCCGGTCGAGCATGGCGTCGACGTCGGCGATCGTGAGCGTCGCGGCATCCGCAGGTTCGCCCATTGCCGACGACAGCCCGCGCCACCCGACGCCGACCCGCCCCTGCCGCGGCTTGCCGACCAGGAACCCGACCGCGGTGGCGATCTCGTCGGGCTCGAGCCGTGCGAGGAGGCCGGCGAGCGCGTCGACCTTCGCGAGCCGCGACCGCGTGGCAGCGACCGCCTCGGAGGTCGTCACGAGCTCGTCGAGCAGCATCCCGCCAGTCTGGCACCCGCCGCCGACACCCGGCACGGGCGTGCCCGCGTTCCCTCTCCGGCCGGCTCGCGTCGCAGGGGCAGGCGCCCGCACGCCGACCGCGCAGGCACGCGCGCATCCGTGCCGCGCCCCACTCCCTCCCGACGCGCTAGCGGTCCGCGCCGAGCGCGTCGAGGAACCGTCGCGCGATCAGCCGCTCGAGGTCGCGCGGTACGGGCTGCGCCCCCGGCACGAGGCCGGCGGCCGCCGTCGCGACGCGCTCGAGCGAGAGCGCCTGCAGCAGGAAGCCGAGGTCCATGGCCTCGAGCGAGTTGCCCTTGGGCTCGCGCCCGGCGAGGTTCACCATGCGGCCCTCGGCGAGGAGCGTGATCTCGCGACCGTCGGGCAGGTCGAACCGTTCGATGGCGGCGTCGAGCTGCGAGACGGCGCTCGCGGCCGCGCGCAGGTGCGCGGTGTCGATCTCCCATGGGAAGTGGCCGGCGTTCGCGAGGATCGCCCCGCCCTGCAGGCGCGCGATCACGTCGGGCCCGATGACGTTCGGCGCTCCGGTCGCGGTGATGAAGAACTCGCCCCACTCCGCGAGCTGCGCGAGGTCGCCGACACGGTAGCCGTCGAGGGCCGCCTCGAACGCCTTCAGCTCGTCGACCTCGGCCACGGCCACCTTGCCGCCGAACGCCCGCAGGTACTGGGCGATGCCGCGCCCGCACCATCCGTACCCCGCGACGACGAATCGCCGCCCGGGGATCATGAGGTTCGTGATGCGCATGACGCTCTCGACGACCGACTGGCCGACGCCGTGCCGGTTCTCGCCGATCGCCTTGAGCATGCTGTCGTTGATCACGATCACGGGGAACGGCACCTGCCCGGCGAGTTCGTCCCGCAGTCGGATGCCGCCGCTCGTCGTCTCCTCGGTGCCGCCGACGACCGACTCCGCGTGACCGCTCGCGACCACCCCGGCGGCGAGGTCGGCGCCGTTGTCGAGCAGGATGTCGGGCTTCGCCTCGATGACGGATGCCACGTTCGACATGTGCTGCTCGATCGTGTCGTCGCGGGCGCCGAACACGGTCATGCCCGTGGAGCGCAGGAGCGCGACGATGTCGTCCTGGGTCGACCCGTGGTTGCCGGTCGCCACGACCTCGGCGCCGCCCGCGGCGAGCACCTCGAGCAGCACGGCGGTCTTGGGCTCGAGGTGCAGCGACATCCCGATGCGCCGACCCGCGAACGGCTGCCGTTCTGCGAACTCGCGGCGCGCAGCGGCGAGCAGGGGCATGCGAGAGCGGATCCAGCGCGTGCGCGCCGCGCCCTTCTCCAGAAGCTCGGACATGCTCGCTCAGGCCGCCGGCGCCCCCGGCCCCATCGTGTTCGAGCCGTCCGACATCACCGGCGAGATGAGGCCGAAGAGGTTGCCGTCGGGATCGTGCAGGTACCCCACGCGTCCCACGCCCGGCATGTCGGTGGCGGCCATCGCCTCGGTGGCGCCGAGTTCCTCGGCGATGCCCATGAGCTTGTCGACGCTCCCGTCGATGCCGACGACCATGTTGCATCCGTTCACCGGCGCACCGGCTTCGGGCGCGGGGCCCTCGCGCTGGGTGAGGCCGCCGTTGATGCCCATGCCTGCCGCGCCCTCGACGTTGCCGATCGCACCGTCGCCGGTGTCGATCGACCAGTACGGCATGTCGCCGAACTGCACGAACTTCCACCCGAAGAGTCCGGAGTAGAAGCCGATGAGCCGCTGCGGCTCGGTCGCGTGGATCTCGAAGTGCACGACGAGGTTCGCCATGATGCCTCCCTGAATCGGATGCCGCTCACGGTACGCCCGCCGAGCGGCATCCAGCCACCCCCTTGCGCACGGAATTGGCAGCCTGGGCTGCGGCATGCCACGCATATTCGAGCCTTGCTCGGTATCGCTCAGTGGGAATAGTCTCCTGTCATCCTGAGGCGGCACGGACGGGGGCCCGATGGACGTGGATGGCGACGGTGAGGCCCCTGCCCCGCCGACCGGCCGGCACCGTCGGCCGACCCGCATGGTCTATGCGGTCGGCGGCGCCGTCGGCCTTGCCGTGATCGGTGCGACGGCGAGCGCCTTGATCACGCCCGAGCGCATCGACGCGTTCTTCGGCGCCTTCGGCAGTCATGCGCCGCCGACGGAGACGGCGACCTCCGACGCCGTCGCGTACAAGACCGTGGTGAGCAACGACAAGGCCATCACCGTCGACATCCCCGCGGAGTGGGGTGCGAACCTCTCGAAGTGGGACTGGACGATGGACCCCGGCTCCGCGGTCCGTACCGGAGTCGACACGACCGGGGTGATCGACTTCGCGCAGGACACCGCCTATCTCGGCGCCTCCGCGGCCGCAGCCGAGGCGGAGGGAGCGCCGGCGATGACGGCCGCAGAACGGCGCGATTGGCTTCGGTCGTATGTCGAGCTGGACTGGACCATCGAGGGCTGCGTGCGGGAGCCCGACCCCGTCTGGGAGCGGGCCGGCTGGACGATCGAGGCGACACGGTGGAAGGACTGCGCCACCTACCCCGGTCAGCGCTACTTCGCGTTCGCCGCGACCGACGAGCACGGTGACGTGCTCGTACTGGCCCAGATGTCGCTGACCGACGGAACGCCCGACGAGATCGCCGTGCGGTACGCGGAATCCTTCGTCGTGGACGTCGACAAGCTGCCTGCGCCGTCCTCGGGCGACTTCATCGTGCCATGACCTCCGGGCGTACGGAACGCCGGTTCACACGATCACCTCACGGCCGTCCTCGACGACGATGTCGCCCGTCGCGAGCGGCGCGGGACGCAGCACCTCGTACACGGCGCCGGTGCCGGTGACCCGGCTCTCGACGAGCGTGAACCCCGTGGGCGCCGACCCCTCGGGGAAGAGGCGCTTGCCCGTGCCGAGCACGATCGGGAAGACGATGAGGCGGTACTCGTCGATCAGCCCGGCGTCGTGCAGCGTGTGCAGCAGCGCGCAGCTGCCGTGCACCTGCAGCTCGCGTCCGGGCTGATCCTTGAGCGCCCGCACCGCGTCGACCACGTCGGCCGCGATCACCGAGGTGTTCTGCCAGGTCGGGTCGGTGAGCGTCGTGGAGGCGACGTGCTTCGGCAGGGTGTTGAGCGCGCGCCCCACGTTGTCGTCGGGGTCGGTGATCTGCGACCAGAACGCCGACATCATGTCGTACGTCGTGCGTCCGAGCAGGATCTCGTCGGCCTGCGAGAACCAGCCGTCGACGATGCGACCGAAGTCCTCGTCGACGAGCGGCACCACCCAGCCGCCGGCGGTGAATCCTCCCGTGGTGTCCTCGTCGGGGCCGCCGGGCCCCTGCATGACCCCGTCCAGGGTGACGAAGGTGTGCGCGGTGAGCTTCATGATCGTGTCCTTCCGAGTTCGACTTCGATCCTTCACTCATGCGTCGAATGGCGCCACGCCGGATCGACATGTCCCTCGAACTGAGTGCGGCGGATGTCGCGTGGCGCCGCGGCATCCGGAGAGAATGATCGAATGGCCCTCTTCTCGAGACGTTCGGCGCGCGCCGACGCGCCGACGCCGACGCCGCCGTCGATGCCGCGCCTGCGCGACCTCGACGAGCGCGAGCTCGAGTGGATCGCCGCCCATGTGGAGCTCCTGACGGACGCGGGCACCGACATCGACGACCTCGCGCAGGTACGGGCGGCCTACGACCGGTCGGCCGCGGCGTGGCGGCGCATCAATCCCCCCGAGCGCGACGACCCCACGGTGACCACCAACGCGATCGGGCTCGCGTTCGGCGAGCACCTGGTGCGCCGCACGCCGCTCCGATGGGTGATCGCCGAGGACGAGCACGGCATCGAACTGGCGCTGCACGACGCCCGCACGCGCACGATCCTCTACCCCGCGAAGCTCGTCGCCGAACGCTGGATGGCCGAGGAGCCCGGCGACTTCCTCACCGCGACCGGCGAGCAGCTCGTCGCGAAGCTCCCCGACACGCGTCGCGGCCGCCGCCACTGAGCCCGACGGGCGGATGCCGCGCCCCTACGGGCGACGCATCACAGCGAGGCCCAGAAGCTGCGCAGGTGATCGGCGACCACCGCGGGCTGCTCCAGCGGAATGAGCGTGCGGGCGCCCTGCACAGTGACGGCGGTGGCGTTCGGCGTGCGTGCGGCGGCCTGCAGCGCCTCGTCCTCGCTCCAGTCGCCCCGATCGTCCGACGCGATGTAGAGGCACGGCACCCCGATGGCGGCGAGCTCCGCCGTGACGTCGACCCGTTCGAGGATGAACGAGCGCAGCGCGTTGGTCATGCTTCGGCGGCTCGGGCGCTCGAGGCTCTCGACGACGATGCGGCGGATTCGCTCGTCATGCGCCGATGCGTCGGTGAGCATCGCGCCGACCACGGCATCGCGCACCGGAGAGATCGGGCCGGCAAGGCGCAGCAGGGGCAGCAGCAGGTTGATCTGCGCGCGCTGCGCCTGCGTGATCCGCTCGACCGGCGCGCTGATGGCGACGAGCGAGCGCAGCACTCCCGGCATGGCGGCGAGCTTGTAGCCGACGTGCCCACCGAACGCGTTGCCGACCCAGTCGACGGGGCCCGCCGCTCCGAGGCCGTCGAGCAGGTCGACGGCCGCGTCGGCGGCTTCGGTGATCGTGCTGCGTCTCAGCAGGGCGTCGCTGCGGCCCAGGCCCGGGCCGTCGACCAGCACGTACTCGCGGTCGAGGTCGAGCTCGGGGATCAGGGAATCCCACGTGCTGCTGTCGACGAACATCGACGGCCACAGCACGGTCATGGGGCCGGCTCCGATCCGCCGGATGCGGAGCGCGCCCAGGCGGGTGCGGACTCGCTCATTGCGCTCGATGGTGCTCGGGTCGGTCATGGTGCACTCGATTCTTCTCGTCGGCAATATTGATGTTAATCTCTATCACATGAATGCACGAGCGTACGACATGACTTCGCGTGCCGACGAGGCGCAGCGCACGGGCGACCGCATCGTGGATGCGATGCTGCAGCGCTTCGCTCGGCTGCCGTTCGGTCAGATCCGCCTCGAGGATGTCGCCGCCGACGCGGGCGTCACCGTGCAGACGGTCATCCGCCGGTTCGGCAACAAGGCCGGCCTGCTCGTGGCCACCGTCGAACGGGAACTGGGCAGGATCGCGGCAAGCCGATCGGCGATCGCCGGCGCATCCGCCCGCGAGACGGTCGAGGCGCTCGGCGACCACTACGAGTTCTACGGTGCGCTCATCCTGAAGACCTACGCCGAGGCGGACCTCGTCGACGGAATGGTCGAGCTGGCGAAACGGGGCCGGGAGTACCACGTCTCCTGGTGCCGCAGCGCGTTCGCGGTCGACTCGCCGCCGGGCGCCGTCGGCAGCGCGCAGCGAGAGCGGCGGCTGGCGCAGATCGTCGCCGTCTGCGACGCCCGCACCTGGAGCATCCTGCGACTCGAATCGGGCCTGAGCGCCGAGCAGACCACGCACGCCCTGCTCGAGATGCTGATGCCCCTCATCGCCGACGAGCAGGCAGCGGTGCCCACGGGTCCGGCGCCCGCCTGACCCGGGCCGCTGCCCTTCGTCGACTTGACAGCGGCCGCGGCATCCACTGCAATATATTGCATGCCGCTGCCTGTCCGCTCGAGTGCCGAGCGCCCGAAGTCGCTGCGCGACTACGCCTACGGGCAACTGCGCGACGCGATCGTCTCGGGCGAGCTCGCCCCCGGCGAGCGGCTGCGCGATCCCGAGCTGGAGCAGTGGCTCGGCGTGAGCCGCACGCCGATCCGCGAGGCGATCGCCCGGCTCGAGGCGGCTGGGCTCGTGCACACCCGGCGCGCGAAGCAGACCGTGGTCGCTCCGCTCGACACCCGCACGGCCCTCGCCGCCCAACGCATCGCCGCGGCGCTGCACGAGTTGGCGGTACGCGATGCGGTGGCGCAGCTCACCGCGGCCGACCTCGACGAGATGCGCGCAGCGAACGCCCGGTTCGCGTCGGCGCTGCGGGCGCGCGACGTGGGCGCCGCGATCGCCGCCGACGACGAGTTCCACGACGTGGCAGTGCGGGCGAGCGCGAACCCCCTGCTGCCCGGCCTGCTCGAGCAGGTCACGCCGCTGCTGCGGCGCCTCGAACGCGCCCGCTTCGGATCGCTCGCCGGACGCGGCTCGGTCGCCGACCACGACCGCATCATCGAGCTCTGCGCCGCCGGCCTGCCCGCAGAAGCCGCCGCGGCGGCGCGCGACAACTGGTCGACGCTCGGCCGGCTGCTCCACCTCGACGACGAGTCCACGACCACCCCCACCTGAGGAGCATGACCATGGCACTCGCCGACTTCCCCCGCCACCGGCTCACGTTCGGACCGAGCCCGATCCACCCGGTCGACCGGCTGAGCGCCCACCTCGGCGGCGCCCGCGTCTGGATGAAGCGCGAGGACGTGAACAGCGGACTCGCCTTCGGCGGGAACAAGACGCGCAAGCTCGAGTACCTCGTGCCCGACGCCCTTGCGAAGGGGGCCGACACGCTCGTCTCGATCGGCGGGGTGCAGTCGAACCACACCCGCCAGGTCGCGGCCGTCGCGGCGCACCTCGGCATGAAGGCCGTGCTCGTGCAGGAGCACTGGGTCGACTGGCCCGACTCGGTGAACGACCGCGTCGGCAACATCCTGCTGTCGCGCGTGATGGGGGCCGACGTGCGCCTTTCGCCCGCCGGGTTCGGCATCGGCTTCAAGGAGTCGTGGAAGCAGGCGATCGCCGACGTCGAGGCCGTCGGCGGCACGCCGTACCCGATCCCGGCCGGCGCATCCGATCACCCGCTCGGCGGGCTCGGCTTCGCGAACTGGGCCCATGAGGTGGCCGCGCAGGAGGCCGAGCTCGGCGTGTTCTTCGACACGATCGTGGTGTGCTCGGTCACCGGGTCGACCCATGCGGGCATGATCGCCGGCTTCGCCGACCTCGAGCACAACTTCGGCGGCCGTCCGCGCCGGGTGCTCGGCATCGACGCGTCGGCGAAGATCGACGAGACCCGCGACCAGGTCGCCCGCATCGCCCGCAACACGGCGTCGCTCATGGGGCTCGGTCGCGAGGTGCACGACGACGAGATCACCGTGCTCGAGGGCTGGGCCGGCGACCTCTACGGCATCCCGGTCGAGTCGACCGACGAGGCCATGTTCCTCACGGGCCGCCTCGAGGGCGTCATCCTCGACCCCGTGTACGAGGGCAAGTCGATGGCGGGCCTCATCGACCTCGTCTCGAGCGGCGAGATCCCCCGCGACTCGAACGTGCTGTACGCCCATCTCGGCGGCCAGCCCGCGATCAACGCCTACAGCGGCCGGTACCACTGATCGCCGTCGTCGGCGCGGATGCCGCCCCGGCGGACTCTTGGCATAGTTGACGCATGCAGCGAACCGAATGGGACGTCATCATCGTCGGCGGCGGCAGCGCGGGACTCAGCGCCGCGCTCATGCTCGGCCGCTCGCGCCGCCGCGTGCTCGTGGTCGACGGCGGCGAGCCGCGCAACCGCTTCGCGGCGCACATGCACGGCGTGCTGGGCCGCGATCACTCGTCGCCGCTCGACCTGCTCGCCGCCGGGCGCGCCGAGCTCACGCGCTACGACGACGTCGTGATCGAGTCGGGCACCGTCGTCTCGGCAGCCCCGCTCGACACCGAGGCCATCGGGTTCGAGGTCGTGCTCGAGTCCGGCGAACGGCACACGGCACGACGGATGCTGGTGGCCACGGGCCTGCGCGACGACCTCCCCGATCTGCCCGGTCTCGCCGAGGAGTGGGGTCGCAACGCCGTGTCGTGCCCCTACTGCGACGGCTGGGAGGTGCGCGACCGCCGGATCGCCATGATCGCCACGGACGCGTCGAACACCCACCAGGCGCAGCTCCTGCGGCAGCTCTCGCCGCACGTCACGTTCTACACCCAGGGCGCGAACCTCCCCGACGCCGCGCGCGCCGGCCTCGAGGCCCGCGGCATCGCGATCGAGACACGCGCCGTCGTCGAGGTCGTGGGCGACGACGAGGGCGGTCTCCGCGGCATCCGCCTCGACGACGGCACCGAGCACGAGGCCGACTCGATCTTCGTGGCCCCGCGCCCCGTGCCCAACGATCGCCTGCTGCGCGAGCTCCGCGCGCGCACCATGCGGCAGAACGGCGTCGACTGGGTGCTCGTCGACCCGTCGGGCCGCACGAACGTGCCCGGTCTCTGGGCAGCCGGCAACATCGCGACCGCCGCGTCCTCGGTGCCCGTCGCGATGGCGGCCGGCAACGTCGCGGGCACGGGCATCAACGGCGACCTCGTCGAGGAGGACATCCGCGAGGCGGTCGCTGCCCGGGCATCCGACGACGGCTGAGGCGATGGCGGGCGACGCGCACCGGCGCGCCGCCTACCATCGAGGGGTGACCACGCTCGCCGCCACCACCGCGCCCGTCATGCTCGACGCGCACGACTGGGGCGCTCGCGAGCAGGCGCACGCCGCACGGGCCGACGCCCTGACGGCGGCGCATCGCGAGCGCGCGGCGCGGGGCGAGCGGCATCCGATCGAGGACTTCCTCTTCACCTACTACTCGTACTCGCCCGGTCTGCTCCGGCGCTGGCACCCCGGCGCGGGCATCGAACTGGCGGATGCCGCGGGCACGCCCCGCGCGGAATGGCGCTGGTACGCGGCCGGCACCACCCCGGGCGGCCTCGTGGTCGATCGCGGCGGGATGGAACGCGAGAAGTCGGCGATGCTCGGCGTCGTCGAGCGCATCCTGCGGAACACCGCCGCACGGCCCGGGTCGTATGGATGCTTCGGCCTGCACGAGTGGGCGATGGTGTACCGCCAGCGCGAGCACCGGCATCCGGTGCCACTGCGCCTCGGGCAGGCGGCGACCGACGAGGTCGTCGAGGCGCACGAGCTGCGGTGCACCCACATCGACGCGTTCCGCTTCTTCACGCCGGATGCCACGCCCCGCAACCGCTTCGCCCCGACCCGTGAGACGCAGCCCGAGCTCGAGCAGCCCGGCTGCCTGCACGCCGGCATGGACGTCTACAAGTGGGCCGTCAAGCTCGGCCCGCTCGTGCCGGGCGAGGTGCTGCTCGACGCGTTCGAGCTCGCCCGCGACATCCGGTATCTCGACATGCAGGCCTCGCCCTACGACATGGAGCCGTGGGGCGGCGAGCCCGTGCGCATCGAGACGCCCGAGGGCAAGGCCGAGTACGTGCGGCGCCAGCGCGCCTTCGCCGAGCGTTCGAACGCGTTGCGCCGGCGCATGCTCGAGGCGTGGCTCGGGGCCGATCACGGCTGACCGCCCTTGCCGCTGTCGGCGGCCGGTCGTAGCGTCAGGGCATGGGACAGGACGACCGCGCTCGCGGGCGTGAGCTGCTCGACGAGATCGCGCCGGGGCTGCTCAGCCGGGCGGATGTCGCGAAGGGGCGCATGTTCGGCTCCGAGGGCCTCTCGGTGCGGGGCAAGTTCTTCGCGTTCACGTCGAGCCGGGGCGACCTCGTGGTGAAGCTCGACGGGGAGCGCATCGAGCAGCTCGGGCTCGACAACATGGTCATGCGCGGCCGACCGATGCGCGAGTGGGCGGTCGTGCCCCTCGCCGAGGGCGCCGACCGGTGGCGGGCGGTCGCCGAGGAGGCGTACGGGTTCGTCGACTCGATCACGCCGGGAGGCGATGCGGTCGGGTCGGAGTGAGTCGCGGGCCGCGGGGCGCGCTGGCCTAGAAGTCCTCGTGCGCCTCGCGCAGCTGCCGCAGGTCGTCCTCGGTCGCCTGCCAGCCCTGGAGGGCCGAGTGCAGCTGGCGCTCGAGCCATGCCGCATCCCGCGCTCCCCCGTCCCCGCCGCGCAATTGCGCGAGCCGCTCGGTCGCCGTTCCGCTCAGGTCGTCCATCGCTCCGCCCTCCACGAGCCTGCGTGCCCGGCGGCGGCAGGATGCCGCGGACCTGGGGCCCGCACGAGAGTCATCCTGCCAGCCGCGAGCCCGAAGGTCGATGCCCGGGTGCGACCGGACCCGCCCTCCGAGCCGGAGCTCGCCTCACCTACGCGGCGACGGGCACGCGCTGCGGCGCGTTCGCGACCACGAGCGCTCCGATGCCGAGCAGGAGGATCACCGGGACTCCGAGCTCGAGCGCGAACTGCAGGCCCGACGAGGTGGCGATCACGCCGAGCCCGAGTGCCGCAACGGCCTGTACGAGGTAGCCGACGACGTAGGCCGCGGAGATGACGCTCGCGCGGTGGTGAGTCGGCGCGCTCGCCGTGACGAGGCCCAGGCCGCCCGAGAACATGAGGGCGTAGCCGGCTCCGGCCACGAGCGACGAGGCGATGAAGGCCGGCAGCGAATGCGCGAGCCCAGCGACCACGAGGAGGCCGAGTCCCACGACGGCGAGCAGCGGACCGATCGTGACGGATCGGCGCGCAGGAACGCCGCGCGCGGCGACCGCCACCACGCCGATCGTCACGGCCGAGAGCGAGATGATGGCGCCGTCGACGAACGCGTTGTCGCTGCGCACGAGTTCGCGGGCGATCTGCGCGCCGAGCGCGAGGAAGACCGCGCCCATCGCGTAGGCCGCGGAGACGCCGAGCGTGCCCGCGACGAACGCGGAACGACCCGCCCGCGGCATCCGGGGCAGTCTCGGGCGCCACGGGCCGGCGCTCTCGTCGCGGGTGTGGCGCGGGAGCAGGAACGCGGCGACCCCCACCGCGACCGTGATGGCCGTGAGCACCCAGAAGCTGAGCCGCAGGGGCTCGGGCGCATACTGCACGAGCGCACCGCCCACGATGGTCGCGAGCGCGAGCCCGGTCGCTGTCGCCGCGGTGGTGGCGGGACCCGCTCGCCGCGCGCCGTCGCGCCCGCCGAACTCCACCATGGCGGCCGTCGCGGGACTGAGCGAGAGGCCCACCCCCACCCCCATGAGCGCGCGTCCGATGAACACCCACGTGAGGTCGGGCGCGAGCCCGAACGCGACCGAGCCCGCACCGAGTGCGGCGAGGCCGAGGAGGATGACGGCGCGGCGGCCGATCACGTCGGACAGGTTGCCGAAGACGATGAGCACGGGCACGAGCACGATCGGGTACACGGCGAAGATCGCGGTGGTCACCGCGGGCGGCAACGCCCATTGCTGCGCGTACAGCGGGTACACGACGGTGGGCGCAGCGCTCGCCCACAGTGCGAGACCGGCGACGGATGCCGCGGTCCAGAAGCTTCCACGTTGCGAGAGGGTCACGACGACCGCCTTCCGATCCACCTGAGTTGGTTTCGCCAACTTAGCATGCTGAATCCGTATATCCAACTCAGGCTGCTATGATCGGGCGATGCAGCACTGGGCGAACGGCTGATCAGAGGAGGACGACCGGTGGACGAAGGGTCGGGAACCGGAAGCGTCGAGCGCTGCTCGATCGCGCGCAGCCTCGAGGTACTGGGGCTGAAGTGGTCGCTGCTGATCGTGCGCGAGGCGATGTGGGGCCGAACCCGCTTCGCCGAATTCCGCGCGCGCCTGGGCGTGGCGCCCGACGTGCTCACGGATCGGCTCGGCCGGCTCGTCGACGCGGGCATCCTCGAGCGGCGCCCCTACCGCGAAGACGGTGAACGCGAACGCGAGGAGTACGTGCTCACCGACGCAGGTCGTGCCCTCGTGCCCGTGCTGGCCGCGATGAACGCCTGGGGCGACGAGTACCGGCCGAGCGGGTTCGGGCCGGCGGCGATCTACACCGACCGCGAGACCGGCGAGCCCCTGCGGCTGGCGTTCCTCGCCGCCGACGGCTCCGAGCGCGAGGTCTCCGACGTCGCGGTCGTGCGCGGGCCGGGCGCGCTGATGGCCGCTCCGTAACCGGCGACGCCGACACGGGTCCACCGCCTCGGGAACGACGAACGCCCGACCCCCCGCGGGTGCCGGGCGTTCGCGACGTGCGGGCGGACTGCCCGGTCAGGGCACGCGGTATCCGGCGGCGCGGAACAGCTCGTACCACTCCGCACGCGTGAGCAGCACGTCAGATCCCTGCGCGGCGCCGGCCACGCGCTCGGGCGTCGTCGTGCCCAGCACGACCTGCATGTTCGCGGGATGCCGCGTGATCCACGCCGTCGCGATCGCGATGGCGGGCACGTCGTACTTCGCCGCGAGACGGTCGATGGCGGCGTTCAGCTCGGGGTACTCGGGTGACCCGAGGAACACGCCCGTGAAGAAGCCCGCCTGGAACGGCGACCACGCCTGGATCGTGATGTCGTGCAGGCGGCAGTAGTCCACGATGCCGCCCCCGTCGAGGGTGACCGACTGGGCGAGGCCCTGCATGTTCGCGGCGACGCCCTCGGCGATGATCGGCGAGTGCGTGATCGACAGCTGCAACTGGTTCGCCACGAGCGGCTGCGACACCGACTTCTTCAGCAGGTCGATCTGGCGCGGCGTGTGGTTCGAGACGCCGAAGCGCAGCACCTTGCCGGATGCCTCGAGCTCGTCGAACGCCCGGGCGACCTCGTCGGGCTCCACGAGTGCGTCGGGGCGGTGCAGCAGGAGCACGTCGATGCGGTCGGTGCCGAGCGCGCGCAGCGAACCCTCGACCGACTCCATGATGTGCTCGTACGAGAAGTCGAAGTACGGCCCGGGGCCCACGATGCCGGCCTTGGTCTGCAGGGTGATCTCGTCGCGCTGCGACGGAGTGAGCTGCATCGCCTCCGCGAAGCGGAGCTCGCACCCGTGCAGCTCGTCGCCGTAGATGTCGGCGTGGTCGAAGAAGTCGATGCCCGCGTCGCGGGCGGTGCGCACGAGCTCGCGCACCGCGTCATCCGTCATCTCCTGGATGCGCATGAGGCCGAGGACGACGTTGGGCACGGCGAGGTCGCCGCCGAGGGGGATGGTCTTCATGGTGGGTCTCCTTGGGTCGGTCGGTCAGGCTGCGAGTTCGCCCGCGCCGGAGAGCGTGTCGAGCTCGTCGGCGGTGAGCTCGAGGGCGGCGGCCTGCACCGAATCGCGGATGCTCCCGGGCCGCGACGCCCCCGGGATCGGGATCACGACGGGTGCGAGCGCCAGTTCCCAGGCGAGGGCGACCTGCTGGGGGCTCACGCCCCGCGTCTCCGCGACGCGTTGGAAGGCGCCGTGGCGCTCGCCGACCGCCGCCGCACGGGCGATGCCGCCGAGCGGCGACCACGGCAGGAACGCGATGCCGAGCTCCGCGCAGTGCTCGAGCTCGCCGAGGCTCGACCGGAACGCCGGCGAGAACTGGTTCTGCACCGACACGAGCCGGCCGCCGAGGATCTCGTTGGCCTCGTCGATCTGCGCGACGTTCGCGTTGGAGATGCCGGCGAGCTCGATGACGCCCTCGTCGAGCAGGTCGCGGACGGCGCCGATCGAGTCGGCGTAGGGCACGCGGGGGTCGGGCCGGTGGAACTGGTACAGGCCGATCGCGTCGACGCCGAGGCGGCGGGCCGAGGCCTTCGCGGCCTCCTTCACGTGCTCGGGCCGGCCGTCCTGCGTCCACGAGCCGTCGCCCGGGCGCAGGTGGCCGCCCTTCGTCGCGACGAGCACGCCGGACGTGTCGCCGCCGAAGGAGCGCAGCGCCCGGCCGATGAGCTCCTCGTTGTGGCCCACCTCGTCGGCGTGGAGGTGGTAGGCGTCGGCGGTGTCGATGAGGGTGACGCCGACGTCGAGGGCGGCGTGGATCGTGGCGATCGAGCGGGCCTCGTCGGGCCGGCCCTCGATCGACATCGGCATGCCGCCGAGGCCGATCGCGCTCACGGAACGCGGGCCGATGGTGCGTTGCTGCACGTGGATTCCTCTCGTCTGAGGGTCGTGGCGCGCGCCCGCGGGTCGCGGGCGTGGCGTGCGGATTCACCCTAGGCAGCATCGATTGAGAAGTCCAACGACTTTCGCTCATGCGATTGAGAAGTAGTGTGTATATATGGACCTGCGTCAGATGGAGTACCTCGTCACGCTCGCCGACGAGCAGCAGTTCACGCGAGCCGCGGCGGTCTGCGGCGTGTCGCAGTCGGGCCTGTCGGCGGCGATCCGCAGCCTCGAGGACGAGCTCGGCACCACGCTCTTCAACCGCACCACGCGCCGCGTCGAACCCACCGAGGCGGGGCTCGCCCTCCTCCCCCACGCCCGCACGATGCTCGCGCAGGCGGGCGCCGCGCGCGACGCCGTGCTCCGCGCGACCCACGAGCTGAGCGGCAGCCTGCGCGTCGGCGCCGAGCAGTGCCTCGGCTTCGTGGATGTCTCGGCGCTGCTCGAGCGCGTGCGCCGCCGCTATCCGCTCGTCGACCTCGACTTCACGCAGGCCGGTTCGCTCGACCTGGTGGCCGGGGTGCGCGACGGGAGCATCGACATCGCGTTCGTGGCCGCGGGCGACCACCTCACCCGGGTGCGCCGTACCGAACTGGGCCGCCGGCCCGTCGTGCTGCTCGCGCCGCCGCAGCATCCGCTCGCCGCGCTCGACGCCGTCGACTGGGCCGACCTGCGCGAGACCGACTTCGTCGATTTCCAGGACTCGTGGGCGGTGCGCTCGCTGAACGACGAGATGTGCGCGGCGCACGGCGTGACCCGGCGCGTGGGCTGCACGGTGAACGACGTGCACACGCTGCTCGACCTCGTGCAGCGCGGGCTCGGCGTGGCGCTCGTGCCGCAGCACGTCGCCGCGAAGCCGCAGGCCGCCGGGCTCGCGGTGCGCCCGCTGCCCGCGTCGGCGCCGCCCTGGGTGGTCTCGGTCGTCACGGGCGAGTCGTCGCCGGCGTCGGCGTCGCTGCTGCTCGAACTGCTCGACGCGGAGCTCGCGCTCAGCGCGTGAGCCGCCCGGCGGCGGTCGCAGGGCCCGGCCTCAGCCGAGGAACTCGCGTGCCGGCTCGAGCACCTGCTCCGGGCGATCCTCGAGCAGGGAGTGGCCGGAACCCGCCACGCGAACGAGCCGCGCACCGAAGACCTCGACGTATTCCTCTGCGAAGCGCGCGGCGATGTAGTCGCAGTCGCCGCGGAACACGAGCACCCGCAGATCGGCCGCCCCGGCCTGCGCACGGGTGATGCCGGTGAGATCCGGATGCAGCTGCGGTACCTGGTTCGCGTAGTAGCCCACGCCCCGCGGCGGCGCCCCGACCTGCGACGCCGCGCAGTGCAGGCCGGCGGCCGTGGTGTCGTAGAGCTGCGCGAATCGGCCGTCGAACTCGTCGTCGCCCGCGAACCAGTGCGCCGCTCGCGGATCGACGGCGGTGAGCGCGTACCCGAACAGGTTGCGGGGCGCGAGCGCGAGCAGGTACGTGCCGATCCGGCCGGCGGTGGTGAGCCGCGACTGCGGGGCCTGCGGCGGGGCGACCTCGCCCGCCCAGGGGATCGACCCCGGCGAGAGGAGCACGAGCCGATCGACGCGCTCGGGGTGCTCGACGGCGTACGCCGTCGCGACCGCCGACCCCCACGAGAACCCGATGAGGTCGACCCGCTCGGAGCCGGCCGCGTCGACGACCGCGGCCAATTCGTCGACCGACCGCGCGAACGTGTACCCGGTCGGGTCCGCCAGCCGATCGGATCCGCCGGTGCCGACCTGGTCGTACACGACGAGGGGCCGGCCGTCGGCCAGTCGCTGCAGCATGCGCTCCTCGGCGGCCGACCAGGGCACCCCCGGGCCGCCGGGCACCGCGACGATCGGCACGGCCTCCGCCTCGGTGGCCTCGGTGCGGCGGATGTCGATGAGCGGTGCGTCGGATGCCGCGTCGCCGGCCATGGGCGCGAGATCCAGCCGCAGGAACGACAGCTGCGCGAGCACGACCGCCGCCAGCCAGACGGCGACGGCCCAGCCGAGCACGCGTCGAACGTCACGCCTGCCGGCGTCATCCGCGTCGGGCCGCGCCGCGCCCCGCTGCATCCACCGCCGTCGCCGTCGCCGGAGCACGACGAGCCAGCCCACCGTCACGCACGACGCCCCCGTGAGGAGCAGCGCGCCCGCGATCGCGGCAGTCGGACTCCACCCCGACGCGACGAATGCCACGATCAGCGCGCCCTGCACCGCGGTGACCGCCAGGCAGGCCAGCGCCAGCCCGAACCCGCGCCGAACCCGGCCGCCGCGTGACCGCTCGTGCATGCCGTCCTCCCCGATCCACCCTCGCAAATCGGGCGGCCGGCGGCATCACCCCGTCGGGTGAGCCTCGCGTGAGGAGTCGGTGACGGGGAGCTCGAGCGTCATGAAGACGCTGTTCGGGTCGAGCACGTACTCGGCGAACGGGCCGCACTCGCGGAACCCGTACCTCTCGTAGAGCCGGCGGGCGGGGCGGAAGAACTCCTGCGACCCGGTCTCGAGGCTGACCCGCCGGTAGCCGCGGCGGGCGGCCTCGCCGAGCACGTGCTCGAGCAACAGGGCGCCGAGCCCGCGGCCGCGGGCCGCGGCATCCGTTCGCATGGATTTCAGCTCGCCGTGCTCGGGGTCGAGCTCCTTGAGCGCGACGCACCCGACGAGCTCGTCGCTGTCGGCGATGGTCCAGAAGGCGACCCCGGGAGCCGAGAGGCCCGAGACGTCGAGCGCGTGCACGCTCTCGGCCGGCGAGGTCGCGAACATGTCGGCCAGGTGGTCGGTGAGCAGGCGGATCACGCGTTCGTCGGCGAGGTCGCCCGGGCGGATGGAGGCGGTGGTCGTCACCCGACCATCCTCGCAGCCCCGGCTGCCGGAGACGGCCCCGAAGCCGGGGCTCAGCCCGTCGGCCGCGCGCGCAGCCCGTCGAGCGCCAGGTCGACCACCCGCTCGCGCTGCTCGGCGATGGGGAAGGCGACCCCCGCGACCCCCGCGACGAGGCGCACCGCGTCATCGATCCCGATGTCGTCGCGCACGACCCCGGCGGCCTGCGCGCGACGGAGCAGGGGCTCGCCCGACTGGTACATGACGTTGCGGCAGGTCTGCAGCAGCTCGGAGTCGCGGTTGAGGCCCTCGAGCAGCACGCGCTTCCGGCTCGCGTAGTCGGCGAATCGCCGCAGCCACGCGGCGAGCGCGTCGAAGGGCGGCAGGTCTCCGAGCTCGTCGGCGAACGACGCGACCCCGGCGACCTCGTCGAGGTAGACCGCCTCGACGAGCGCGTCGCGCGTGGGGAAGTTGCGGTAGAGCGTGCCGATGCCCACGCCCGCCCGGCGTGCGATGTCCTCGAGGGATGCGTCGACCCCGTGCTCGGCGAAGGCGTCGCGCCCGGCAACGACGAGCGCGTCGAAGTTGCGGCGCGCATCGGCGCGCGTGGGGCGACGCGCGTCGAGCAGCGCGCTCAGCGTCGGATCGGTCACGGAAGACACCTCACTTGCAAAGTGGAGGCTACCTCCGGTAACGTAACCGGAGGAGGCCTCCGATCGGAGACCCCCTCCAGTATATTCCACTCGCCTGAACGGAAGGCGTTCGATGTCCCCCTCCCGCATCACCTTCATCGCGGTGGCCACGAGCTTCACCGCCGTCGCCAGCCTCCAATCGCTCATCATCCCCGTGCTCTCCACCATCGGCGCCGACCTCGGCGCCGATGCGGTCGGCCAGACGTGGATGCTCACCGCCTGGCTCATCTCCGCGGCGGTCGCCACTCCCCTCCTCGGCCGCGCCGGCGACCTCGTCGGCCGGCGCCGCATGTACCTCGTGGCGCTCGGCGCGGTCGCGCTGGGCTCCGTGCTCGCGGCCTTCGCGCCGAACCTCACCGTCATGCTGCTCGCCCGCGTGCTGCAGGGCCTCGGCGGCGCCGTCTTCCCGCTCGGGTTCGGCCTCGTGCGCGACGCCTTCCCCGCCGCGCGCCTCGCGGGCGCCATCGGCGCGCTCTCGGCGATCATGGCCGTGGGCAGCGGCCTCGGCACGGTCATCGCCGGCCCCGTCTCGGCCGCGATCGGCTGGCGCGGCCTCTTCGCGCTGCCCCTCGTGCTCGCCGTCACCGGCCTCGCGCTCGGAACGTTCGGCCTGGCGCGCTCCGCGGCAAGGGCGACCGGCCGCATCAACGTGCTCGCCGCCGTGCTGCTCTCGGGGTGGCTCGTCACGCTGCTCCTGCCGCTCAGCTCGGGCAACCAGTGGGGATGGGGGTCGCCGCTCGTGATCGGCCTGTTCGCGGCATCCGCTGCCCTCGCCGTCGCCTGGGTCTCCGTCGAAGTGCGCTCGACCGCGCCCCTCGTCGACATGCGCGTGATGCGACTGCCCGCGGTGTGGACCACCAACCTCACCGCGGCGCTCACGGGCGCGGCGATGTTCGGCGTGTGGGCGTACCTGCCGCGACTCGCCGAGACGCCGGCCGGAAGCGGCTACGGACTCGGCATCGACGCGAGCGCGGCCGGGCTCATGATGCTGCCGATGCTCGTGACCATGGCGTCGGTGGGCTTCGTCGCCGGCCCGCTGAGCCGCGTGCTGCCGTTCGCGGCACAGCTGACGATCGGCGCGTTCATCTCGGGCGCGGCATCGCTCTCGATCGCGCTGTTCCACTCCGACGTGCTGCAGCTCGCCGCGGCGGCGGCGGCCCTCGGACTCGGCACGGGCCTCGTCACCTCCTCGACGCCCAACCTCATCGTGCGCAGCGTGCCCGCCGACCAGGTGGGAATCGCCACGGGCATGAACGCCAACATCCGCACGATCGGCGGAGCGATCGGCACCACGGTGTTCGCGGCGGCGATCGGCGCGACGCTCGGCGCCGCCGGACTGCCGGCCGAGTCGGGCTACGTCGCCGCGTTCGTGCTCGGCGCGGTGCTCGCGGCGATCGCCGGGCTCGTGCCGTTCCTCGACCGCACCCGCAGCCGCGGGCGCGCATCGACCGCCGACGTGCGCGCGATCCCGGTCGTCGAGTCCCCTCTCGTGGAGGTCGCCGAGGCGGCCTGACCCGACCCGTGCGAACGCCCGGCCCTCCCGATGGAGGGTCGGGCGTTCGCTCGTCGAGGCCGAGTTGCGGATGCCGGAGGCGACGCGGCGGCCGAGCGGCCGGGCCGGTGCGCCGCAGGCCGACTGGTCCGGGTCGAGCGGCAACGGCGTCGGCACCCCGACAGCGCGCGCTCGTGGCGGGACGGGCCTGCGCGCGCCGGGGCGAGCTCGTATCCTGAGCGGGTGGAGTTCGAGTTCCGCGGCGAGGTGTGGTTCTGGCGGGGGCCGGCACCCTGGCACTTCGTGACCGTGCCCGATGACGAGTGCGACGCGATCCGGGAGCTCGCACCGGCGGTCACGTACGGGTGGGGCATGATCCCCGTCGCAGCACGAATCGGATCGAGCGAGTGGACCACCTCGCTCTGGCCCAAGGACGGCGGCTACATCGTGCCCGTGAAGTCGTGGGTGCGCGCGGCCGAGGGCCTCGAAGTCGGCGACGAGGCGCGCGTGCGCCTCGTCGTGGGCGGCGCCTCGCCGGTCGAGTAGCGCAGCGTATCGAGACCCCGGCTGCCGACGGCGCGGGTCTCGATACGGCGCTGCGCGCCTACTCGACCGGCGACCTCCATACCGACGGCGCGGGTCTCGATACGGCGCTGCGCGCCTACTCGACCGGCGACCTCCATACCGACGGCGCGGGTCTCGATACGGCGCTGCGCGCCTACTCGACCGGCGACGAGTCAGCGATCGTCGATGATCTGCTCGTACACGCGCTGGTACGCACCCGCATTGACGGCGACGTTGCCCGCGTAGGGGCGGTCCATGTCGGCCGTGACGAAGATCACCAGCCCGATGAAGAGCGCGAGCAGCCCCGCCATGAGCAGGTGCATCCGCAGGCTCTTCACCGACATGAACGCGATGAGCACGGCGTTGACCGCAGCACCGACCCAGATGACGAGCCAGAAGAGCCCCGGCAGGGCGAGCGCCGTGGCATCGATGCGCGCACGCCGGGCGTCGATGAAGCCCTCGAACGAGTCGAGCACCTGCTTCAGCTCGGCCTGCTGGGTCAGCGTGTCGGCTTCGACCTCGTGCATGAGCTCGTCGAAGGCGTTCACCTGCACGAGGCTCGCCTCCGGCAGCGTGCCGGCCTGCTGGTCGGGGAAGTCCTGCTCGATCACGGTCTGCATGTAGTCGTCGAGCACCGCGCGCATGGGCTCGCCCACGTCGTCGGGCAGCCCGGTCGTGGCGCGGTAGAGGGCGCCCACCTTCCCGGCCTCCTCGACCGTGATGCTGCGGGTGTCGGAGTAGTTCTCGTACACCGAGACGGCCACGAGCGCGAGCAGGATGCCGAAGAACATCCCGAAGGTGCCGATCACGTGCCCGAGCGTGCGGTCCCACTCCTCGGTGTCGCTGATGCGCCGCAGCACCAGGGGACGCACGGCGACCACGATCAGGCACGACACGAGCACGAACCCGCCCACGAACAGCGGCAGCGTGAACCACGCATCCGTGCTGTAGAACCAGTCGACCATGCCCGCTCCCCCGCCCGCCGGTCTGGCACAGCCTACGGATGCCGCGGTGCCGGCGCCACTGGTCGGCCTCCCGCGACCGGCGGGTCGGGGCGGGGGTCTCGAACCGCGCTTCGCGCCACTCGACCGGCGAGTGGGCTCAGCCGAGCGCGGCGATGGCGTCGGCCACGAGCCGCACGACCGACGGCTCCTCATCGGCCTCGGGGGTGAAGCCGAGCCGCACGACCACGAGGTCCTCCGACGGCACGACGATGACCTTCTGGCCGTCGTGCCCGCTCGCGTAGTAGGTGTCCTCGGGCAGGTCGGGCCAGCGCAGGCTGCCGTCGGGCAGCACGTTGACCCGCCAGCCCATGCCGTAGCCGGGGTCGTCGGTCTCGTCGACGTCGACGACGGTGAGGCTCCGCGCCATCCAGTCCTCGGGCAGCAGCTGCTCGCCGTTCCACTCGCCGTTCTGCAGCGCGAACTGCCCGATGGCGGCCCAGTCACGCGGGGTCGCCCACAGGTAGGAGGAGCAGACCGCCGTGCCCGCGGCATCCGGTTCGAGGATCGCCGACGTGAGGCCGAGCGGGCCGAGCAGCGCCTGCCGGGGCAGGTCGGTGCCGAGGCCGGTGCGCTCGGCGAGCACCGAGCAGAGCAGCGTGGTGCTGCCGCTGGAGTAGAGCTGCACGGTGCCGGGCTCGTGCGCGAGCGGCAGGCTCGCGACGTAGGCGCCCATGTCGGGCTCGAGGTAGAGCATGCGCGTGATCGGGGTGCCGAGGTCGTAGGTCTCGTCCCACTCGAGGCCGCTCGTCATGCGCAGCAGCTGCTCGACGGTGATGTTCGCGCGCTCGTCGGTCCACTCGGGCCGCAGGTGGTCGTCGTCGAGCGAGACGACGCCCTGCTGCACGAGCACGCCGGCGAGCAGGTCGGTGACGCTCTTCGACATCGACCAGCCGAGCTGCGGGGTCTCGGCGTCGAAGCCGTCGGCGTAGCGCTCGGCCACGAGCTCGCCGTTCTTCACGACGACGACGCCGCGCGTGCCGAGCGCCGCGGCATCCGCGTCGGAGAGGTCGTCGCCGAAGGCCTGCCCGACCGCGGCGTCGAGGGCGGGGTCCGGCGCAGGGGTCGGCGCGCCGGTGAACGGGTTGGCGCCGGCGTCGATGGCGGATGCCGCGCCGAGCTCGGGTCGCTCGTTCGCGAGCGTGCAGCCGAAGCCCTCGGCGTACCACCCGTGCTGCGTCGCGAGATTGCCCGGCAGCGATCCGGTGGTCGGATCGCCTGCCCCGCTCACCTGCAGGTACGGCACGAGCGGGTTCGGCGGCAGGTCGGTCGCAGGGTCGTCGCGGCCGGCCACCTCGCCGACGGCGCACGCGTTGTGCGCGGCATAGCCCGTTGCGGTGAGCAGGATCGGCTGCTGCCAGAGGTACACGCCCGCGAACGCGGCGATGAGCACCAGCGCGAGCACGGCGACGACGACGATCACACGACGGAGTATGCGCACGAGCGCGAGCGTAGCAGCGTGCTGGGCCATCGATCCGCGATGTCGGTGGTTGCTGAGACACTCTCACTATGGACGAGATCGAGCTGACGCAGACCCGGCACCTCGCCGTCGGCGACACGCTCGTCAGCGCCTCGGGGGCCACGTACGAGGTGACCCGCCTTCTCAGGGTGGGCCGCGGCATCCGCGTGCACTACGTGACCGCCGACGGGCGAGCCGGCAGGTTCACCGCGGCGCCCGAGGCCGTGAGCCGGGTGCGCCGGCAGTACGCGGCGGCGAGCTAGTTCCGGCCCTGCCGGTCCGCGGCCGGCACGAGACGAGCAACGGTGTCGCGCCAGCCGCCCTCGATTCCGTAGTCGAGCCAGCGGCGCGCGTCGGCATCGCCGAAGTGCGCGGGGAGGGTCACGGTGACCGTCATGACCGCGCCGCCGTCGGCCACGTCGCCGTCGCGTCCGTCGCCCTCCGCGTCATCGAAGTCGACCGTCACGACGGGCGCGTCGCCGAGACCCTCGGTGAGGTCGGGCCAGCCGCCCACCGCGCCCCAGACGAAGACCAGCCGGCGGTCGGGCACGATCTCGCGGTAGACGCCGCCCGTGAGGTAGTCCGTCTGCTCGTCGATGACCATTCGCAGGCGCCAGGCGCCGCCGACCCGCAGGTCGACCTCGATCGGCTCGTGGGGTCGCGGCTGGTCGGGGTTGAAGAACCAGGTGAGGCGCGCGGGTTCGGTCCAGGCGCGGTAGAGCGCACCTCGCGAAGCTGCGAAGCGCTTGCGGATGGTGAACTCGCGGGTGGTGGCGACCTCGGCCATGACTCAGTCCTCCTCGTCGGACGTCTGGTTGAGTTGCTGCTCGAGCGCGTCGAAGCGGCGCTCGAAGAACCGCCGGTACTCGGCGATCCACTGCTCCGCCTCGCCGAGCCGACCTGGTTCGAGCGTGCACGAGCGCTGTTGGGCGTGCCGGGTCTTGCGCACGAGCCCGGCGCGTTCCAGCACGGCGACGTGTCGCGACACCGTCGGCACCGAGAGCGCGAATGGCTCGGCGAGCTCGGTGACGGTCGCATCGCCCCGGGAGAGCCGCTCGACGATCGCGCGCCTGGTGGGATCGGCCAGCGCGGTGAAGATCGTCGAGAGTGCATCCATAGTTGCACTATATTGCAATTACGCGTTTACGTAAATACCGGACCCTCCTCGGAGCCCGGGCTACCGGCCGAGCAGCTCGTTCAGCCAGCTCGGCCCGGCGACCGCCACGCCGTGGGCGAGCCGGGCGCGCAGGCCACGATCGGCGGTGACCACGAGGACGCGGGCACCGGTGTCGGCGTACTGCTGCGCGGTCGACACGGTGGTGCTGTCGCCGTCGGCGGGCGCGCGCACCACGAGCACGCCGTCGGGCGCGGTGACCGCCTTCGCCACCCCTTCGACCACGGCGACGATCTGCGCGATGACCGCGGTGCCGCCCTCGGGGGCGGCGACCGCCCGGCCGACGAGCCCCGGCATGCCCGTGAGGAGCCGGTTCGCCGCGGCGGCGCGGTCCCTCCACCAGCCGTCGGGGCGCGAGCCCATCACGTTGGCGACGTCGACCACGACGATCACCGGCTCCCCCGAGCATCCGTCGACCCGTCGCGTGGCATGTCGCGATCATCCCATGCCGGCCCGCGCGACCACCGGGCCGGGACTCGGCCGATCGGCCGAGGGAGGTCGAGCCGGGCGGCCGATGCCGTGCGGCGAGGGGGCCGCGAGCATCGAGGTATGACCGAGACATCCGCCCGCGCCGCAGCAGCACCGGCCGCGTCAGCCGCGGCCTCCGCCCCCATCCGCACCCCCATGCCCATCCCCGCGGCTTCCGGCCCCGGGCCCGGAAGCGCCGCGCGCACCCCGCGCTCGCGGCGTCGCCCCGAGTGGCTCGTTCCGGCGGGGCTCATCGCGCTGAGCCTCGTGCCGATGGCGGCCGGGGCCTTCCGGCTCACCGACTTGGCCACGGCCACGACCGTGACGCCCGACAACGCCCGTTTCTTCGCCGCGCCGGTGCCCATCATCCTGCACATCGTCGGGGCCAGCCTGTTCCTGCTGCTCGGCGCCCTGCAGTTCGCGCCCTCGCTGCGTCGCCACCGGTGGCACCGCCTGGCCGGCAGGGTCGCGGCCCCGGCGGGACTGGTCGGGGCGCTGTCCGGCATGTGGATGGCGGTGTTCTCCGACCTCCCGGCGAGCAACGGCACCGCGCTCATGGTGATGCGGCTCGTCTTCGGCGCCGCCATGGCGGGCGGGATCGTCGCCGCGTTCGTGGCGATCCGCCGGGGCGACGTTCGCACGCACAGCGCCTGGATGACGCGCGCCTATGCGATCGGCCTCGGCGCCGGCACGCAGGTCTTCACGTTCCTGCCGTGGACGCTCGTGTACGGCGCGCCCGACGTGGCGACGCACGCGGTGCTCATGGGGGCGGGCTGGGTGATCAACCTCGCCGTCGCCGAGGTCGTCATCCGTCGCAGGACACGCCGCTCCCCTCGCCGGACCGGCGCGACCCCGCGAACCGAGTCGGCCGCCGCACGTGCCCGCCTATCATGAGGGCATGACGAGCCCCGTGCGCGCGCTGTGGGACGCACCGGCCGCGTCGCCGCCCCCGCCGCGCCGGGTCTGGCGGGACTGGGTGCTCGTCGCCGTCATCCCGGTGCTCGCGCTCGTCGAGGCGGCCGTGCGCCCCGACGTGCCCTGGCGGTGGCTCTGGGCGGTCGTGCTCATCGCGCTCGCGCCGACCCTGCTGTGGCGCCGCATCCGCCCGCTGTCGATGCTCGCGATCGCGTTCGCCGTCGGCACGATCGTCGGCCTCGTGGTCGCCGGCGAGTCGCAGCTCTTCACGACGGCGTACTTCCTCGTGCTCGTCTACGCCGTGATGCGCTGGGGCACGGGCCGCGCGATGCTCGCCGGCGGCGCACTCGTCATCGCAGGCACACTCCTCTCGCCGCAGCTCGGCACGACGACGGTGAGCGACATCATCGGCGGCATCGCGGTGGTGGTGATGACGAGCACCCTCGGCATCGCGTTCCGCTGGCGGGCCGGTGCCCGGGCGCGGGAGCTCGACCGCGCGCGTCTCCTCGAACGCGAGCAGGTCGCGCGCGACCTGCACGACACCGTCGCCCATCACGTGTCGGCGATCGCGATCCAGGCGCAGGCGGGCACCGCCGTCGCGGCCACCGATCCCGAGGCGGCCGCCCAGGTGCTGCGCGTGATCGAGGGCGAGGCCTCCCGCACGCTCGACGAGATGCGCTCCATGGTGCGGGTGCTGCGGCGAGCGGATGCCGCGGAGCTCGCGCCCACGCCCGGCATCGCCGACCTGCGACGCCTCGCCCAGCCGGGGTCCGCCCGGCCGGAGCCGGCCCAGCCGGGGTCCGCCCGGCCGGAGCCGGCCCAGCCGGGGTCCGCGCAGCCCGACGCCGGCGGCCCCGCGGTGGAGGTGCACGTCGAGGGCGACGGCGACGCACTGCCGCCGATGGTCGCCGCAGCGGTGTTCCGCATCGCGCAGGAGGCCGTGACGAATGCCCGTCGACACGCACGCGACGCCACCCGCATCGAGGTGCGTGTGCAGGTGGACGCCACCGGCGTGCGGCTGCACGTGCGCGACGACGGCGTGCCCGCGGCATCCGCTGCACCCGGGTTCGGCATCACGGGCATGGTCGAACGTGCCGCGCTGCTGGGCGGCACCTGCGAGGCGGGGCCGGTGCCCGCCGGCGAGGGCGGCGGCTGGGCGGTCACGGCGGTGCTGCCGCGGGCGGGGTGGGCGGCATGAGCGCGGCGGGCTGGTCGACGTGAGCGTGCGCGTGCTCATCGCCGACGACCAGGACCTCGTGCGCACGGGGCTGCGGATGATCCTCGACGCCCAGCCCGACATCGAGGTGGTGGCCGAGGCCGCCGACGGCGCCGAGGCGGTGGCGCTCGCGCGCAGCATCCGGCCCGACGTGTGCCTCATCGACATCCGGATGCCCGTGATGGACGGCCTCGAGGCGACGCGCGAGCTCGCGGGGCCGGGGGTCGCCGACCCGATCCCGGTCGTCATCATCACGACGTTCGACCTCGATGAGTACGTCTACGGGGCACTGCGCGCGGGCGCGCGCGGGTTCCTGCTGAAGAACGCCGGGGCGACGCTGCTCGGCGAGGCGGTGCACGCGGCCGCCCGCGGCGACGCGCTCATCGACCCGAACGTGACCTTGCGCCTCATCGAGGCGTTCGCGGGCGCGGCGCCCGAGCCGCCCGCCCGCCCCGCCTCGCCGCTGACCGACCGCGAGGAGGACGTGCTCGCCGCGCTCGCGCGCGGCCTCGGCAACACCGAGATCGGGAGCGAGTTGCACATCTCGCTCAGCACGGTGAAGACGCACATCGCGAGCATCATGACGAAGATCGGCGCCCGCAACCGCGTGGAGCTCGCGATCTGGGCCCACGAGCGCGATCGCGGCGGTCGCTGACCCGCGCCGGTCGAGTGGCGCGAAGCGCCGTATCGAGACCCCGCCGGTCGAGTAGGCGCGCAGCGCCGTATCGAGACCCCGCCGGTCGAGTAGGCGCGAAGCGCCGTATCGAGACCCCCGCCGGTCGAGTAGGCGCGAAGCGCCGTATCGAGACCCCCGCCGGTCGAGTAGGCGCGAAGCGCCGTATCGAGACCCCCGCCGGTCGAGTAGGCGCGAAGCGCCGTATCGAGACCCGCCACCCGTCGCGTCGCGAACTGGTCTCGATACGCGCTGCGCGCTACTCGACCGGCGGACGGTGAGCGCTCCGCGCTACGCGACCGGCGGGCGGTCGACGGAGCGCACCGGCTGCCGCAGGATCGTGCGGAGCTTCTCGGGCGCGGTGCGGCGGGCGTCGCTCAGGTAGATCTCGTGGTGGTCGCCGTTGAAGGCGAGGCCGTGCTGCGGCATCCACTCGTGATGCAACCGCGCGAGCGTCGGCGTTTCGTCGTCGTACGAGCCGACGTGCAGGATCTGGGCCGAGCGGCCCTCGCGGAGCTCCCGCAGCCGCACCCGGTCGAGCGCCGCGCGATCGCCCTTCGCCCGCACGGCCGCGATGCCGTCGGCGACCACCTCCTCGTCGATCCAGTCGGGCTGGTTGATGAGCATCGTCCATCCCCACGCATCCTTGTCGCGCGTCACGAACGCCTCGGGGTCGTCGGCGCGCCAGAGCCCCTCGAGCGGTGCGACGACGAAATCCCGACCGAGGTGCTGCTTGCTGCGGAACTTCACCGCGTACGCGACGGCGAAGAGCGCCTCGACGGCCTCGGCGTACTCGGGCGCGGTGTTCGGGTCGCCGTGCCCGTCGACCGCGAGGTAGCGCATCGGCGGCACCTCGACGATCGTGAATTCGCGAGCGGATGCCGCGTAGAGCTCGCGCCGCTCGCGCTTGACGTCGTACTTCTCGCTCGCAGGTGTGCCCATGGGCGTACGGTACGACACGACGCGGTCGGTTGTCAGGGTCCCGAGACCCGCGCCGAGCTACTCGACCGGCGCGGCCGACAGCACGGTGAGGGTGGCGGGCCCGGCCGCGTCGACCGAAGCGAGCTGCAGCTCGACCGAAGCGTCGAAGAGCCGCACCGCGTCGGCGTCGCCGATCACCGTGGGGAAGGTGAGCAGACGGTACTCGTCCACGCGGCCGGCCGCCTGCAGCGCGCGCACCACGCTCGTGCTGCCGATCACGACCACGTCCTGGTCGGCGGCGAGCCGGTCGATACCGTCGACGAGGCCGCCGTCGAGTCGCTCGGAGTTCGCCCACGCCCCGAGGTCGGGCGCTCCGGCCGACACCACGACCTTCCGGGCCCGGTTCATCGCGGCCGAGAACGGGTCGGTGCGTTCCGGCCACAGCCGGGAGAAGTGCTCCCACGTGCGGCGGCCGAACAGCAGCACGCCGGTGTCGAGCACCGGCCCGAGACGGAACTTGTCCCCCGCGATCGCCTGCGGCCCGAAGCGGAACGCCCACCCGCCGAACGTGGCGCCGCCGCGGCCGTCGGGGTCCTCGACGACCCCGTCGAGCGTGACGAATTGGATGACGATGACCTTGCCCATGTGCACTCCCGCTTCTGGAGGACCGGCCGCGTGCCGATCTCACTCGTACGTACCGGCGGGAGCACACCGATTCATCGCTGGGCGGGAAGAAGTCCGAACAGCGCGAACACCTCCGGCGACTGGAAGACGGTCGTGCGGGTCACCCGGCCCTGCTCGACGGAGAGGACCTGCACCGTGTGCAGGGCTCCGTCGACGTAGGCCGCGAAGCCCGGCTCGCCGTTCGCCCACAGGGGCTCCGTGTGCCAGTCGGTGCCGCGCAGGCGGTACACCCGCCGCATGAAGCCGGCGTAGTCGTCGCGTCCGAGGTACCAGTTGGCCATCGGCGGCATCTCGAGCACGACGTCGTCGGCGAGCAACGCGGTGAGCGCCGCGACATCCGCTCGCTCGAATGCGTCGACGTACCGGTCGACGATCGCGCGCTGCGCGGCCGGCGGCTCCGCGGCGGCCTCGGGATCGACGCCGGCCTCGGCGAGCCGGGCGCGCGCCCGTTGGAGTGCGCTGTTGACGGCCGCGGTGGTCATGCCGAGCGAGTCGGCGACCTCGGCGGCCGGCAGGTCGAGCACCTCTCGCAGGATGAGCGCCGCCCGTTGCCGCGCCGGGAGCAACTGCAGCGCCGCGACGAGGGCGAGCCGCAGGCGGCTCCGCTCCACTGCGGCGCTCTCAGGATCATTGGGGAACGGGAGGAGCCACGGCACCTCGGACGCGGGTACGAACGCCGCATCCGGGTCGTCGAATGCGGGCCCGGCACTCGAGGGGAGCGGCCGCGAGGCGCGGGATTCCAAGGCGTTAAGGCACGCGTTCGTGGCGATGCGGTACAGCCAGGTGCGCAGCGATGCGCGCGTGGGGTCGAATCGATCGAAGGCGCGCCAGGCCCGCAGCATCGTCTCCTGCACCACGTCCTCGGCATCCTGCAGCGAGCCGAGCATCCGGTAGCAGTGCACGAGCAGTTCGCGCCGGTGGGGCGCCACTGCGCGCTCGAATCCTGCCTCCATACCGAACATCCTGACACTGCGCGGCGAACGCCCGGCCCTCTCGGGGAGGACCGGGCGTTCGGGTCTCGATACGCGCTTCGCGCTACTCGACCGGCGAGGTCGGCGAGCGGGTCTCGATACCCGATTCGCTCCTCGACCGGCTGGCCGCTACTCCCAGGCGAAGCCGTCGGGGTCGGTGAACGACCCGCCGTCGCCGTCGATCCGGATGCGGTGCGAACCGGTGCCCTCAGGGGCGACGCCGGCGTCCTTGGCGAGGGCGCGGCGCTTGTAGAGGCCCAGGCCGATGGGGCTCGACGGCATGGCGAAGTCGACGTAACTGCCGAAGCTCTTGCCCACGGCGAGTCCGCGCTCGGTGTAGAACCGCTTCGTCGCGGACACGTCGTCGGCCCCCAGGAGCAGGACGATGCTGTCGATCTCGCGGCCGGCCGGTCGGGTGTCCTTCTTCGCGGAGGTCGCGACCTTCCAGATCGCGCCGTCGGGCGCCTGCACGACGCATCCGACGCCCCACAGGGACTTCTCGACGGGCTTCAGCCCCGTCGCGCCGGCGGCGACGGCCGAGTCGAACAGTGCGCGCACGTTCGCCGGCTGCGACACGATGAGCGACAGGGTGTACCCGCGGAACCCGCTGGTCGCGGCATCCGATGCGCGCACGCGCACCTGCGAGGTGAGCCCGAAGGCGTCGGCGTAGAACCGCCGGGCCGCGTCGACGTCGGCGACGTCGAGCGTGACGGAATCGATGGACGTGAGAGTGGTGATGTCGGTGGTGTTCATGTCCTCGACGCTATTCACGCCCGTCGGCCCACGCTTCTCGATTCCTGCTCGATCGGGCGGATGCCGCGGGGGGTCGTTCGGGTGCAGTCTCGATACGCGCTCCGCGCTCCTCGACCGGCGGAAGACTGTACGTTGTGACAGAATGCTGTACATGCGTACAGCCCCGGTCGTCGACGGCGACCTCACCGCGCGAGCGCGCATCGTCGCGAGCGCGCTCGACCGGTTCGCGGCCCACGGCTACGACGGCGCCACGATGCGCGACATCGCGGCGCACGCGGGCGTGAGCACCGCCCTCGTGACCCACCACTTCGGCACCAAGCAGGCGCTCCGCGAGGAGTGCGACGCGCGCGTCGTGGGGTTCATCGCCGAGAAGCAGGATGCCGCGGCGTCGCCGTCCGACGTGCTCGGCGAGGTGCTCGGCACGTTCGGCCCCTACGTGGCGCGCATGCTCGGCGACGGCGGCGCAGCATCCGAAGCGCTCTTCGACCGGCTGCTCGAGGTGGCTCGCGCGATGATCGCCGAGGGGTCGGCGAGCGGATGGCTCCGCGCCTCGCGCGACCCCGACGCGCAGGCCGCCGCGCTCGTGCTGCTCGGCGTTGCGCCGTTCCTGCTGCTCGACCGGCTCACCGCGTGGGCCGGCGGCGACGCCGGCGCCGCCCTGGGCCGCATCGCAGTACCCCTCGCTGAGCTCTACACGGACGGACTCACCACCGACGAACGGCTCCTCGCCGCCGCCGGCCTCGCCGCCGAGGAGGCATCATGAGGATCCTGCTGGTGACCGCAGGGTCACGCGGCGACGTCGAGCCGTTCGTGGCGCTGGCACGCCGCGCCGCGGCATCCGGTCATACGGTGCTCGTCGCGGCGCCCGACCGCTCGGGCGTCGACACCAACGGCGTCGACGTGCGCAGCCTCGGCGTGGACTTCTCGGCGATGATCGAGTCGCAGGGCGTGTCGCCGATCGCGGCGATGCGCAACCTGCGCGAGGTGGTGCGCCCGGTGATGCGCGGCGTGATCGTGAACGCGGCGCACGCCGCGCAGGAGTTCCGGCCCGACGCGATCGTGGCCCATCCGAAGGTGCTCTCGGCGCCGCTCATAGCGGACGCGCTCGGCATCCCGCACGTGCTCGTCGAGATGGTGCCCGCCATGACGCCGACTCGGGAGTTCCCCGCGGCCGGCACGGTGACGCGCGGCCTCGGACCGTTCAACCCGCTCACCTACCGGGCGGCATCGGCGGCCGGCGCGATGTTCCGCCGGGAGGTCGACGATGCAGCCGCGGTGATGCGCGTACGGCGGCCCCGGCACTCGTCACCGCCGGCCGCCACGCTGCTCCCGATCAGCCCCGCGATCCTGCCGCGCCCGGCCGACTGGCCCGACTCGGTCGTGCTGACCGGGCCCTGGCGGGCCGCGCCGACGACGACGGATGCCATGACGCCCGACCCGGCCGTCGACGCCTTCGTGCACGGCGGCGCGTTCGCCTACGCGGGCTTCGGCTCGATGGCCGCGGGCGACCCCGCGGCGCGCGGGCGTGCGCTCGTCGCGGCGGCGCGGGCGCGCGGACTGCGGCTCCTCGTCGCGACCGGACTCGGCGGCATCGCCGTGCCCGATGACTCGCGCGGCGCCGACGTGCTCGTGACTCGCTCGGTCGACCACGCCGCCGTGCTTCCGCGGGCCGCCCTGGCCGTGCACCACGGCGGCATCGGCACCGTGCAGGCCGCGCTCGCGGCGAGCACCGTCTCGGTCGTGGTGCCGTTCATCGCCGACCAGCCGTTCTGGGGTTCGCTGCTGCAGCGCCGCGGGCTGGGTCCGGCTCCCATCCCGCAGCGCCGGCTCACTGCGGGCCGACTCGCGGAGGCGTTTGCGGAGGCACCCGAGCACGCGGCGGCCGCGGCATCCGTCGCCGAGCGGATGTCGCAGGAGGACGGCGCCGGCGCAGCCCTGCAGGTGCTCGAGCGTCTCACCTGAGCGCAACTGCCCCTCGCGCGGCACCGTCGGTGAGGAGCATGCTGATCCCATGAATGACCGCGAGGAGTTCCTGACCTGGGTGCACACGTCGCTCGCGCGGGCCGAGCGAGCCCTGTTCAACGGCGACGACGGACCGAGACGGGCGATCTGGTCGAGCGAGGAGCCGGTGAGCGTGCTCGGCGCCTGGCGCAACGCGACGAGTCGCAGCGAACTGGTGGAGGCGTTCGACGCGGTCGCGTCGAGCTTCTCGAACTGCACCGACTACGAGTTCGACCTGATCTCGTTCGACGTGCGCGGCGACATGGCGTACACGGTGGGGTACGAGCGCGTCGCGACCTCGATGGATGGCGCGCCGCGGACGTTCACGCTGCGGGCCACGCAGGTGTACCGCCGCGAGAACGGCGACTGGCGGGTCGTGCACCGCCACGCCGACTCGATCTCGTCGGCGGGCTGACGCATCTCGCCGGTCGAGTAGGCGCGCTGCGCCGTATCGAGACCCGCCAGGTGCGGTCTCCGCACGCCTGATCTCGATACGCGCTACGCGCCACTCGACCGGCGACGCGCGAGCGGGCGCGTCGCCACGCCTGGACTCGATACGCGCTGCGCGCTGCTCGACCGGCGACGCGCGAGCGGCTAGTGCGTGGCCGCCCAGTTCTTCAGCGTGGTGAGCGTGATGCCCGACTGCTGGTCGGTGCGGCCGAGGCCGAGCGCCTTCACGATCTGCGTCGCGGAGCATCCGCCGGTGTCGATCACCTTGAGGCCCGAGGAGACGCCCGTGCCGTCGAGGAAGCTGCCGGTCGAGCGGGCGGAGTAGCGACCCGAGAGGGGCTTCTTCACGGAGTCGGGCAGCGTGGTCGAGGGGCACGAGTCGCTGCTGTCGGCGACGCCGTCGCGGTCGGCGTCGGCGATGGTCGTCGACGTGCCGCCCGACGAGCAGGTGAACGACCAGGTGATGCTCGACGGGCGAGTTCCGGATGCCTCGAGCGACCAGCCGAGGCCGTAGCTGCCGTCGGCCGGTGCCGTGAACTTGAGGCCCGACGTGGCTGCGGCCTCGTACATGTTGACGGTGAAGCCGGAGCCGACGCTCAGGATGATCGTGTCGCCGGTGCGCGCCGGAGAGACCGTCACGCCGATGACCTCGCCCTTCTTGAGCGCAACGGGACTCACGCTGACGGTGTCGGCGGTCACCGTGCGGCCGCTGAAGTAGCTGCAGCTGTACGTCGCCGTGGTGGTCTGGCTCGTGCCCGACATGGGCTGTGCCGATGCCGGCGCGACGGCCGTCAGTGTCGCCAATGCCAGCCCGATCACGGCCCCGACGGTGGCCAGTCTGGTGGTGAAAGCGCGTGCGCTCATGGCTGTCTCCTCGCTCTTCGGTCGCGATATCGCCATTGATACCGTGCCCAAGGAGCGGGCTCGACTCATGCCTTGCCTATCATATGTACCTGCATAATGCCACCCGAAGGGGGCACGAACGGCGCGGTTCCGCGGACGATGGGGGACATTCGGTCCACGCCACACTGGCAGAATGCCCACGAGGGTCCGAACGGAGGCGCGGTGCGCGACGACGAGTACATCGAGCAGGAGCTGCGGCGCGAACCCGGCCTCGCCGACGAATGGCTGCGGCAGAACAACCTCATGTACGGCGGCCTCGTCGGCATCAGCGTCGTGCTCGCGCAGCCCCTGATCACGGATGCCGCTCCGTCGCCGCTCGGGCTGACGAGCCTCATCCTCTTCGCCGTCGCCATCCCGATGCTCGCCGCGCTGATCATGCTGAACGGGCAGGAGCTGTACCGCCATCGCCTCGCGTCGTCGCGCAGCGTGACCGTGGCGCGCTCGCTCGCGATGGGCACCGCGTTCGCCGGCATCGTCACGACGTTCTGGGACGTCAGCTGGATCGCCGGGGCGGTGCTGCTCGGCAGCGCGTTCGTGGCGATGCTGGTGCACGGCGCGGGGTACTCCGGCGTCGAGGGAGTGCTGCGATGGGGCGACCGATCGTGGCGCCCAGCGGGGCGGAAGGCGGCCGGCGCCCCCGTCGGCGAGGGAGCTGCCGGCTCGTTCACCCTGTGCTGCCTGCTCTGGGCCCGGCCGGGACTCGAGGACGACCTCGTCGCCTACGAGGATCGCGTGCTCGCACTGCTTGCGGACTACGGCGTCCAGGTGATCGAGCGGCTGCGCAGCGATCGCGGGCCGGAGCATCCGACCGAGGTCCAGCTCTACGCGGTCCCGAGCCAGGAACTGCTCGACGCGTACCTCGCCGACCCCCGGCGGCTCGAGCTCACCGCAGAGCGCGACCGGGTGGTGGCACGCACCGAGCTGTTCCGCGTGCCGCTCGGGTAGCGCCGCGACGGCGAACGCCCGGACTCGGGGCGAGCGCCTGACGGGTGAGCGTGGTCTCGATACGCGCTGCGCGCTCCTCGACCGGCAGGGGCCTCGATACGCGCTGCGCGCTCCTCGACCGGCGAGCGGTGTTCAGGACGGTGCCGCCGCGCGCCAGCGCACCGCGATCAGGGTGCGACTGTCGCACTCGAGCGCGACGAACAGGTCGCCGACGTGCTTGCGGACCGTCCGCTCGGTGAGGCCCAGGCGAGCGCCGATCTGCCCGTTCGTCAGGCCGAGCTCGACGAGCGCGGCGACCTGCCGCTGTCGCGGCGTGAGGCGTCGGGGTGCGGCGTCCGTCACTCGGGCACGCGACTGCAGCGACTCGATCGCGGCGCGGAACGCGAGTGCCGCGGCGACCGCGGTGCGGAACAGTTCGAGGGCGACGACCTCGTCGTCGGTGAAGTCGGCCCGATCGCGCCAGAGCGACATCAGCACCATCCGGTGCGGCGTTCGTTCGAGGGGCAGCGCGACCTGGTACCGCGAGGCCCTCGGCTGCAGCAGCCGCTCGTAGACCTCGCTGTGCTGGAACCGCTCGAGGTCGACCACGTCGGTGAGCCGCGACGTGCTGGGCGTGCTCGTGACGATGTGCGCGAAGTACGGGTGCGTGCCGATGAGCCGCTGCCACTCGGCGGTCTCGGCGGCGGTGAGCGGGGCGGAGCCGCGCAACGCCACCTCGGCAGGAACCTCGCTGCCGAGCGACATCATCGAGACGCTGAGCACCGTCGCACCGATGTGGCGGTCGAGGAGCGCGAGCGCCTCCGGCATGACCTCGGCTCCCTCCGCGCCAGCGCGGGCGAGACTGATGACGTCGGCTTCGAAACGGGCCCCCACCATGCGCGTATTCTCCTCCCCTCGCGCGGTGATCGCCTTCAGGGCCAGCACCGAGCACCTCGTGTCGTGCCGTGAGCCGTCGGGCGACAGTGGCGGAAGCGCCACCAGACAGGGGCCTCCAGCCGGATCTAGGGTGCGACCATGTCCAGCATCGAGATCCGAACGGTCCTCCTCGCCGCGACCGGCTGCCTGCTGCTCGCGACCACCGCCTGCGCTCCCTCCGGCGCCGCCGGCGAAGCCCAGTCCACCGCCGACGCGTCGGCGTCGCCATCCGCGAAGGCACCGGAGAGCGCCGATGCGGCCGCGCCGGCGACGGTCGAGGGCACCTTCGCGTTCACCGACGGCACGACGATCGGCATCCTCGCGGCGCCGTGGAACACGACCGACCGCATCCAGGGCCAGCTCGTGCATCAGCTCCCCGTCCCGCCCGGCACGCCCCCCGACGACGAGGTCTGGAGCGACCTCATCGCCTACGTACCCGACGTGGCATATGCGCCGGGGTCGACGGAGCCCGAAGCCGTTCCGGCCGACCCAGTGGCGTGGACGCTGTCGCACCCCGACCTCGAGATCCTCGACCAGCGCGAGGTCATGGTCGACGGCGTGGCCGCCACCCAGATCGACGCCAGGGCGAAGACGGAGACGGGCTGGCTGGCCGTCGAGGCGATGCCGTTCGGGTGGGGCGGCGACGAACGCGTGGTGCTGGTGCCGCTCGACGGGTCGTGGCTCGTGGTGCGCGGCAGCACCTTCCAACCGGATGTCTCCTTCGCCGACGACCTGCCGCCCGGTGATGGCTTCAGCGTGGCGCTCGAGTCGATCGACCTGCCCGACTGAGCGTGTCCCCGGTTCCTCGGCTCGAGGACTACCCCAGCGGCACGTACGGCAGCACCACGGGCGACCCTGCGCGCCAGTCGAGCACCGTCGACTGTGTCGCGCCGTCGGGCACGAGCACGTCGATGGTGTTGGGGTCGCGCGTGTCGGTGTCGTGCGCGTCGGTGTCGCCGGTCCACACGCCGGCGCCGCCGCCGAAGCGGTACTCCTTGATCCAGCCGAACCCGATGTCGGGGCTCGTGTTCCAGTAGTCGAAGTCGTAGACCGGCCGGATGCCGCCGGTGCCCTCGCCGTTCGGATCCGCGTGCGACATCAGGGCGACCTGGTACGTCGCGCTCGCGAGGTCGACCCCGTCGAACACGCCCTTCGGCACCGACATCGCGATCTGGTGCGTCGCGGGCAGCACGAGCAGGGTGGCGTTCGCGAGCACCGCGTCGGTCGCATCGCGCACGGCAGGCTGGATGAATCCCGATCCGCCGACGACGAAGTCGTACGGGTGGGCGAGGTTCGCGTTGGTGCCGGGCCGGGCCGCGACGGCGGCGCCCGCGGCATCCGTGCTCACGTAGACGTCCACCCGCTGCACCGACATCTGGTTGCCGCCCCACGGGTTGTTGATCTCACCCGCGAGCGTCGTGACGAAGTTGATCGAGTTGCCGTCGTCGTAGACGCCGAGCTGGGTGAGGTCGAACGCGCCGGGGTTGAAGGCGCCGTTCGTCGGGTACACGTAGTCGCCCGGGCCGTTGTCGTCGCCCGTGGGGTCGTCGACCGTGCCGACCGCCGTGCCGAAGTTCGTCGACGTGATCCGCACCTGCACGGCCGTCGTGCCGCCGTCGGCGCCCACCGCCACCACGGTGATGGTGTTCGCGCCGAGCACGACGGGCACCTCCGCGGTGAAGGCGCCCCCGATGACGGATGCCTCGACGGCGTGCCCGCCGACCGCCACCCACACGGATGCCGCGTCGGTCGAGCCCGCGACCGTGACGGTCGACTCGGTGGTGACGGCGCCGGCGACCGGCTCCGTGACGGTGAGGCTCGGTCCGGCCGGAAGCGCGCCGCCGGCGTAGCGGTCGGCGACGACGGAGGGCGTCGCGACCGGCCTGCCTGCGTCGATCGACTGGGCGAGCCGCACGAACGCGGCCATCGACCAGGCCAGCGGCGTCGCCGAGCCGGTGCCCTCGCCGAGCACGAAGCCCGCGGCATCCGGCTGGTCCCAGACCTGCTCGGGGATCATGTACCCGTCGTTGGCGGTTGCGGCCATCGTGTCGAGGAACGTCGTGGCCGAGCGGCCGTTCGCGAGCTCGTACTCGCCCCGCTCACCCGACAGGAGCGGCCAGAGCCGGCCGATGCCGGTGCCGTCGTAGGGCGACCCGTCGGCCTTCTCGCCGTAGCCGTCGTGGTTGTAGCGGTACCAGAGCGCGCCGTTCGGGGTGTCGACCTTGATCGTCGCATCGACCTCGGGGAGCGATTCGATGATCGCGGCATCCGCGGCCGGCTTCACGCCGAGGCGCACCAGGTCGAGGAACCCGGCATCGACGATCGTGCGCTCGTCCCACGCGCCGCCGCCGTTGTTGATGTCGAGCGTGTGCCCGTCGTTCGGGTCGCCGTTGTCGTCGATGCGCTCGTAGTACTGCCCGTTGCCGAGCGGGCCCGTGGTGGTGAACGTCCAGCCCTGCACCTTGCGCTGCCAGTCGTCGGCCACGCCCGTGTAGATGGCGGCGGATGCCTCGTCGCCGTTCGTCTCGGCGATCGACGCGGCGGCCGTGAGTCCGGCGATCTCGGCGGCGATGGTGCTCGGCGAGTAGCCGCCCTCCTCCTCCCAGCGCTCCTGCGGCGTCGACGGGCCGTGGGCGACCAGGAAGTCGGCGGCGGTCTTCACGTGCTCGGCCCAGGTCGTGGCATCCGTTCGCCCGAGCGACCAGGCCAGCACGATCGGGAACGCGACCTCGTCGAGCTGCAGGCCACCCCAGTACGGGGTGCCGTCGAGCAGCGAGTTCTGCGGGAACGACCCGTCGCTCTTCTGCTGCACGTCGAAGAGGTAGTCGAGGGAGCGGTTCGCGGCATCCGAATCGCCGAGTGCGATCTGCGCGGTCGCGACCTGGTAGAGGTCGCGCGCCCACACGAGGTGGTACCCGCCGACGCCGGCCTCGTTCGCGTTCTGCGCCTGGCCCCACGGAATCGTGAGCGAGGCGATGTTCGCGCCCCGGTAGGTCTTGTCCTCGTGCGCCTTCAGCGTCATCGCGGCGACCTGGTACTGGGTGGTGAGCCCGGCATCGCCGACCACGCTCGCCGGCGGCGCGCTGACGCTGTCGAGGTAGGCGTGCCAGCCGTCGGCGTAGGCCGCGGCGGCTGCGTCGGCGCCCTTGCCGGCCGTGCCGAGGCTCGCGAGGGCGGTCTTGCGTGCAGCGTCGGCGGATGCCCCGAATCCGAGCACGAGGGTCGCGGAGGCGTTCTTCGCGGGCCCCGTGAGCTTCAGCTCGGCGGTCTGCACGACGTTGCCGTCGAGCGCCTGCGCGTAGCGATTGTCGAGGCGGCGATCGCCGGCGAGGTCGGTCCAGCCGTCGCTGACGCCGGCGAACCCGTTGGACGTCGCGACGAAGCCCTTGTCGGCGACGAGGGCGCTGGCGATGGGGTCAGCACCGGTGCCGGGGTCGCCGGCCAAGTCTTCCGCGACGAGGGCTCCGCGCCAGAACCGCGCCGAATCGTGCCGGCCGCTGTTGGCCAGCGACGGGTCGTACTGGGCGAACACCCGATAGGTGCCGCCGTCGAGCGAGCGGACCGACAGGTCGATGATCACGCTCGAGCGCGCGGGATCGGTGAACGTCGTCTTGACGATCTGGTACCGGCCGTCCTTGTCGGTATTGGTCTGCGTGTACACGAGCGCCCGCGGGTCGGCGAGGCTCACCTCGTGCGTCGTGTCGCGAGACTCGAGGTCGGTGAACGTCGAGCCGTCGGTGACGATGAGCTCGAGGCTGCGGCTGTTCGCCACGTCGACCCGTGGGTAGTAGACCTCGGCGAGCGTGCCCTCCGAGAGGGTGTACCAGACCTTGGAGTCCGGGGTCGTGGAGGTGCCGACCCCCTGCTTGGCTCCCGTGGTCCAGGTCGCCTGGGCGCCTGGGGCACCCGGCGCCTGCGTCGGTTGTGGCGCGGCGCTCGCGGCTGCGGCCCCACCGAACAGCGCGGCGCCGACGAGCGCCATCGCGGCGACGGATGCCGCAGCGCGGCGCCTGCGCCCGCTGCCGATCCCCCGGCTGCTGGTCCCCCGACCCGCCGATTCCGATCCCGCACCTGCCGACCACCCCGTCGAACGCATCGTCACTCCTCATCGAGTTCGCTGTGACCCGGTCAGCATAGGCGCGGCCAGAGGCGACCGCCAGAGGCGACCGCCAGAGGTCAGAACCGCGCCGGGAAGGTGAACAGCACGATGAGCCCGCTCACGGCGATGAGGCCGGCCAGCCCGAGCATGATCCACGCGGCGACGTGGTGGATGTCGCGCTGGGCCATCGCGGTCAGGAAGAGCACGAGCGCGAACAGCACGGTCAACAGCGAATAGTTGTCGCCTCGCTCGGTATCTTCGAGCGCGTCCGCGAAGCACGCCTCCGCGTACGCGGAGCGTTCCGCGCTCTGCTCGGTGCCCGGCGGCACGTACTCGGCCATCGCGAACGGGCCGGGCTCGGACTCCCCGTCGGCCTGCCAGGCGTCGAAGGCGACCCGGAAGTGCGGCGTGAACCGGGCCTCGATCTCGTCGGCGAGCGCAGTGTCGCCCTGCGCGGTGGCGGTCACCCATTCGGCGTAGATGATCAGGTCGACCACGCGGGCCTCACGGGCCTGACCGTCGGCGTCGGTCGCCTCGACCCGGGCGGCGGATGCCTCGGCGAACGCGATCGCACGCTCGCCGCTCCACTTCGAGGCCTGGAAGCCGCACCACGCGGTGAGGATGGCGGTCACCGATCGGATGCCGCGCCCACCATGAACCGGGCGACTTGCTTGACAACTTTACTGAGTTGACTCATAATTGAGCGTACTCGGCTTTATGGATCGAGACTCATCAGAAGGAGCACGCTCATGAGCATCACGGATACCCCGAACGCCCCGGTCAACACCTCGTACGCACAGGCGCCTGCCCGCACCGTCGACGTCGGCGACGTCACGTACACCTACCGCGAGCTGGGACCGAAGGGCGGCATCCCCGTCGTCTTCTTCGTCCACCTCGCCGCGAACCTCGACAACTGGGATCCCCGCATCGTCGACCCGATCGCCAAGGACCACCACGTCATCACCTTCGACAACCGCGGCGTCGGCGCGTCCAGCGGCGACGTGCCCGACACCGTCGAGGCGATGGCCGACGACGCGTACACCTTCATCCGCGCGCTCGGGTTCGACAAGATCGACGTCTTCTCCTTCTCGCTCGGCGGCATGATCGCCCAGGCGCTCGTGGCCAAGCATCCCGAGCTGGTGCGCAAGCTCATCCTCACCGGCACCGGCCCCGCCGGCGGCACGGACATCGACAAGGTCGCCGGCACCACCTACTTCGACATCCTGCGTGCCGCGCTGACCCGGTCCGACCCGAAGGAGTTCCTGTTCTTCAACCGCAACGCCACCGGCAAGCCCGCCGCGAAGGCATTCGTGAAGCGGCTCCAGGAGCGCACCGTCGACCGTGACACGCCGGTCACGGCGAAGGCGTTCCAGACGCAGCTGAAGGCGATCAAGAAGTGGGGACGGTCGGCACCCGCCGACCTGTCGAAGCTCACCCAGCCCACCCTGATCGCCAACGGCGACAACGACCGCATGGTGCCCTCGGTGCTCTCCGAAGACCTGCACCGCCGCATCGCCGGATCCGAGCTGATCATCTACCCCGACTCCGGACACGGCGGCATCTTCCAGTTCCACGACAGGTTCGCCCCCATCGCGGTCGAATTCCTCGCCCGCTGACCGGCATCCGAAACCACCAGAAAGACCGGACCATGACCATCAGGACCCAGTACACGAAGAAGCCCTTCGCATCATCGATCCTGCTCTGGATGCGCACTGACCAGCCCCGCCAGCAGGGAATGGACTACTGGAAGGGTCCGCACTCGAAGATCATCTCGGCAACCCCCGGGATGGACGAGTACCGGCAGATCCATCTCGCCGCCATCAACCCCGGCCTGTGGCCCGCCACACCGGGCGTCGAGACGACCATCCCCACCGATCGCAGGATCGACGGGGTCGCCGACGTCACATTCCAGTCGGTCCTGTCGCCGCTCCGTGGCCGCAAGCAGACCCGACTCGCCTACGAAGACGAGATCAACGTGTTCCGGCGCACCCTGCTCTACGCCGGCCCGCCGAACTCGATGCGCTGGTATCACGTCGCGCGACCTGGCGAGCAGACCGGGGCTCGAGTCCTGGTCTACCTCAGGAGACGAGAGGGCGTCGGCGGCCGACAATTCCGCAAGCACCTCACCGACGAGCTCGTGCCCGCTCTCGCGAACACGGGCGCGCTGACCGAGTTGCGAACCCAAGTGTTCATGCCCTGGAACGAGAGGCTCTGGGACACACCGAACGTCGCCCACGACAACCCCGCCGACCAGCGGTTCCACGCCTCGCTGATGCTGGGCTTCCCTGGCGCATCCGAGCGGGCGGCCTTCTTCGACAGCGAGGAGCTCGCGAAGCTCTCGGACGGGCTCCCGGAGTTCGCCTCCGCCATCCACGCCTACGAGGTCTCCGAGGCATTGACGTATGTCCGCGAGAGCCGAGTCCTCCCCGACTATGTTCGTAACTGAGCACAGTCAGATCGAATCGCTGGAGGACCCGACATGGCACTGGCCACCCCACCGGTCGGACGACGCGAGCGGAACAAGCAGGCCAAGCTCGAACGCATCACCGCCGCGGCGCGAGAACTCTTCGCCGAGCACGGTGTCGACGAGGTGACCACGCAGCAGATCGCCGAGAAGGCCGACATCGGCACCGGCACCTTGTTCCTCTATGCCAAGACCAAGGGCGAGCTGCTCCTGCTGGTGCAGAACTCCGGCTACGTCGACGCGCTCGAAGAGGGAAGGGCCGCCGCCCAGAGCATCCCCGATGCACTCGACGCGGTGATGGCGATCATCCGTCCGATCGTGGAGTGCAACCGCATCCAGGTCGACAACGGGCGCACCTACCTTCGTGAGCTCGTCTTCGGCGACCCAGAGGAGCCGCACCACCGCGACGCCCTCGCGCTGACCGTCCAGACCGAGGAGGCGATCGCCGGCGTGCTGCGACGCGACGACCTGGTCGACTCTGATGACGCTGCGACGCTCGCCCGCGTCATCTCGGCGATCATGTTCATCAGCATGGCGACCCCGGCGAATGTCGCCAGCACCGTCGACGACATCCTGCAGGAGATCAGCGACCAGGTGCGGGTTCTCCTCCCCTGAGCAGGACGAAGGCCCGGCCCTCGTGATGAGGACCGGGCCTTCCGTGCCGGTTCGTCCGGTAGCTCGGTACCGCCGGAAGCCGCGGAACTATGCCGCGATCGGCAGCTCCACGGTCGCCCGCGGCACCGGCACGACGACGAACGCGCCGTCGGCGGCGTCCACGCGCACGCCCTCGCCGTCGCCGAGCGCACCGCTCACGAACAGGTCGCTGATGCGGTCGTCGATCTCGCGCTGGATCACGCGACGCAGCGGACGGGCACCGTACTCGGGCTCATATCCGAGCTCCGCGAGGAGCTCCACCGCGGCATCCGTCACCTCGAACTCGACCTCACGAGCGGCGAGCCGCTTCGAGGTCGCGCCGAGCATGAGGCGCACGATCTGGGAGAGCTCGTCAGCGCCGAGCTTCTGGAACAGCACGATCTCGTCGATGCGGTTCAGGAACTCGGGCCGCATGGCCTCGCGCACCTTGCCCATGACGCGGTTGCGCACGTCATCCGCAGACGAGAACCCGGAGCCGTCCGTCGAAGCGACGAAACCGAGCGCACCCGATCGCGACGCGAGGAACTCCGAACCGAGGTTCGAGGTCATCACGATCACCGTGTTGCGGAAGTCGACCGTGCGACCCTGGCCGTCGGTCAGGCGTCCGTCGTCGAGCACCTGCAGCAGCAGGTTGAACACGTCAGGGTGCGCCTTCTCGATCTCGTCGAACAGCACGATCGAGTACGGGTTGCGCCGAACGCGCTCGGTGAGCTGCCCGGCCTCGTCGTAACCGACATAGCCGGGAGGGGCGCCGACGAGCCGCGAGACAGTGTGCCGCTCGCCGAACTCGCTCATGTCGAAGCGCACGATCGCCTGCTCGTCGTCGAAGAGCGACGACGCCAGCGCACGCGCCAGCTCGGTCTTGCCGACACCCGTCGGCCCGAGGAACAGGAACGATCCGACGGGACGCTTGGCGTCGCCCATGCCGGTGCGACTACGGCGCACGGCCTTCGCGACCGCGGTGACCGCGTCGTCCTGGCCAATGACGCGCGCGTGCAGCTCGCCCTCGAGGTCGCCGAGACGCTCGCGCTCGCTCTCGGTGAGGCGGTTCACCGGAATCCCGGTGGCCCGCGAGATCACCGCGGCGATCTCGGCCTCGTCGATCACGGTCGAGCGGTCGGCAGGGTCAGCGGATGCCGCGGCGCGGCCGGAAGCCGTCACCTCGTCGAGCTTCGCCTGCACCTTCGAGATCTCGTCACGGATGCGCGACGCCTCCTCGTAGTGCTCGGCGCCGACGGCGGCGTTCTTGTCCGCCTCGAGGTCGGCGAGCCGCGCGATGAGCGCGGAGACATCCGTCTTCACGCCGAGCCGCAGGCGCAGCCGCGCCCCGGCCTGGTCGATGAGGTCGATGGCCTTGTCGGGCAGGACCCGGTCGGTGAGGTACCTGGCCGAGAGCTCGACGGCCGCCCGCAGCGCGGCATCCGTGTACTCGACGCCGTGGTGCTCCTCGTAGGCGGGCTTGAGTCCGTGCAGGATGAGCACGGCGTCCTCGATCGAGGGCTCGCCGACCTTCACCGGCTGGAACCGGCGCTCGAGCGCGGGGTCCTTCTCGATGGTGCGGTACTCCTTGAGCGTGGTCGCACCCACGAGGTGCAGCTCGCCGCGCGCGAGGCGGGGCTTCAGGATGTTGCCCGCGTCGGTGCCGCCGTCGCCCGAGCCGCCCGCGCCGACCACGGTGTGGATCTCATCGATGAAGATGATGAGCTCGCCCTTGTGCGCGGCGATCTCCTCCATAGTCTTGGTGAGGCGCTCCTCGAAGTCGCCGCGGTAGCGGGTGCCGGCGAGCATGCCGGGGAGGTCGAGCGAGATCACTCGCTTCTCAAGCAGCGCCTCGGGCACGGACTCCTCGACGATCGCGCGGGCGAGGCCCTCGACGATCGCGGTCTTGCCGACGCCGGCCTCGCCGATCAGCACGGGGTTGTTCTTCGTGCGGCGGCTGAGGATCTCGATGGTCTGCTCGATCTCGTCGACGCGTCCGATCACCGGGTCGAGCTCGCCGTTCTCGGCGAGGGCCGTGAGGTCTGTGCCGAACTTGTCGAGCATCGGCGTCTCGCTCTCCCCCGCCCGTCGAGTAGGCGCGCCAGCGCCGTATCGAGACCCGTCCTCGTCAGCGTTGTCGCCCATGACCGTCTCGCGCACGCTCTGCGTGAGCGCCTCAGCGGTCACGCCTGCGCGCGCCAACACCTGGCCGGCCGGCGCATCCTGTCCCAGCACGAGCGCGAAGAACAGGTGCTCGGGGTCGATGTACGTCGACCCGCTCGACCGCGCCACCTGGTACGCGTGGAACAGCGCCCGGCTTGCGCTCGGCGTGATCGTAGCAGCGTTGATATCCGCCACATCGGATGCCGCAGGCAGCCGCGCCTCGGTCGCCGTGATGATGCGCTCGGGGGCGACGCCGATGCGGCTGATCGCCTGCTTGACGCTCTCGTCCTCGACGATCACGCGCAGGATGTGCAGAGCGTCGAGCTCGGTCTGGCCGCGCTCGAGCGCGAAGCGTCCTGCCTGCTGCAGGATGCCTTGCGTGCGGGCGGTCAGGAACCGGCTGAGGTCGATCGACCGAGCCTGACGCGCCTGCTCACCCGCAAGGTACCGGCTGAGGAACTCGTCGAACGAGCTCGCGCCGGCTTCGGGGTTGAAGTCTTCGGGCACCAATCCTCCTGGGGACTTGAGTTGGGTACGCTCAAGTTCAACGCGGAGGCGGCGCGGGTATTCCATGCACTGGAATTCCGGCTGTAGCGAGCAACGACGATGGTCTCGGCATCGCAACTCGTCTGTCTTCCCGCCACTTGCCGTCGAGGTTTTCGCGCTCGCGGCCCAAGCCCACACCGCGCCCCGATCCGGACGAGGTGTTCGAGTGGATCACTGAGGGCCAGAAGCCGAAGCCCGGCACGGGCGGCTCCACCAACACGGGCGACTAACCGTCATACCGACCGCAGACGGAGTGTGTTAAGTGGAACTGACCCGCCCCTCCTCGCCCGCCCGCCCGCCGCCACAATGGAATCGGGACACCCCGAAGCCATAGCCTGACCGACCGTCATCTTGAACCGCAGTAGGGTACGGATCATGGCCGGAATGCAGGGTGAGGCTTTGCATGCTAAGGGGGCGGACGGCGCTCGGCGTGCGAAGCGGTGGTTGGAGTCAACAACTCGGGTCAATGCCCAATGGGTGAACCCCAATGCTGCTGCGATTCCAAAGTTGGAGTTCTCGTGGCCTGAAGGGGGTCGGACCTTCAGCTTTGACCTCGGCGGTCTTTTCAAGTACGACGAGTTCGACGGTCAGACGTTCTATGCCGAATCCAAGATGTATTCGGACTCCAGCAACCTTCCTGGCCATTACGAGGAGTTCCTCGCAAAGTGCTATGTCGCGTATCTTGACCGCGCGATGTTCTGCGACCACTTCATGTGGATCTCATGGAGTCCACACACTGCATCGAGGTGGTCCACGCACACGAGCGAGGAGACGGTTCGTGCTGCTGTGATAGCCCAACGCAAGCGGATCTTTGGGGATTTGGACGAAGCCACTGCCGAAGGGTTGGTCGATGACGCCGTTGTGTCGGAGGTCGCGAGCAGACTCTGGTTAATCATCTTGTCCGAGCGGCAGGAGCAGTTGGTGATCACACCCGGGCACCGTGGCCTGATCGAAGCCTACGAAGCTGAGAAAGCGTCGTCATGACTAAGACCGCCCTCGATTACTCGCAGATGATTCGTGAAGCACTGGCCGATCCATCGCCGCGGGATTCCGTCGACCGAGTGAAGACCGCTGTAGCCAAGGAACTCGAGGCGCTCGACGCATCTGCTCAGGTCAAGTCGACGAACTACTTCAACCACACGTTCGCGCCCGACTTCGTGTTGCGGTGGAGGGACAACACGGAGCGCAGCGTCTTCATACGCATCACCGATGAGCCGGAGTGGCTTGCAGAAGACATCAGCTATGTAACGGCGCATGCGCCCCTTGTGCTCGACCTCTCGCAACGTCCGAAAGACACCGACCTCGGAGTGCTTCGCGACGCAGCAGCAGAGCATCAAGCAATGGTGAGCGGGCCCGAGGCCCTCGAACGGTTGATCGACCGAAAGCCGGACGACTCAACTGCGACCATGGTGTCCAACGCATTGGCGCAAGGTGGTCGCGGGCTCTTCGTTCAAGATGAAGCGGTCGAGTTCGCGCAGGCTGTCGCGTCCGGTTTCGATGCCGCGGCTCAGGCAGAAACAGCACGCACCGCCTCGGCTGTCGAAGAGATCACAGAGAATCTCGGAGAGGTCCAGGCGTCGCGGATGACGCGCGTCCTGCAAGCAGTGTGGGAGGGCAGTGACGGAAGACTGGAGGATTTCCCCGGAACTCGTGACCTCAGTGGCCGGCTTAACCTCGATTCCCTGCGCTACTTGCTGAATTACATGGACAGTGGCGACCGAACTTTCTGGCAGCGAATTGGTCGGGGGGTCAGGCTCCGTGACCTAACAGAGCTTGGTATCGAACTGCCCAACCCCAACGTCTCACGTCTCATTCAGGCTAACCTCGACGTGCTCCAGGCGCGGGCGTGTGCCGTCTTCGGCAACCCGATGGCGATCGACGGTGCGGACGCAGTGGAGCTTACGTGGTCGATACGCGACCGATTCCTAACCCTCGAAGGACCGAGCTACTTCGTTCTCACCAGCGAGTCGAAGGAAGAAATCGAACCCAAAATCAGGCCGGGGCAACCTGTGCCCAGCATCGATGACTTTATTGAACGAGCAGACCCCGATGCATTGGATGAGGTCACCCTCCGTACTGGAACCGAACTCGTGATCGTCCATAACGAGGAAGGTCCAATCAATGGTGACCGGCTGACGGAGGTTGCGGGTCAGCGTGCGACCACAACAGGAGTCGAGAAGGCAAAGGTCAAGTCCCCCACGGGTCGCGTGACGGTCGATTTCAGAACCGCAACAGGAACGCGCCAGACACGATCGAATCTTCTGATGGCGGACCTGCTCCAAGCCACTATCCCTCTTGTCCTGACTCTCGAAGACGATGACCGAGAATCACTGGCCGAGTTCCTCGCTTACGAAGGGGTTAGTGAGGATGTCACGGCGGTGGCGCTTGACATGGACGGCCTGAGCGAGGACGACGGCGAAGCCGCCGACGAGGCCTTCGTGGACGATCAAGTCCCAGTCGGCGAGTCAGTCGACCCAGAGGTGATGGGCGACGAGGGGGCAACGCTCACGATGGAGGAGATCCTCGATGCGATCGCTCGCTTCGATAATGAAGGACCAAGCCAAGATTGACCTATTCCGTCGAAGCAACCCCGCCTGTTTCGATAAGGTTGTCGCGCCAATCGTCCGGCTCAATGGCGCGGAGCCACAGCTCTGCAGGAAATGTGCGCATGCTCGCCGAGGGCGTGACGGATGCCCCGTCGTCCGCGGCTGAGGTACTTCTGTTCGCCGAAGGAAGACTGCGAGCCTTCAGCTCGCCCGTCGCAGCATCACCGCTGACTACACCTACGGTCCCGACGCGCCTTGCAGGAGATCCGGCCAGGCGACGGCGACGACCGCCACCCCGATCGCGGCGGCACCGAAGAACAATAGACCGTAGGTCCAAGCCTTGTACATCGGCCACATGGGGATGACTCGATCGAGCAAACCCGCGTCTATCCGGGTCTCGTTCCGACGCTTCCTCCAGGGCTCGCCGTGGATACGCAGCGCCTCCGGAAAATCGGCTTCCAAGTCCCGCAAGAGGTGAGCATCTGTGAGCTCAGCCTGACGATGGCGCCCCATCAGACCCACCGTCAGGATCGTCACCAGTAGCGACAGGGAGCAGGCCACCAGTCGAGCAAGCGTCGCCGTATCGCCGCCGAGTGCGATTGTGAAGAGGAACGCCTGCGCAGTAAGGCTAAGAACGGGCACCTGCCATAACAGGTTGTCCCACTGCAATCGGCGGGCCGCGACAGTGCCATACACCGAGTTGCTTGCTTCAAAGTCAGACGCAGTCATGGACATATCGTGCCGCAGGTTCTCCCCGCATCGGCACACATTCTGAGGCACTGACATCACCAACTCGATCCATGGTTGCGTCAGAGCCCCCCGGCCGCGGTCGCCCCCCTCGACTCGGGCAACCGGTCCGCGAACTCTTCCACGACGAAGGGGTCATAGCTCATCACCAACACCGCGCATGAAGATCCGACAGGGCCCGTCCCTGGTGTCGCCACCGTCGGCGTCGGCGAGAAGCCCACCCCCCTCCAGGTGCGCTGCCTCACCCCGCGCCGAGTCCAGCACGACCTGCTGCACTCCGTCGCCATCCCCCACACCGACGATCGATCCGGGGCCAGTCTCCGTCACGCCGGAGGACGTGGCCGAGCGGTACCTCAGCATTGTCTGCCCGACGAACGCAACAGCCGACGCCCTGACTGCTGCCTTTAGAGCGGCCGAGGATGAGTTTCTCAATGGGGGGGCACCAGACCCGGCGGCCGTGTAGGCCGCCGCCCAGGCGCAGATGGACTCCGTGCGCGTCCAGATCGAGCTTTTCGACGATGAGTACCACCTCTGGCCCGACGAGGTCTCCGACGAGATCACGGTGCTACGCGACTTCGACATCGCCGCGCTCGGTACGCTCAGTTCGATCGTGAACACCCCGGATTATCAGACGGCCTACTACGCCGTCTGGCCGGACGGCACGGAATCGCAGGCTGCGGCGCAGGAGGTCCGATATCAACTCGGCTTGGGAGCCGACACGGAGGCGACCTGCGTCGACTACCAAGACGCGCACGTTGGACTCATCGCGGAAAAGCAGGAGCGCGAAGCACAGCTCGCGGCTCAAGACGAGTAGCACGGCTCAGGATCGCCAGACATCCGCCCGGAGCGAACTCCCCTCAGCCCGCCGACCGCGCCGCACGACTCTGCTCGGCCGCGAGCGGCGCTGCGATGAGGGACTCGAGGGGCATCACCGCGGCGCCGATCGCCACGGTGTCGCCGCCGAACGTGCAGGGCAGCAGGGTGAACTGTTCGGCCGGCCTGCGCAGTGCGGCCGCCTTGGCGGTGGACTCGATGCGTTCACTGAGCCGCTCCATCAGGCGAATGCCGACCCAGCCTCCGATGATCACGCGCTCGGGGTTGTAGAGGTTCACGAGCCCGCCCAGGGCGACCCCGAGGTTCGCGACCACCTCGTCGACGACCTGCCCCGCTGTGGCGTCGCCGGCCTCCGTCGCATCGAGCAGCCTGCCGATCGCGCCCCATCCGCTGCCCTCGAAGGAACCGCCGAGCTCCGCCCACCGGTCGAGGATCGCCCCCGCGCCGAGGTACGCCTCGACGCATCCGCGCCGGCCGCAGCGGCACACCGGTCCGGTGCGATCAAGCGAAACGTGACCCCACTCGGATGCGCTGCTCGCGTGGCCGCGGTACACCTCGCCGCCGGCGATGACGCCGAGACCGACGCCGCGCCCGAGCAGTGCCACGACGGCATGTTGCACGCCGCGTGCAGCACCGAACCACTGCTCCGCCTTCGCCTGCGTCTTCGCCCCGTTCTCGGCGATGAGCGGCAGGTCGTGGCCGAGCAGCGGTCGCACCGCCACGGGTGGCCAGCCGAGGCTCTCGGCGTAGAGCGTCTGCGCGCCGGCCGCATCCGTCTCGACGATGCCCGGAAGGCCGAGTCCCACGCCGACGACCCGCGACCAGCGGCCGAGGTTGCGCAGGCGAAGCGCCTCGACCGCGTCGGTGAGATCGCGCCCGATCGCGTCGGGCGACTCCTCGAAGCGACCGCCGCGGAACTCCTGGTCGACGCGGTGCATCGTGAGGTCGAACATCTCGACCGCGACGCCGCGCTCACCCACGTCGGCGCCGATGAAGTAGGCCCCGTCGGCGACGGGCTCGAGCAGCGAGGTCGGACGCCCGCCCTGCGAGGCGAGCAGTCCCGTCTCGGCGATGAGCCCCTCGGCGATGAGGTCGCCCACGATGTTGGTCGCCGAGGCCGACGACAGGCCGTTCGCCGTGGCGATCTCGGCGCGAGTGGCGCTGCCGTCGGTGATGAGCTGCGTGAGTGCCGCCGAGCGGTTCTGCACCCGCAACGACTTGATCGTGGGCGACTGCCGCCCCAGTCGCCGCTCGCCGTCAGGCGGAGTGGGCATGCTCATGATCGTCCAACGCTACCAACGGGTACTCGGCGCCATCGGCGACGATCCAGGCGAGTGTCATAGCGGCATCGGCGGTCACGCGGATGCCGCGGGCAACGCGCTCGATCGTGGCGGGAACGGGCTCCCGGTCGGGTCCGAGGGGCGTGTACTCCGCGGCATCCGTCTCGCCGCCGAGATCGAAGACGAGCCACTCGCCCGGCGCCAGGTCGACGACGATCCGCTCGTCGGCGCGGAAGGGCCCTCCGGCCCGATGCTCGAACGGGTTGTCGGGGTGCGGCCCGTGGGTGGCGAAGCGCAACGCGACCCGGTCGCCCGCCCGGAGGTTCGCAACCGCGGGATCCAACGCGGAGTCCAGCGCGCGATCCACTGCGGGATCGCCCGTGGGCTCGGCGGCCCCACCGAAGGACTCGCCCGCCCCGTCGAACCCGTAGGCCCAGGCGGGAATCACCACCGGCCGATCGCCCGTGACGGCGGCGACCACCTCTGGGCGCAAGATGCAGCGGTCGATCGCGATGGCGTCGAGCAGCTCATCGAACACGGCTCGCGCCTCGTCCCGTGTGAGCCGTGACTCGCCGCCGATGCTCGCGATCACATCGTCCCAGCGCTCGGGAGCGACCACCGACGCGGGCGAGGTGAGCGTGTCGAGCTTCTTCCACGGCCACAGGTTCCAGCCGATGCCGTGCGCCTCGTAGAGGCGGAACGCCGCGTACAGCCACTCGAGGTTGTGCTCCCCGCCCTCGCCCATGTAGATCGGCAGCCCGAGGCGCTCGCGTGCCTCGAGGAACGGCGCGATGCTCGCGACATCCGCCGGCGACCAGTACTTGTGGAACTGCAGCGCCGAGTTCTCGTCCCACACGTCGGTGAAGATGCTCCAGTTGGTGGCCCAGTGCGACCCCTCGTACATGACGAGGTGGCGCTGGTCGATCTCGCGGATCGCCGCGGTGAGGTCGCGGTAGAGCTCGGCGAGTTCGTCGGCGTAGCGATGCTGCCACTCGTTGGGCAGTGGTTCGTTCAGCAGGTCGTAGCCGAGCACGACGGGTTCGTCGCGGTAGCGACGCGCGAGCTCGCGCCAGAGCTCGATCGTCTGCCGCCGGTACCGCTCCTCCATGAACAGCTCCGGCAGGTTGTTCGGCGAATCATCGATGTTCGTGCCGGTCTGGCCACCGGGTGCGCCGTGCAGGTCGAGCAGCACCCAGAGCCGGTGGTCTCGGCACCAGTCGATGAGGCGGTCGATGAGCGCGTACCCGCCCTCGATCGGCCGGCCGGCCGCATCCTGCACGACCCGTGCGTTGATCGGCAGGCGCACGTGATCGAAGCCCAGGTCCGCGATCGCGGCGATGTCGTGCTCGGTGACGTACCGGTCGCGGAATCCGCGCCAGAAGGCCTCGGCATCGGATGCCCCGACGAGGCGTTCGACGAGCGCCTCGATCTCCCGCGGCGACTCGGCACCCGGCCCGAACCGCCACATGTACCCCTCGGGCAGCAGCCAGTTGCCGAGCCCCACGCCGCGCAGCAGCAGCGGCCGTCCGTCGCCGTCGACGAGCTCGGTGCCCTCGCGCCGGACGAACCCGGTGAAGGTCGCAGGACGACGCGCGAACGTGCGGGCGGATGACTGGGTCGCAGGGTTGGGCACGGATGCTCCTTCGGTGGTCACTTGAGGCCGGAGAGGGCGAAGCCCTGTACGACGTGGCGCTGGAAGACGATGAAGACGATGAGGATCGGCACGACCATCACCGAGGCCGCGGCCATCTGCAGCGACGGATTCACCGCGAGCTGCTGGTTGAGCAGGGCGAGGCCCACCGACAGGGTGTAGAGCTTCTGGTCGCTCGCGATGATGAGCGGCCAGAGGAAGCTGTTCCAGCCCGCGATGAACGTGAGCACGGCCTGCACGGCGAGGATCGGCTTCGACATCGGCAGCACGATGGTCAGGAACGTGCGGATCTCCCCCGCGCCGTCGATACGGGCGGCCTCGAGCATCTCGGTGGGTATCGTCACCATGAACTGCCGGAACAGGAAGATGCCGAACCCGCTCACGAGCGTCGGCAGGGCGATGCCGACGAGGGTGTTGGTGAGCTTGAACCCGTTGAGGATCAGGTACGTCGGGATCATCGTGACCTGCACCGGGATCATCATCGTGGCGATCACGAGGAAGAACAGCCCGCCCTTGCCGCGGAAGTCGTACTTCGCGAACGCGAAGCCCGCCATCGCCATGAACAGCAGTCCGACGGCGCCGATCGCCACGACGATGAGCGTGTTCACGAGGTAGCGGCCGAAGTCGAGCTCCGTGAACAGGCGCACGTAGTACTCGAAGGTCGGCTCCTGGGGCAGCAGCTTCGGCGGGTAGTCGATCGACTCGCTCTGCGGCTTCACCGAGGAGAACAGCATCCAGACGAACGGGAACGCGGTGATGAGCGCACCCACCGCGAGGGCGGCGCCCACGGCGATCGTGAGGCGACGGCCGCTACGACGGCCGGGCCGGGTGGCGCGAAGCGGCGGAGCCGGAGGCATCCGTCGGATCGGAGCGTCGGAAGCGGGATCGGATTCTGGCACGGGAACGGGCGATGCCGTCGGGCGCACGTCAGTACTCGACATCCGGCCTCCTCAGTCGAAGTTGCAGCATGGTGACGAGCGCGATGATCACGAAGAGCACGACCGAGCCCGCGCTCGCATAGCCGAACTGGTTCAGGCGGAACCCCTCCTTGTAGAGGAAGATCGACATCGACGTCGTCGCGCCCAACGGGCCGCCGTCGGTGAGCACGAACGGCTCGTCGAAGAACTGCAGCCACGCGATGATCGTGGTGACCGTGACAAAGAAGATCGCGAAGCGCAGGAGCGGGATCACGATCGACCGGGTCGTGCGCCAGGAGCCCGCGCCGTCGAGCGCGGCCGCCTCGGTGTACTCCTTCGGCACGCCCTGCAGGGCCGCGAGGAAGATGATGATGTTGAGCCCGGTGCCACGCCAGATCGCCACGAACGCGACCGAGAACTTCGCGAGCAACGGGTCGGAGAGCCACTGCACGGGCGGGACGCCCACGAGCGAGAGCAACCAGTTGAACAGCCCGAACTGGGTGTTGTAGAGGTAGCCCCACACGAGCGAAATCGCGACGATGCCGGTGATCGCGGGGATGAAGTAGAACGAGCGGAGCGCCCGGTAGAACGGTGCCTCGCTGCGCGCCAGCAACAGGGCCACGCCGAGCGAGACGAGCACCACCGTCGGCACGCCGATGACGGCGAAGAAGACCGTGTTGCCGAACGCCTGCCAGAAGTCGGGATCGGCGACGAGCCGCTCGTAGTTGTCGAGCCCGGCGAACTCGACGTTGCTCCAGTTCGCGAGGCCCGAGATGTCCATATCGGTGAAGCTCACGGCGAGGGCGACGATGAGCGGCAGGACGCCGAAGGCGATGAGCAGCACCATCGCGGGGGTGACGAAGGCGTAGGGCGTGAGCTTCGCGGTGCGCATGTGCCTCCTCTCGGGGGGGGTGACGGGGGGTCGGGGCGGTCGGGCGGGGCTCGAGGCATCCGCTCGGGCAGGCGCCGCCGCAGGTGCTGCGGCGACGCCCGGCCGGGTCAGTTGATCGAGACGCCCTCGGTCTTGCTGTAGAGCGTCTCGAGCGCGGTGTCCCGGTCCTCGCCGTTCAGCGCGATCGAGTTGAGGGCGGTGAGCAGGTCGGCCCCGACGCCGCCGTCCCAGTTCGGCACGAGCGGGAGGATGCGGGCATCCGCGAGCTGCTCGGAGTAGACCGCGACGAGCGGGTCGCTCAGGAACTCCTCGTTCTCGAGCGCATCGACCGCGGTGGGAAGCTCGCCGTTGATGGAGTACCACTCGAGCTGGGTCTCGGGCTGCGAGAGGTACTCGATGAGCTCGAGCGATGCGTCGACCTGGGTCGTGTTGTGCCAGACCGCGAGGTTCGAGCCCGCGAACAGCGAGGTCGCCGACGCGGAGCCCTCGGGCACCGTCGTCACCTGCCACTTACCGTCGAGCTCGGGGGCGCTGTCGGCGATGGACTTCGCGAGGTACGGCCCACTGATGAGCATCGGTGCGACACCCGAGATGAATCCCTGCGTCTGGTCGAAGTCGCCGTTCGTGGGCACGCTGCCGTCGGCGTAGAGCCCGGTGTAGAGGTCGACCGCCTCGGCGAACTCGGGAGTGTCGAAGTCGACGTTGCCGTCGGCGTCGATGATGTCGCCGCCGTTCGACCAGGTCATGACGACGGGAAGCGGGCTGTCCCACTGCGGGATGTAGTAGCCGTACTGGCCCTCTCCACGGGCGGCCAAGGTCTTCGCGTCGGCGCGCAACTGCTCCCACGTGGTGGGCGGCGTGTCGATGCCGTTCTCGGCGAGGATGTCGGTGCGGGTGAACAGCACGCGGGTGTCGCTCACCCACGGGATGCTCACGATCTCGCCCGCGACCGCCGATGCCTCGCCGCCGATGCCGGCCGCGAAGTTCTCGGCCGCGAGCGCGGGGTGATCGTCGAGGTACTCGTCGAGGGGAAGCAGCGCGCCGGCGTCGGCGTAGGTGCGCAGCTTCGAGAGCCCCACCTGCAGGACGTCGGGGCCCGAACCGGATGCCACGGCTGTCGTGAGCCGTTCGTCGATGCCGTCCCACGGCACCGCGACCACCTCGACCTCGGTTCCGGACTCCTCGACCCACGGCGCGACGAGCTGCTCGAAGTTCTTGCCGGAGTCGCCCATGATCCAGACGGTGAGCGGGCCGTTGTCGGCGGTCGCACCCGCGTCGGACGTGCATCCGCTGACGGTGAGCCCGAGTGCCGCGACGGTCGCGGCCGCGAGTGCGGCCCTGGCGTAGCTCTTCATTGAGGTACCTCTTCCTTTGCTCCAGTGTGATGTGCGGGTGGTGCGAGGGCGAGCAGGGGGCTCGCCCGGGTCAGCGCGTCGCGTCGATCGGCTCGAGCTGCGACATCCGCTCGGCGATGAGGCGCTGGTACCAGTGGGCGCTGAGCTTGGGGATGCGGCGCTGGCTGGCGTAGTCGACGAACACCATGCCGAACCGCTTGCCGTATCCCTCGGCCCACTCGAAGTTGTCGAGGAAGGACCACGCGTAGTATCCGCGCACGTCGGCGCCCTGTTCGACGGCATCGACGACCGCTGCGAGGTAACCGCGGAAGTACGCGACGCGCTCGAGATCGACGACGTCACCATCGGGATCGACATAGTCGTGGTAGCTCGCCCCGTTCTCGGTGACGAGGATCGGCAGCGGTGTGAACTCGCGGGCCACGCGAGTGAGCACCGCGGTCAGAGACTCGGGGATGACCGACCAGCCGAACGAGGTGGTCGCGGGTTCGGCCGGCGTCTCGCGCACCCGAAGGGGGCCGCCCTCGTCGTCATGCCGGGCGATCACCCGCTGGTAGTGGTTGATGCCCGCGAAGTCGGTGCGCGCGGCGATCACCTCGAGGTCGCCTGCACGGATCGCGGCGTCGAGCCCTGCCGACCCGAGCACGTTGCGTACCTCTTCGGAGTAGTCGCCCAGGTAGACGGGGTCGAGGAAGACCCGGTTGCTGGCGGCATCCAGCCGCGCTGCGGCGGCGAGGTCGTCGACCGCGTCGGAGTGCGGGCGGATGTCGGTGACGATGTTCGCGATGCCGACGCGGGCGCTCGGATGCGAGGCTCGGATCGCCGCCACTGCGAGGCCGTGCGCGAGGTTGAGGTGGTGCGCGGCCGCGATCGCATCGGCCCAGTTTCGTCGACCCGGGGCATGGGCGCCGGCGTGGTAGCCGAGGATCGCCGAGCACCACGGTTCGTTCAGCGTGATCCAGTCGTCGGCCAGGTCGCCCAGCGCGTCGATCGTGCGCACGGCGTAGTCCGCGAAGCGTTCGGCCGTCGCCCGCACCGGCCAGCCGCCTGCGTCTTCGAGCGGCTGCGGCAGGTCCCAGTGGTACAGCGTGACGAGCGGTCGGATGCCGCGTTCGCGCAGTCCCCCGAGGAGCGAACGGTAGAACGCCACGGCCACGGGATTGAGCGCGCCGGTGCCGCTCGGCTGGAGCCGCGACCACGACACCGACAACCGGTAGTCGCGGATGCCGAGATCGGCCATGAGGTCGAGGTCGTCGCGCCACCGGTGGTAGTGGTCGCACGCGACGTCGCCGGTGTCGCCGTTCGCGGTGAGCCCGGGCGTGTGCGCGAAGGTGTCCCAGATGCTCGCACCTCGGCCACCTTCGTTCGCCGCCCCCTCGATCTGGTACGCCGCGGTCGACACGCCGAGCCGGAAGTCACCGGGGAGGATGGCGAGACGATCGGTGGCGAGGGTGGGCTGCGCGTCGAGACGGGACTGCTGGCGGGGCGAGGGGATCGGCATTGACACTCCAGGGATCGGGCTTATCTCACGTTTTAGTCTAATTCGTTAGCCAAGCATGTCAAGCAGTTCTGTCGAGCATCGCGCGTCACGTGGTCGTCGCGCCGTGGCCGGTGTGGGCGCAGTACGCGCTCGCGCAGGTGACCGAGTGGACCATGAAGGTGCCGCTCGTCGCGAAAGCCCAGGTGCGCATGCTCGCCGAGGGCGTGACGGATGCCGCGCCGCCCGCGGCATCCGTGCCCGACGACCTGCTGCCTCAGCGCAGGTTCACGGCAGAGCAGATCCGCAGCGCGCTGCCCGAGCCCGGCGGGTTCGGGTGGAAGGACCTGCGGGTCAGCAGGTGAGCGCCCACCCGCACGAACGGTGAGTCAGATCTCGATCGGTGCGGGCGGGTTGGGCTGTTCGATTCGCCCCGCGGCAAGGATCCGCTCGACCATTCCCCATGCGCGTTCGCTGAGTGAATCGCCGGGATAGAACTCTCCGAACAGTGTGTCAGCGGCTTCGACCGTTTCGATGCCGCAGATCGCGAGGAGCTTTCGGATGTCGTCGGTGTCGCGCCCGGGGCGGTTCGCCCGCAGTTTCATCGCCAGCAGTGCGTCGGCTGGCGCCACCTCGATCGTCACGAGTCCGTCGTCGTGGATGGACTCCCAGCGCACCGGCCGTCCGTACTCCGGCGCGAGATTCGCAGGTTCGAAGTTGAACCAATCGTTCTGCCAGCCGCGCGCAGCAGCGATGCGCTCGACGATCCGAGTGACGGTCGCCTCGTCGCCTGGATTCACACGGAGCGCGTCGATGTCGGCCGTCGTTCGGCGGTCGTAGTGTCGAAGGGCGAGCGCACCTCCGCCGATGATTCGCAGGCCGGTCGGATGCCCCGCCCGCTGAAGCTCATGGACGAGGTCACGCAACCCGCCGATGAGGTGGTCGCGTGTGAAGAGTGTCACACGCTCTCCAACGTGTCGCGCCACAACAGGACGCCCCGGTCAAGGAATTCTTGAGGGACATCCGCCGGCGACGGCACCGCATCGGCGGGGTCGACTCGCAGCGGTCGCGCGCGCTTCAGCACTCGAGACTCCTCGTTCGCCCACTCGGGGAGGGGGACCCCGTCTTGATTGAGGCGGTAGGCGACCAGCGCGGCGATCGCGGCATCCCACGTCTTCGAGCCGGTCGACTCGGGTTCGGTGACGGCAAGGATGCCTCGCAGGAGACCGCGCTCGGCGACCAGGTTGTCATTCATCTGAATGAGGTGCCGAAGCGCGAGCTGCGCGTCATCGGCCTGCACCGCATACCGGATGTCGGCAGCGATCGTCGCGACATCGTCTCGCGTCGTGGGTGCCGCATAGAGCCGATGACCTGCCCCCGCAAGAAGCCGGATCGCTGTGCCGAACCGAGGGTCTTCACGGCGCTTCTCGGTGAGCGCGATGCGCGGCTGAGCCAAGCGTGAACGCGCGGAGAGTTCACGCTGCGTCAGTCCCCGGCTGCGACGAGCCGAACGCACGAGCGTTGCGATGTCGGCCATGGCGTGCTCCCTTAGGATTCGGTAATAGTAATCATACAATGTTTAGCGACTGTCGAACGGCGCGGATGCTGGCAGAGGGCGCGACGGATGCCGCGCCGCCCGCGGCATCCGCGCCCGACGACCTTCGGCCGCGGCGAAGGTTCACGGCCGAGCAGATCCGCAGCGCGTTGCCCGAGCCCGGCGGGTTCGGCTGGAGGGACCTGCGGATCGGCAGCACCCCTCGGCAGACCGGCTCGCTGTGATCGCCGGTCGAGTTCGACGTGGTCACGCCCCGTCGGGCTGCCACGCCGGGCCGACGGCCTCCGGGTAGAGCCACTCCCGTTCGGCGGATTGCTCGGCGGCCGCCTCGAGGAACCCGCCGACCGCCGGGCTGAGCGGCTCGTCGCGCCACGCGATCGACCACGGATACAGCGGCTGCAGCTCTTCGGGGCGGTGGATCGGCATCCCCTTCTGGCGGTAGCGGAGCGCATACGACTCGAACTCGAGGAGGTACGCGGCATCCGTGGACCGTCGCATCCTGGCCAGGCACTGGGTGAACGTCCCCGGGTTGCCGAGCCAGCGGAACGACGTGCTGAGACGGTGCTCGAGGGCGGCGAGGTACTGGCCGTGGACGTTGAAGAGGGCGGACCCCGTCGGATCCCCGAAGACCTCCAGCGGGCGGTCGTAGAGGGACACCGCCTCGGCCGGCGGATCGCCGGGTCGGCCGACGAGCCAGAACGGCTCGAGGCGCAGCAGCCGGTGCTTCCAGCCGCCCGGATGGTCGGCGGTCATGGCGGGGGTGACGCGGATGATCGCGACGTCGAGCAACCCGTTGAGCAGCGCGTCGAACTGGTGCTGACTGTCCATCGAACTCGCGATCACCGGGACCGTGGGGAACCGATCCGAGAAGGCATCGGCGATGATGCGGCTCGCGTCGAGGTCGAAGATGTGCGCGATGCGGATGCCGGGATCGTCTGGACGCGTCATCCGCACCGCCTGCGCGAGCAGCACCCGCGCATCGCGCAGGAATCGCACGCCCTCGGCGGTGAGCGCGACGTGCCGGCTGTCGCGTGCGAAGAGCCGGAAGCCGAGGTCGGACTCGAGACGGCGGATCTGCTTCGAGAGCGCGGGCTGGCTGATGTGCAGCTTCGCGGCGGCGCGTCCGAAGTGCAGTTCCTCGGCCACCGCGACGAAGTAGCGCACCGACCGCAGATCGAGGTCCATCCGCCCTCCTCCCCCTCGAAGCGTGCCCGTCTGCGGCGATCCATGCAAGATCGGTTATCGATCTGCGTCCGATCGGTCTTGGACGAGAGGGGTGCGGCGGGTGTGTGCTGATCTCATCCCCCGAGCGCAAGGAGCCTGGACATGGCCGAGAACCGTCCCGTCGTCTTCATCCACGGCCTGTGGCTGCACGCCACGAGTTGGGAGCCGTGGATCGAGAAGTTCCGCGCAGCGGGCTACGACCCCGTCGCTCCGGGTTGGCCGAATGAGGCCGAGACCGTCGAGGGTGCACGCGCGAATCCGGATGCGGTGGCCGACATCGGCATCGACGAAGCGGCCGCACACTTCGCAGAGGTCGCGAACCGACTCGGCGACGAGACGATCCTCATCGGGCACTCGTTCGGCGGCCTCATCGCGGAGAAGCTCCTCGGCGAGGGCGTCGGCGCGGGCGCCGTCGCGATCGATCCCGCCCAGATCAAGGGCGTGCTGCCGCTGCCGCTCTCACAGTTGCGGTCGGGCTTCCCCGCGCTCGGCAACCCCGCCAACCTGCACAAGGCGGTGTCGCTCACGAAGCCGCAGTTCCGCTACGGGTTCGGCAACGCGGTCAGCGAGGAGGAATCGGATGCGCTGTACGAGCGGTGGACGATCCCCTCGCCGGCCCGTCCGCTGTTCCAAGCGGCCGCGGCGAACTTCCAGATGCACTCGCCTGCCGCGGTCGACACCCAGCGCCATCCGCGTGGTCCGCTGCTGCTCATCTCCGGCACCGCCGACCACACCGTCCCCGATGTCGTCACGCGGTCGACGCTGAAGCAGTACCGGGATGCGATGACGGTCAACGAGCTCGAGCAGTTCGAGGGACGCGGGCATTCGCTCACGATCGACGGCGGGTGGGGCGAGGTCGCCGACGCCGTGCTCGCGTGGCTCACGGCTCAGGGGCTCTGACGTGGACCTCGCGCTGGACGGCGCGGTCGCGATCGTCACGGGCGCCGGACGTGGGATCGGGCTCGCCGTGACCTCGACGCTCGTGGCCGAGGGCGCACGCGTGCTCGCGGCATCCCGCACGCTCACGCCGGCGCTGCTGCAGCTCGCGGAGAGCGAGGCGGTGATGCCGGTGGCCGCCGACCTCACCGATCCGGCCGTCGCCGAAACGCTCGTCGGGCAGGCGGCAACGCTCGGGACACTCGACATCCTGGTGAACAACGTGGGCGGGGTGCGTCCACGCACGGGCGGTTTCGCCTCCGTCAGCGACGAGGAATGGATCGGCACGTTCCAGCTGGACGCGCTGACCGCGATCCGGATGACACGAGCCGCCCTCGTGCCGATGCGAGCGGCCCGCCGCGGCGCCGTCGTGACCGTCGCATCGGTCAACGCGAAGCTCCCGGATCCGGTCGTTATCGACTACAGCGCCGCGAAGGCTGCGCTCGTGAACTTCTCGAAGTCGCTGTCGAAGGAGGTCGGTCGAGACGGCATCCGGGTCAACACCGTGAGCCCGGGTCCCGTGGCGACCGAACTGTGGCTCGGCGACGGAGGAGTGGCGGCGACAGTCTCCTCCGCGGCCGGGGCGGGCGCTTCGCGGGCTGACGTGGTCGCGGGTGCCGAGGCATCCATGGTCACCGGCCGGTTCACGACGCCCGAGGAGGTCGCCGCGCTCGTCGCCTTCCTCGCGAGCGACCGCGTCGCGGGCAACATCACTGGCGCGGACGTCATCATCGACGGCGGGCTCACCGCTGAGCTCTAGCATCGCGGTGCTTCGCGGCCCGGCTCGCCTGGAACTCGAGCTCCGACGCGGCATCCGCTCGGCCCTCGGCCCAACCCCACTACGGTGGTGCCACGAGAGGACCGCATGCCCCGCCGAATCATCCGCCACGAGTTCGACCTACCCCTCGAGCCTGACATCATCGCCGGCCACCTCGCCGACCCCCGCAACTACGTGGGCCTGTCGCCGCTCGTCGTCGAGGTGCGCGACATCGCCGACGCCGCTGGCACCACGCACTACACCGCGGTCGAGCGATTCCCGTTGCCGTTCGGGCGTCACCTCGACAACCGCATCCGGGTGACACTGCGCCGCGATGACGGCGACCCGGCCAAGCTGACAGTCGGCGGTGACGTGCGCAGCCCCGGCTGTGTGCGCATGCGCTACCGCTACGACATCACCGCCGACGGCGCCGGCTCGCACGTCGTCGACGAGCTCGATCTTCGGGCGCCGTTCGGACTCGTGCGCTTCGCAGCTGGCCAGGCGCGCAGCGTGCAACTGTCGCGTGCGGTGATCCTGGTCGAACGACTGACCCGCACCGCGTAGCCGACCCGCTGCAACCCAGCGTTCTGCTCTCGAGGTTCCCAGACAATTCACGACCAGCGCGACAGCTGGGCGATATATCGTTGATATATCGAAGAGACCCGATCAGGGCCCCGGTCACAGGAGGTCATCATGAGCGATTCGTATAGCGGCGGCTTCGGCAGCGGCTCGAGCAATTGGGGCAAGGGCAACCCGGGGCAGGGGTTCTGGGAGGCCATGGAGCAGCTCCGCGGGATGTTCGAGCAGAAGGTCGCGCCGCGCATGGGCCGCGGCGACGTACGTGCGGCGGTGCTCGCGCTGCTCGCCGAGAAGCCGATGCACGGCTACCAGATCATCAGCGAGATCTCCGAGCGCAGCGGCGGCGTATGGAAGCCGAGCGCGGGCTCGGTGTACCCCACGCTCCAGCTCCTCGCCGACGAGGGCCTGGTGAGCGCCGAGGAATCGAACGGGCGCAAGACGTATTCGCTGACCGAGATGGGACGGGCCGAGGCCGCGGCATCCGCTGACCGGGCACCGTGGCCGACCGGCGGCACCACCACCAGCAGCAGCAGCGGGAGTGGGGGACGCCGCGACTTCGGCAGCGCCGGGCCCCTCGCGAAGGCCGGCATGGAGCTCGCCCAGGCGGCCGCGCAGGTCGGCCGAACCGGCACGCCCGAGCAGATCACGGAAGCGGTCGACATCCTCGACGAGGCGCGCCGTCGTCTCTACTCGATCCTCGCCCGGGACTGACGTAGCGCGCCCGGCGGACCATGCGGTTCGCCGGGCGATACATCGTCCGGTCTGCGCCGGTCGCGGGCATCCGAACCGCCGAACTGTCGTGCAGCGCGCCTGCGCGCACTTCGAGCCGCTACGCGCCGGCAACCGCCTCCACCACGAACGACCACGCCTTCGGCGGCAGTTCGTGCCCGCCACCGGGCACGGGCACGAACCGGGCGCCGGCGATGTCGCGCGCGAGCGCCTCGCCATTGGGGATCGGGAACATCGGGTCGGCGGTGCCGTGCACCACGGTCGTCGGCACGCGGATCTCGCCGAGCCGCTCGCGCCAGCGCGGAGCATCCTCGAACTCGACCGTTCCCTCCTCGTCGCGATGCATGCCCGGCGACCGGCGCACCGTGTCGCTCCAGATCGCGCGGTCGTGCGCCTCGTCGAACTCGTGGCCCGCGTAGTGCCGGTCGATGTCGACGTGATACTCGACCACGGCGGCGGGGTCGCTCCAGTCGGGGTCGGGACGCGGATTCGCCCACGCCGCACGAAGGCGAGCCGCCGCACCGGGCAGGTCGGCATCGGCATCGAACATGGTCGGATTCGTCGACACGAGCGTCAGCGCCCGCACCCGTTCGGCGTGGTCGAGCGCGGCGTTCTGGCACACCCATCCGCCGCTCGAGAACCCGACCCAGTGCGCGTCGCGTGCGCCGGCAGCATCGAGCACCGCGATGGCATCGCCGACCGCGACCGCCAGCCCGTCGCGCCGCGCACCCGGCGGCCCGAGCGTCGTCTGCCCCATACCGCGCTGGTCGTAGCGCGCCACCCGCAGGCCGCGATCGACGAGCAGGTCGCAGAACTCCGGCCGCCACCAATCCATCGACGTCCCGCTGCCGGCCACGAGCAGCACGAGCGGATGCCGCGGCGGGCCGATGAGCTCGGCCGCGATCACCGCGCCGTCGGGCCGCGGAATGCGGAGCGAGGCGACGTCGGCCCGCGGCATCCGCTCGCTCGAGGAATCGGGAGGCACCATGTGCACAGCCTGCCTGCCCGGCGCGCATGTCGCCACGGGCTGCTCGCGTGGCTGCGCCGGACAGTGGGAACCCGCCGTCCCGGAGCGGACTCCGGAACGGCGGGCGAGTGGGCATGACTCGGTCGGATCGAATCAGTAGCCGTAGAACCCGCGGTAGTAGCCGCCGACCCGCTCGTGGTAGTCGGCGTCATCCCAGGTGATTCCCTCGTCGAGTTCAGGTGAGTTCTTGATCTGGTCCTTGGTCAGGCCCACATACACCTTCTTCTCGGCGTCATCGACTCGGTCGATGGTGCCCGCCGGCAGCAGGACCTTGCGGCCGAAGATCCACGGGCCCGTGTCGACGACGATCCGGCTGGAGCCGACGTCGTAGGTCGCGCCATCCACCTTGCCGATGTGACCATCGGTGGCGTGCACTGCGTACCCGACGATGTCGGCGCTCTGCGCGGTCCGCGCGGCCGACGAGCGGTACGTCCAGGCGTCCCATGTCGAGCTCATCGTTCCTCCCTTCGCAGGTCCCCGTGAGGAGCCCTGATCGTGATGGGTGTTCCGTCGACGGTAGGTCGGCCGCGGAACCGATCCCAGAGGGTTGACAGCGCGCTGTCGGGCGTCGTCGGATGTCGCACCGCGCCGCGTGCTCAGGCGCGGCCCTTGAGGACAGTGCCAGTGCGTTGTCGGTGGATCACGGAAGAGTCGGTTCATGACCAATCAATCCACGGGCGCCGCCACGGGCGCCGCCGGCACGGGCGCCGCCACCGCCGAGGTACTGCTCTTCCATCACGCGCTGGGACTGACCGACGGCATCCACGCCTTCGCTGAGGAGCTGCGCCGAGCGGGACACACGGTGCACACGCCCGACCTGTTCGGCGGACGCACGTTCGACTCGATCGAGGCCGGCGTCGGCTACGCCCGCGAGGTCGGCTGGGACGAGATCATGGCTCGCGGCGAGCGCGCGGCCGAATCGCTGCCGGCCGGGCTCGTCTACGCCGGGTTCTCGCTCGGCGTCGTGCCCGCGCAGAAGCTGGCGCAGACCCGCGCGGGCGCGAAGGGTGCGCTGTTCTTCTATTCGTGCATGCCGGTCGCCGAGTTCGGCTCGTGGCCCGCGGGCGTTCCGGTGCAGGTGCACGGAGCGGACGCCGACCCGATCTTCATGGACGAAGGCGACGTCGACGCCGCGCGCGAACTCGTCGCCGCGGTCGACGATGCCGAGCTCTTCCTCTACCCCGCCGACCAGCACTACTTCGCCGACTCCACCCTGCCGAGCTACGACGCCGACGCGACGGAGCTCCTCCTGCGTCGCGTGCTCGAGTTCCTCGGCCGGGTCGGCTGACGGCTCAGGCCACCCCGCGCCCCCGGGGCGGCCGGGCTCGCGAGCGGGCGGGCCGACGCCGTGGGGTTGCGCGGTGGTCTCGTTGGTCGGGCCGCCGGCCTGGTCGTCGGTCTGGTCGCCGGCATGGTCGTTGGTCTGGTCGTCGGCCGGGCCGCCGGCCTGGTCGTCGGCCGGGTCGTCGGTCGGGCCGTCGGCCTGCTCGCGCGCAACGACCACAGCGAGTCCTCCCAACGGCGAGTGCATTGGCCGCACGGTCGATCGACCGTTCGCAGACCGCGCTCGTCATGGCGCGGTCGGCCAACCGAGATCGGATGCCGCGACGCGGCGACTCGTCCTCCACAGCCGAGCGTCGAGGCGAGTTCCTCACAGCCAAAACGGCTGATCAACGATGATTTCCCGGTGCTTCGGATGTCGGTGGGTGGGTGCAGGATCGAAGCATGCAGGAGTTCCCGTCGTCGCTCGACCAGGCCGCGCAGCCCGTGCCGCTGCCGCGGTCCGCGCCACTGCCCTTGGTCGCGCTCGAGCGCGACCTCGCGGCATTGCGTGAGGCGTGGTCGCGCTCGGCGCCGGCGTGGGGCGCCGTGCGCGGCGCCGCGCAGGTCGAGCTCGAGCAGATGAACGACAGCGGGCTCATCGGGGTCACCGAAGCCCTTGCCACCGTGCGGCGCAGTGTCGACGCCCTGTTCACAAGGGTCGCCGCTGAGCTGGCGAAGCGTTCGGGGCCCGAGTTCGGCGACATCGGGCTGGCGAAGGCGCACGGGTTCCACAACGCGGTGCGACTCATCGCGGCGTCGACCGGAGGCTCGCGTGCCGACGCGCAGCGGCTGATCGCGGTCGGCACGGGCACGGCCGAACGGCAGACCTTCAACGGTGAACGGCTGCCGTCGCGGCATCCGCATGTCGCCGCTGCCGTGGAGGCCGCGACGATCGGCATCGAGGCCGCATCGGCGATCACGGCGATGCTCGAGCGGGTCTCGGCGAAGGCCGACGCGGGCAGGGTCGAGTTCGTCGAAGCGGCGCTCGTCGATCTCGCTGCGAGGGTGCCGCTCGAGACGCTCGCACGCGGAGTGCGCGAGGCCGAGGCGCGACTCGACCCAGACGGCGTCGAACCCCGCGAAGACGCGCTCCGCATGGAGCGTTCACTGACGATGCGCGAAGACGGCCACGGCATGGTGCACCTGCATGCGCGGCTCAACCCCGAGAGCGCGGCTCCGGTGAAGGCGGCGATCGAAGCGCTCGTGAGCGACGCGCTCCGCCGACGCAATGCCGACGACGCCTCGGCTGCCGTCGTCGATGACCGTCGGCCGATCCCGCAGATCCAGGCCGACGCACTCGCCGCGCTCGCCCGCCACGCCCTCGGCTGCACCCAGACGCTGATACCGCTGGCGAAGACCACCGTCGTCGTGCGCGTCGACCTCGAGACGCTCGTCAACGACCTCGGGCACGCGCGCATCGACGGGCTCGATCAGCCAATCTCGGCGGCCACCGCGCGCCGACTGGCGGCCGATGCCGAGTTGGTGCCGGCGGTGCTGGGCGGTCAGAGCCTTCCCCTCGACCTCGGACGAGCCGCCCGCCTGTTCACCAGAGCCCAGCGTCTTGCGCTCGGTGAGCGCGACGGCGGATGCGCGTCGTGCGGCCAGAACCTCGCCTACGTCGAGGCGCACCACATCGCCTGGTGGGAACGAGATGCCGGCCCGACCGACCTCTCGAACGGAGTGATGCTCTGCAGCTTCTGCCACCACATGATCCACCGAGAGGGGTGGCAGGTACACCCGAGTCCGAACAACGTGTGGTTCATCCCACCACCGCACATCGACCCGCAGCAGGTGCCTCGGCTCGGCGGTCGGGCGCGATTCGAGCTGCGCGAAGACCGGGCGGCGTGACACGCGTCGGCTCGGTCGACCCGGTGCGCGCGGCGGCGGCCGCGCGCACCGGGCGGCGGCTCCGGCCCCTGAAGTGGGGCAACCGCAGTCCAGCACTGGCGCGGTTGCGCGGCGTACTGTCGCGAGTGGGGGCACGTGCCCCCGCCCCGCGATCCGGACCCCTGTCCTCAGCGAGGGGCGACGGCATGGTCACGATGTCCTGTGTCCGTGCCGGGCGCGATCCGAGCTGCGTTCCCGCGCGACGCCGAGGGGCCAGGTCATGCGGAACTCCCAGTGGGCGATGGTCGCGGTCGCCGCCGTCACCGCCCTCGTGCTGAGCGGATGCGTCGCCACGGCGTCGAGCATCGCCACGAACACACCGACCGCCTCCACCGCGTCACTCGATCCCGAGCTGCGGGCACAGCTCGAGGCGGCGCTCGACGAGGGATTCGCGGCATCCGGGATGCCGGGAGTCATCGTCGGGGTCTGGATTCCCGGCGAAGACGAATGGGTGTCCGATCGGGGCGTGGCCGATGTCGAGACCGGGGAGCCGATCGGCCGCGACAACCAGCAGAAGATCGGCAGCATCACCAAGACGATCGTCTCGACGGTCATGCTGCAGGTGATCGGCGAGCCGGAATTCGACGTCGGTCTCGACGACACCCTCGACCGGTGGTACCCCGACTTCCCCGAGGCGTCGAACATCACGGTGCGGATGCTGCTCAACCACTCCAGCGGCACCGGCGAGGCCGGCCGGGCGCAGGTCGACCGCATCTGCAGCGCCCCGTACGCCGTCCCGACGTCCGACGAGCTCATCGCGGTCGGCGCGGAGACCCCCCGGGCCGACTTCGCTCCGGGTGAGGGATTCGAGTACGCCAACACGAACTACTTCCTCCTCGGCGGCATCCTCGAACAGGTCACGGGCGGAGATCTCGCGACGCTCATCCACGACCGCATCACCGAGCCGTTCGGCATGGACCGCAGCCGGTTCGCGCCTGACGGAAAGGTCACCGCCCCGCTGACCCACGGCTACTCCGACTTCTGCCCTGAACTCGGCGCACCGGCCGACACCGTCGACTGGTCGAACGGCGAGAGCTGGGCGGGTGGGGCAATGGTCTCGACCCTCGACGATCTGCACGCGTGGGGCGAGGCGCTCGGCAAGGGCGCCGGTGTCACTCCCGAGCTGCAGACCGCCCGGTATGCGGATGTCGCGACGATCCCCGGACAGGCCGCAGCCGCATATGGCCTCGGCACGGGTATCGAGTTCGATGTCGAGACCGGCTGCATCACGAGCGTCTCCCACGCCGGCGCCGAACCCGGGTACGGCACGAACGTCGCGTACTACCCGCAGACCGGGGCGGTCATCGCGATGCTCGGCAACGGCGACGGTGGAACGGGCGACGCGTCGACGGAGGTGCTGAAGGCGCTGGCGCCGCTGCTCCGTCCGGTGCTCAACGGGTCTCCGACCGGGCCGTGCGCCGCGCCGTGGGGCTGACGGCCGCAGCTCCGGAGCCGGAGGTCGCTCGGTGCGGCGAGCGCCTCGCCGACCGTTGCGCACCGACGCGGCGAGGGCGAAGATCGGACGATGAGCGCTCAGGTTCGCAACATCCAGGCCGCCCTCGACTCGTTCACGCAGCACTGGCAGCCTCGGCGACTCGCGAGCGTCAACGACTACGACGTCAAGGTCGTGAAGCTCCTGGGCGAGTTCACGTGGCACTCCCATCCCGACACCGATGAGCTGTTCATGGTGTTGTCGGGCCGGCTGGTCATCCAATTGCGCGACGGCGACGTGGAACTCGGGCCCGGCGACGTCTTCGTCGTGCCCCGCGGTGTCGAACACTGCCCCAAGTCCGAGGGCGAGGTCTCGGCGCTGGTGATCGAACCCCAGGGCGTCGTCAACACCGGCGACACCCCGAGCGAGCGCACCACCGTGCTGCGCGAGCTGGACTGAGGCGGCAGCGCATCGCCGCAGGCGGCTGAGGGAGAGTCCAGCCGCGCAGCATCCGCGAGCCACGTCGGCGGCCCGCCCTAGGATCGCCCCCATGACCATCCAACGAATGGACAACGTCGCCATCGTCGTCGACGACCTCGACGCGGCCGTCGCGTTCTTCACCGAGCTCGGCATGCAGCTCGAAGACCGCGCGCACATCGAGGGCGCGTTCGCCGACCAGACCGTGGGACTCGACGGGGTGCGCAGCGAGATCGCGATGATGCGCACGCCCGACGGTCACGGCCGGCTCGAGCTCACCAGATACGAACACCCGGTGGCATCCGCCCCCTCACCCGCGGTACCGCCCCCCAACACGCTCGGGCTGCACCGCGTCATGTTCGCGGTCGACGACCTCGACGACAGCATCGCCCGCCTGCGCCCCCACGGTGCCGAGCTGCTGCGCGAGGTCGCGAACTACGAGAACGTGTACCGCCTGTGCTACCTCCGCGGCCCGGCCGGCATCATCGTCGCGCTGGCCGAGCAGGTCGGCTGAGGCGGATCGGCCGGCACGCGTGCCGGCTCAGGCCGCCGCGGTCGCGAGGGTGCGGGCGATGTCGTCGGCGACGAGATCCGCGTTCAGGGCGCCGGCCACGAGCGAGCCGAGCCCCATCGAGACGGAGACGTTCGAGCGCGAGTTCACGACGTTGCCGACCGCCCACACTCCCGGAACGGAGGTGCGCCCGTCGTCGTCGACGTCGACCCAGGTGCCGAGCGGGCCCTCGGTCGTCGTCGCCCCGAGGGAACGCAGCAGTGCGTCGCGCGGGCGCAGGGCGGGCCCGGTGAAGACCACCCCGACCGAGACCACGCGCCCACCGACCTGCACGCCGGTGACCCGGTCGGCATCGATCCGGAGCCCGGTGACCGATCCGAGCTCCAAGTGGATGCCGCGGCGCCCAAGCGCCGCAAGCTCCTCGGCCGAAGGCTCGCCGAACCCGTTCGCGAAGTAGATCACGCGATCCGACCACTGGCGCAGCAGCTGCGCCTGCTCGATGCTGCGAGGTGAGGTCGCGACGACGCCGATGACGTCGTTCCGGTGCTCCCACCCGTCGCAGTACGGGCAGACGACGACGCCCCTCCCCCACTGTTCACGCAGCCCGGGGATGTCGGGCAGCACGTCCTCGAGACCGGTCGCGACGAGGAGACGTCGAGTGCGGACGACCTCGTCGGCGGTCTCGACCTCGATGGCGGCCCCGACGTTCATGGCCGCACCGTCGCCGCCGTCGGCGACGCCCGCGTGCACGGCCGTAACCTCGCCGCGAATGATCCGCACACCGTACCCGGCGACCTCCTCCCGGCCGCGCTCGAGCAGGCGCAGCGGCGACAGCCCGTCGTGTCCGAGCACCCCGTGCATATGAGGAGCGGTCCGGTTCCTCGGCGTGCCCGCGTCGACGACGATCACGCGCCGGCGCGCTCTCCCGAGCGACAGCGCGGCGCTGAGGCCCGCCGGCCCGCCGCCGACGATCACGACATCGGTTGGTTCCTGTGCACTGCGCATGGGCTTCATGCTGGCGTGGCGACCACTGTGCTGACAAGATCGTTTGCCGGAACGGCAAACGAGCGAGGCGAGGCACATGACGCACCACGATGAACTGGCCGGCATCGGCGATCGCCTGCGTGCGATCCGCGAATCCCGGGGACTGACGCTCCGCGCCGTCAGCGAGGCCAGCGGCATCTCGATCAGCACCTTGTCGAGGCTCGAATCGGGTTCCCGGCGAGCGCAGCTCGACCTGCTGCTGCCCCTCGCACGGCTGTACCGGCTGCCCCTGGACGACCTCGTCGGCGCCCCGGCCCTGGGCGATCCGCGGATCCACCCGCGTCCTCGGCTGCGGGACGGCATCGTGACGGTGCCGCTGTCGGGGGGAACGGGCTCGTGGGAGGCGTTCAAGCAGGTGCATCCGCCGGCGCCCGAGAAGCCCATTCGGCAGTGGGTGCACCCCGGCTGGGACTGGATATACGTGATCTCGGGACGCATGCGACTGCTCCTCGCCGATGACGACCTGATCATCGAGGCGGGCGAGGCCGCGGAGTTCGACACGCGCGTGCCGCACGGATTCGGCAATCCCGGCCCCGACGTGCTCGAGGTGCTCTGCCTCTTCAACCCGCAGGGTGCGCGGGTGCACACCCGCGCGTCGGCGTGAGACCCGCGGCCCAGCCGGATGTCGCGACGCCACGACGCGTTCGCTCCCTGTCGGAGGGTGGCGTGAGACTGCGGGCATGGCTGCATCCGACTTCGATTTCCTGCTCGGCGAGTGGGAGGTCGTGCACGACAAGCTCGTCGACCCATTCGGTCCGCCCGACGGACCGCGCGTGCGCTTCCGCTCGACGGCCTCTGTGCGGCTGATCCTCGACGGGCTGGGCACCGCCGACGAAACGCGGGGTACCCTCCCCGACGGAACCGGCTTCGTCGGTTTCAGCCTCCGCCTCTACGATCCGGCAACCGACGAGTGGGCGATCTGGTGGGCGTCGGCGGCCCGGCCCGGCGTGCTCGACGACCCCGTGCGCGGGCGATTCGACGCGGGTCGTGGCACCTTCGTCGGCCGAGCGACGACAGGCGACCGCACGTACCTCGCCCGCTTCCATTGGATCGACACACTCGGCCCGAGCCCGACCTGGGAGCAGGACTTCTCGTTCGACGAGGGCGCGACCTGGGAGCCGGTGAACTGGCGCATGGTGCACTCCCGTGCGGCCGGTTCGTCGGTCTGACGAACCCGCTCAGCGCGCCGACCGCGCAGCGTGACCGAAGCCGAGGTGCTGTCGCATCCGCTCTATCGGGGCTTCGCCCCGTTCGCCGACAGCCACCCGCCGATGCGCGGTTGGCTGGCCACGAGCGTCTGCGGCGACGACGGCCGGAGCTACGGGATGCTGCAGCTGAGCGACAAGCGCGGCGGGCGCGACTTCGACGAATCCGACGAGGCGAACATCCGCGAACTCGCCGCACTGATCGGTGAGACGCTCGACGCATTTCGACTGGCAGCCCAGCGGTCTGCGTAGCTGTTCAGACGTCGTAGCTGCTCAGACGTCGGCGGATGCCGCGAGCTGTTCTTGCAGCCATGCCCGCGCCCGAGCGTGGAAGGCGAGTGCCACCTCGGCGCCGCGGGCGACGCTCTCGAAGGCGTGAGGCGCCCCAGGCACCACATCGACCGTGCACTCGACGCCCGCGTCGCGGAGCGCGGCAGCGTAGGCGAGGTCCTCGTCGTGGAACAGGTCGATGTCGCCGACGCCGATCCACGCTGGCGGGAGCCCGGTCAGGTCGGTGCGGCGGGCCGGCACGGCGAAGTCGGGCACGGTGTCGGCGCCCGGCGCCGCCTGAAGGTACGACGACCAGCCGACGAGGTTGTCGCGGTTGGTCCAGGCGAAATGCCGCACCGCATCGACGTCCCGGCGCGTCGCCGTTCGATCGTCGAGCATCGGGGAGTACAGCAGCTGCGCGACGGGCTGCGCTCCGTCCTCCCCGAGCAGGCGCTGCGCGAGCGCCGCCGCGAGCCCGCCGCCCGCGCTCTGCCCGCCGACCGCGATCCAGGTCGGGTCGATGCCGCGAGCGGGCGCAGCATCCTGCAGCCACTGCCATGCGGCGACGCAGTCGTCGAGCGGCACCGGGAACGGGTGCTGCGGGGCGAGCCGGTACTCGACCGAGACGACCACGATGCCGAGTCGCTCGGCGAGATCGGCGCAGAACCCGTCGTCGGTCGCGGCGGCACCGATCACCAGCCCGCCACCGTGGATCCACAGCAGCGCCGCGCGGGCGCCGGTCGCGGAAGCTGCATCACCGGCGGGAGTGAAGACCCGCACCCCCGTGCCGGGCGCGGCGGCGAAGTCGATCCGCTCGAATCGCAGGGTCGCCGCGGGCTTCGGCGGCGGGATGAGGGCGAGTGCCGCCTGCGCCATGCGACGGTGCCAGCCGCGACGGACGCGCGGGCGAGGGAACCACCGGTACGCGCGACGCAGCTCGGGGTGAAGGTCGGCGACGCGCATACGCGCTCGGGGCGGGTTCCGGTCGTCTGCATGGGCGCTCGTCATGATGATCCCGATTCTGGTGCATCCGATTCCCCTGCGCAGATCGCCGACGACCTTGCTGGGCCCGAATCGTGCCCTCGACGCGACGCGGGCGCGCCCGGCCGCGCCCCGATGAGGACACCGCGGCGGGCGCGTCACCCCTCGACGAACGGGTCGCCCCTCGACGAGCGGGTCACCCCTCGACGAGCGGGTGCCCCATGACCTCGGCGAGCGCGTTGCCGATGAACACGGCCGGGTCCGAGCACGTGCCGCTCGTGCGACCTCCGTCGACGGTCCCCGTGCCCTCGGGGCACTCCCCCGACTTGATGTCGCTGTTGGTCATGACGATGAGCGTGGTACCGGACTCGAGATGGTGCTGCAGCACGGTGTTGAAGCCGGGCATCGTGCCGTCGTGGCCGTACCAGCCGAGCGCCAGGCCGAGGCCGAGGCCGTAGGCGCGAGCCGGAGTCTGCGGCCGGTCGACGCCGTCGCCGGCGTACACGGGCAGATCGAAGTCGAACGAGTCGATGCGCTGCTGCTGCCACTCGGGTGAGAGGAGGCCGTCGCCGGTGGCCAGCGTCTCACTCCACGTGAGCAGGTCGTCGAGGTCGGAGATGATGGAGCCGGCCGTCCAGCCCCACGACGGGTTCCAGTCGGTCGTCTCGACCGGCACGCCGTCGTCGACGCCCTGGAGTGTGTATCCCCGAGCGTGCGGATCGGGGAACGAGGCATCCGTCGGGAACACCGTTCCGTCGAGGCCGAGCGGCTCGATGATCTGCTCCTGCAGCACGTCTTCGATCGGCTTGCCCGTGACCTGCTCGATGACCATGCCGAGCAGCACGGTGTTGGTGTTCGAGTAGAACGTCTTGGTGCCCGGCGCGAACATCGGTTCCTCGCCCCGCACGATGTCGGTGAGCGCCTCCGGCGTCCACACGTGGTTCGGGTCGTCGAACAGCTTCTGCTCGAACTCCGCGTTGAACGTGTACGACGGGATGCCGCTCCGCATGGCTGCGAGTTCGTACAGCGTCGCGTCGCCGTTCGGCATGCCCGGCACGTACTTCTCGATCGGGTCGTCGAGCGAGAGGTCGCCCTGTTCGGCCAGCTGCAGCAGCGCCGTGACCGTGTACGTCTTGGTGACGCTCCCCACGCGATGGTTCACGTCCGCCGTCATCGGCACCGTCTCGTCCCAGTCCTCGAAGCCGACCGTCGCAGCCCACGTTCCCTCGGGCGTGCGGACGGCCATCACGGCGCCGGGTGCACTGACACCGTCGAATGCCTCGGTCGCGGCAGCCGTGAGTTGCTCGCCGAGGTCGGCGCCGAGGCCGTCCTCCACGACGACGAGGCCACCATCGGATCCGTCGGCGGCGGGGGTCGCCGTCGGCGAGACGTCGCTCGCCTGGCTCGCGCAGCCGCCGACCCCGGCAACGACGAACAGGCTGAGGGTGAGGGCCAGGAGTGCGGTGCGGGTGGTGCTCGGCATGTCGTCCCCTTCGATCAAGCCCGGGCTGAGCCCAGCCTATGCGCGCACCCGGCGAATCCGCACGCCTCGACGGCGGCCGTCCACGCGGGTACGACGGAGCGCTGACCGAGGGGTCGTCAGCTCACCCTGCCTCGCCTAGGCCCAGCCGAGTTCGTGGAGCCGGGCGTCGTCGAGCCCGAAGTAGTGGCCGATCTCGTGCACGAGCGTGATGTGCACCCGCGCACGCAGCGCGTCGAGGTCGGCGCTGTGCGCCTGCAGGTTGTTCTTGTACAGCGTGATGCGGTCGGGAAGCTCCCCGAAGCCGTAGACCCCGCGCGTGGTGAGCGGATGCCCGCGATACTGCCCGAACAGCCGCGGCCGCTGCGCCAGCGGTTGGTTCTCGACGACGATCGCGACGTTCTCGATCCCCCGGATCATGTCGTCGGGCAGCGCGTCGAGCTCCTCCGCCACCATCCGCTCGAAGTCGTCATCGGAGATCTCGACCATGTCCCCATTGTGCGCGCTCGATCGAGCGGAGGCGGCGGCGGGTCTCGATACGCGTCGCTTCGCGGCGCCACTCGACCGGCGGCAGAGGTCTCGATACTCGACCGACGGGACCGGTCTCGATACGCGTCGCTTCGCAGCGCTACTCGACCGACGGCTGCGGCCACTCCGCTCAGTCCACGAGCGCCCCCGCCGACAGGTTCGCGATCGCCCCGGTCATCGAGCCCGCGCGGTCGGATGCGGCGAACGCGAGGTACTCGGCGACGTCGTCGAGCACCGGCAGCCGGCCGAGCACCGTCATGCCCACGAGGCCGGTGACCCACTCGTCCATCGGGATGCCGCCGGCCTCGGCGATGCGGCCGAACATCTCGCGCGTATACGAGGTGGCGAAGGCATCCGACATCGCGTGCGGACGGACGCAGACCACCCGCACGCCATCGGGCCCGAGCTCGCCGGCGAGCGCGCGCGAGAACCCCTCGAGGCCGGCCGATTGGGCCGCATTGCCGATGAGCCCGCGGCCCGTGAGTCGCGCACCGGGCGTCGAGATCGTGAGGATCACGCCGCTCCCCTGCGCGATCATGTGCCGCGACGCGGCCTTCGCGGTCACGAAGTTCGTCTGCAGGTACCCGACCACGGGGTGCAGGTAGTCCTCGGGCGACGTCTCGCCGATCGCCAGGCCCTGCACGTGGTCGAATCCCACCGCGTTCAGGGCGATGTCGATGCGGCCGGCGGCATCCGCCACCCCATCGACGTGCCGGTCGACGGCGGCCTGGTCCATCGCGTCGACGACGGCGATCGAGACATCCGCCCCCTCGGCCCTGGCAGCGGATGCCGCGGCCTCGAGCCGCGGCAGGCTCCTCCCCGCGAGGAACAGCCGTGCCCCCTCGCGGGCGAACACGCGCGCTGCCGCGCTTCCGATCGATCCCCCACCGCCGTGGATCACGGCCACCTTGTTCTGCAGCAGCATCACGCCGCCTCCGTTCCTGTCGTTGCCGGTTCGAGTAGTGCAACTTCATGGTTGCAGAAAGCACGGGCTACTGCAACCCATGGGTTGCAAATACCTCGAGCCCGCGGGAAGGTCCCGCTCGGAAGATTTCTCGCTCGTCGTGTCGGATCGCGGCGATGCTGTTCGTAGCAAGGGTGAGCGGCCGCCTGCGACGGGCGGCCCAGGAGGGACCAGGAGCATGAAGCTGATCACCAACACCCAGATCACCGTCGACGGCGTGATGCAGGCCAACGGCGGGAACAACCCCGAGTTCGACCCGGGATTCGAGCGAGGCGGCTGGGCGCTGCCGCTCGGCGATGCGGAGTCGACCGGCTACATCGGCGACTTCTACCGGCGCGCCGACGCGTTCCTCTTCGGCCGGCGCACGTACGAGCTCTTCGCCGGATATTGGGGCGTGCAGACCGACTTCGACAACCCGTTCGTGAGCTCGCTGAACTCGCGCCCGAAGTTCGTCGCCTCGAACACCATCACCGACCCGCAGTGGGCGAACACGACCGTGCTCTCGGGCGACCTCGAAGCGGCCATCCGCGAGCTGAAGGCCCGACCCGGCGGCGAGCTGCAGGTGCACGGAAGCGGGCAGCTCATCCGCTGGCTGCTCGAGCACGAGCTCGTCGACGAGATGACGCTCATCGTCTGCCCCGTGATCGTGGGCGCGGGCACGCGGCTGTTCCCCGACGAGGGCAGGGACTTCGCCCTCGAACTGGTGGAGTCGCGCACCTTCCCGACCGGCATCATCGCGCAGACCTACCGGCCCGACGGGCGCCCGCAGTATGCCCACTGAAAGGAGGATGTGATCATGCAGTACCTGGTTTCCGTGATCGACGACAAGACCAACTCCGGCACCGCCGAGGAGATGGTCGCGATCGACGAGTTCAACGACCGCCTGCGGGCGGGCGGCCACTGGGTGTTCGCGGCCGGCCTCGCCGACCCGAGCACGTCGACGGTCATCGACGGCCGCGGGGAGGTGCCGGTGTTCACCGACGGGCCCTTCATCGAGTCGAAGGAGCACATGGCCGGCTTCTGGATCATCGAGGCGCCCGACCTCGACGTCGCGCTGGCGCTCATGGCCGATGGGTCGAAGGCCTGCAACCGTCGCCTCGAGGTGCGGCCGATCCTCATGCCGGAGGCGTGATCGACGCGCGCGCCGCGATCATCCGAGCCCACCACGAGGAGTGGGCGCGGGTGGTCGCCTCGCTCGCCAAGCGCTTCGGCGACCTCGACATCGCCGAGGATGCGGCGGCCGAGGCGTTCGCGACGGCCGTGCAGCGGTGGCCGGCCGACGGCGTGCCGCCCAACCCCGGCGCCTGGCTCACCACGACCGCGAACCGCAAGGCGGTCGACCGGATCCGGCGCGAGCACAAGCGCAGGGACAAGCAGCGGGAGGCGATGATGCTGACGGATGACGCCCCGCCCGAGCCGACCGGCGCCATCGACGACGACCGGCTCCGGCTGATCTTCACGTGCTGTCACCCGGCCCTCGGCATGGAAGCCCGCATGGCGCTCACGCTGCGACTCGTCGGGGGCCTGACGGTGCCCGAGATCGCCCGCGGCTTCCTCGTGCAGGAGAGCACGATCGGGCAGCGCATCACCCGGGCGAAGGGGAAGATCGCGGCCGCCCGCATCCCCTATCGCGTGCCGTCGGCGCGCGACCTGCCTGCGCGCATCGGCGGCGTGCTCGCCGTGCTGTTCCTCGTCTTCAACGAGGGCTACCTCGCGACCGGCCCCGACACCGACCCCGTGCGTGCCGACCTGACCGCCGAGGCGATCCGGCTGACACGCCTGATCCGCGAGTTGCTGCCCCACGACGGCGAGGTGACCGGCCTGCTGGCGCTGATGCTGCTCACGGAGGCAAGACGGCCCGCGCGGGTCTCGGCGCAGGGCGCGCTCGTGCCGCTCGTCGAGCAGGATCGCGACGCCTGGGATCACGCGCTCATCGAGGAGGGGCATCGGCTCGTGCGCGAGCGCCTGGCGTCGGGGGTCGCACCCGGCCGCTACCAGCTGCTCGCGGCGATCAACGCCGCGCACACCGACGCGCGAGACGCGCGCGACACCGACTGGTCGCAGGTCGTCGCCCTCTACGACCAGCTCGTGCGCCTCGACCCCTCGCCGATCGTCGCCCTCAACCGCGCCATCGCGATCGCAGAGCTCGAAGGCGCGGATGCCGCGTTGCAGATCGTCGACCGCCTCGGCGACGCACTCGACGGGTACCACGCCTTCCACGCCACCCGCGCAGAGCTGCTGCGCCGACTGGGGCGCCGCGAGGAGGCGCGAGCCGCCTACGACCGGGCCATCGCGCTCGCGGGCAACACCGCCGAGGTCGCGACCCTGTCACGCCGTCGCGACGACCTCGCCGATGCGGTATCCGGGACGGACCGAGCCGGCCGCGAGCGCGGCAGCGGCAGCAGCAGCCGCGGCGGCGGCGGCGGCAGCAGCAGCGGCGGCGGCAGCGGCAGCGACTCGTAGGCTGGAAGCGTGCCCCGACTCCACGCAGAGCCCGATCGATCCAAGTGGGTGCCCGTCACGGACTCCCTCGGATTCCGCGGGCGCCGCCACCGCAAGGCGGCGATCGGGATGCTGCTGTCGCAGGCGAAGGGGCCGGATGCGGCGCCGACGGGCCCGGGCGGCGGCTTCACCGCCTGGGCGATGAGTCAGGCCGTTCCGTTCCTCATGCGCAAGGCGGCCGGCCGGGTGCTCGTGTGGGTCTGGAAGGACGACCCCGAGCTGCTCGTGGTGATGGCCCAGGTGCAGGCCGCGACGCCGCAGCTGCGCGTCGCCCGGGCGTCGATGCCCATCGAGTACGACGACACCGAAGAGTTCCGCGGCACCTACCTCGGCGTCGGCGAGAAGCTCGAGATGCCGCTTCCGCCGCGCGGTCGCCCGCCGTTCGCGACGTACACGTGGGACCTCGGCACGCACTTCGTGAGCGTGACCGCCGTGTGCAGCGATCGCGAGCGGTTCGGCACCGTGATCGGAGCGGTCGACGAGCTCGCACGCGGCATCCGCGTCGTCGACGACCTCACCGTCGGCGAGTCGACGACGGTGCTGCGGATCGATCCGGCCTGAGTGCGACGGGCCTCGCGCGCTACCGCGGCTGCTCGACCGCGGCCTGCCCGACCGGTGACTGCCGGGCCGTCGGCCGCTCGGCCGTCGGCCGCTCGACCGATGCCTGATCGGCCGGTGTCTGCTCGGCCGGCGCAGCCTCCACGCCGGCCGCGGCGGGCGTCTCCTGCCGTTTGCGCGTGACGAGGTAGGAACCGGCGAGCACGAGCACGAAGCCGACGATCGTCCAGATCGTGACCCGCTCGCCGAGCACCACGACGCCCGCGATGATCGCCACGGCGGGGTTCACGTAGGTGATCGTCGTCGCCTTCACGGGCCCGATCTCGGCGATGAGGCCCACCATGAGCAGGAACGCGAGCGCACTGCACACCACCGCGAGCACGATCACCGACACGATGACCGCCGTCGACGGCACCGCCGTGGGCCACGCACCGGTGAACAGCACGAACGGGACGTACACGACCGCGGTGACCGCGAGCGAGACGGCGACCACGCCGACGCCGGGCAGGTCGGACATCCACCGGGAGAGGATCGCCGGACCGAGCGCGTACCCCACGACCACGACCGCCATCTGCGCGACGGCGATGAGGTCGGAGCCGGCGATGTCGAGGCCGACGAGCGCGGCGACGCCGAGCATGCCGAACGCGATGCCGAGCCAGTTCATGCGGGAGAGCCGCTCGGGGCGCCCCATCGCGAAGGCGATGGCCACGCCCGCGAGGGGCACCGTGGCGAGCAGCAGGCCCGCGGTCGACGACGGCAGCCGCTGCTCGGCCGTGCTGAGGAAGTACCACGGGAGGATGATCTCGACGAGGGTGTAGGCCAGCATCGGCTTCCACCGCCGCACCACCGACACGACCTCGCGGCGGAAGAACGCGAGCGGCAGCAGCAGGATCGCCGCGAGGGCCGAACGGCCGAGGACCACCATGGCGGGATCCAGCTCGCTCACCGCGACCTTGATGAACAGGTACGGGATGCCCCAGGCGATCCCGAGCGCAGCGAAGAGGATCAGGCCACGTCGAGTCACCAGCTCATTCTCGCGGCTGCCACCGACAACGGTCGGCGCGCGGCTGCCGAGTGCGCGCGATATCCCGCCATCACCGGCTGCGCGGTCGACCGATCAGCTGGGCAGCTCGACGAGGTAGGAGACGATCTCGGTGATGCGCCCGTCGTCGGCGAAGTCGTAGAGGTCGCAGGATGCCACGATCGAGACGTCTCCGGCGGCGTCGACGTACCGCGCGAGGCTGTCGACCGCCACGCTGTCTTCACCCACCACGGTGCGGAAGCGCTGGAACTCGGTGGTGACCGCGGCGAGGTCGGCGGCGGTGCGCTCGATCGCCTTCTTCACGGCCTTCCGGCCGATGAGCGGATCAGCGCCGACCACCGTCCACACGATGTCGTCGGCGAGGTGCGGCAGCGCGAGCTCGAAGCGATGGCTCGAGAACGCGCGGGCGATCTTCTCGGTCGTGAGGTCGGTCGTGACGTCCATGTGGTTGCCCCCTCGCGCGGCATCCCGCGCCTTCGCGGATGACGGATGCGACCAGCCTCACGTGGGTGCTCCCGCCCGTCAAGTGCCGCCGCGGCATCCGCTGCGGTAGCTGCCGGCGGGCACACCGGCATCACACGACCCGGAGCCCGATCAGCACCACGACCGCGAACGCGATGAAGACCGCCAGCGGCACCCAGAGTGGCAGGAAGGTCGTGAGCCACCAGAAGAGGAGCACGAACAGGGCGAGGAAGACCAGCAGCACGAGGATCGCCCACCTCGACCCGAGGAGGTTGATCAGCACGCGGAAGCCCCCGCCGAGCCGCTGGTCGGGCGCGTCGGTCGCCCGGCCGTCGGCGAGGAACCCGACGATCTGGTCGAGCCGGCCCGCGGCGCCGGTCTTCAGTGCGGCGGCGTGGCCGCCCTTATACAGCAGGTCGTCCTCCTGCAGGCCCTCGACCGAGTTGACGAAGCCGACCACCCCGCCGGGGCCGATGCTGCGCGACTTGAACCGCAGGCCGGAGAGGAAGCTGCAGAGCATGCCCACCGGCACGTCCCGGCTGGCTCGGTCGTTGTGGACCACGCCGTCGACCCACCGGCCACTCGTGGAGTTCCACGCGCCGACCTGCTGACGCGCGAACACGCGGCGCCAGTTGTACTCGGGGGTGAGCACGGTGCCGGCGAGCAGCATGCGACGGAACCGGATCGCGGGGACCTGGTCGAGTGCCCGGGCGACCATGTAGGTGCCGTTCGAGTGTCCGAAGAACGCGAACCGGTTCATGTCGTGGTTGCGGGCGATGTCGCCGTAGATCGTGAGGAACTCGTGGGTCTTGCGGTTGCGGACCCACGGGAGCGCGAACTCCCAGGCGCTGAACCAGCCGGTGTTGGGGCGGAGCACCTCCCACCCCTTTGCCTCCAGCGCGGCCGCGGTGTCGCTGATCCACGGGTCCTTGTTGCCCGCCCGGATGCCGTGGAGGATGAAGCACACGTCGCAATCCACCGTCGGTGCGACGGCGACCGGTTCGGGCGGCGCGAACAGCGCGTGCTCGAGCACCCACCAGCGATCCGCCGCCGTCTTCGGATCGCGGAGGTCGACGAGCTGGGCGTGATCCGTGTCGGGGATCATCGGCTCGCGGTAGGAGGGCAGGAAGTCGGAGTCGCCCACGTCGGCGTCGCCCACGAGGGTGTCCTGCTGCCCGAGGATCTCGACCACGTAGGGCAGGCGCGCGGGGGCGGGGGCCGTCTGGTCGACCGACACGGGCGCGCCGTACGGGGAGGCCGGGAAGACCGGGGAGTCCGCGGAGTCCGGGGAGTCCGCGGCATCCGGCGCCTTCGTGTCGGAGACTCGGCGAGGATCGCCCGCGCCGTCGGGCGCATTCTTCGACAGCTCGCGGAAGGCGTGCAACCAGCGGAGCCGGAGGTTGGTGACCCAGTACCCGCCCTCCTTCGCCTGTTCCACGGTGTAATCGCGCCACGGCGTGGCGACGGCGTAGAGGAGTCGCCAGGAGCGCTTCTTCAGCACGAAGCCCCCGTTCGGCACGCCGAGCAGGATGATCCGGCTGGTGTTCGCGGCCCAGCCGGTGTCGTCGCGGCGGATGCCGCCGCGCTCGCCGCCCCACGGGATGTCGTAGCCGCGGTTGAGCAGCCACGCGGAGCGCACGAGGAGTCCGCCCATGCTGTGACCGATGAGCACCACGTCGGTCGCCCCGGTCTGGAGGTGCCAGAGCTTGATGGACTCCTCGAGGTTCCGGGCCATGGTGCCGAGGTGGTACGACTCGCGCGTGCTCCACGCCTTGATGCGGTGGGTGAAGACCTTGAGCACGGGCGCCGGCGACCCGGTCGCCTCGGCCTCCTGCTCGGCCCGGTCGAGGATGCGCCGGCGCATCGCCTCGCTGTCGTCGGTGCCGATGCCGGGCACGTACACGTAGAGCGTTCCGCCGGGCATGGGCTCCCCTTCCCCTACGCGAGAGTCTGCTCCGCGGCCGATCCGGTGGGTGGCCCCACTTCGCGGGGTGGCGCGTCGCTTGATACCCCCGCCCGGTCACTGTTCGACGCTGCTGAGCACCTCCGTCGCGGCGATCTTGAGCACGCCTCCCTCGTCGACCAGTCGGTACGCGGTGACCTCCTGCACGACCCTCCCGTCGGTGAAGGTGTAGGTCAGCGTCGCCTGCGCGCCGTCGGGCGGGGAGGCACGGACGTCGGCGATCTCGACATCCGCGACCTCGCTCCAGAAGGCGTCGAAGGCATCTCGCCCACCCACGTGGTTCACCTGGTAGTCGGCGGTCATCAGCGGCCAGGCGCTGTCGAGGTCGCCGGGCACGGTCGAGTAGTAGCTCGTGAGTGCTGCGACGATCCGTTGCTCGTCGGTCGGGGGCGGCGCCGGCGTCGCTTCCTCGGGCGGGGGCGACGTGTTCGCGGTGGTCGGCGGGGCCTGCGACTCGGGCGCGGATGCCTCGGGCGACGGTGTCGCGGCGGCATCCGGCGTCTGAGCCGTGGTGGGTGCCCCGCCGTCGCCCGGGCCACCAGCGGCGCCCGCATCCTGGCCGAGCTGACCGAACAGGAGCACGCCGCCGCCCAGCAGGACGATGCCCGTCACGAGCAGGATGCCGACCAGCGCACCGAATCGGCGAGGGCGACGCGGTTGCGCCTCCGGCACCGTCTGCGGCTCGGCCGGCGGCGGCTCGACCGGTGGCGGCTCGACCGGCGGCGGGCCCGGTCTGCTCCCGACGGGCCGTGCAACCGGCGGCGGAGCCGGCCGCTTCCGCGCGGGCCGGTCGACCGCCGGCGCTCCGGCCAACCGCTCCGTCACCGCCGTCGGTTCGTCCAGCCGTTGCGTCACCACCGCGGTCTCCTCCAGCCGCTCGGTCCCGGCCGCGGCGGCGGCGAGCGGCACGGTCGGCAATGCGGATGCCGCAGCGGCATCCGTGCCCTCGTACATCGCGGACAGCCGCGAGGCGACGGACTTCATGCCGGGGCGGCGCTGGGGATCGGCCGACAGCATCTCCCGCAGCAGCGGCGCGAGTGCTCCCGCATGTCTCGGCGGAGGGTAGGACGCGCGCGCGACCTTGTGCAGGAGCGCGATCGCATTGGCGTCGGCACCGAAGGGCGGGGCACCCTCGAGCATCGTGTACAGCGTCGAGCCGAGCGAGAACACATCGGATGCGAAGCTCGACGACTGCCCGCGAGCCACCTCGGGTGCGAGGTAGGCGGGGGTGCCGTGCATCATGCCGGTCGCGGTGAGCGTCGCGTCGCCGAGCGCATGCGAGATGCCGAAGTCGCTGATCAGCGCCGAACCGTCGTCGGTGATGAGGATGTTGCCCGGCTTCACGTCCCGATGCACGATGCGCATCGCGTGGGCCGCCGCGAGTGCGGAGCTCACCTGCGCCCCGATTCGCGCGGTCTCGCGCGGCGTCAGCGTGCCGTGCTCGCGCAGGAGCGCCGACAGCGGCGTCGACTCGATGAGCTGCATCACGATGCACGGCTGGCCCTCGTGTTCCACGACGTCGAAGACCGTGACCGCGTGGGCGTGATGGAGGCCTGCGGTGATGCGCGCCTCACGCATGGCGCGGCTGGTCGCGACCTCGCGCTCGGCGTCGGTCAGTTCCGGCTGCGTCCGCAGCATCTTGAGCGCGACCGGCCGATGCAGGCGCTCGTCCCACGCCTGCCAGACGACGCCCATTCCGCCCGTGCCGAGCAGCTTGACCAGTCGGTAGCGGTCGGCGACGAGGGTGGACGGAGTACTCATCGAGCTCGCTCCTTCGGGGGTTGCTCCCGACCGTAGTCCGCGCGCGCTCACTCCTTCAGGGGCTTGCGGCGGGGGCGCAGGGATGCAATGCGGCGTAGATTGGGCGCAACGAGGAGGTTCGCGTGAGCAACATCCGTGAGGTCACCGTCTCCCCCGTCGACGCGCAGCAGTCGCGTGCCGTCGCCGAGGCCGCTCGTGAGCAGGACTGGCGCAAGCCGAGCTTCGCCAGGGGCCTCTACCTGGGGCAGTTCGACCTGTCGCTCATCCACCCGCACCCCCGGCCCGATCCGACTCGGCGCGAGCGCGGCGAGCGGTTCCTCGCGGCGCTCGAGTCGCTGCTGCGCGACGTCGACGGCGCGCGCATCGAGCGGGAGTCGCGCATCCCCGACGAGACGTTCGAGGCCCTCGCGGCGATCGGCGCGTTCGGCATGAAGATCCCGGTCGAGTACGGCGGCCTCGGGCTCGGGCAGTACTACTACAACCGCGCCCTCGTGATGATCGGGTCGGTGAACGCGAGCATCGGCGCGCTGCTGTCGGCGCACCAGTCGGTCGGAGTGCCCGAGCCGCTCGTGCTCGCGGGCACGGAGGAGCAGAAGCGGCAGTTCCTGCCGCGCTGCGCGGCGGGTGCGATCAGCGCCTTCCTGCTGACCGAACCGGAGGTCGGATCGGACCCGGCCCGGCTGCGGGCCACTGCCGTGCCCTCGGAGGACGGCACCGAGTACGTGCTCGACGGCACCAAGCTGTGGACCACCAACGGCGTCGTCGCCGAGCTGCTCGTGGTGATGGCGCGCGTCCCGAAGTCCGACGGACACCGCGGGGGCATCAGCGCGTTCGTCGTCGAGGCCGACTCCCCGGGCATCACCGTGCACCGCCGCAACGCCTTCATGGGGTTGCACGGAATCGAGAACGGGCTCACCTCGCTGCGCGACGTGCGCGTGCCGGCCGAGAACCTCATCGGGCGCGAGGGCGAGGGGCTCAAGATCGCGCTCACGACCCTCAACGCCGGGCGGTTGGCGATCCCGGCCATCTGCGCCGGCGCGGGCAAGTGGAGCCTGAAGATCGCGCGGGAGTGGTCGCGCGAACGCGTGCAGTGGGGCCGGCCCGTCGGCGAGCACGCCGCGGTCGCGCACAAGATCGCGTTCATCGCCGCCACGACGTTCGCGCTCGAGGCGGTGGTCGACCTGTCGGGGGTGCTCGCCGACGAGGACCGCAAGGACATCCGCATCGAGGCGGCGCTCGCCAAGATGTGGGCCTCGGAGATGGGCTGGCGGATCGCCGACGAGCTCGTGCAGGTCCGCGGTGGCCGCGGGTTCGAGACCGCGGCGTCGCTCGCCGCCCGCGGCGAACGCGCGGTCGGCGCCGAGCAGGTGCTGCGCGACATGCGGATCAACCGGATCTTCGAGGGCTCGACCGAGATCATGCGCCTGCTCATCGCGCGGGAGGCCGTCGACGCGCACCTCACAGCCGCCGGAGACCTCATCGACCCGCACGTCGACCTGGCCGGCAAGGCGAAGGCCGCCGCATCCGCCAGCGGGTTCTACGCTCGCTGGCTGCCGCAGCTGGTGGCCGGCGCGGGTGACCTGCCGACGGCGTACGACGAGTTCGGGGCGCTCGCACCCCACCTGCGCTACGTGGAGCGCACCAGCCGCAAGCTGGCACGCGCGACCTTCTACGGCATGGCCCGCTGGCAGGGCGGCCTGGAAGCCAAGCAGGGGTTCCTCGCCCGCGTCGTCGACATCGGCGCCGAGTTGTTCGCCGTGTCGGCGACGTGCGTGCGCGCGGCGATGATCGCCGCGGAGCAGCCCGAGCGGGGCAAGGGGGCGTACCAGCTCGCCGACACGTTCGCCGACCAGTCCCGGCATCGCACCGAGCGGCTGCTGCACGAGCTCTGGCACAACACGGATGCCGCGGACGAGCGCCTCGCCGCCCGGGTGCTCGACGGACGCTACGCCTGGCTGGAGGAGGGCATCCTCGATCCGAGCGAGGGCACCGGCCCGTGGATCACCGAGGAGCTGCCGACCGACGCAGGCGAGAACGTCGCCCGTCGCGTCATCCGGCCGGCGGACGAGGCGTAGGCGGGGCCCGCGACCGTGCGCGACGACGCCCGCGGCCGCCGCACGTCCGGAGATCACGGTTCGGCGGCGGTCACGCGGCGCCCGTTCGCTCAGCCCGCTGGCGGCGCTACGGTCGTGACCATGAGCGACTCGCCCCCGCCCGCCGTCGGCCCGATCGAACCGGCGGCCGCGTCGCCGCGCCCGCCGGATGCCGCTTCAGGCGCGCGCGGGCACGTGTGGCTCGCACCCCTGCTCATCGGGCTCATCGGCTACGGCGGCATGACATTGCAGCTGGCGGCCACGTTCCTCGCGATGATCTTCCCGCCGGTCGCCCTCGTCGTCGGCGCGCTGCTCGTGATCCCGGCCGGGCTGCTGATCGCCCTGGTCTACCGCAGGGTGACCGAGCGTTGGCGGCCCATCGCCGCCGCCCTGCTCGCACTGATCCCCGCCGTGCTCTCCTGGGGACTGATCCTCGGGTACGTCCCCTTCGCGTGGGCGATCGTGGGGAGCCAACTCGGCCCGCTCCTGGTCGGCGTGGCGACGGGCGCGCTCTCGATGCTCGCGCTGCCCGATCGTCGCTGGAAGCTCGCCGGCGGAGGGGCAGCGCTCGTCATCGCCATCGCCGCGCTGCTCCCGATCGCGACGGAGCTCGCCGGCACGGGCTGAGCGCGCGCCGCGCTCAGAGCGCTCCGGTCGCCGCCGTCTCGCGCACGCGCGGCGTGCCGTCGAACACGAGCAGCCGGTCGGCGAGCTTGTCGACGAAGAACCGGTCGTGGGAGACGACGATCACCGCACCGGGGAAGTGGGTGAGCGCCCGTTCCATCACCTGGGTGCTCGTGATGTCGAGGTGATTGGTGGGCTCGTCGAGCACGATCACCGCCGCGCCGGAGAGCAGGCACTGGGCGATCGCGACGCGGGCGCGCTGGCCGCCGGAGAGGGTGCCGATCTTCTGCTGCAGGTCGGCCTCGGAGAACTGCAGCATCGCGAGGAACCGGTTCACGCTCTTCTTCGTCGCGGTCAGCGCGAGCGAGTCCGGGTACGCGTTCACCGCGTGGCCGACCGTGTCGTCGAGATCCAGCTCGGCGACGACCCGGTTGTACGAGACGAACCGCACGCCCTTCGCCCAGCGCACGGTCCCGGCATCCGCCTCGGTGTCGCCCGTGAGCACGTCGAGCAGCGTCGACTTGCCGGACCCGTTGGAGCCGACCACCGCGACCCGGTCGCCCCGCTGCAGGTCGAATGACAGATCCGAGAACAGCGGCGTGCCGTTGAAGCCCTTGGTCAGTCCGGTCACGGTCAGGAGGTCGTTCGACACCCGCAGCCCGTCGTAGATGCCCGTGATGATCTGGTCGATGGGGCGCGGCGCCTGGCGCTTCTTGATGTCGGCGAGCCGGCGCGCGACCGCGTTCGACGGGTTGCGGGCCGCCTCGCGACGCGCGGCCGACGCGGCCTGCTCGTAGGCCAGCAGCTCCTCCTCGTGGGCGAACTGCCGCGCGAGCATCTTCAGCCGCGACTGCTTCGCATGCACGTACGCCGAGTAGTTCCCCTCGTACTCCTGCAGCCGGTGGTTCTCGATCTCCACGATGCGGTCGACCACGCCGTCGAGGAACTGCCGGTCATGCGAGACCACGAGCAGCGCCCCGGCGAAGCCGCCGAGCCAGCCTTCGATCCAGCGCACCCCGTCGAGGTCGAGGAAGTTCGTCGGCTCGTCGAGCAGCAGCACGTCGGGCGCCTGCACGAGGATCAGCGCGAGCGCGGCGCGGTTGCGCCATCCGCCCGACAAACGCTCGACGGGCAGGTGCCGCCGCTCCTCGTCGAAGCCGAGGCTCGTGAGCACGGTGTCGATGGTGTTCTCGTACGTCCAGCCGCCGATCGCGTCCATGCGCTCGAACAGCTCGCCCTGCTCGGTGAGCAGCGCCATCATGGCGTCGTCGGCCATCGGATGCGCCAGCTGGGCACCGATCGCATCGAGCCGCGCCTGCGTCTCGTGCACCGCGGCGAAGTGCGAGCTGAGGGTCTGCCACGTGCTCTGCTCGCCGTCGAGCTCGGAGAACTGCGAGAAGTACCCGATCGTGGTGCCGAGGCTCACATCGACGGTGCCGCCCGACGGCTCCTGCCGTCCGAGCACGAGCTCGAGGAACGTCGTCTTGCCCGTGCCGTTCTTGCCGATCAGCCCGACGCGGTCGCCGCGTCGCAGCTTGAGGAATGCCTCCCGCAGCACCGGTCGCCCGTCGAACTCCATGCTCACGTCGTTCAGGCGGATCAGGCTCACGGGGGTCCTCGCGTCGAGTGGGGTGAAGGCGAACGCGAGCGGATGCCGCGGGCGAAGCGCCTGCGGCCTCAGCGCGCCAGCGCAACCCTACGTCAACGGCGACGGAGGAACTCTGGTACTCAGCCTTGCTATCTACCGGTATTCGGTCATACTATCTAGTAGTACCCAGTGACACCGAGTAGTGAAGGGAGGCGCTCATGGGAAAGCAGATGACCGAGATGCTCAAGGGCACGCTCGAGGGCATCGTGCTCGCGCTGCTCGCGACGCAGCCGGCCTACGGCTACGAGATCACCGCGCGACTGCGGGAGGAGGGGTTCAGCGACATCGTCGAGGGCACCGTGTACGCACTGCTCGTGCGCATCGAGCAGCGCGGCTTCGTCGACGTGGCGAAGGTCCCCTCCGAGAAGGGGCCGCCCCGCAAGGTCTACTCGCTCAACGCGCAGGGACGCGAGTACCTCGACGAGTTCTGGAGGAGCTGGAGCTTCCTCGCGGAACGGATCGGCCAGCTCCACGACCACACCGAACACCAGCACGAAGAAGGCGAGAACTGATCATGGCAGCCAAGTGGATCGAGGCCCTCACGGGATCGCTCGAGCAGAAGAAGCAGTACCGGCAGTACAAGGCCCGCATCGAGGCCCTCGCCGAGCCCTACCGCAGCGCCGCGAAGGCGTTCGAGCGGTACTTCATGTACTACGGCGGCATCGTCGACGGCGACACCCTCGTCACGATGCTCGGCGACTTCGCCGACCTCTGGGAGCGCGCCGCCATCGACGGAACACCCGTGAGCGCGATCGTCGGCGACGACCCGGTCGAGTTCGCCGAGACCTTCACCCAGGCCTACGGCGGCGCGCAGTGGATCGACAAGGAGCGCGCCCGCCTGACCAAGGCGATCAAGGACGCCGAACGAGAGGAGCAGCAATGATCACCGATCAGGCCCTCGCACCCGCGATCCGGGTGCAGGGCATCGAGAAGTCCTTCGACGAACTGCACGTGCTTCGGGGTGTCGACTTCGACGTGGCGGCGGGGAGCATCTTCGCCCTGCTCGGCTCCAACGGCGCGGGCAAGACCACGCTCATCCGGATCCTGTCGACACTGCTGAAGGCCGACGCGGGCTCCGCGACGGTGCACGGCGTCGACGTCGCCGCCAAGCCCGGCGACGTGCGCGAGTCGATCAGCCTGACCGGGCAGTTCGCGGCCGTCGACGAGGTGCTCACCGGGCGCGAGAACCTCGTGCTGATCGCGCGGCTCCGCCACCTGAAGAACCCGGGAGCGATCGCCGACGACCTGCTCGCCCGCTTCTCGCTCACCGAGGCCGGCGGCCGCAGGGCGGCGACGTACTCGGGCGGCATGCGGCGCCGGCTCGACATCGCGATGAGCCTGATCGGCAGCCCGTCGATCATCTTCCTCGACGAGCCCACCACCGGACTCGACCCGCAGGCGCGCATCGAGGTGTGGCAGACGGTGAAGGGGCTGGCGCAGGGCGGCACGACCGTGCTGCTGACGACCCAGGACCTCGATGAGGCCGAGCATCTCGCCGACCGCATCGCGATCCTGCACCAGGGCACGATCATCCAGAACGGCACGCTCGCCGAGCTCAAGCGACTGCTCCCGGCCGCCAAGGTCGAGTACGTCGAGAAGCAGCCCTCCCTCGAAGAGGTCTTCCTGGCCCTCGTCGGCGAGACCGACTCCACCAGCGCTGCCTCAGCGGAAGGGGAATCACGATGACCACGCACGTCCTCGGCGACACCGGTGTGCTCACCGGCCGATCGCTGACCCACATCGTCCGCAGTCCCGACACGATCATCACCACGACCATCACGCCGATCGCGCTGATGCTGCTGTTCGTGTACGTGCTCGGCGGCGCGATCGACACCGGCTCCGACGAGTCGTACGTCGACTACATGCTCCCCGGCATCCTGCTCATCACGATCGCGTCGGGCGTCGCGTACACCGCGTACCGGCTGTTCCTCGACCTGCAGGGCGGCATCTTCGACCGCTTCCAGTCCATGCCGATCGCGAGGTCGAGCGTGCTCTGGGCGCACGTGCTCACCTCCATGGTGGCGAACCTGGTGTCCGTCGCGATCGTCATCGGCGTCGCGCTGATCATGGGGTTCCGCACCGGGGCGTCCGTGGCCGTCTGGCTGGCGGTCGCCGGCATCCTGGTCCTGTTCACGCTCGCCCTGACCTGGCTCGCCGTGATCGCCGGGCTGTCGGCGAAGACCGTCGACGGCGCGAGTGCATTCAGCTACCCGCTGATCTTCCTGCCGTTCATCAGCTCGGCGTTCGTGCCCACGGACTCGATGCCGGCCCCGGTCGCCTGGTTCGCCGAGAACCAGCCCGTGACGTCCATCGTGAACACCATCCGGGCCCTGTTCGCCGGGCAGCCCGTCGGCAGCGACATCTGGATCGCCCTCGCCTGGCTCGTCGGCATCCTCGTCGTGGCCTACGGCTTCGCCATCGCGATCTACCGTCGCAAGCTGAACTGAGCGGGCGCACCACGCCTGCTGCAGGGCGAACGCCCCGCGATCGTGGATCTCACGTTCGCGGGGCGTCCGGCACGGGCGCAGGGTCCTCGAGTCGCAGTTGCGGCTCGAGGCCGAGGTACGCGGCGTAGCGCTCGGCGGCCTCGTGGATCGACGCGAGCTCGTGTGCGCGCAGCCCTCGCAGCGGGTGCAGCTCGAACGTGACGGCCCTCGTGCCGATCGTGCGCCGCATGCCGGCGACGAGCTGCGCGTCGACGAGCGCCATGCCGATCGCGGACTCGCGGGCGCGCGATGCGAGCCCCTCGGCGTCGATGAGCCATCGCGAGTCCTGGTAGCCGCGGTACATCTCGTCGAGCACCTGCAGCAGGTGAGCCGAGGGCGCTGCGGCCTCCGGGCGCTCATCCGGGAGATCACCGCGCGCGTGCCGGAACGTGCGCCCATCGTGCTCGAACGACGCGAGGCCGGCGGCGGCACCCGCGATTCCACGCCGTACGTCGCCGAGGGTGAGCGTCGCCCAGTACGCCAGATCGCGGTCGGTCGCGGGGCCGTGCGAGGTGAAGTACCGCAGGGCGAGTTCGGCGAGGGCCTCGTCGCGGTCGAGGCGGCGAGTGACCCGCACCCGGTCGGCGAAGAGCGCGTACGTGTGCTCCTCCTCGCGCGGCTGGCCGCTGCAGACCAGGGCGTGCAGCTCGAGGTGCGCGAGCAGCAGCATGAGCTGCTGGCCGGTGAGCTCCATGCCACGATCGGCCAGCTCGCTCGCGAGGTCGCTTCGGGTGCGGTCGGGGGCCTCGGCGAGGATCGACAGCACGGCGTCGGTGAGCTGCGTCATCCGTTCGGCCAGCGGCCGCAACTGCTGGTCGACGACGGGCAGCACCCGCGGTGCGGTGAGCTCGAGCAGCCACGCCGCGTCATCCGCGTGCACGTAGTGCCAGGTCGGCCGCAGCGCGTGGGTGCGCAGCACGCGACCGCTCGCGATCGCTGCGGCGAGGTCGGCTCGGCTGGGCGTCGTGGTGCGGGTGGCGACCGCCCATGCCGATTGCGACGGGTTCTCGGCCTGCACGCCCAGGAGCGAGGAGACCACCTGCTCGGCGTCGGCGACCGGGGCCGCGAGCCGCTGCGAGTGCAGCCGCCAGCGGGCGAGGTCGCGGTCGGATGTCACGCCCGCGCGTCCTCCAGGTGCGGCGCGCCGTGGCTCAGCACCTTGACCACGAGGTCGTGCCGGCGGAGGGTGCGGATGGTGCGCGTGACCTCCTCGGGCGTACGGCCGAGGGCGCGTTCGTTCACGACGACGAGGACGTCGCCGGCGCGGAGCGTCTCGAACAGGCGGGCGAGGCGCTGCTCCCACGACTCGGGCGCATCGGGCGTCGGGTACCGGAAGTCGAGGATCTGCACGCCGAAGCGCAGCAGGTCGGTGCGCTGCTCGAGGATCGGCGGCATGTCGTCGCGCGGCACCGCGAGCCCGACGAGTCGCGACCCCTCGGGGCGCGCCTTCCACCAGTCGTGATTGCGCTGCAACTCCTCGAAGCACTCGGGGCAGCCGATGGCGCGGTGGCCGGCCTCGTGCGCGGAGCCTGCGCGGTGTCCGGTCGCCGGCGCCGCGACATCCGTCACCGTGGCATCCGTCGTCGAACCGGTCGTGTCGTCGCCCATGTCGGAACCCCTTCGCCTCGCCTTCCATTCTCGCCGAGTCGGGCGCCCAGTGGGTGCCCGCCGGCTCAGCCGACCCGCAGCACGACGCTCCCCCGCTTGCGGCCGGTGTCGACGTAGCGGTGGGCCTCGACGACCTCGTCGAGCTCGTACGTGCGATCGATGACCGGGCGCAGGTCGCCGGCCTCGGCGAGCGCGGCGAGCCGCGACATCCCCTCGGCGCCCATGTCGCCGCCGCGATGGTCGACGCGGATGCCGCTGCGGCGCGTCTGCCGACCGGCGGCGAGCATGGCCGGCAGGTCGGCGATGACGAGCAGCAGCGCGCCGCCCGGACGGATCAGGTGCGCGACGCGGGCGAACGGGGCATTGCCCACGCACTCCACGATCACGTCGTAGCGCGCCGCGGTGCCGGGCGCTGCGAAGTCCTCGCGCTCGTAGTCGATGACCCGGGCGGCTCCGAGGGAACGCACGAGGTCGGCGTTGCGTGCGCTCGTGACCGCCGTGACCGTCGCGCCGCGGGCCGCGGCGAGCTGCACGACGGCCGTGCCGACCGCGCCCGACGCGCCGTTCACAAGCACCTCGCTGCCCGGCCCGATCGTCACCCCGTCGAGGTAGCGCACCGCGGTGTGCCCGCCGAAGATCACGGCGGCGGCCTCGTCGAACGAGCGGTTGCGGGGCTTGCGCGCAACCTCGCCGCCTTCGGGCACGGTCACGTAGTCGGCGTGGCACCCCATGCGGGCGCCGCGCATGACGATCACCTCGTCGCCGGGCGCATAGCTCGTCACTGCCGAGCCGACCGACTCGACGACCCCCGCCGCCTCCATGCCGAGCACGTGCAGGCGGGGCCGGAGCAGCCCGATCGTCGGGGCGGCCAGCAGGGTGACCCCGCGCGGCACGCGTCGGCTGCGCAGTCGCTGGTCGGCGACGCTCACGGTGGTCGCCTTCACCCGCACGAGCAGCTCGTCTGGCTTCGGCTGCGGTTTCGGCACGTCGGCGAGGTGCACGACCTCGGGTGCGCCGAAGCGGTCGATGCGCGCCGCGCGCATGGTCGTCGCGGTGGCGGATGCCCGGGTCAGCGGTCGTTCGGTGGTCATCATCGGCTCCCTTACGTTGTAAGTCTTACAGCGTAAGATACGCCTCGGATCGCTCCGTGTCCAGACCTCGGACGACGAAACCTGACGTTGTAAGGTGAAGCATGTCGTCGAGATCCGCCGAGCGCGCCGGTGCGCAGCCCACCCGTCGCGCAGCGCGCACCGAGCGCACCCGCCTGAGCCGCGACGGCGTGCTGCAGACCGCGGTGCGGCTCGCCGACCGCGACGGCCTCGACGCCCTCACGATGCGCGCCCTCGCCGACGACCTCGGCGTCGAGGCGATGTCGATCTACCACCACCTGCCCAACAAGAACGCGATCCTCGACGGCGTCGTCGAGGTGGTGTTCGCCGAGGTCGAGTCCGAGGTCGGCGGGTTCGGCGTGCCGCCGACGACGGATGCCGCGAACTGGGCGCCCGCCCTCCGCGAACGCATCCTCGGGGCGCGACGGGTGCTGCTGCGGCATCCGTGGGCCCCCTGGATCATGAACGCGCGCGGCGCACCCGGACCGAACGCGATGCGCCACATCGACGGCGTCGTGGGCATCATGCGAGCCGGCGGCATGTCGTTCGACCTCATCCACCACTCGCTGCACGCGATCGGCAGCCGCGTCTACGGCTACGTGCAGGAGCTCAGCGACGACGGCGACGCTCCGGCCCCCGCCCAGCTCGAGCAACTCGCCGGGCTCGCCCCGAACCTCGCCGCCATGCTCGCCGAGGTCGCGCACGACGACCCCGACTCCACGCTCGGCTGGTGCGACGACCAGACCGAGTTCGAGTTCGGGCTCGACCTGCTGCTCGAGGGCATCGAGCGGCGACGGGCGGCGGAGGCCCGCGACTAGGAGTCTCGCCCGACCAACCGGCGCCCGACTACTCGGCCGCGGGAACGTGGCACAGGCGACGGCGCACCCAGCCCGCGGCATCCGCCTGCGCGAGCTCGCCCGAACGCACGAGTCGGACGAACTCGATCGCCTCCTCGCTGAGCCGCCCGTCGGCGCTGTCGGGCGGATCCCGCAGCACGTGCACGGTGAGCCAGCGCGTGATCGACCCGCCGAGCCGGGCGGCGACGGCGACCGTGCCCGCGAAGTGCCGCGCCTGCCCGTCGGTGTCGTCGTCGAGCGCCGGATGCCGCGTCGGTCAGCCAGAGCGGCCCGCGACGCACCCCCGCCGCACGGCCCAGTTCGGTGAGGAACCGCCGACTCGGGTAGCCGCGCCCCGCGAGACGGTCGATCGAGTCGGCGAGGGCGGCGCAGGCGTCCATCACCTCACTGTAGGTCGGCCGTGGCCGTGTCGGGTATCGCCGTATCGGCGTAGCGTTGCCGCGACGGAACCGCCTCGAGGCCAGTGCCGAACGGAACGGGGGAACCACCATGACGCGCACGCCGGTCGTCTACGAGACCACGCACCGCATCGCCTTCTCGGAGCTCGACCCGTTCCAGCACGTGAGCACCGGCAACTACGCCCGGTACTTCACCGACCACCGCATGGAGGGACTGGCGAGGTACGCCGGCTGGGACCTGCCCACGCTCGGAACGCTCGGCTTCATGACCTGGATCCGGCGGATGGAGATCGACTTCATCAGGTCGATGGGCGCAGACCAGGACATCGCGATCACCTCGTTCGTGCGCGAGTTCCGCGGGCCCGACGCGATGATCGAGTGCACGATGACGGATGCCGCGGGCACGACCGTCGCCACCTGCCTCATGGTCGTCGCCCACGTCGATGCCCGAACGCGGCGCGCCACGGACTGGCCCGAGGAGCTCCGAGCGCTCTTCTTCGAACCCGAGGACTGACGCAGCGCGAGGCCGCGCCCGCCCCGCGCCCGAGGCGCCGCGCCGCGCCGCGCCGCCCGTCAGCCGAACGTGAAGCAGTACGCCTCCACACCCCCGCCGAGGAATTCGATCTCGACCACGCGATCGCTGATCGGCCCCGGCTGGCGCACCAGCTGGTACGTGTTCTGGTCGGCGACCACGCCGGCGCCGTCGGCATCGACGTCGGTGCCGTGCGCCTCGCCGACGGGTCGGCCGTCGATCGACACCCGGAACGGCACGGGGGCACCGCGGTTCGCCGGCCCCATGACGAGGTTGACGTCGCGGGCGTGGAAGGCGAACGAGATCCGTCCACCCGGTTCGTGCCCGACGGCCGCGTGCCGCGCGAGCGTCCAGTCGCCGGAGAGGTCCCACGAGTTGAGCGGCAGGCGGGTGGCCGGGGCCGGGGCGTAGGCGTGCCTGCGGTCGTAGTAGGCGGCATCCTCGGACACGAACCCGCTGCTCTGGCCGTAGCCGAGGTAGGTCTCGGGCGACCGCAGCGACGCCCAGTCCGCGGCGACCTCCAACCCCTGCGGGTCGACCATGACCAGGTCCATGTCGACGTCCTGGGCACCGGCGTCGACGAGGAGCTGCTGGATCACCATCTCGGTGCGCGCGTACTCGCCCTCGCCGAAGTGGTGATAGCGGATGCGTCCATGGGCATCGGCGAGGTAGACGGCCGGCCAGTAGTGGTTCGCGAACTCGTCCCACACCCCGTAGTCGCTGTCGATGGCGATGGGGTACGCGATGCCGAGGGCCCCCGACTGCGCGACCACGTTGCGCAGGTCGCGCTCGAAGCCGAACTCGGGGGTGTGCACGCCGACGACGGTCAGTCCGGCATCCTCGTACTTCGCGGCCCAGCCCTTCAGGTACGGCAGCGTGCGGAGCCAGTTGACGCAGGTGTAGGTCCAGAAGTCGACGAGGACGACGCGACCGCGAAGGCTCGCGGGTGAGAGCGGCGCGGTGTTGAGCCAGCTCGTCGCCCGATCGAACGACGGCAGGCGCCCCTCGACCGGCAGTTCCTCCGGATCACCCGCGACGCGATGGGCGATGGACCGGAACAGCCGGCTGCGAGCCGGCCGCGGCGGCGTGGCGTGATCAGACATGAGCGACCCCCTCGCGTGCGCGTTCCGCCTGCGCGGAACGATCGGCGTCGATCACCGCGTCCGCGAACGCCCGCGGCGCCTCCTGCGGGAGGGCGTGCCCGACGCCGCCGGTGACGACCCGGTGCTCGTACGGACCCGCGAAGAGCGAGCGGTACGACGCGGCATCCGGATGCGGAGCCCCGTTCGCATCGCCCTCCAGCGTGATGGTGGGCACCGTGATGGGCGGGCGCTGGGCGAGCCGACGTTCGATGTCGTCGAGCTCCGGCGCCCCGTCGGCGAGGCCGAGCCGCCACCGGTAATTGTGGATCACGATGTCGACGTGATCCGGGTTGTCGAAGGATGCCGCGCTCCGGTCGAACGTCGCGTCGTCGAATCCCCACTGCGGCGACGCGGTCCGCCAGATGAGCCGGGCGAACTCGTCGCGGTACTGCTCATAGCCCGCGCGGCCGCGCTCCGTGGCGAAGTAGAACTGATACCACCAGGCCAGTTCGGCCGACGGCGGCAGCGGGCGCGCATTGGAGTCGCGACTGCCGATCAGGTAGCCGCTGACCGACACGTGTGCACGGCACCGCTCGGGCCACAGGGCGGCGAGGATGTTGGCGGTCCGCGCGCCCCAGTCGAACCCCGCCACGACGGCGGTCCGGATCTCGAGCGTGTCGAGGAGCGCGATCGCGTCGAGGGCGAGCACGGATTGCTGGCCGTTGCGCAGCGTCCCCGCCGATCGGAAGCGCGTCGTGCCGTATCCGCGGAGGTGCGGCACCAGCACGCGGTAACCGGCGTCGACGAGCATCGGGGCGGCATCCGCGTAGCCGTGGATGTCGTAGGGCCAGCCGTGCAGGAGGAGGACCACGGGTCCGTCGACGGGACCGAGGTCGGCGAACCCCACGTTCAGCTCCCCGGCATCGACCTGGTTGATGCGGCCCAGCGCTTCGTTCGACATGACGTGATCACCGCAGCGAGCGGAACGCGGCGCGCATCTCCTGCGCGAACAGCTCTGGCTGCTCCCATGCCGCGAAGTGCCCGCCGCGATCGAGCCGGTTGAAGTGGATGAGGTTCGGATACGCCTGCGTCGTCCAGCTGCGCGGAGCCGCATAGATCTCGTCGGGGAAGACGCTGACGGCGACGGGCAGGGTCACGCCCTTCGGGGCGAAGAAGGCGAGCTTGCTCTCCCAGTACAGCCGCGCCGACGAGACCGCCGTGTTCGTGAGCCAGTAGAGCGTCACGTTGTCGAGCACGTCGGCGGGCGTGAGCCCCTCGGATGCTCCGGCGAACACGCGTGCGATGAGGTCGTAGCTGCGGGCATCGTGGTCGAGCATCCACGCAGCCAGGCCGACCGGCGAGTCGGCGATCGAGTAGAGCGTCTGCGGGCGGTTGGCCATCTCCTGCGCGTACCCCAGCCCATGCGCGTAGAAGAACGCGAGCTGGTCCCATGCGCCCCGCTCCTCGGGCGACAGGTCCGCGGGCGGCGGGTCGCCGTTCGTCAGCGCCGCCTGGATCGAGTCCGGGACCGTCGCGGGCATGTTCGTGTGGATGCCGACCAGTCCGGGAGGTGTCAGGAGCGCCATCTGCTCGGTGACGGCGTTGCCCCAGTCGCCGCCCTGGGCGACGTAGCGGTCGTAGCCGAGCCGACGCATGAGCTCGATCCACGCACGGGCGATGCGGATCGGATCCCAGCCCGTCTGCTCGGGCTTGCCCGAGAAGCCGTGTCCCGGCAGCGAGGGGATGACCAGGTGGAACGCATCGGCGGCGCTCGCGCCGTGTGCCGTCGGATCGGTGAGCGGACCCACGATCTTCAGCTGCTCGATGATCGAGCCGGGCCAGCCGTGCGTGACGATCATGGGCAGGGCGTCCTCATGGGTGGACCGGACGTGGATGAAGTGGATGTCCAGCCCGTCGATCTCGGTGACGAACTGCGGCAGGCCGTTGAGGCGAGCCTCCATGCCGCGCCAGTCGTAGCCCTCCCAGTGCTTCGCGAGCTCCTGCACGACTGCGAGCTGCACCCCCTGCGAGGAATCGGCGACGGTCTCGCGCTCCGGCCAGCGGGTGTCTCGGATGCGGCGGCGCAGGTCGTCGAGGTCGGCCTGCGGGAACTCCACCGTGAACGGGCGGATCGAGGTGTCGCCGCCGCGGTGCTCGGCGTCGGGTCGCGGTTGCGTGATGGTCATGATGCGCTCCTCGGGGAATCGTCGCGGCTGGTGCCGCGTCTCGACTCTCTCGCGGCGCGGACCCGGCGGCGTCCGTGGGAGTCGCCAATTCACCGACGGGGGAAGCGCGGCGTGGCGGGAACCCCTCAACTCGCGCACACCCGGGCCGGGCCGGGCCGGGCGCCGTCACACGACGCCGTGGCGGAGCGCGAAGGCGGTGGCTTCGCTCCGTCGTGCCACCCCGATCTTGCGATAGAGACTCGTGATGTGCCGCTCGACGGTGCGATCGCTCAGCCACATGACACCCGCGATCTCCTTGTTGCTGAGGCCCTGGGCCAGTAGGCCGAGCGTCTCGATCTCGCGCCGGGTCAACGCCGGCTGCAGTGCACGCGCGGGCGCGCCCTCCGTTCGGTCGGCGGAGTCGCCCCGAGCCTCGCGACCGGCCACGGGCGGGGCTGCCCCGGACGGAACTGCCCCGGGCGGGGTTGTCACGGGCGGGGTTGTCACGTGCAGGGCATCGAGCTCGGCGAGGAGGCGCGACGCCTCCTGGACTCGGCGGGAGAGCGACATGAGCGACGGCTCGACATCGGCGACGAGCGATCTCAGCAGCTCGTCCTGTCGCACCAGGGCAGCCTCGGCGACCACACGTGCGGCGTGTTCGTGGGCGAGGCGGCGCGCGGTGTGGATGGCGATCGCCGCCTGGCTCACGGCGACGCGCAACAGGTGCGTCTCCATCGCCGTCGGGAAGTCGCTCCGCACCGAGGAGACGAGCACCAGCCCCGTCTCCCACGGCAGCGCGAGCGGCACCCGTGTCACGCGAAGCGGCTCGAGCCCCGGCGTCTCGACCGCGGTCGTCGTGACGCCCTGCGCCTGCGGCGTGGCGGAATCGAGCACCAGCCGCAATTCGGCGGGCATCCTCGACCCCGACGGACGCCAGGTCTCGAGGGGTCCTCCGCCCCGCTGCGGATCGTCGAAACGCGCATACGCCCCGTCGAGCTGCAGCACGCCGAACAGCACGCTCAGCAGCCCCGACGCGATCTCGGCCGGTTCGTGGTCCACCCACATCGCGGGCAACGCCAGGAGCGCACCCAGGTCGCGCAACCACCGCCGGGAATCGGCCGCCCACGCGTCGTCCTGCGAGTTCCCCGTCGACGCCGCGTCCATGTCGGTCCGATCCGCCTCAGCGATCCGCCCGCACGCCCCGCTCCTCCAGGAACTCCGATGGAGGGACGAAGAACGGATTCTCCTGCAGCATCCCGCCGATCAGGACCATCGGGTGGGTGCGCAGGATGTCGATGATGAACGAGCCGTCGAACTGCGCGGCGTCGTACGAACAGATCACGACGTGCTCATGGCGCGCGTGGATGAAGTTGGCCCGGGCCTCGAACTCGATGAGCTGCTCCGCCACCTGCGAGCTGTCGACCGCCCATCCCATGTCGCACATCATGCGGATCCGCGGCGTCCGTGCCTCGACCAGCATCCGATCGAGCAGGTCGACCATCTCCGCCTGATCGAAGCTGCCGCCCCGGAGGTAGGTGTCGGTCCACGTTCGCACCTCGCACCGGTGATGCTCGAGGAGCATGGCCGCGTCGTAGCCGAGATGCCGAAGCCGATTGACGGGCCTCGCCGACTCCGCCGGGTCGACGACGTAGAGCAGGCGATCGCCGCGGTCGATCCCCTGGCTGATGAAGGCATCGAGGACGGCGTCCTCCTCGCTCGACCCGTTCACGAATGCGCAGACGTGGCGATACCGATCGAGCACCCCGCCGGCGAAGGTGACGGGCTCGCCTTCGCCCGGGATGTCAGCTGCCATGGGCGTTCTGCTCCCTCCACCGGATGCGGGCGGCCCCGGGAGGGGGTCGAGCTCATCGGCCGGAGCCGAGACACCGGCACGACGCGGCGCCGGCGCAGGATGGGGCCGAGGTCTGGAGACTATCGCAGGGCCGACGACCGCCACAACGATCGGCGTCCGCGGCCGACGCGGCCGAGCGGGTCGGCGCCGCTCACCCGCTCACGAGGTGCGACACCTGCTCGACGACGAGCACGAACGCGAGCACGACCATCGCGGCGCCCGACACGCGGGAGAGGATGCGCATCGCCGACGGCCGCGCGCGCAGCACGGCCCGCGCGCCCAGTCCCACGATGGAGTAGACGATCGCGCAGCTCCCGACGAAGACGAGGCCGAGCACGGCGAGCTGCACCGGGATCGGCCAGGACCCCGCGGCATCCGTGAACTGCGGCAGCAGCACGACCAGCACCAGGAGCCCCTTGGGATTGAGGCCGCTGACGCCGGCGCCCTGCGCGAGTTGGAGCCACGGGCGGGTGGCGGATGCACCCGACCCGCCGTCACCCGACGCACTCGGCACCCCCGCATCGCCGGCGACGAGCGCCGGGGGCGGTTGCGTGAGCACCCGGACGCCGAGGACGGCGAGGTACACGGCGGCCGCGAACGTGAGGCCGACGAGCACCCACGGCAGCGCCGCCACGGCAGCGCCGACGCCCACCGCGACCGCGGCGACGGCCGCGAGGTAGCCGACGAGGATGCCCGCGAGCGCCGGAAGGATCGTGCGATCCCGCGTGCCGGCGGCGATGATGTACGCCCAGTCGGGACCGGGCACGAGCACCATGAACGTCATCATGCCCCAGCAGGCGAGCAGCAACTGCGTGTCCATGTCGGCCCTCCTGCCCTCGTTCGGTATGTCGAACGTACGCGCGGCGAGGCCGAAGAGGCTTCCAGATTTCTTCCCTGCGCGGGCAGTCTGTGGAATGATCTCCCTCGTGGATGCCATCGACCGGAAGATCCTTGCCGAACTCCAGCAGGACGGCCGCCTGAGCCTCACCGACCTCGCCGCGCGGGTGCAACTGAGCATGTCGCCGACGCACCGTCGGCTCCACGCCCTCGAGGCGTCGGGCGCCATCTCCGGATACCGCGCGGTGATCGATCCCGAGGTGGTCGGGCTCGGGTTCGGAGCGCTCGTGTTCGTCACCATGGAGCAGGCGAACCGGGCGACGATCCCCGACTTCGACGCCGCCGTGGCCGAGATCCCCGAGGTGATCCAGGCGCTGCGACTCTTCGGCGACCCCGATTACCTGTTGCGGGTCGCCGTGCGCGACCTCCCCGCCTACCAGCGGCTGTGGGACGAACGGCTCTCCGCCCTGCCGGGCGTGCGCCGGGTCGAGTCGACGCTCGTCATGAAGACGATCGTCGACGACCGGCCGCTGCCGATCTGAGGAGCGGAACGGTCAGCGCGGGCAGGATGCGTCGATGAGTGCGCGCGCGGCCGCCTTCGCGGCGTCGGGTGCCGTGGGATCGGCATCGAGCACTCCCACGGCCAGGCCGCCGTCGATGAGCATGGTCAGCTGCCGGGAGAGGAGGTCGGGATCGACGGCTCCGGCGCGGCGGGCCAGGTCGGTGACCCAGGCTCGAACGACTCGCTTGTGCTCGACCGTGCGGGCATGCACCTCACTGCCGGTCTCGGACTCGGCGGCCGTGTTGATGAAGGCGCACCCGTGGTACCCCTCACGGCGGGCGGCGTTGGCGAGGGCGTCGAACATGCCGACCAGTTGCGCCCGCGGATCGTCGCCCGCGTCACGGGCTGCGGCCCGCAGTTGGCCGAACCAGGTCTGGTCGACCGTGTCGAGGTAGGCCAGCACGAGGTCGTCCTTGCGCGGGAAGTGCTTGTAGAGCGTGGCCTTGGCCACGCCGGAGTCGGCGATGACGGTGTCCACCCCGACGCCCCGAGGCCCGCGAGCGTAGAAGAGGCGGAACGCGGTGTCGAGGATCCGCTCGCGCGCGGGCCGGGCCGCGGTATCTGCCTGACGCACTGTTGCTCCTTCGAAGCTGACGTGATCAGCCATTCTACAGACAAGTCGGTCTCTGAGCGACAACCGCATACGGCCTATCCCGCACCGCGATCATCCGTAGCCCGGCGCTTGGCATAGACAGACCTGTCTGCTAGCTTGGTCCTCGCGCAGGTCGCGCCCCTGGGCGAGCAACGTTTCCGAGACGGCAAGGAGCACCCGATGAAGATCGCAGTACTGGGCACTGGAATGGTCGGCCGCGCCCTCGCAGGCCGGCTGGCCGAGCTGGGCCACGAGGTCACCGTGGGCACCCGCGATGTCGCAGCGACGATGGCGCGCACCGGGTCCGACGCGATGGGCAACCCGCCCTACGCCGACTGGGCCCACGGGCACCCGCAGGTGGCCCTCGCGACGTTCGCCGATGCGACCGCTGGCGCAGAACTCGTCGTGAACGCGACCTCGGGCAACGCGTCGATCGCGGCACTCGAGGCGGCCGGCCGCGAGCACCTGGCCGGCACGGTGCTCCTCGACGTGGCCAACCCCCTCGACTACTCGCAGGGGTTCCCGCCCAGTCTCTTCGTCGGCAACACCGACTCCCTGGCCGAGCAGATCCAGGCGGCATTCCCCGAGGTCAAGGTGGTCAAGTCGCTCAACACCATGAACGCGGTCCTCATGGCCGATCCGCGGCAGCTCCTCGACGGCGACCACTCGGTCTTCGTCTCCGGCAACGACGCCGACGCGAAGCAGCTCGTGACCGGGCTGCTGGAGTCGTTCGGACACGCCGATGTCATCGACCTCGGCGACCTGAGCATCGCACGCGGCACCGAGAGCCTGCTCCCCGTCTGGGTGCGGTTGTACGGTGTCCTGGGCACCCCCGCCTTCCAGTTCAAGGTCGTGCGCTGAACCGCGCTCGGCCGCACCGCCATGATCCGGCACGACGGAGGACGACGATGACCGACCACACCACCCCTTCGATGGCCGGCAAGACCGTGCTCATCACCGGCGGCACCGGCGGGATCGGCAAGGCGACCGCGAGCGGGCTCGCCCGGCTGGGCGCCCGAGTGGGCATCGTGGGACGTGACGCCACCCGCGCCGCGTCCGCTGCCGGCGACATCCGCTCGCTCGCAGGCAACGACGCGGTGGATGTCTTCATCGCCGACGTGTCGTCGCAGGCCGAGGTGCGCCGGCTGGCGGCGGCGGTGCTCGACACCTACCCCCGGCTCGACGTGCTCGTGAACAACGTCGGCGGCTACTGGGCGCACCGGCACGTCACGGCAGACGGGCTCGAACGCACCTTCGCCGTCAACCACCTGGCACCGTTCCTGCTGACCAACCTGCTCCTCGAGCGGCTCGCGGCGAGCGCACCCGCGCGGGTGGTCACGGTCTCGTCGGGCGCCCAGGCGATGGGGCGCATCGACTTCGACGACCTGCAGGGGTCGCAGACGTACTCCGGGCAGCGGGCGTACAACCAGTCGAAGCTCGCCAACGTGATGTTCACGTACGAGCTCGCCCGTCGTCTCGAGGGCACCGGTGTGACCGCGACGGTGCTGCATCCGGGGGTCACCCGCACCGATTTCGGCGCGGAGGACCAGGCGGCCTACTTCGCGTGGATGAGCGGGATCGCGAAGCCGTTCATGAAGAGCCCCGCCGGCGGAGCCGAGACGCCGATCTTCCTCGCGTCCTCCCCCGACGTCGAGGGGGTCTCGGGCCGCTACTTCGCCAACCGCAAGGCCAAGGACTCCAACAAGGTCTCCTACGACACGGATGCCGCGGCGCGGCTGTGGCAGGCGAGCGCCGAGCTGGTCGGGCTGCCCACCACTTCGCGCTGACACCTCGATCTCGCCGACGCATCGGCGTAGCCTGACCGGCGAGGCTCATGGACGAGACGGCGCCGCGCCGAACGAGCGCAGCGCCGAACAGAGGGGGTTCCCGATGGCCGAGCTCGCACCCATCCAGCCGTGCCTGTGGTTCGACGACCAGGCACGCGAGGCGATGGAGTACTACGTCGACGTGTTCCCGAACTCGCGCGTCAACCGGATCGACGAGTATCCCGACGAGTCGCTCGACGAGCACTTCGAGGGGATGTCGGGAAAGGTGCTGAACGGTCGGTTCACGCTGAGCGGGGTGGACTTCGTGTGCCTCGACGGCGGTCCGCTCTTCCGGTTCAACGAGTCGATCTCGTTCGTCGTGTCGTGCCGCGACCAGGCCGAGATCGACGAGTACTGGTCGAAGCTCTCGCACGTGCCCGAGTCGGAGCAGTGCGGCTGGTGCAAGGACCGGTTCGGCGTGAGCTGGCAGATCATCCCGGCGAACATGGGCGAGCTGACCCGTCGGCCCGAGCAGGTGCAGGTGATGATGCGGCAGAAGAAGATCGTGATCGCCGAGCTCGAGAACGCCTGACGGCGGCGCGTCAGCGCGTGAGGCTCGCCTCGGCGTCGAGCCGCGCCAGCTTGTCGGGGTTCGCGATCGAGAAGATGCGGGTGATGCGCCCGTGCTCGACGGTCACGCTGACCGCGGCGGCGAGCTCGCCGCCGACCTCGATCCGGGCGCCGCGCGCCCCGTTGACCCACGCGGGCGTGGCCACGGGGTGCACGTCGAACTTCGCCATGCTGCCGAGCAGGTACGCCGCGAGCTTCGCCGCCCCGACGATCGGTCGTCGAGCTGCGCCCCGGACCTTCCCGCCGCCATCGGCGACCGCCACGACATCTGGTGCGAGCACGTCCATGAGACCCTGCAGGTCACCGGTGTTGAACGCCGCGAGGAAGCGCTCGACCACCTGCTCCTGTTCGGTGGGGTCCACCCGGATGCGCGGGCGGCGCGCCGCCACGTGGTCCTTCGCCCGATGCGCGATCTGCCGGACCGCGGCAGGCGTCTTGCCGACCGCGTCCGCGATCTCGTCGTAGGGCAGGTCGAAGACCTCGCGCAGCACGAACACCGCCCGCTCGGCCGGCCCGAGCGTCTCGAGCACGGTGAGCATCGCCACCGAGAGGCTCTCGGCGAGTTCGACGTCGTCCGCGACATCCGGACGCGTCAGCAGCGGCTCGGGCAGCCACTCGCCCACGTACTCCTCGCGACGGCGCGAGACGGTGCGCAGGTGGTTGAGCGACTGCCGGGTCACGATGCGCACGAGGTAGGCGCGCGGGTCTCGCACCCCGTCGTGGTCGACGCCGGCCCAGCGCAGCCAGGACTCCTGGAGCACGTCCTCGGCGTCGGCGGCCGAGCCGAGCAGCTCGTACGCGACCGTGAAGAGCAGGCTGCGGTGGAGGACGAACTGGTCGGCGGCGGTGCCGGCGGAACTGCTCATGACGGGCAGCCTACGCGGCACCGGCGACGGCCGAGCGGGTGGCGAGCGGCGGCAGGCCGCACGCATCCGAGTAGTGGTCCGAGCGGATGCCGAGGGCGAGGTTCATGCGCGCCGTCGCGTTCATGAGGCCCACCGCGGCGGCCAGTTCCAGGAGCGCTGCCGGTCCGAGCTCGGCGAGGAGCGCATCGGAGAGCTCGTCGGTGACGACGACCGGGGTCTGGCACATCGCCTCGGCGTACTCCATCACTCGCCGCTCGAGCGGGGTGAACACGTCGGACTCGCGCCACCGTGGAACCTCGCGGGCCTTGGCCTCGTCGAGCCCGCGGTTGTGGGCGAGGAAGTAGTTGAAGTCGAGGCAGAAGCCGCAGCCGACCTCGGCGGCCGCGGCCATCCGGGCGAACGACCCGAGGTTCTCGTCGAGCGCGTGCCATTTCTCGGACTTCCGCCCGATCGAGATCAGGTCGGTGAACACGCGGGGATTGTGCCACAGGACGCCGACCGAGTCGGGCACCCGCCCGACCATCCTGCGCATCGCGGCCTTCACCAGGATGCCGTAGCCGCCGGTGATCTCGGTCGCGGGGATTCGTGCGGTGCTCATGTCTGCTCCAGGTCTCGTGTCGTGTCGTGCCGTCGACATGGAGACACCGGCCGGGGGCGGGATGTGACAGGCACTCGCGGATCACGCGGCGGGCAGCGCCGACTCGACCCAGGCGCGCAGTTGCGCCGCCGGCACGGCGCCGATCTGGCGCGACACCTCGGCGCCGTCGCGGTAGAGCAGCAGCGTCGGGATCGCGGTCACGCCGTGACGACGCGAGATCCCGGGCGAGCGGTCGGCGTCGACCTTGACGACCTTGAGGCGCCCGGCGAGCTCGCGTGAGAGCTGCTCGACGACCGGCGCGATCGCGCGGCACGGTCCGCACCACACGGCCCAGACGTCGACGAGCACGAGCATGCGGCTCGCCACGGCGGCGTCGAAGGTGGCGTCATCCGCCTCGACGAGCCAGGGCAGGTCGGCGTGGCAGTTCGAGCAGCGGACCCGGCCACGGCCGCCGAGCGGCACGCGGTTGCGGGTGCCGCACGAGGGGCAGGCGACGACCTTTCCCGGCTGGACGCTGGTCATGTCCGACAGCCTACGACTCGGCTCTGCCGTCGGCTCAGCCCGGCGGCTCAGCCCGGCGATTCAGCGCCTCGGCTCAGCCCGTCGCCCCCACGAGCGCCTCCCCCAGCGGCGTGCGCAGGTGCAGCATCCGCGCGCCCTCGCGGCGGCTCGCGACAAGGCCCGCCTCGCGGAGCACGGTGAGGTGGTGCGAGGCCGTCGAGACGGCGATCCCGGCATCTGCCGCGACCTGCGAGGTCGTGCGTGCCTCGTGGGCGGCGAGGAGGATGCCCGCGCGGGCGGGCCCGAGCAGGGCCGCGAGCGCGTCGACGAGCGCCGTGGCATCCGCCGCCCAGCGTTCGGTCACGCCCTGCGCGGGGTAGAACAGCGTCGGCTGCGCGGGCGGCTCGGTGAGCACCGAGCAGCCGAGGCCGCCGAGCACCGAGGGCACGAGCACGATACCCGAGCCACGGCAGTCGAGCACCTCGGAGTGGAACCCGAGCTCGACGCGCAGCGCACCCTCGTGCCACCCGACGGTGTGGTGCAGGCCGTCGACCATGCTCGCGAGGCCGTCGGTGGCGATACGGCGGGCGCGCACCGCGATGTCGGCGCGCAGGATGCGCTCGAGCTGCGGCCAGACCGGTGCGAGCAGCGCCGACCACAGCTCGAGCCAGGCATCGGCGATCAGCGCACGGGCACGCGGGAGGTCGTGGAGCATGCGCTGCACCGCATCGCGTCGCGCTCCCTCGGAGCGATCGACGACCTTGCCGAGGTCGACCCGCATGAGCTCGTCGGGCACCTGCCGCAGCCGCGCGGCCTCGTCGACGGGGTCGAGGTCCCACGTGGGCGTCGTCGTGAGGAAGTCGGGGAAGTACCCGCGCTCGCGCACGATCACCGCGAACAGCTCGAACGCCTCCCGCGGCACGCGGTCGCGCACGCTGCGCAGCCAGCCCCACTGCAGCGGATGCTCCGCCGGCCGCTGCAGCACCCGCACCGCGTGGCACAGCTCGTGCCCCGGCGAGACCCCGAACCGGATCGCCGAGACGTCGCCGGGCGCGAGCCGGAAGTCCACGAAGTTTCGATCCACGTCGAAACACTACCGACGACGGATGCCGCGGCGGGAGCCTTGCGGTGTCAGCCCGCCGCCCGCCGCGACGCGACCGCCCCGCGGCATCCGTCACCGAATCGAGGTCATCATGAACGCCGTGAACCCCGCCGAGATCACGCTCACGCCGACGATGGAGGGCCCGGCCAGCGCCGCGGTCGTGCCTGCCGAGGCACTGCGGATCGGGACCGGACGCACGCGCCGGTTCGTCGGGCTCGAGCACGGCGCCGGCGTCTCGTACTTCTTCGTCGACAACGAGCCGGGCGAGGGGCCGGGGCTGCACTGGCACCCGTACACCGAGACCTGGGTGGTGCTGGAGGGCACCGCCGAGATCACGATGGGCGATCACCGGCTGATCGCCGCCGCCGGCGACACCGCGACGGTGCCGGCCGGCGTCTGGCATCGTTTCGAGAACGTCGGCGACGGGCGGCTGAAGGTGCTGTGCATCCACGCGTCGGCCGTGATCGTGCAGACGTGGGCGGACGAGGACTGAGGCCCGCGTTCGTCGCCGCGGCCACCGCACCGCACCGCATCACACCGCACCGACCGCACCGCACCGCACCGCACCGATCCATCCGAACCGAAGGAGACCGCAATGTCGTTCCAGGCCTACCTCGACAACATCGAGGCGAAGACCGGCCTCACCCCGCGCCAGTTCGTCGAGCTCGCCGAGCAGCAGGGCTTCGGACCCGACACGAAGGCCACCCCGATCGTCGCGTGGCTCGCCGACGACTACGGCCTGGGCCGTGGGCACGCGATGGCGCTCGTGCACGTCATCACGAAAGGTCCGCAGATCAGCCGCAAGCACGTCGAGAGCGGCGGCACGCACAGCGACCCGGCCGACACGCTCTGGCTCGACGGGGCGGCGACGAACCCGAACGCCTGAGCAGGGCCCGCCTCGCTCCGCAGCGAGGTGAGCGCCCGACGGTCACGCCGCAGCGGATGCGGCGTGCAGCCAAGGTGGATCGGGATCCGCGTCCGGGCGCAAGAACGTCGGCGCTTGCGGGTTGGGCGGAGTGCTGGGCGGTCGGGAGCCGGTCGGCCCCGGCACAGGGAGGAACGGCCGTTCGGGGAGCGTGCGGAGCACGTGACCGACGGGTGAGGTCCAGCGGATGACGCCGTCGGGCTCGTGCGCCATGCGCCATCCGGATTCGTGCTTCAGCCGATGATGCGCACGGCAGAGGTGGGCGAGGTTCTCGGCGGAGGTGCTTCCGCCCTGCGCCCATGCGACGATGTGATCGAGGTCGGCGTGTCGCGCCCGGCGTGCGCAGCCGGGGAACCGGCAGCGCCCGTCGCGGACGCGGAGGTACCCGGCCAGGTCTGCGGCGACCCGGTACCTGGTGCGACTGTACGAGAGCGCCGCGCCGGTTTCGGGGTGCACGAGCAGGCGTTGCACCGAGGGCGCGTGCGCCGCGAGCCGACGGGCGGTCTCGGCGTCGATCGGGCCGTATCCATCGAGCTCCGCGGGCTCGTCGGTCACGCCGAGCAGGCTCAACACGGGAACGGTGACGACGATCTGCGCTGCGACCCGCCCCGTCGCGGCGGCCAGGTGGTGGTCGGCGGCGTCGAGCGTGCCCGCGAGCAGCAGATCTCCGGCGACATCCGCCGCTCGTTGCGCCCTGGTGCGGCAGTCGGGTCGGTCGGGGTCGGACGCCGCCGCGAGCGCATCGAGGCGTTCGACGATCGCGACGGCGCGTTCGGCCTGGAGGAACAGGCTCAGCCAGGCCATGCCGTCGGGTGCCGAGTCGAGCGCGACCCGCCGGTCTTCGGCGGCCCGCGCACGACGCTCGCTGAGCGACGCAGGGTGCAGTCGCTCGCGAAGACGATGCACCCGCCCACGGAACGCGGCGCTCGTGCGCATGGCGGCGTCGGCCAGGGCGAGACGCTCGAGGTCGCCGGCGGCGTCGGCCGGCATGGTCTGGGTGATCTCGAGCATCGAGCGCACGTGCCCGACGCTCACCGCACCGGCCGCGAGCGCCTCCAGCGTCGCGGCCCGCGCACCGGTGAGCCGGCCGGCATCCGCCACAAACCGGCCCGCGGCCGCCTCGGGCACGACGAGCGTGGTCGCGATCTCGGCCACGAACGACCGCGTGGCGAACTCCCGTTGGGCCGGGCTGCTCACCTCGGTCACGCCCTCGATTTGGGCATGCCTGACCCTCGCCGCCTCGATGACCCGGTACTGCTCGGCCTGCGCCCACCGAATGGTGCGCTCGAGCGATTCGAGCAGGGCGAGGTCGGCAGCGAGCGCCGCTTCGACACCCGCGGCCGCGCCCGCCATCGTCGCCTCGTCCGCCCACGCGGTGACGAACACCTCATCGAAGACCTCGCCGACGAACACCTCATCGATCAGCGCACGCTCTGACACGTCGGCGGCCGACTCGAGAAGCGGTGTCGCCATCGGGGTCATGCGACCAGTCAACCAGCACCCACCGATATCCGATCATGGCCGAATACCCTGACGAGCTACGGTTTCCGGGACTCCCCGATGCCGACAGCGGGCCGCGCCCTCAGCACCCGTCCGCCGGCGCGACCACCGCGCAGATCTGCTCGATCACGAGCGCCGGGCTGACGTTCGCGACGAAGTGCCCGCTGTTCGTCGTCGTCACGTGCGTCGCGCCGAGGGAGGCGGCGAGCAGGGCGTGCGCCTCGAGCCACTGAGGCCAATAGGCGTCGGCGTCGCCGATGCCGAGGAAGTCGAACGGCTGGTCGGCCGACAGCACCGCGGCCGGCATGGGCGGCAGCGGCGGGGTGGCGTCGAGCGCCGCGATGCTCGACGGGTAGTCGGGCGATTCGAGCTCCGGATGCTTCGCGCCGGCCTCGGCCACGGACTGCATCCAGCGCGACCACACCTCGGGCGGCAGGGCGGTCTGCAGGAACTGCGACGCTGGATCGACGAGCACCACGCCCGAGACGTCGTCGGGGTGGGTGCGCGCGAAGGTGGTCGCGATCAGGCCCCCGAGCGAGTGCCCGACGACCACGTAGGGGCCCGGGATCTCGGCCGCGGTCAGCAGCGCCTCCAAGTCCGCAGCATCGGCCTGCGTCGTCGTGGGCTGCGGCACGGGCGTCGAGCCCCCGGCGCTGCCGTCCCACGGCTGGGTGCCGGGGCGGTCGTACGCGCAGACCCGCGTGAACCGCGCCGTTGCCGGGAACACCGCCGAATCCGAGGGCATCGCCGATTCGACCGAGGCTCCCGCGTCGGCGACCGCGTACCCCCAGTTGTCGGCGGCGACCCCCGCACCCGAGATGAGCACCACGGTCGGCGAGCCGGTGCCGCTGCACTCGAGGAAGAGTTCGCGGCCGCCGCCGATGTCGACCAGACCGGCACTGTCGACCATGTCAGGGTCGAAGGCTCCGGATGCCGCGGGTCCGGCCCCGGTCGCGTCCGCGGTCGCGTCCGACGGGCTCGCGGCCGGTACCGGCGCCCCCGTGCATGCCGACATCGCCGCGAGCACGACGAGCGCGACGAACGGAGCCGCACCCACCGGCATCCTTGCACTCGCATGACGCGTATGTCGTCGCACGTTCATCGCGGCTCCGTCCCGACGACGACTCGATGGCGCCGACCTCGACCGAAGGCTACGCCGAACACGCCGATACCGGCAGTGCCGGCACCCACGCCCTCCCGAACCACGGACTCTCAGGTCCTCCCTCATTCGCGCCACCCGACCTCGCGTCGAGGGGATGAACCACGCACTCGAACTCGACAACGGCGTGACGATGCCCGCCCTCGGCTTCGGGGTCTTCCAGACCCCGCCCGACGAGACCGTGACCGCCGTCGAGACGGCACTCCGCACCGGGTACCGCCACATCGACACGGCCGCCGCCTACTTGAACGAGCGCGAAGTCGGCGAGGCCATCCGCCGGTCGGGACTGCCCCGCGACGAGGTCTTCATCGAGACGAAGGTGTGGATCAGCGACTACGGCTACGACGAGACCCTGCACGCCTTCGGCAAGAGCACCGGCAAGCTCGGCGTCGGCACGCTCGACCTCCTGATCCTCCACCAGCCGATGCCCGTGTACTTCGACCGAACGATCGCGGCCTATCGCGCGCTCGAGACCCTCCTGGTCAACGGCAACGTGCGCGCCATCGGCGTGAGCAACTTCATGCCCGACCACCTCGAGACGCTGCTCGATGCCACGACCATCGTGCCCGCGGTCAACCAGGTCGAACCGCATCCGTACTTCGCCCAGCCCGAGGTGCAGGCAGCGGATGCCGCGCACGGCATCCTCACGCAGGCATGGTCGCCCATCGGCGGCATCACCTTCTACCGCGGCGGCGCCGCCGGCATGCTCGCCGACCCGGTGATCGGCGGCATCGCAGCGGAACACGGCAGGTCGCCCGCGCAGGTCATGCTGCGCTGGCACCTGCAGCAGGGACGCTCGGCGATCCCGAAGTCGGTGCGGCCCGAGCGCATCGTCGAGAACTTCGACGTCTTCGACTTCGAGCTGACGCCGGCGGAACTCGAGGCCATCGACGGGCTCGACACCGGCGAGCGCGGCGGCCCCGATCCCGCCTCGATCACGCCCGAGACCTTCGCGCGCACCATCCCCGAGGCGTGAACGCGACGCGGCATCCGCTCGACGACGGCTACAGCCCCTCGGCGATCTCCTTGATCGCGGCGAGACGGCGGTCCCACTCGGCCCCGATGGCCTCGAGCCGGCGTGCGGTGGCGCTCAGCTCCGCGCCGACCACGCGGTAGCGCACCTCGCGGCCGACCCGCACGGGCTCCACGAGACCCACCTCCTGCAGCACCGCGAGGTGCTTCGCGATGGCCTGGCGGGTGACGGGCAGCCGCCCGGCGAGGGCCGACGCCGACGCGTCGCCCTCGCCGAGCGCAGCCAGGATGCTCCACCGGGTCTCGTCTCCGAGCGCGGCGAACACCGGGACCAGCGTTCCGGTGGTCACGCGTCGCCCTCGAGCAGGGCGACGAGCTTGTCGAGCTCCGAGACCCAGCCCTCGCCGTGGCTCGCCATGTTGGCGGCCGGGTCGGAGGTGCGGTCGAACCCGGTCTCGACGACGGTGAGCTGCGTGCCGTCACCGAGCGGCTCGAGCGTGAAGGTGAACACCGTCGAGGTGGCCTCGTCGACCGCGTCGGGCAGGCGCCCCAGCGCGTCGTCGTTGCCCCAGCGGTAGGTCACCGTGTGCGGGGCGTCGATCGCCTCGACGCGGATCGGCACGGCGCCGTAGTCGGGGAACGTCATGGTGCCCCGGGCTCCCACCCCCGCGCCGTCGAGCACCGTGCGGCCGAACCATCGGGAGATGTGCTCGGGCTCGGTCACGGCGCGCCACACCTTGTCGACGGGGGCGGCGATGCGGATCGTGCGTCGCACGGTGAACGCGCCCTCGTCGATGACGGATGCCTGGTTGTCGGTCATGGTCACAATGATCAGTCCTCTCAGCGGATGCATGCAACCGATGGGTTGCATCGTTTACTGCAACCTCATGATTGCACTTGCTCCACGGCTTTGCAACCCTGAAGTTGCAGGATGCGGGGGCGCAGTGGCAAGGCGGACCGATTCCGGTCGCGCGGACCGATCTAGCCGCCCGCCCGCGGCGTCAGGCGGATGACCGGGATCTGTCGGTCGGTGGTCTGCTCGTACTTCGCGAAGCCCCGTGCCCGGGCCGTGATCCGTCGCCAGGCCGCATCGCGTTCGGCGCCGTGGAGCTGCTCGGGGATCACCTCGATGCGCCGGCCCGCGAACTCGATGCGCACCCGGTCGGGGTGCGCCGCGATGTTGTAGTACCAGGAGGGATTGCGCGCCGCCCCGTCCGCCGACGCCACGATGAGCCGCGTGTCGCCGTCGCCGCCGTCGCCGTCGCCGCGACCGGCCTCGGGACCGTCGTCGTGACCCGGATCGGGGAACCAGCGCACCGGCGTCATCCGCTCGAGACCCGACCGCTTGCCGACCGTGACGAGCACGAGGATGTCGCCGCGGCGGGTGCCCGTGCGCCGCACGTGCTCGGCCATGCGCAGGTTCGCCCAGCGCTCGAGCCGGTTGCGGCCGGGCTGGCGCGCCCCGCGAGTGCCGTTCGGAGTGTCGAAGGCCATGGCGCCCCCTTCCAGTGACGGTCCGTCCCTCAATGATCCCGCGGATCGCATCGCGACATCCGGCGAATTCGTCACAGCAGCTCCGCCTGATCGGTCTGAGTCATCGAGCCCGTAGGTCACGGGCATCCGTCGAGAAGGGACCAGCACCATGTCAGAACAGAAGCCGACCGTCGTGCTCGTGCACGGGGCGTTCGCCGAATCCGCCAGCTGGACCGGCGTGATCGAGCGCCTGCATGCCGCGGGGATCACGTCCGTCGCCGTCGCCAACCCGCTTCGCAGCCTGGCCGGCGACGCCGCCTACGTGCGCGACGTCATCGCCGCCGTCGACGGCCCCGTCGTGCTCGTCGGGCACTCCTACGGCGGACTCGTGATCAGCGAGGCATCCGCCGGCGACGACCGGGTCGTCGCACTCGTGTACGTCTCGGCATTCGTGCCCGAGCCGGGCGACAGCGCGTTCTCGCTCTCGGCCAGCGCACCGGGGAGCACGCTCGCCGAGGCCCTCGACGCGCACCCGATCTCGACGGGCGGCGTCGAGCTGGTGATCCGCCGCGACCGCTTCCACGAGCAGTTCGCCGCAGATGTGCCGGCGCAGGTGGCCGGCGTGATGGGCGCGACCCAGCGACCCGCGACCGAGGCGGCGCTGACGGCCGCCGTGCAGGCACCCGTTCCCGGCTGGCGCGACCGGCCGAGCTGGCACGTGTTCGGCTCCGAGGACCGCAACATCCCGGCCGCCGTGTTCCGCGCCGGGGCCGAGCGCGCAGGCTCGCGCGGCACGCGAGAGCTGTCGGGAGCCTCGCACGCGACCAGTGTCTCGCGGCCCGACGAGGTCGCCGCCACGATCATCGATGCCGTCGATGCCGTCGCCGTCGTCACAGATCCGGTGACTGCCCGGTCAGAGCTACGTGACGGCAGCGGATTCGCCGCAGCCCTGATGGAAGGCACCCAGTCATGAAGATCGTCGTCATCGGAGGCACCGGCCTCATCGGATCCAAGGTCGTCGAACTCCTCGCCGAGCACGGCCATGAGGCCGTCGCCGCCTCGCCGAACTCCGGCGTGAACACCATCACCGGCGAGGGGCTCGCCGAGGTGCTCGTCGGCGCGAACGTGGTCGTCGACGTGTCGAACTCGCCGTCGTTCGCCGACGACGACGTGCTCGCGTTCTTCACGACGTCCACCCCGAACCTGCTCGCCGCCGAGCGCGATGCCGGCGTCACCCACCACGTCGCGCTCTCCGTCGTGGGCAGCGACCGCCTGCCCGACAGCGGGTACCTCCGCGCGAAGGTCGCCCAGGAGCGGCTCATCGAGGACTCGGGCCGGCCGTACTCGATCGTGCGGGCGACCCAGTTCTACGAGTTCGTCGGGCGCATCGCCGACGAGGTCACCGTCGACGGCACCGCACGCGTGTCGACCGGGTTCATGCAGCCGATGGCCGCGGCGGATGTCTCGGCAGCCGTCGCGCGCGTCGCCGCGGGCGACCCGATCGACGGCGTCCTCGAGATCGGCGGGCCCGAGCGCATCGGCATGGACGAGCTCATCCGCACGGGACTCGCGGCGAAGGGCGACACCCGCGCCGTGATCTCCGACCCCGAGGCGCCGTACTTCGGCACTCGTCTCGAGGGCACCGAGCTCGTGCCGGGGCCCGAGGCCCAGCTGTCGACGACCACGTTCGCCGACTGGCTCGCCGCCCAGACGGCCACGGTGAGGTAGCCCGCCATGAAGATCGCGGTCATCGGCGGCACCGGCCTCATCGGCACCCGACTCGTGGCGCGGCTCGCGGCCGACGGCCACGAGGTCGTCTCCGCGTCGCGCGCGACCGGGGTCGACTCCTACACCGGCGAGGGCCTCGCGGAGGCCCTCGCCGGGGCGATCGCGGTCATCGACGTCTCGAACTCCGGGTACCTCGACGAGCGCGGCGCGAAGGACTTCTTCTACGGGTCGACCCTCAACCTGCTCACGTACGGCGCCGCGGCAGGCGTGCGCCACCACCTCGCCCTCTCGGTCGTCGGCACCGATCGGCTGGCGCGCACCGAGCGCGGCTACTTCGCCGCGAAGGCGGCCCAGGAGCAGCTCATCCGCCGGTCGGGACAGCCGTACACGATCGTGCACGCCACCCAGTTCTTCGAGTTCCTCCCGCACATCGCGGATGCCGCGACCAGCCGTGACACCGTGCGCCTCGCCGACGCCCTCGTCCAGCCGATGGCCGCTGACGATGTCGCCGCCGCGGTGGCCGACACCGCCACCGGCTCGCCGCTCAACGGCATCGTGGAGTTCGCCGGCCCCGAGCAGTTCCGACTCGAGGAGATCGTGCGACGGGCGCTGCAGATGCGGCGAGACCCGCGCGAGGTGGTCGAGGACCCGCTCGCGCGCTACTTCGGCACCGACCTCGACGAGCGCGAGCTCCTTCCCGGCTCCGACGCGACGATCGCGCCGACTCGGTTCGACGAGTGGCTCGCGGCCACCGGCCGGCCGGTCGGTGGCGCGTCGGCCGGGTCGGCCCCCGCAGCCGTGTCGGCCCCCTCAGCCGTGTCGGCCCCGTCAGCCGTGTCGGCCCCGTCGGCCGACTGACAGGATCGCCACATGGATGCGAACCTCGACGACGCGCTCGACGTCTTCCAAGCCGTGCGACCCCGTCTCTTCGGCATCGCCTACCGCATGCTCGGCAGCGCATCCGAGGCCGAGGACATCGTGCAGGAGACCTGGCTGCGCTGGCAGGGCACCGACCGTTCCGTCGTGCTGGAACCGGCGGCCTTCCTCGCCACCGCCACCACCCGGCTCGCCATCAACGCGCTGCAGTCGGCCCGCGTGCGCCGCGAGACGTACATCGGCCCCTGGTTGCCGGAGCCCGTCGACACGAGCAACGACCCCACCCTCGGCGCCGAGCGAGCCGAGGCGCTCGGATTCGCGGTGCTGGTCATGCTCGAGCGGCTCACGCCGACCGAGCGGGCGGCGTACGTGCTGCGCGAGGCGTTCGCCTACTCGTACCCGCAGATCTGCGACATCGTGCAGCTCTCCGAGCCAGCTGCCCGCCAGCTCGTCAGCCGTGCTCGCAAGCACCTCGCCGGCGAGCGACGACGCGAGGTCTCCCAGCAGGAGCAGCGTCGCCTGCTCACCGCGTTCGTGAGCGCCGCGAAGACCGGCGACCTCGACGAGCTCGAGCGGCTCTTCGCCGAGGACGTCGTGTCGTACTCCGATGGCGGCGGCGTCGTGCGCGCCTCGAAGTTCCCGGTGCGTGGCCGGGAGACGGTCGCGAAGTTCGTGCGCGCGTTCCACACGCACTTCTGGGACGGCGTGTCGGTCACCGAGACGGTCGCCAACGGCCAGCCTGCGGTCGTGCTGTCGAAGGACGGCACCACGATGGCGGTGCTCACCGTCGTCGCCTCCGCCGACGGCATCGACCAGGTGCTCTGGATGATGAACCCCCACAAGCTCGCCGCCGTGACCCATCGTGCCGCGTGACGACGTCGCCGCCCGCCTCATCGCCGCGCTCGATCAGGGCGACGACGTGGCGCTGGCGCGCCTGCTGAGCGACGCCGTGCGCATGGTGGTCGACACCGGCGACGACACCGGCGGATCGGAGCAGGGACGGGCGAGCGTCATCCCTGCGCTGAGAACCCGGCGGATGCGGCATCCGGATGCCTCGCTCGAACCCGTCCGGGTGAACGGCGGGCCCGGGCTCGTGCTGCGCCGACCCGGCGGCGAGGTCGTCGGCGTGCTCTGCATCGGCGTGGAACCCGACGGCTCGATCGGCGACGTCTGGCTGTCGTCGGCCCCCGGCAAGCTCACCCGCTGGAACCGCGGGGAGCCTGCCGAGGGCTGAGACGCGGCTAGCGCACGCTCTCCAGGAAGTTGCGGGTGCGCTGGCGCTGCGGATGGTCGAGCACGTCCTCGGGGCGGCCGGCCTCGACGACGACCCCGCCGTCCATGAACACCACCTGGTCGGCGACACCCCGCGCGAAGCCGATCTCGTGGGTCACGACGATCATGGTCATGCCGTCGCGGGCGAGCTCGCGCATGACGTCGAGCACGTCCCCCACGAGCTCGGGGTCGAGCGCCGACGTGGGCTCGTCGAACAGCATGAGCTTCGGATCCATGGCGAGTGCCCTCGCGATCGCGACGCGTTGCTGCTGTCCGCCCGAGAGCTGCGCCGGGTAGTGCCCGGCGAACGCGGCGAGGCCCACGCGGTCGAGCAACTCGTTCGCCCGCGCCCTGGCCCGCGCCCGCGGCACGCCCCCGATCCCGATCGGCGCCTCGGTGATGTTCTCGAGCGCGGTCAGGTGCGGGAAGAGGTTGAACCGCTGGAACACCATGCCGATCGCACGCCGCTGCCTCGCGATCTGCTTCGGCGTCATCTCATGGATGTTGTGCCCGGCCTGCCGGTAGCCGATGAGCTCGCCATCGACGATGATGCGGCCCCCGTCGATCGTCTCGAGGTGGTTGATGCAGCGCAGCAGCGTGGACTTGCCGGATCCCGAGGGCCCGAGCAGTACGGTCACCGTGCCCTCGGGCACCGCGAGCGAGACGTCGCGGAGCACCTCGTGGGCGCCGAAGCTCTTGCGAACCCGGCGGATCTCGACGAGCGCTCGCGCGGGAGCCTCGGCGACGGTGGGGCTGATGGGGGCGGTGGCGCTCATACGACGCTGACCTCCTTGGTCTCGGGCGCGGGCGCGGGAGCGGGCCGACGCGTTGCGAGCGCACGACGCACCCGCTGCAACGGAGTGGGCGGCAGGGTGCGGCTGGTGCCGCGGCCGTACCGCCGTTCGAGGTAGTACTGCGGGATGGAGAGCACGCTCGTCATGAAGAGGTACCAGAGGCTCGCGACGATGAGCAGCTCCACCTGCTTGAGGTTCTGCGACGAGATCACCGTCGCCTGCGTGTAGATCTCGAGCACGGCGATCACCGACAGCAGCGAGGTGTTCTTCAGCATCGAGATGGTCTCGTTGCCCATCGGCGGGATGATCACCCGCATCGCCTGCGGCAGCAGCACCCGGCGGAACGTGTAGAGCGGCGACATGCCGAGGGAGTAGGAGGCCTCGCGCTGGCCCTCGTCCACCGAGAGCATGCCGGCCCGCACGATCTCCGACGAGTAGGCGGCCTGGTTCAGCGTGAGGGCGAGCAGGCCCGCGACGAACGCGCTGATGAGCTCGTTGGTGTTCACCTGCCAGAAGACGACGTCGGTGAACGGGATGCCGACGGTGAGCTTCGCGTACAGCAGGCCCAGGTAGCCCCACAGCACGATCTGCACCAGCAGCGGCGTACCGCGGAAGGCCCAGACGTAGAACCACGCCACCGTCGAGAGCACCGGGTTCGACGAGAGCCGCATCGCCGCGACGACGATCGCGAGCACCGTCGAGACGATCATCGAGATGGCGGTGATGAGCAACGTCAGCCAGACGCCCTCGAGGATCCGCGGGTCGAAGAGGAACTCGCCGATCGCCGCGAAGTCGATGTTCGGATTGGTCAGCACCGAGGAGGCGAATGCCGCGACGAGCAGCAGCACCACGGCGGCGCTGATCCAGCGCCATGGGCGGCGAAGGGGGATCGCCACGACATCGTCGTCGGTGGCATCCGGTGCGAGCGCGAGGGTCGCGTCGTGCAGGGCGGTCACTGCGCCGCCCCCTGGTTCACCTCGGCCGACGCGACGGCGTACGCGCCGATGTTGTTGCGGTCGAGCACCTGCTGGTAGGTGCCCTCGTCGATGAGGGCCTGCAGGGCCTGCCGGATCGCCTCGGTCAGCCCGGCGTCGTCCTTGAGGAGGCCGATGCCGCTGTAGACGGGGTTGAACCCGGCCGGGTTCTCGGGGTCGCGCACGACGTCGAAGGCCTCGCCGTCCGCGGTGGTCGCCGCGACGTATTCCGCGACGACGGCGTCCGAGACGTAGGCATCGCTCTTGCCCGCGCGCAGGGCCGTCTGCGCATCGAGGTCGGAGGGCAGTTCCGTCACCGTCACGGGATCCGACCCGCAGTCCATCGCCCGGAGCAGCTCGCCCTGCACGGTGGCCTTCTGCACCGAGACGGTCGTGCCGCACAGGTCGGCCTGGGTCGTGATGCCCTTCGGGTTGCCCGCGGCGACGAGGATGGCGAACCCGCCGTGCGTGTAGTCGACGAAGTCGAGCGTCTCCTGGCGTTCGGGGGTGTCGTTCATCCCGCTCATGATGATGTCGTTGTTGCCCGCCTGCAGCGACGGGATCACGGAGTCGAACGCCTGCTTGTTGAGCGACACGTCGATGCCGAGCTTCTGGCCGAGCAGGCGACCCAGCTCGGGGTCGAAGCCGACTTCGCGGTTGGTGTCGTCGTACATCGCCATGGGCGGGAACGGGATGTCCACGGCGACGTCGATGCGGCCCTTCTCGACGATGTCGTCGGGCAGCAGTGCGGTGAGGGCCGGGTCGACCGTGGTCGAGACCTCGTCGCCGATCGGGAGGTCGGGGCCGGCTGCCGCGGCGGCGGCGCCCGCACCGCCCGAACCGGAGCATCCGGTGAGGACGAGCGCGGCGGCGACCGCCGCGGCGCCGAGCAGCGTGGTGGTGCGTGCGATCATGAGTGACTTCCTTGTCATCGGGGGTGGGGATCGGTGGCCGGGGTGGCCTGGTCAGACGAGCGCGCCGGCGAGTGCCGGGGCGTGTGTGGCGAGCAGGTCGTCGTAGGTCTCGCGGCGCGTGACGAGTCGGGCGTCACCGTCGCCGACGAAGACGATCGCCGGCTTCAGCGCCCCGTTGTAGTTGTTCGACATCGTGTAGGCGTAGGCGCCGGTGCCGGCCATCACCACGAGATCGCCGACCCGGGCCGGTGGCATCGGAGCACCGTCGACGAGCAGGTCGCCCGATTCGCACTGGCGCCCGACGAGCTGCACCGTCTCGGTCCATGGTTCGTGCAGCCGGTCGGCGATGATCGCCTCGTAGCGCTGCTGCGTGAGCGCGATGTCCATCTGGTCGGCGAGGCCGCCGTCGACCGCGACGAACGTGCGGCCGGTCCGCTTCACCGTCGTGATCCGGTAGAGGGTCACGCCGGCGCGCGCGACGATCGACCGGCCCGGCTCGATGAGGAGCCGGGCGTCGGCCGGCAGGTACGCCCTCGCGGCCGCGACGATCGCGTCGAGGTAGGACTCGACGCTCGGCGCCTCCTCGGCGTAGGTGTAGCTGATGCCGAGTCCGCCGCCGACGTCGTAGGTGCCGAAGGTGCCGACCGTCGAGATCTTCGCGACGGCCTCCGCGAACTGCGCGGTGTCGAGGATCTGCGAGCCGATGTGCAGATGCACGCCCTCGAACCGCATCAGGGGGTGGGTCTGCATGCGGGCGATCGCGCGCTCCGCCTGGTCGAGCGGCAGGCCGAACTTCGAGTGCACGCCGCCCGTTGCCTGCGAGGCGTGCGTCTTCGCCTCGACACCGGGGATGACGCGCAGCAGCAGCCTCTGCGGCCGCTCGAGCAGCCGCTCGAGGCGATCGAGCTCATCGTCGTTGTCGACGATGATCGTGTCGATGCCCGCGTCGAGGGCCATGCGCAGCTCCGCGTCGGTCTTGGCGTTGCCGTGGAAGTGGAGTCGAGCGGGGTCGACGCCCGCGGCGAGTGCGAGCTGCAGTTCGCCCCCGCCCGCGATGTCGACCGAGAGGCCCTCCTCCTGCGCGATGCGGTACATCCCGACCGCCGGCAGCGACTTCGAGGCGAACAGCACCTCCGAGTTTGGCCACCGGTCGCGCAGCCCGTCGACGAAGCGGCGGATCTGGCGGCGCAGGCCGGCCTCGTCGTAGACGTGCAGCGGCGTGCCGAATCGTTCGGCCAGTTCCGTGACCGCCACGCCCCCGATCTCGAGCACGCCGTCGCCGCTCGCGGTCGCCTCCTCGGGCAGGATCCGCCAGAGCTCCCCGAGGCGGGTGCCCTCGGGTGCGGGCCGGGTCGCAGTCATCGTTCCTCCTCCGCGGCGACGCGTCATCGCGGCCGCCGTTGGCAAGCCTAGGAAGTTCGCTCGCCCAGATGGTTGGAGATCTGGCATATCTTTAGCGCATGCATGGTGAGATTTCTCCAATGTCGGTCGCGCACGTCACGCGCCCGCCCGTGACGGTCGCCGACCTCGTCGACCAGCTCGGACCGCGCACCGTCACCCCGATCGGCTCGGCAGGCACGCACGCGGCCGTCACCGGCACCGAGTTCCTCGACATCGCCGATGAGGTCCCGGATGCCACGGGCCTGCTGCTGCTCGCCCCCTCGACCGCCTCGCTCAGCACCGCGCGCCTCGCGGCCGTCGCCGCCGACGCGGCCGAGCACGGAGCGGCGGGAGTCGCGGTGAAGTGCAGCGCCGACCGGGTTCCCGCGCTCGAGGCGATCGCGGAGTCCACCGGACTCGCACTCCTCCGGGTCGCCCAGCGGATCAGCTGGCGACTCCTCGATGCGCAGCTCACGCACCTCCTGGGCGAGGCCGAGGCGCCGCTCGCCGGCCCGCAGGACCGGGGCGCCGAGCCGCTCTTCGCACTCGCGAACGAGCTCGCCGAGTTCTTCGGCGGCTCGGTCGCGATCGAGGACCTGAGCCGCAACATCCTCGCGTACTCGTCGGTGCCCGGTCAGCTCATCGACGCGCTCCGCACGCACGGCATCCTGGCGCGGCAGGTGCCGGCGTCACCGTACAACGACGACCAGTACCGCACCGTGCTCCGATCCGATCGGCCGGTCAAGTACCCGCGCCTCGGTGAGGAGGAGCCGCGCGTGGCCTTCGCGATCCGGGCCGGCGCACTGCCGCTCGGCAGCATCTGGGCGATCGACGCCTCCGGCGAGGGTCCGGTGACGCCCCAGCAGGAGGAGCGGATGCGGCGCGCCGGCGCCCTCGCGAGCGCGCACCTGCTCGACGACCTCCGCGCGCACGCGACGAATCAGCGACCGCGCGAGGACCGCCTGCGCACGCTCCTGACCGGCATCGATCTCACGGGCACCGAGTTCGCCGAGCTCGGCATTCCCGAGGAGCGCGGCGCGATCCTCCTCGCCTTCGACGTGCCGGGTGCGGGACCCACGGCGATCGCCCAGCTCCGCTCGACCGTGATCCGGCACCTCGTGCTGCACCGCCCCGACGTCGTGGCCGTGGCCCACCGCGGGCAGGTCTACACGCTCTTCGCCGCGAGCGACGTCGGGGAGGCGATCGCGGTCGCGCGTCCGCTCCTGCCGCTCATCGATCGGCTCGTCGGCGAGGGCACCCGGGTGGCCGTCACCGGTCCCGCCCACCGGTCGGGCGACGTCGCGGGGGCCCGTGAGCTCGCCGACCGCCTGCTCGCCGCGGCCGCACGTGGCGCCCACGCACGCGAGCGGATGCCGCGCATCGTCACCGCCGACGGCCTGCGCCCGAGCCTCGTCGTGGAGCGGGCCGCCGAGCTCTTCGCCGGCTCGGACGAACTCCGGGACCCGGCGCTCGAGGCCCTGAACGCCGGCGAGGGCACCCGTCCCATCGCCGAGACCCTGCTCACGTGGCTGGAGAGCTTCGGCAACGTCGCGCAGACCGCGGAGCGGCTCGAGGTGCACGAGAACACGGTGCGTCACCGGCTCCGTCGGGCGAGCGAGGCGCACGGCATCCGGGTGGAGACGCCCGACGAGCGGCTCGCGGCCTGGCTGCAGTTGCGGTCGGCCGCCGACTGAGGAGTCAGCGGGGCGGAGTGGTCTCGCGCCGCCCGCCGGCCCCGGGCGAAGCCGGCACCCCGGCGGCTCGTACCGCCGTGAGGGGCGACGCCGTGGCAGCCGCCCGACGTGCCGCGCCCGGCGTGACGCCGTGGTGGCGCTTGAACGCGCGACTGAAGGCGGCTTCCGAGGTGTAGCCGACACGGGTCGAGATCGCCGCGATCGGGTCGTCGGTGCGAGCGAGCTGCGAGCCGGCCTGCTCCAGCCGCCAGCCCGCGAGGTAGCGCATCGGCGGCTCGCCGACGAGCGCCGTGAACCGCTCCGCGAACGCCGAGCGTGACATGTTCGCCGCGCGGGCGAGCTCGACGAGCGTCCACGGGGCGTCGGGGCGCGCGTGCATGCGGCCGATGGCGCGGCCGATGTGCGGGTCGCGGATCGCGGCGAGCCAACCGGTGGTCGCGTCGGCGAGGTGCAGCCAGCGCCGGAGCACCTGGATGACGAGCACGTCGGCGAGCCGTGTCATGACGGCCTCGCCGCCCGGCTCGATCACCTCGGCCTCACGCGCGAGCAGGCGGAGCACGGTGCGGAAGGCGCCGCCTTCGCCGTCGTCCCACGCGTCGACGCGGATCACGTCGGGCAGTTCCGCGACGAGGCGGGCGGTCAGCGGGGCGTCGACCTGCATCGCGGCGTACGCGATCTGGGCGCGCTCGCCGCCGCCGCCGAAGCGCATGTGCTCGTACGTGTCGCTGAGCTGCTCGACGGGGATGTCGAAGAGCGGCGTCGCCGCGGCATCCGCCGTGCTCAGGAGCCGGTGCGGGGTGCCGCGCGTGATGAGCGCAGCACTGCCCGCTTCGAGCGGATGTCGTTCGTCGCCGATCTCGAGCACGCAACGCCCCGACAGCACGACGGGAAGCATCATGTACCCCTCGAGCGCGGGGAACTCGACGCCCCAGGGCGCGGAGAGCTCTGCGCGGCAGTAGAGCGCTCCGGTGAAGCGAAGCTGGTGCAGGCCGTCGGCGAGCCGGTCGACGGGCTCGGCCGCGGTGCCGGCGGCCACGAGGGTGCGCGGGTTGACCATGCGTCCAGCGTGGCATGCCGCCCTGCCGAGCATCCCGGTGGGAGGACGTACGGCAAAGAAAAGGGTACTTCTGGCGATTGTCCGTCCGCCGAGACGCGTCGATGGTGGATGGACAGGGACAACCACACCATCGGAAGGACTCGCCATGACCTCCACCATCGCCGTGATCGGCGCAACCGGAAAGACCGGACGGCGTATCGCCGACCTCCTCGAGGACCGCGGCAGCAGTGTGCGCCGCCTCGCCCGCGGCACTGCTCCCGCGTTCGACTGGGAGCAGCCGGAGGGCTGGCGGCGAGCCCTCGACGGCGTCGATCGACTGTACGCCGCCTACGTGCCCGATCTCGCCGCGCCGGGGTCGGAGGCGGCCATCGCCCGCCTCACCGAGGTCGCCCGGGATGCTGGCGTGCAGCGCATCGTGCTGCTCTCGGGGCGGGGCGAGGAGGGAGCGCGTCGGTGCGAGGAGCTCCTGTTCGCATCCGGCATCCCCGCCACCGTGGTGCGCGCGAGCTGGTTCCTGCAGAACTTCACCGAGGGGATGCTGCGCGACGCCGTGCTCTCGGGCGTGCTCGCCCTCCCGGCCGGGAGAGTGCGCGAGCCGTTCGTCGACGTCGACGACATCGCGGCGGTCGCGGTCGAGGCGCTCACCGGCCGCGGGCACGAGGGGCGCGTCCACGAGGTGACCGGACCGCAGTCGATGACCTTCGAGGAGGTCGCCGCCCTGCTGTCGGAGATCCACGGTCGCGACGTGCAGTACCTCCCCGTCGAGTTCGACGAGTTCCACGCGGCCGTCGCCGCCGAGGCGGGCGCCGACGTGGCGACGATGCTCACCGAGCTGTGCCGCGAGGTGTTCGACGGCCGCAACGAGTCCCCGACCACCGGGGTGCTCGAGGCGCTCGGCCGGCCGCCGCGCGACGCGCGCACGGTGTTCACCGAAGCCGCCCGGCTGGGCACGCGGGCCTGACCGTCAGGGACCGACGTGCCGTGCGTGCGACTGCCATCGTGCACCGTCTCGCACGAGCACGTCGGTCGCGCTGGCCTCGAGCGCGAACAGCGCGCCGCGCTGGCGTGCCCGAGGCGGGCGGCCCACGATGGGGGGATGGCGATCGACGACCACGGATCGGCGCACGACCGGCGCGGGGAGCTGCTCGACGAGGCCCGCGAGCGGGCGGCTCGGCGACGGCCCGCCGACCTGCTCGCGCAGTGGCGCGACGACTCGACGGTGGAGCCATCGCCGCTCGACCTGCGCACGGCGCTCGCGTTCGACGCACTCGCGCTCGAGGCCGCCCCCGGCTACGACGCGCTCCTGCTGTCGCCAGTGGCGCCGCTCGGCGCCGCCTCGGTGGTCGCTCCGACCTCTCAGGACCGCACGCTCTCCACCATCCGCCCGAGCGAGGTCGTCTCCGACCCCACCAACGTGCTCGCACTCGAAGCGGCGCGCCGCCTGCGCGAGGCGCCGCTCGGTGCGGTGCGCCTCTGCACGGTGCACCAGGTGCTGCGGATGCAGGCGGCGCCTCCAGGCCGGGGCCGGACCCGCCACTTCCGCATGTTCGCACTCGCCGACGCCGGTCGGGCGCGGCCCGAGGACGCGTTCGAGGTCGAGGCGGTGGTCGCGCATCTCGCCGTGTACCGCCGCCAGCTCGAGCTCGCGGCGGAGCGGCACGGTGTGCGATTCGCCGCGCCGCGCGCCACCGTGTCGTCGGACGAGGCGCGCCGGGTGCTCGGCGACCGCACCGTCGCGGCGATCGCGGAAGCCTTTCCCGACGTGGAGGTGGTGCGCGAGCCGATCGAGGCCGCCTACTACGACGGCTTCCGCGTGCAGTACGGGGTGCACGCGCGCGACGGCGCGTTCCTGAGCCCGGTGGACCTGGGCCGATTCGACTGGGTCGCCTCGCTCACGAGCGACCGACGCAACCGGTACGTCGCGAGCGCGATCGGCATCCAGCTGTTGCCGCTGCTGCTCGGCGGTGAGGCCGCCGGCGGCGGCATCGACGGAACCGACCCGGCATGATCCCTGAACCGACGCGGCATGATCCCTGAACCGACGCGGCATGATCCGGCGCCCATCGCGGGCTTCCCCTCACCCGCGTCGCACGTCAGGGTCGTCGCGGGCAGCGAGCGCAGTCCGGCGGCGAACCCACACCGTCGACGGGCCGTCCGCGAACACCGCACCGCCGACCGCGTCCGCATCCGCGAACGCCTGGTCGGACACGGTCACGGCGCCGTCGTCGGCGAACACCTCCACGAGGCATCCGTCGACCGCCAGCTGGACCCGCAGCCGTCCCTCGCGCAGCGGGACCAGCGCACGACTCGACGAGGGGAAGTCGGGATGCACGTCGACGTGGCCCGAGTTCGACCGATCGAGCGAGAGGCGGCCGCTCTCCACGTCGTACGAGAGTCGCGTCGCGGTGCCGTCGCCGACGAGCAGGTCCATGCCGATCCGCCTCGCGCCTCGCGGCTCCCACTCGACGTCGAGCAGCACATTGCAGCCGATCGGAAGTCGACGAACGCCGTCGAGGTCGACGCCGTCGAGCAGTGTCTCGCCCGCTGCCGGATCGATCGCAGCGAGCTCGCGCGGCAGCGACTGGACGAGCCGCACCCGTCCGTCGATCGTCCGGAGCGCGAGCTCCCGCGGCAGCGACATGGCGCCGCGCCACGGCGCCGTGGGGATGTCGGCCGCGTACCGCCAGTTGTTCATCCAGCCCAGCATGATGCGCCGGCCGTCTGGGGCGTTGTCGAACGTGACGCCGGCGTAGAAGTCCCGGCCGTGATCGAGTCGCTGCCACCCGGGGGATTCGTCGGGCGTGAACCGATGCCCGTCGAAATCCCCCACGAGATACGCCATGGACGAGCCATCCGGATCGGCATCCGCACCGACCGGATTGATGCTGAGGAGCAGCACCCACCGTTGACGCAGCGGGTCGTCGTCGACGTCGAGCGGGAAGAGATCGGGGCACTCCCACACCACTCCCCCGGGGCCGAACGCCCCGACGGTCGACTCGTGCCGCCACTCGCGCAGGTCGTCCGAGCTGAAGACGAGCACCTCACGCCGCTCGGCCTCCACTGCGACCATGACCCAGCGCTCGCGTCCATCGCGGTCCGCCGCTCGGATGACCTTCGGGTCGCGGAACGCGTGCGACCCGCGGTCGAGCACCGGGTTGCCGGCGAACGGATGCCACGTGGTTCCCGAGTCCACGCTGACCGCGAGCGACTGCGCCTGCCGACCGTCGGGGTACACGCTCGTGTACATCGCCATGAGGGGCGGGATCACCCCATCGCCGAACCCCGAGGTGTTCGCGTGGTCGACGACGACCGAACCCGAGAAGACCTGCTCGTCGTCGCGGTACGGCAGCGCGACCGGATGCTCCGTCCAGGTCAGCAGGTCGGGGCTCGTCGCGTGACCCCAGCTCATGTTGCCCCAGTCGGCCCCCTCGGGGTTGTACTGGAAGAACAGGTGGTAGCGATCGTCGATCCACACGAGTCCGTTGGGGTCGTTCATCCAGTTCTCGGCGGGCGTGAAATGGAACGCCGGCCGGTACGGATCGAGGGACACGCCGTCGGCGATCGACGCCTCGTGGTCTGTCATCGTCATCAGATCGAGTCGCGGAGCACCGGCGGGCACGCCACCTCGAGGCGTCCGCCGTCGGGCACGGCGTCGATGCCGAGCAGCATCCGCACACCGGCGGCGCCGAGTTCGTAGTGCGGCAGTGCGACGGTGGTGAGCGGCGGCCGGAGGTGCGCGGCGATGACCTCCTGGTTGTCGAAGCCGACGACCGCGACATCCGCCGGGATCGACAGGCCGCGCTCCCGCAGCCCGTCGTAGAGTCCCATCGCCACCCGGTCGTTGTGGCAGAACACCGCGGTCGCCCCGGCGTCGAGGACCGCGCCGACCGCGTCGAATCCGCCCTCCTGCTCGGGACGCGCGTCGAAGACCAGCGCGGGATCGAACGCGATGCCCGCGTGCTCGAGCGCCTCGCGGTAGCCGCGCAGCCGTCCCTCATGGGCGGGCGACGGCGTGGTCGTGTTGATGATCGCGATCCGTCGATGGCCGGCCTCGACGAGCAGCTCGGTCGCGGCGCGGCCGCCCTGCACCTCGTCGGGCACGACCGCCGGCGCCTCGCCCGCCTCGGAGTAGCAGTCGACGAGCACCACGTCCGTCTCGAGCAGGGCCGGAGGGATCTCCGCCGCCCGGTGGTACCAGGTGGAGTAGAGGATGCCGCGCACCTTGTGCTCGAGCATCATTCCGATCGCCTCGTCCTCGACCTCCCGGTCGCCCTCCGTGTTGGCGACGAGCAGCACGTACCCCTGTCGCCAGGCTTCGTCCTGCGCGCCGTGGATGATCTGGCCCGCGAACGGCGTGGTCGCGATCGCGTCGGCCACCAGGCCGATGAACTTCGAGTGGCCGCTCACGAGGTTCTTCGCGAGGGCATTGGGTCGGTAGCCGAGTTCCTCGATCGCCTTCCGCACCCGCTCACGCGCGGCATCGCCGATGCGGGCGTTCGGGTTGTCGTTCACGACGTGCGAGACCGTGGCCACCGACACCCCCGCAGCCTGCGCGACCTCACGCATCGTCACCGGATGCGACGATCGACCCTGCTCGCTCATCGTCATCCCTTCGTGGCTCCGCTCTCCAGACCGTAGATCATCGCCTTGTTCAGCACGAGAAAGACGAGCAGCAACGGCGTGATCGTGATGCACACGGCTGCGAACGTCGCGGTCCAGTCCACGTTGCCCATCGCGCCGATGTAGTTCTGCAGGCCGAGCGGGATGGTCTTCAGTTCATCCGACAGCACGAAGGTGTTGGCGAAGATGAAGTCGTTCCAGATGAAGATGCTGTTCACGAGCACGATCGTCACGATCGTGTTCACCGAGAGCGGGAACGTGATCTGCCCGAAGATGCGGTACGGACCGGCGCCGTCGATGGACGCCGCCTCGTACGTCTCCCGCGGGATGTACTCGTAGAACGACGAGAACAGGTAGACCGACATCGGCAGCGCGAATCCGGCCAGCGGGATGATCATCGACAGGTACGTGTCGAGCAGGTTCACCGACGAGTAGTCGATGAACAGCGGCACGAGGGCGATCTGCACCGGCACGATGATGCCGATCAGGAACAACGCACGCACCACACGGCTGAGGCGGAACCCGAGCACCTGGATCGCGTAGGCGGCCATCATGCCGAGCAGCACGATGAACAGGTTCGCCCCGAGCGTCACGACGAGGCTGTTGACGATGTTCAGTCCGAGGTTCCCGGTCGCGAAGGCCCGAGCGTAGTTGTCGAGCGTGAGCTCGGTCGGCAGTGCGAACGGGTTGCCGCTCGCGAAGTCCTGCTCCGTGCGCAGGCTCGTGAGGAAGAGCCACGCGAGCGGGTACACCTGCACGATCACGATGAGCGTGACGATGACGCTCGCGAGCGTGCGATGCAGGTCGAGGCGGCGCCGGCGGCGCTGCGGCATCCGATCGCGCTCGACCGGCGTCGTCATCGTCGTCGAGGGTGGGGCGATGGCCGTGTGGGTGGTCATGCGTCGGCCTTCCGTCGGAGCAGCAGGATGATGAGCCCGACCGCGATGAGGCACTCGACGACGATGAACACCGAGATGGTGCTGGCGTAGCCGTAGTCGGTGTGCGTGAAGGCGGTCTTGTACATGTAGGTGGTGAGCAGTTCGGATGCCTGACCGGGCCCGCCGTTCGTGAGCAGGTACGGGATGTCGAATCCGCGCAGCGCGTACGTGGCGGCGATGATCGTGGTCGTGATCCAGACGGGACGGATGTATGGGAAGCGGATCTTCGTGAAGACCTGCCACCAGTTCGCGCCGTCGAGCCGAGCCGCCTCCTCGAGCTCCTGGGGAACCGCGAGCAGCGCGGCGTAGATGATCAGCATGTAGAGCCCCGTGAAGCGCCAGCCCTCGGGGATGGACACGGCGGCGAGCACCGTGTCGACGTTCGAGAGCCACGCCTGCTGCAGCTCCCCCAGCCCGACCCACTGCAGCAGCTGGTTCAGCAGTCCGGTCGGTTCCAGCGAGTAGATGCGCTGGAAGAGGAACGCGATCGCCACGGTCGAGATCACCGCCGGCAGCAGGTAGAGCGTCTTCACGAGCTCGCGGCCGCGGCGCAGCGAGATCAGCAGGCTCGCGACGACGAGCGCGCCGCCGAGTTGCAGCACGAGGCAGATGACGAGGTAGCCGAGCGAATTGGAGAACGCGGTCCAGAAGACGTCGTCGCCGACGAACATGCGCGCGTAGTTGTCGAACCCGACGAACCGCAGGTCGGTGATGCCGTCCCAGCTGAAGAAGCTGAGGAACAGCGACTGCACGATCGGGAAGAGCACGGCGATCCCGTACAGCAGGAGCGGCGGGAGGAGGAAGACGAGGACCGAGGTCTTCGAGCGGTTGGGGAGCATGGTGCTGCTCATCATGGGCCTCTCTCGGATGGGGAAGCGGGCCGGGGCGGCGGCGGGGGCAGTCGGGGCCCCCGCCACCTCGGCATCACTCGAACGCGGCCGGGCCGTTCTGGGCGATCGTGGAGTCCATCGTGTCGATGAACTCGTCGGGCGTGCTCTCACCCTGCACGAGCAGGGTCAGTTCCTGCTGCAACCGGGTGTTCGAGGTCGGGTCGAGCTGGGTGTCCCAGGGCATCGCGATCTGCTCGCCGACGTCGTTCGCCTGCTCGACGGCACGCTCGTACAGCGGGGTCGCGTTGTCGGGGATGGTGGTCTCGACGTTCGAGGTCGGCGAGAGCGCACCGGTGGCGGCGTACACCTCCGGGTACCGCTTCAGGGCGAACGCGAGGAAGTCGCGCACGAGCGGGTCGAAGGTCTTCGCGTTCACGGCCATGCCGATTCCCGAGGGCGTGACGTACTCGTTCGCCGCGGTCACAGCGTCTGGCGTGAGCGGCAACGTGAAGTAGTCGATGTCGTCGCGCACCGCCGGGTCGAGGTTCTCGGTGGCGAGGTTCCCGAGCTCCCACGTGCCGATGTTGTACACGGCGGCCTTGCCCGACGTGAAGAGCGCCTGCGCATCGGCGTACCCGGTCGACGAGAAGCCCTGCGCGAAGCATCCCGCCTCGCCGAGCGAGTGGAGCCAGTCCACGGCCGCTTGGCCGTCGGGATCGGCGAACTTCGCGTCGCCCTTCTTGAGCTCCTGCACGTACTCGGGCCCCGCGGTGCGGAACGGGTGGTACGCCATGTACCGCTCGAGCGGCCACTGGTCCTGGCCGTCGAGGGCGATCGGAGTGACGCCCGCCGCGCGCAGCGCCGTGCACATCGCCGGGAAGTCGTCGAGCGACTCGGGCACCTGCACGCCCGCCTGCTCGAAGAGCGCCGTGTTGTACCAGAAGAACTCCAGCTGGAACTCGAACGGGATCATGTACAGCGAGCCGTCGTCGAACCGCTGGTAGTTCAGCGCCGCGGGGCGGTAGTCGTCGTACAGGTCGAGGCTCTTCAGGAGCTTCTCGGCGTCGATCATGCGGCCCTGGTCGGCGAGCTTCCTCGCGAACGGCGTCGCGTCGGTGTCGAACAGCTCGGGCAGCTTGTTCGCCGCGGCGAGCGTCTCGTACTTCTGGATGTACGAGGGCCGGTCGGGCGTGGTGATGAGGTTCAGTGAGAACCCCGGGTGGTCGGCGGCGTACTCGTCCGCGATCTGCTGCATGGCGGTGATCACGCCGCCGTCGGCCGGCCGCGAGAGCAGCCACGAGATCTCGCGTGGGGTGATCTCGCCTGCGGGGTCGACGTCGCCGGGATCGGTGCCGGCGCTGCCGCCGCCGGCGCAGCCGCTGAGCACGAGTGCGACCGCGGCTGCGGCGGCCACCACCGCGGCCCTGATTCGGGTGTGCGTCATGTCGTTCATCTCCATTGATTGAAGCGGGTGTGAGGGGAAATGTGTTCAGTTGTCTGGTGGTGCGGTGTTCAGGTCGTGGCGGATGCCGCGGCGAGCGCCCCGGATCCGACCGGGTCGGCGACGGGTTCCGGCTCGCGACGGGTGCGTACGCGGCATCCGTTCACGATCGCGGCCCCTTCGCCGACGAACAGTCCCAGCCGACCGGTCGGGCGGTCGTATAGCCGGGTGCTGAGGCTGACGCTGCCGTCGAGGTTCGCGACGCAGAGGTCGCCGTCGACGATGAGCTCGACCGTGTGCCGGCCGGGCGGGAGATCGCATGAGCGCTCGAGCTCGATGACATACGGCACATCGCCCGAGACCTCCCACTGCCCGTCACCGGTGCGCGGTCGCGGCCAGCGGTCGAAGACCATGCGACCGCGCTTCGGCTCGAGGCGGAGGATGTAGCCCTCGTCGCCATCGGCGCTGGCACGCAGGAGGATGCCGCACTCGGTCGTGCCGGGTGCGATGTCGAAGGTCACCGCTGCGTGGAAGGCATCAGGCAAATCGTCTCGCGACACGACCGCCCGATAGCCGTCGGGTGCGCGGAGCGGGATGGGCGCCCCGACGACCGGCGCCGGCTCGGCGCTGTCGGCACTGTCGAACGCGACGGCCTCGTCAGCGGTGAAGCTGCCTGTGGACTCGGCGGGGAAGCCGAACGCGAGCGTGCCATCGGCGTTCTGCCTCGCCTCGAGCACCGAGAGCGTGCCGGCCCACCGCCAGGCTCCGTCGTCGCGGCCGCCGTCGCGGCTCGCGATCCAGCCGAAGAAGAACCGGCGACCATCGCGCTCGGCCGACTTCGCCGCGTAGTAGGCGCGCCCGTCGATCGAGTCGTGCGTCGGTACCTGCCATGGTCCGTGGAGGCTTCGCGACATCCGGTACCGCGTGGTGAACGACTCGGAGAATTCGGACGAGACGAGGTACCACCAGTCGCCCCACTGGAACACCTCGGGGCACTCGTGCGTGATGTAGCGACGGGGATCCCAGAACGGCTCGGCCGGTTCCCACGTGGCGAGGTCGCGCGAGACGCACTGGGCGATGACGCCACGGCGACGTTCCGGCCCGTCGACGTGCCGTGCTGCGATGAGCATGCGCCAGAGCCCGGCCTCATCGTCGCGAAAGACGAACGGGTCACGCCAGTCCGCCGACTCGTAGCCGTCGGGTGCGCCGAAGGTGTGCTCGGGGTGCCGCTGCCAGGTCGTCATGCCGTCGGTGCTCGTCGCGTGCATCACCAGCTGGAGGGGAAGGCCGTCGTCACCGAGTCGACGCGGGTTCTGGCCGGTGTAGAAGAGGTGGTGCGCCCCGGTGGAATCGCGCACGATGCTGCCTGTGTAGGCGTTGAAGTCGGATGCGTCCGCCTCCCCCGCGGCGAATGCGAGGCCTTCATCGTCGAAGTGCACGAGGTCGCGGGTGGTGACGAGATGCCACGGCGTGCCCGGCTTCGGCGAGCGGCGCTGCTCGTGCAGGTAGAACAGGTGGAAGACGCCGTCCTCCTGCCAGGGGATGACGTCGCCGACCCACGCGCCGGCGGGCTGGAAGAAGACTGCGTGTCGCATCGTCGCTGATGTCCTTTGGTTAAGCGTTTGATCAGGACGATCATACGACGCGCTCGAGGGATGGTCAAGCGTTTAATCAGCGCGATCAAGCGTTTGATCACGACCGAGGACACGCGAGGAATTCAGCCACGACATCGCGCCGAACTCGCCTCAGATGAGGCGACCCTCACACGAGGGAGCGCGAAACGCGCCCGCCGTCACCGGCGGGCGCGCGTGCCGGCCTGCTGCCGGCCGCCCCGCCGCTCAGGCGTGCTCGTCGGGCTGGCCGGCCTCGGGCTCGACAGCCCACGACGGCGGCTCGTCGGCGCCCGCCTCCTCGTCGCGCTCGGCGTCATCCGCCGTCTTCTGCACCTTGCCGGGCGCGTGATGCACGGGGGCATAGACCGTGTAGAGGCGCAGCGGCTCGTCGCCCGTGTTCTCGACGTCGTGCCACGTGCCGGCGGGCACCTGGATGCTCCAGCCGTCGGCGACGTCCTCCTGGAACGTCAGCCGGTCCTTCTCGGGGCCCATCTTCACCCGTCCCCTGCCGGCGTCGAGCCGCAGGAACTGGTCGGTCTCGGGGTGCGCCTCGAGGCCGATCGATTCGCCGACGGGGATCGACATGAGCGTCACCTGGAGGTACTTCCCCGTCCATGCCACGACGCGGTAGTTCTCGTTCTCCTTGGTGGCGGCCTCGATGTCGAACGCCTTCGGCTCGGGTCCGTTGTCGGTGATGTCCATTACTGCAAGTCCCCCTTCGCTGGTGCGCCGGTGCTCGGCGGCACCTCGGTGCTCCGGATGCCGCGCCCCGCCGCGTGCCAGTTCAGGCTAGCCACGCGCGACGGCGGTTCCTAGGGCTTGCGGCCCACGGCCGCGCGGCATCCACGAGGTCGCGGCCGCGCGATCGCCCCGACGTGCTGCGAGCTACTCGACGTGCTGCAGCACGCGGGTGAGCTGCCAGTCGACCGTGCCGTGGTCGATGGCCGCGTGCACGGGCGAACCCGCCATCTCGCCCGTGATGCCGGCTGCCCCGCGCTCGGCATGAGCGAGGTCGTCGTACGCGACGATGTCGACGATCGTGCCGTCGTCGCGCTCGACGATGCGGCGCCACAGGAATCCCGGCTGCCGCTTCAGGTATTCGTTGATGTCGTCGTTCGCCGCGATGAAGTCGGCCACGGCGAGCCCCGGGGCGGGCCGGAGCGTGGTGATCTCGAGGATCTCGGTCATGTCGTTCCCTTCGACGGACGCGGCCCGTTCGGGCGCTGCATCCACCATGGCCCCGCGCCCGCAGATGAGGAAGACCGTGGCTGCCTCGGTGCGCGGCACCTAGGACCGAGCGACCATCGCGGCGAGGAACGTGAGCGCCTGCTCGCTGGGACTGCCGGGCACGGGGGTGCCGACGAGCAGCTGCTGGCCGGGGGCGTCGTGCACGTCGAAGGTCTGGTAGGTCAGCTCGATCCGGCCGGCCTCGGGATGCACGAAGACCTTGAACGCGCGCGCGAGACCGCCGACGCCCTGCGCGGCCCAGAGTCCGCGGAACTCCGGGGAGCGCGCGTCGAGGTCGGCGACGAGGTCGGCGATCGCCTGATCGCCGGGGAACAGGCCCGCGTTCAGCCGCAGCGCGTGCACGGTCGACTCGGCCACGATCGGCCACTCGGCGAACACGCGCCGGGCCTCGGGGTGGGTGAACAGGATGCGCGGCATGTTGCGCTCGGGGTCGAACGGCGAGAGCAGCGCGTCGGCGATCGCATTGGCGGCGAGCACGTCGAAGGCCGGGCCGAGCACGTAGGCCGCCGCCCCCGGGAAGGCGTCGAGCAGTTCGAGCAGGGCGGGATGCACCCGGTCGGCGCGACGGTCGGGCACGAGTCGCGGGTTCAGCCCCGCGAGCCGGAACAGGTGACCGCGCGCGTCGGCGCTGAGGCGCATGGCACGCCCGATCGCGTCGAACACCTGCGGCGAGGGGTTGCGCTCCCTGCCCTGTTCGAGGCGGGCGTAGTAGTCGGCGCTCACCCCCGCGAGCACGGCGACCTCCTCACGGCGCAGCCCGGCCACCCGGCGCCCCGAGACGCCTCCGGCAAGGCCCACGTCGGCGGGGTGCACCCGCGCGCGATTGGCGCGGAGGAACGCGCCGAGGTCGCCTTCTCCGGTGGTCATGCTGCGGATACTACCCGCGGATGCCTCGGGCCGAGGCGGGCTGGGTGGGTGCAGTGCACCCCGGCTCGCGCTGCCTTCCCCGTTCGATCGCGCGGCGGTCGAATGGTGGACATGACCGGCATCGCCTCCATCACCACCCACCCCAAGACCATCCTCATCACCGGAGCCAGCAGCGGCATCGGCGAGGCGACAGCGCGCCGGCTCGCAGCGCTCGGCCACCGCGTCGTCGTCGGCGCACGCCGCACCGACCGCCTCACGGCACTCGCCGAGGAACTGCGTGCGGACGGGGCATCCGTGACCCCGCTCGAGCTCGACGTGACCGACCTGGAGTCCGTGCGCGCCTTCGCCGCCGCGGCGATCGCGGAGCACGGCCGCATCGACGTGCTGGTCAACAACGCGGGCGTCATGGCACTGTCGGCGGTCGCCGACCTGCGCATCGACGAGTGGGAGCGGATGATCGACGTCAACCTGCGCGGGGTGCTCTACGGCATCGCGGCCGTGCTGCCGCAGATGCGGGCCCAGGGCGGTGGGCACATCGTGAACGTCTCCTCGGTCTCGGGCCACCGAGCCGACCCGACCGCCGCGGTCTACAGCGCGACGAAGTTCGCCGTCGCGGCGCTCTCCGAGGGGCTCCGGCAGGAGGAGCGCGACGTCCGCGTCACGGTCGTGAGCCCCGGACTCACGCGGTCGGAGCTGACGGATCGCGGCGGCGCTCCCGACGCCCAGGCGGCCGCGCGCGCGGCGGCCGAGCAGCTGGCGATCCCGGCATCCGCGATCGCCGACGCCATCGCGTTCGCGATCGACCAGCCCGCCGCGGTCGACGTGAACGAGCTCATCATCCGCCCGACTGCGCAGGGCTGAGCGCGGCGCCGTCACGCGGGCGCCGTACCGGGGCGCCGTCGCCGGGCGCCGTCCCGGCGGCCGGCCGGCTCGAGCGATCGTGCGGACGTCATCCCTGCGGATGATTCCGCACCCCCGCGCGGCGGCCGCGCCGTGCGCTCCCTCCAAGATGGAACCATGACCGCCCCCACCGCCGCCCGCTCCGGGTCCGACCGCCTGCACCGCGAACGGCGTGGGACCGGCGCGGGCGTGCGCGTCGCCGTCGTGGCTGTCGCCGCGTTCCTCCTCGGCGGACTGACGTCGTACGGGCAGCTCCTGTTGCCGCCCGAGTTCGCGTCGCTCGCGAACTCCGCGTCGGGATGGGCGATCCCGACGGCGGTGCTCGTGTACGTGTCGGCCCGCGGGTACGCCGAGGCGGCGCTCGGCGGCGCAGCGGCCTTCGTCGCCCTCACCCTCGGCTACGCGTTCACCTCGGCGATCCGCGGGATCGAATTCGACCCGGTGACGTGGGCGGTGATCGGCGCCGTCACCGGTCCGGTGGTCGGCGCGGCCGCGTTCGCAGTGCGTCGCGAGGTCTGGCCCGCCGTCGTCGGCGCGGGACTGCTCGCCGGCGTCCTCGTCGGCGAGGGCGTCTACGGCCTCACCGTGATCGGCGACACGACGAGCCCCGCCTACTGGTGGGTCGTGGTCGCGCTCGGAGCGACCCTCCTCGCGGTGCTCGCGGTGCGGCTCCGGTCCGTCGTGCCCGCGCTCGCCATGCTCGGCATCGCCGCGACCGTGGCTGCGGCCTTCCTCATCGCGTTCACGGCACTGCCGTCGCTGTTGGCGGGCCTGTGAGGACCAGCCGGCGATAGGCTCGGCGGATGGCCGCCGCGATCGCACTCACCGTCATCCTCTGCGCGCTCGCGGTGTTCCAGCTCGCGCTCGCGCTCGGCGCGCCGCTCGGCCGCTTCGCGTGGGGCGGCGCGCACCGCGTCCTTCCGGCGAGGCTGCGGATCGGCAGCCTCGTGTCGATCGTGATCTACGCCGTGATCGCCGTGCTCGCACTCGACCGCGCGGGACTCATCGACGTCGTGCCCGATGGGGTCTCGATCGTGGGAATGTGGATCGTGTTCGGCTACTTCGTGCTCGGCATCGTGATGAACGCCCTCTCCCGGAGCAAGCCCGAACGCTACACGATGACGCCGGTCGTGACCGTGCTCGCAGTGCTGAGCCTGCTCGTCGCACTGAGCTGAGCCGGCGGCCGGACGAACCGCCGGCGGGTCAGCTCACCTCGCGGTGGTGCGATGCCCACTCGACGCCGTGCATGGCCTGGTCCTTGGTCAGGGCCGTCGTGCCGCCGCAGTTCGAGCAGACGACGAAGTAGCGTCGCGAGAGCGCGAGCAGTGGGATGAAGAAGCTCGACAACCTGCTGGCGCTTTCGATCACGTGCTGGGTCGCGTGCGTTCCGCAGTGCTCGCACACGAACGCCACGACCGTCAGCACCCGCTCGCGCGGGGTCACGCCGAAGATCAGGAACATCATCCGATCGTACGGATCACGTCGCCTCGGCATCAGGGGGTTGCGCCCGGCCGAGTGGAGGTCCGTTCGCTAGCGTCGAGCCATGGATCCCTTCACCATCTCCGTCGCCGACGACGTGCTCGACGACCTTCGCTCGCGGCTCACGCGCACCCGGTTCACAACCCCGAGCGCGCCCGGCTGGACCGCGGGCACCGACCCGGCGTACCTGCGCGAACTCGTGGCGTACTGGGCGAACGACTTCGACTGGCGCGCCGCCGAGGCGCGGCTCAACGCCTACCCGCAGTTCCGCGCTCGCGGCCAGCACTTCGTGCACCTGCGCCGCGACGCGAGTCGGCCGCCGGTGCTGCTCGCCCACGGCTGGCCGAGCAGCTTCCTCGAGATGCTGCCGCTCGCCGACCTGCTCGACGTCGACGTGGTCATCCCGTCGCTCCCGGGCTTCCTGTACTCCGACCTCGTCGACGGTCCGCTCACGCGGGCGGCCATCGCCGAGGCGTTCCACACCTTCATGACCGACACCCTCGGCTACGAGCGCTACTTCGCGTTCGGGGGCGACATCGGCGGCGCGGCATCCGGATGGCTCGCCACCATGTACCCGAACGAGGTCGCCGGCCTGCACGTGATCCACGGGCCGTTCCCCGCCGACTTCGACGCGTCGCCCATCACGGCGGCCGAGCAGGCGTTCCTCGACGCCGAGGAGCAGCGTGACGAATGGGACTCGGGCTACAGCTGGATCATGAGCACCCGTCCCGACACGATCGCGGCCGCCCTCGCCGACTCCCCCGCGGGACTCGCCGCGTGGATCATCGACAAGTACCGCGACTGGAGCGACTGCGGCGGCGACCTCGAGCGCCGCTTCGACCGCGACACGCTCTGCACGATCCTCACGCTCTACTGGGCGACGGAGTCGATCGGCACCTCGTTCCGGCAGTACCTGGACTATCCGCAGAACGCGCCGCGTCCGACGATCCCGGTGCCGGTCGCGGTCACCCGCAGCCACGAGCCGCCGCTGGACCTGTTCCCGCGGTCCATCGCCGATCGCGCAGCCAGCGACATCCGCCAGTACTCCACGCCCGGCCGCGGCGGCCACTTCCTCGCGTTCGAGGAGCCGCAGCTGATCGCCGACGAGCTCAGCGCGTTCATGCGGTCGGTCGGGTAGCCCGATCCTGCCCGGTCGCGACCACGGCGGCCGGCGTCGCGTGCGCGAGCGCCCAGTCCAGCGCGTAGTCGGCGACCTCCTCCCAGCCGGGCTCGGCGCAGATCCAATGCGAGCGGCCCGGCCGCGTCCCAGCGGCCGGCCGCCCTGCAGGCGCTGTTCACCCCGTCGGGCGAGCCGGCGTGGAAGACCATTCCGAGCTGGTACGTCGTGGCATCGCAGGACCACACCATCCCCCCGGAGGCCGAGCGCGTCATGGCCGAGCGCGCGGGGGCGACGACCCTCGAGATCGACAGCTCGCACGTCGTGATGATGAGCCATCCTGCGGAGGTCACCGAGGTCATCCTCGACGCCGCCCGGTAGCCACCCTCGCCGCGGCATCCGTCACCTGAGCCGGTCGGATGCCGCGGCCCGGCAGGTATGCCAAGGCCCCTCGGCCCTCCTGCAGTGCGACCGTCTCAGCGCACCCCGAGCCGCTCCAGGTACGCGTTCGAGAAGACGCCCTCGGGGTCGAGGTCGCGGTAGAGCGCGCGGGCGTCGGCGAGGCGCGGATACGCGGCCGCGATGCCGGCGTCGTCGAACGCGTTCCACTTGCCCCAGTGCGGTCGCACGTCGAACGGATGCAGTGCCGCCTCGATGCCCGGCAGCAGGGCGCGCACGGCGTCGTCGTGCCGCATCCACGTGAAGTGGATCGCCACCGTGTCGCGCCCCGACGCCGGGCCGAGCCAGGTGTCGTCGGCCGCGATCGTGCGGATCTCGGTGATGATCAGGTGCGGATCGATGTCGGCCGCGAGTTCGCGCACCGCCGCGATCGCCGCCGGCGCGTGCGCCCTCGGCACGAAGTACTCAGACTGGATCTCGTCGCCGAACGACGGCGTCTCCTCGAGCCGGAAGTGCGGCAGGCGCTCCAGCCACGGCCCGACGCTGCCGTCCTGCGGGGTCCAGCTCACCTGGTCGAACCGCTCCCCCGCCTCGGCCTCGCGAACGGCGTCGAGCACGGATGCGTCGAACGACCCGTCGACGCGCTGCTTCACGAGCACGTGCTCCACGGTGGGCGCACCCCAGTGCGTGAAGAGGCTCACGCTCGTGCCCGCCGCGGTGACGTCGTCGAACCGATCGGCGAGCACGTCCCAGTCGAGGCCCACGTGGAGCCGCTGCCGCATCCGGTAGCTCGGCTCGACGGCGAGCTCGACGCGCGTGACGATGCCGTAGGCGCCGAGCCCCACGACGAATCCGCCGAACCGGGGGTCGTCGCGCTCGACGCGCTGCAGCTCGCCCGCCGCGTCCACGAACTCGAGCGCTCGCACCGCATCCGCGAGCAGCCGCAGCCGGTCGCCCGAGCCGTGGGTGCCGGTCGCGACCGCGCCGGCCACCGAGATGTGCGGCAGCGAACCCATGTTGTGCAGAGCCCGGCCGTGCTGCTCGAGCCAGATGGCCAGCTCGCCGTAGCGGATGCCGGCGCCCACGGCGACGACGTCGCCGGTGGCCGACAACCGCGGCTCGGGCGGCACGTCGACGACCGAGACGAGCGTGCCGGCGGTGTCGGCGACGTCGTTGAACGAGTGCCGTGTGCCGAGCGCGCGAACCGGACCGGTGCGCGAGCGCACCGCCTCCTGCACCTCGGCGACCGAGCGGGCTCGCACCAGGTCGCGCGCGTGGAAGCGGTGCGTGCCCGCCCAGGTCTCGCCGATCGCATCGCTCACCCAGAGGCTCCGTTCTCGCCGTCGGACACCGGCAGCGCGATGACCGCCACGCCCTGCGGGGGCAGCGTCATGCCGGATGCCGCCGCGCCCGTGAGCCTATCGGTTCCGTCGAGGCGCAGCACCGCGTCATCCGCCCCGTGGTTGATGACGAAGACCGACCCGCCGCGGCGCACCGCCTCGACCTGGCCGCCGCTCGCGACCGGCGACGGCAGTTCGATGCCCGCCTCCCGCGCGGCACGCTCGGCCAGGCGGCCCAACGCGCCCGGATCCGGAAGCGTGGCGACGTACCAGGCGCTGCCGTGGCCCGTGGCGCGCCGGGTCACCGCGGGCCAGCCGGCGAGCGCGCCGTCGCCGAACGTCGCGAGCGTCTCGGCCTCCTCGACGCGCACGAACTCGGCCCAGACGCTGCCGGTCGTGGCCCCGCCGAACACCTCGCCGTCGAGTGCCACCGCCGGCGCTGCCCCACCGCCGATCGCCCGCAGGTCGGCGGCCGCGGGCGGCGCGAACTCCTCGATCCACACCCCGAGCGCCCGCCGCAGCGGCTCGCCGAGGTAGCCGCCGAGCCGCACGTGCAGGTGCTCGTCGGTGATCGCCGTGCCGAAGCCCACGACGAGCGTGCCGCCGGCATCCGCGAAGGCCGCGAGGTTGCCCACCTGCGCGTCGGTCGCGACGAAGTGCGCCGGCGCGACCACGAGCCGATACGCCGAGAGGTCGGCCTCGGCGCGCACGAAGTCGACCGCGAGCCCGAGCGACGTGAGCGCGTGGTGCCACGCGAACAGCGTCTCGAGGTACGAGACCGTCGTCGGCGAGGCCGGCTGCTCGATCGCCCACCAGCTGTCCCAGTCGAAGGCGATCGCCACGCTCGATGGCACGCGGCTCCCCTCGACGCCGGCCTCCGGTCCTGAGAGACGCTGCAGCTCACCGCCGAGCTGCTCGATCTCGCGCCACACCCGGGTGTCGGTGCCGCCGTGCGGCAGCATCCCGGAGTGGAACTTCTCGGAGCCCGCCTTCGACTGCCGCCACTGGAAGAACAGGATCCCGTCGGCGCCGCGCGCCACCGACTGGTACGACCAGGCGCGCATCTGCCCGGGCGCCTTCGCCGCGTTCTGCGCCCGCCAGTTGACGGCGCTCGGCGACTGCTCCATGAGCAGCCACGGCGCACCGCCGCCGAGCGACCGCATGAGGTCGCGCACCATCGACGCGTACGCCGGGGACAGCGGGTCGGCGGGATCGGGGTAGGTGTCGTCGGACACGATGTCGACGTGCGGCGCCCACTTCCAGTAGTCGACGGGCTTGAAGAAGCCCATGAAGTTCGTCGTGATGGGCACCCGGGAGGCCGCGCGGATGACCTCGACCTCCGACAGGTAGCACGCGAGCAGTTCGTCGCTCGAGAACCGGTCGAAGTCGAGCAGGTGGGTGGGATTGCGGAACGTCGGCGCCGCCCGCGGCGGCTCGATCTCGTCGAACGAGGCGTACGCCTGCGACCAGAACGCGGTGCCCCACGCGCGGTTGAGCTCCTCGACCGAGCCGTATCGCGCCGCGAGCCACGCGCGGAACGCCGCCGCCGACACCTCGCAGTAGCAGTGGCTGACGTGGCATCCGTACTCGTTGTTGACATGCCAGAGCTCGAGGGCCGGATGCTGCGCATACCGCTCGACCACGCGCTCGACGAGGCGCCGGGCGTGCTCGCGGTAGACGGGCGAGCTCGGGCAGTACTGCTGGCGGCTGCCCACCTCGAGTCGCACGCCGTGCTCGGTGACGGGAAGGGTCTCGGGATGCAGCCGCGCGAGCCACGGCGGCGGCGACGCGGTGGCCGTGGCCAGGTCGACGCGGATGCCGCCCGCGTGCAGGCCGTCGAGCACCTCGTCGAGCCACGCGAAGTCGTACTCGCCGGGTCGCGGCTCGAGCCGCGCCCACGAGAAGACGCCCACCGTGGCGATGCTGATGCCGCCGCGCTGCATGAGGCGCACGTCCTCGTCCCACGTCTCGCGCGGCCATTGCTCGGGGTTGTAGTCGCCGCCGTACCAGATCGTCACGATCGTCCCTTCCCGAGCCGGGTCCCGTGTGCGTGCCGAGACCTCCGTGTGCGTCGCTGCATCCGCTCGCTCATCCCTTCACCCCGCCGGTGGTGAGGCCCGACTGCCAGTACCGCTGCAGGAACAGGAAGCCGATGATCAGCGGGAGGACGGTGACGAACGACCCGGTGATCACGGTGGAGAACAGCGCCTGCGAGCCGCCGCCCGCGGAGGCGGCCGCCTGGATCTGCGCGAGCCCGACCGTGAGCGGATACAGGTCGGAGCTGTTCAGCATGATGAGCGGCAGGAAGTAGTTGTTCCACGTGCCTACGAGGGTGAAGAGGAACACCGTGACGAGGCCCGGGCCGAGCAGGCGCAGGCCCACCTGCCAGAAGATGCGGAACTCGCCCGCGCCGTCGACGCGCGCCGCCTCGATGAGGTCGTTGGGGATCGCGTCGGCCGCGTAGACCCGCATGAGGTACACCCCGAACGGGCTCACGAGCGACGGGATGATGATCGCCCACGGCGTGTCGGTCAGTCCGGCCGACGAGAACAGCAGGTAGGTCGGCAGCGCGAGGGCGGTGAGCGGGATCATGATCGCGCCGAGCGTGATGCTGAAGAGCGCCTTGTTGCCGGGGAAGTCGTACTTCGCGAAGGCGTAGCCCGCCATCGTGGCGAGCAGCGTGGCGCCGACCGCGGAGGCGACCGAGTACCCGATCGTGTTGAGCAGCCAGCGCGTGAAGATGCCGTCGCGCACCGTGAACAGCGTCTGCAGGTTCTCCCAGAGCGAGAAGTCGCCGCCGAACCACAGTCCGAAGGTCGAGAACAGCGCGGCGTTGTCCTTCGTCGCCGACACGAAGAGCCACCACAGCGGCAGCACGAAGTACAGCACCAGCAGCCAGAGCATCACCGTGAGCAGCACGCTGCGTCGCCGCTCGGGCGCGTAGCGGCGCTTGGCGCGGCGACCGCCGGTCGCCGAATCGGCCGTGACGACGGCGCGAGTGTCGAGCGAGGTCATCGGATTCCCCTCTCACGTCGTTCGCGCTGCTGCGCGCTGAGCTGCACGATGTAGGACACGACGGCGATGACGATGCCGATGAGGAAGGCGATCGCCGCCGCGTAGTTCAGCTCCTGGTTGATGAACGCGATGTTGTACGCGTAGTAGTTCGGGGTGAACGAGTTCGTGATCGCGTCGGGCGCGATCGCGTTCAACAGGCTCGGCTCGCTGAACAGCTGGAACGTGCCGATCACCGAGAAGATCACCGTGAGCAGGATCGCGGGACGGATCGCGGGGATCTTGACGCTCCACGCGACCCGGAACTGGCCGGCGCCGTCGAGCTCGGCCGCCTCGTAGAGCTCGGTGGGGATCGACCGCAGGGCGGCGTACAGGATGATCATGTTGTAGCCGATGAACTCCCACGTGACGATGTTCATCATCGAGCCGAGGATGTTCTCGGGCGTCAGGAACTCGGGCGTCCCCCAGCCGACGCTGCGCGCGATCTGGGCGATCGGACCGAAGTCCGGCCCGTACAGGTAGCCCCACATGAGCGTGGCGACCACCGCGGGCACGGCGTAGGGCATGAACACGAGCAGGCGGATGCCCTTGGATCCGCGTGCCCGCCCGCTGTCGAGCGCGAGGGCGAGGAACAGCGCGATGCCGAGCATGATCGGCACCTGGATGATGAAGAACACGCCCATCCGGCCGATGCTGGCGAGGAACGCCGAGTCCTGCAGGGCGCGCACGTAGTTCGCGAAGCCGGCGAAGACCTCGCCGCCGATGAGCTTGCTCTCGAAGAGGCTCAGGTAGCCCGCGTACACGAGGGGCACGACGAGCATCGTGGTGAACACGACGAAGAACGGCAGGATGAACAGGTACGCCGCGCGGCGTTGCCTGCGCTTCGTCAGGCTCGTGCGCCGCTTCGGCGGCGCCGGGAGGGATGGGCGCTCGGCGGTGAGCGCCGGGGACTGCGACACGGTGGCTCCTTCTCTCGCAGGATGGCGGCCCGGGCCGGGCCCATCGGCCGCGTCGGCTCGATCGGCCGGCCCATGGCCGGGGGTGCGGGGCGCCCGCCGCCGCCGGACCGGCGGCGGGCGCCCCGGGGAGTCACTCGACGGTGAAGCCCTGGTCTTCCGCGTACTTCACGAGCTGGTCCTGCCACGTGTCGAGCGCGGCGGCGATGTCGCCCTTGTCGGCGATCACCGAGCCCATCGTCTCCTCGTAGCTGGAGTACACGTAGTCCATGAAGGGCAGCCACTGGAAGTCGGTGTCCACCGTCTGCGAGATCTCGGAGAACAGCTTGTTGACCTGCTGGCCGCCGTAGAACTCCGACTCCTGGTCGACGAACGCGGGGTCCTCGAGCACCGAGACCTGCGGCGGGAACAGGAACTGCTCCGTCGCGAGCTTCATCGCGGACTCCTCGTCGTTGTTGATGAACTTCGCGAGCTCGTACGCCGCGATGGGGTTCTTGCTCGACGCGAGCACCGCGTCGGACGAGCCGCCCCAGTTGCCCGAGACCTCCTCGCCGGCCTTCCACTGCGGCAGCGGAGCCGCGCGCCACAGGCCCGAGGTGTTCTCCGCGGTGCCCTGGAGGAACACCGGCGCCCATGCTGCCGTGAGCCAGCCGGCGTACTTGCCGTTGGCGAGGCCCTGGTACCACTGGTCGTTGAAGTCGGCGTCGACCGAGATGAGGTCCTGCTGGATCAGGTCGGTCCAGTACGACGCGACCTCCTTGGCCCCGTCGCTGTTGACGTCGATCTTCACGGTCTCCTTGCCGTCGTAGCCGAAGGGCTTGACGCCCGCCTGCCAGAAGAGGCCGATCATCTGGCCGGCCTGGGTGGCGCCCAGGTTGGAGATGTACGAGCCCGTGGCGTCCTTCACGGCCTTGGCGGCCGTCGCGTACTCCTCGTACGTGGCCGGCGGCTCGGTGATGCCCGCCTTGCTCAGGATGTCCTCGCGGTAGAGGTTGCCCATGGGGCCGACGTCCTGCGGGATCGCCCACACCTCCTCGTCGGGCGAGACCTGGTTCCACGCCCAGTCCACGTAGTCGCCCGAGAGGTCGTCGGCGCCGTACGGCGTCAGGTCGAGCAGCGACCCCGGGAGCACGAACGACGGGATGTACTGGTACTCGATCTGCGCGACATCCGGTGCGCCCTCGCCCGCCTCGATCGCGCTGCGGAGCTTCTGGTAGTGGGGCAGGCCCTGGCCGACGTTCTCGACCGTCACGTCGATCGCGGGGTACTTCTCCTCGAAGAGCTTCACCTCGTTCTCGATGTCGGGCACCCACGTCCAGAACGTGAGCTTGGTCGGGGTGGTCATCGCCTTGTCGATGTCCTCCTGGCTGACGGGCCCCTGCGTGCTGCCGCCGCCGCCAGAGCTGGGCGTGCAGCCGGAGAGGACCAGTGCTGTGATGGCGGCGCCGACGCCCAGCGCCAGTGCTGCTCTTGGTGCGTTCCTCATGTCTCGCTTCCTCTTCTTCGGTGTTTCTTCGGTTCTCGGAGACCGGGGTTCCGGTCGCCTCACCCGTCGAGCAGGGTCAGCGTCGACCATGCTGCGAGGGGGAGTTCGGTGCCCGCCGCGTGGGCGGCGGCGGTGACCGCGTCGGTGACGTCGCGGTCGAGTGTGACCACGGTCTCGGTCCAGCTCCAGTTGAAGACGAACCAGGCCCGCCGGCCGTCGGGGAGCGTGCCCGAGGCGACGGTCACGGGCAGCGCACGGTCGGATGCCAGCCCGTCGGCCACGGGTGACGGCACCGCCCAGCGCACGAGGTCGGCGGCGAGCGCCGGCGAGGGCACGGTGCCGACGACGGTGACGCGGCCCGAGCCGTGGGCCTTCGTCGTCACGGCCGGGAAGTCGCCGAAGCGCGGGTGCTCGTAGCGGGCGAGCACCTCGGCGTCGTCGTTGATGAGCCCGTCGGCCCACAGGCGGGCGGTGGCGGTTCCGGATGCCGCGAACGGCTCGGCTGCGGCGACCGCGATGTCGTGGCGCAGGTTCGAGAACTCGTCGTAGTGCACGCCCGCGGCATCCGCCAGCCTCGCCGGCGCGACCTCGACGCGGGCCCGTGCCTCCTCGTCGCCGTACCCCGTGCGGATGCCGACGATGAGGTGGCCGCCGGCCGCCGCGTAGTCGCGGAGCAGGTCGAGTTCGGCGTCGGATGCCGCGTAGAACCCGGGTGCGACGAGCACCGGGAATCGCCGTGCGAGCTCCTCGGCGCCGAGGTCGCGCGCCTGGCCCACGTGCAGGATCCGCGACTGCGCACCGGCGTCGACGACGCCCCGGTGGAACGCGTCGACGATGCGCTGGTACGACGTGCGATCGGGCGTGCCGTCGGCCGTCGCGAGCGGCGGGAAGAACTCGAGCGCGAAGCGGCTGTCGTTCGACCACAGGATCGCGACGTCGGCGTCGGGCTCGTAGCCGTCGAGCGTGTCGCCGATGGCCCCGAGTGCGGCGCCGATCTCGGCGACCTCGCGGTAGACGCGGCCGGGCTGCAGGCTGTGCGGCAGGACGCCGCCCCAGTACGTCTCGGTGCCGTAGGGCAGCGTGTGCCAGTGCCAGTACTCGATCATCGCCGCGCCGCGGGAGATGAACGCGAACGCCGCCTGGGCGAGCTGGCCCGGGTACGGCGGCAGGTTGAACTCGGAGCCGCCGATCGACTGGGCGTCGGTCTCGGTCACGAGGAACCGCGACTGCTTCGAGGAGTACATCCGGTCGGCCTGGCGCAGGAGCGCGGCGACGCCGGAGGTGGTCCACGGCGTCACGGGATCGAGGTCGACGGTGGCGTCGAGGTGGTCCTGCATCGCGTAGTACGGGTTGCCGGCCGTGATGTCGAGGGCCTCCATGAGGTCGTCGTCGGCGAGCGCGGGGCGCGGGTAGGCGATGCACGTGGTGACGAACTGCCCGGGGCGGGCGTACTCGCGCACGAGCTCGGCCTGCCACACGATGAACTCGGTGGTGAGGTCGGCCTGGTAGCGCCGCCACGCGAGGTCGTACTGCGGCAGGGTGTTGCCGTCGGGGGTCCACAGGTCCGACCAGTCGGAGAGCCGGTGCGACCAGTACGTGAGTCCCCACTCGCGATTGAGCGTCTCGACGTCGCCGTACTTCGCCTTCAGTCGGCGCACGAAGCGCTGGAAGCTGCCGCGGTTGTGGAAGAGCAGCATCCCCGGCTCGTTGTCGACCTGGTAGCCGATCACGGCGGGGTGGTCGGCGTAGCGCGCGACGACGGCGCGGATGACGCGCTCGGCGTGGAACCGGAAGGCCGGGTGGGAGTAGTCGACCTCCTGCCGGGCGCCCCAGGGCGTCGGCTCGCCCGTGCGGGACTCGCCGGCGATCTCGGGATACGCGGTCTGCAACCACGGCGGCACGGCATAGGTGGGCGTGCCGAGGATGACGGCGATGCCCCGCTCGTGGGCCCCATCGAGCACCGGCTGCAGCCAGTCGAGATCGAACTCGCCGTCGCGCGGCTCCCACGTGGACCACACCGACTCGCCGACGCGGATGACCGTGAACCCCGCCTCCTTCATGAGGTCGAGGTCGGCCTCGGTGCGCTCCTCGCGGTGGTACTCGGCGTAGTACGCGGCGCCGAAGAGGATGCCGTTCGAGGGGTGTGCGGCGGTCTGCGAGGACTTCATCAGGGGCGAACTCCGTTGTCTGTGCGGCTGATGCGAGGACATATGTTTTCGACAACATCTGTCGGAACCAAGGATGTTGCCGATAACATTGCGTGTCAAGTCCCAATTCGACATCGTGATGCAGATCACGTCGCAGAGACTGGGACGCAGCATCGATCGGAGGGTCGGGATGGTCGAGCGAGCAGGTCGCCTCGAGCCGCGGACCGACGCGCCGAGCCCAGGACGGCCGTCGGCGGATCCGGTTCCCGGCACCGGGCGGAACCCGGTTCCGAGACCGGTGCCCGCGAAGGCCGCCACGATCTACGACGTCGCCCAGGCGGCCGGTGTCTCGCACCAGACGGTCTCCCGGTTCCTGAAGGGCTTCGCCGGCATCCGCCCGGAGACCCGCGAGAAGGTCGAGCGGGCTCTCGACGAGCTCGACTACCGGCCGAACCTCACCGCGCGCAGCCTGAAGTCGGGACGCTCGCACCGCATCGGCGCCCTCACCCACGAACTCTCCAACGTCGGCCCGAGCCGGGTCGCCGAGGGGGCGAGCGCCGCCGCCCGCGAGTGCGGCTACGTGCTCGACCTCGTGTCGCTCGACGCGCGCAGCGCCGGCGAGATCGAGCGGTCGCTCGACCTCATCACGCAGCACGAGCTCGCCGGCGTGCTCGCGCTCTCCTCCACCGACGAGATGACCCGCGCGTTCGAGACCACCGAGTTCCGCGTGCCCGTGTTCATCGACGCCGAGTCCGACGACGCCGTGACCGGCCGCCGCAGCGGCCTCGCCCAGGTGGGCATCCCCGCGCTCATCGACCACCTCGCCGAGCTCGGACACCGCAGCTTCCTGCACATCGCGGGTCCACCGATGTGGCGCGCGGCCCGGAACCGCATCCTCGCGTACGACCGTGAGCTCGAGGCCCGCGGCCTCCACTCGGCCGGCGTGCTGCCGGGCGACTGGTCCGCGCGATCCGGATACGAGGCGATCGCCGCGCTCCCCCGCCTCCCGGAGGCGACCGCCATCGTCGCCGCCAACGACCAGACCGCGCTCGGCGCGATGCTCGCCCTCAAGGAGCGCGGGGTGCGCATCCCCGAGGACATCAGCGTCGTCGGCATCGACGACATCCCCGAGTCGCCGTACTTCGATCCGCCCCTCACGACCGTGCACATCGACTTCGAGATGCAGGGGCGTGCGTCGGTGTACCGGCTCATCGCGCAGATCGAGCACGCCGAGTCGCGTCCGGTCGTCGTTCCCCCGCCGCGGCTCGTGGTGCGCCGCTCATCGGGACCTGCGGCCCATGCCTGACCGCTCGTCGGCCTGACAGGCTGAGGGAACGTACCCATCGCATCGGCCACGGGAGGCAGCATGGCGATCGAGGTGGCGCTCGCCGTCGACATCGGCGGCACCAAGGTCGACGCGGCCCTCGTCGACGGCGCAGGCGGCATCGTGCCGGGCAGCCGGCATCGTGAGGCGACCGGCGCCGGGCAGACGTCGGCGACGTTCTCAACCGTGCTCGCGTCGGTGTGCGGTCGAGCAGCGGATGCCGCGGCTCCGGGCTCGCACCGGATCGTCGGCGTCGGCATCGGCGCAGCGGGTCCGCTCCTGCGCGGCGGAACCAGCATCTCGCCGCTCAACATGCCCGGTATCCGGGACTTCGCGCTCGCGCCCGCGGTCGCCTCCGCGGCGCCGGGCGCTCCGGTCCGCGTCGCGCTCGACGGCACCTGCATCACGCTCGCCGAGCACCGGTTCGGCGCGCTGCGCGGCGTGCGCAACGGCATCGCCATGGTCGTGTCCACCGGCATCGGGGGCGGCATCGTGCTCGACGGGCGGATCGTGCTCGGCAACGCCGGCAACGCCGGTCATGTCGGCCAGGTGTGGGTGCGCCGGCCCGACCCGGCCGACCCCGTGCGCGCGACCGTCGAAGCGGTCGCGGCGGGTCCGGCCACCGTGCGCTGGGCGAATGAACGCGGGTGGCCCGGTGCCGACGGCCGCGCGCTGGCCGTTGACTACGCGGCGCGGCATCCGCTCGCCGTCGAGGCCGTGCACCGCTCGGCGAGCGCGGTGGGGCACGCGATCGCGGCCTACGCCGCCCTGCTCGACCTCGAGGTCGTCGCGATCGGCGGCGGGTTCGCGCGCGTGGCCCGCGACTACGTGGAACTCGTGGAGGCGGCGGCGCACGAGCTGGCGGTGCTGCCCGCGGCGCGCGGCATCCGTGTGGTGCGCGCGGCGCTGGGCGACGACGCACCCCTCGTCGGCGCGGCCATGCTCGTGCTCGCGGGGGTCGGCGAGCCCCAGCCGCAGGCGCCTGCCGCGGGCGGGTGAGCGCTTGGGTGGCTGAGCTCTTGCACGGTCGTCACCCCGGAGACCGCGAGCCGGTGGTCGGACACCGTGCCTGCCCCGAGGCCTACGACGTCACCCCGACGCTCCCGGATGGGCCCTCGCATGCAGCCAGGGGGGCTCGACCTCGACCGTGCACGAACGCTCACAGAGGCCGGAAGGATGGTCATTCGGAGTGAGATAGCTCGGTGGGCGCGGACGAGCCTCCCCTCCCGGCCCTGGCGCCGCCGCCGCGGACCGCCGCGACACCGACACGAACGGGCGCTCAGGGTGCGTTCGCAGCACGTGACCGACCGGCGATGTCCACCGCATCACGCCGCCGGGCTCGTGCGCGACCCGCCACCCGCTCTCGGGTTTCAGCCGGTGGTGCGACCGGCACAGGTGCGCGAGGTTGTCGGCATCGGTCGCGCCGCCGCGCGCCCAGTCGGTGGTGTGGTCGAGGTCGGCGCGGTGGGCGGGCCGGGCGCAGCCCGGGAAACGGCATCGGCCGTCGCGCACGCGCAGGTACCCGGCCAGGTCGGCGCCGGCGCGGTAGCTGGTGCGACCGTAGGACAGCGCGGCGCCCGTCTCGGGATGCACGAGCAGGCGCCGCAGCGACGGAGCGTGGCCGGCGAGGCGGCGGGCGGTCTCGGCGTCGATGGGACCGTAGCCGTCGAGTTCGGCGGGTTCGTCGGTGACGCCGAGCAGGCTGAGTACCGGCACGGTGACGGTGACCCGGGCCGTGACCCGGCCGGTCGCGGCGGCGAGGTGCCCGTCGGCGCCGTCGAGGGCGCCGACGAGCAGCAGGTCGGCGGCGATGTCGGCCGAGCGCTGCGCCGTCGTGCGGGAGTCGGGGCGATCGGGGTCGGATGCCGCAGCGAGCGCCTCGAGACGTGCGACGACCGAGACCGCGCGCTCGGCCTCGAGGAACAGGCTCAGCCACGCCATGCCGTCGGGAGCCGGCTCGAGGACCACTCGCCGCTCGGCGACGGCGCGAGCACGGCGGGACTCGAGCGGCTCGGGGTGCAGGCGCTCGCGAAGGCGCTGCAGTCGGCGGCGGAAGGCCGAACTCGTGCGGGAGGCGGCATCGACCAGCGCGACGCGCTCGACCTCGTCGGCAACGTCGGCCGGGAACGTCTGCGTGATCTCGAGCATGGACCGCACGTGCCCGATCGCGACCTCGCCTGCAGCGAGCGCCTCGAGCGTCGCGGTGCGCGGGCCCGCCAGCTGCCCGGCGTCGGCGACCAAGCGCCCCGCGACCTGCTCGGGCACGACCAGCGTGGTCGCGAGTTCCGCCACGAACGACCGCGTCGCGAGTTCGCGGCGCGTCGCAGTGCTCACCTCGCCGATGCCCTCGATCCGGGCGTGCCGTGCACGAGCCGACTCGATCAGGCGGCACTGCTCCGCCTGCGCCCACCGGATGGTGCGCTCGAGCGACGCGAGCAGCGCGAGCTCATCGTCGAGGGCGGTCTCGTCGCGCTGCCGGGACGCTGCGACGGGCGCTGCGTCGTGACATCCGTCGTCGACCAGCCCCTCGTCGACCAGCCCGTCGTCGAACAGCCACTCGTCGACGAGCCGCTCGTCGAGGGACCGTTCGTCGCCGAGCCACCCGCCGGCCGGCACCACCTCGAACGCGCCATGGCCCCACTCGAGCGGCGGGGTCGCAACGGCTGGCATGGAGCCAGTCAAGCACCACCCACCGACATTCCAGCCCCATTCAAATGCCCGACGAGCCGCCATTTCCGACCGCATCACGCGGCGCCGCGACCGGCGGCTCCGCCGCGATCCCAGCCCCGCGCCTCGAGCCTCGAGCCGCCGCCCTACCCGCCGTCGTTCTGCAGGAACGCGAGCACGGCCGCCACCCGCCGGTGCACGCCCGTCTCGGGTAGGCGGAGCTTGGTGAAGATCGCGTTGACGTGCTTCTCCACGGTCGACGTCGACAGGAACAGCGACTGCTCGATGCCCGCGTTCGTACGCCCCTGGGCCATCTCGCGCAGCACCTCGAGCTCGCGCGGCGACAGCGCCGCGAGCGGGCTCGACGCGCCGGCCGCACTGCGACGGCGCACGAGCGTGTCGACGATCTGCGGGTCGATCACCGACCCGCCCGCGCACACCTCGCGGAGGGCGTGCACGAGGTCTTCGAGATCGCCGATGCGGTCCTTCAGCAGGTAGCCGAGCCCGGCCGACCCCTCCGCGAAGAGCGCGAGCGCGTAGCTCTCGTCGGCGTGCTGCGACAACACCACCACGCCCGTCTCGGGGTGGGCCGCCCGGATCGCGCGCGCAGCCTCGATCCCCTCCATGTGGTGGCCCGGCGGCATCCGGATGTCGGTGAGCACCGCGTCGGGCGAGAGCCGGCGCACCGCGTCGAGCAGCTCCGTGGCATTGCCCGTGCCCGCGACCACGTCGACCTCGCCGGAGTCCTCGAGCAGGCGGCGCACCCCCTCGCGCACGAGGTAGTTGTCCTCGGCGATCACCACCCGCAGCATGTCGGACGCGCCGGGTGCACCCGACCCGCCGGGTGCGCCGGACCCGTTCGACTCATCCGACATGGAGCTCCTCCCGCTCGCGCCTCGGTTCCACGGGAAGGTCGACGAGCACCGTCGTGCCCGTCGGCCGGGCCGGCACCACGCGCACCGTGCCGCGCAGCGCCGCAACCCGATCGCGGATGTTCGCCAGCCCGCCGCTCGACGTCGCCGTCGCCGCCGCCGCCTCCGTGTCGATTCCGCATCCGTCGTCGCTGATCTCGATGCGCAGGTGGCCGTTGCTGCGTGCGAGACCGACCGAGGCGTGCGTGGCGTTCGCGTGCTTGGCGGTGTTCGCGAGCGCCTCGCGCACCACGTAGTACGCCGTGGTCTCGACGTCGTCGGGGAACCGCTCGGCGCGCACCCGCTCGTCGGCCTCGACGCTGAGCGGGATCGGGTACCGCGCCACGCCCGATTCGACGGCGGCCACGAGCCCGTTATCACTCAGCACGGGTGGGTGGATGCCGCGGGCGAGCTCGCGCAGGTCGGTGAGCGTCTCGCGGGCCTGGTCCTGCAGCTCGATGAGCTCCTCGGCGGTGAGTTCGCCCCGCTGCAGCCGGTTGCGCGCGAGCCGGAGCCCGGCGATCTGCGCCACCACGTTCTGCTGGATGCCGTCGTGCAGGTCGCGCTCGAGCCGCCGGCGCTCGTCGTCCTGCGCGGCGACGAGCCGCTCGCGCGAGGCGGTCAGCTCCGCGAGCTGCTCCGCGAGCTGGGCGGTGAGCCGGACGTTCGCGACGGATGCCGCGGCCTGGCCGGCGACCGTGCGCAGCAGCGCCTGCTCGGCGTCGCCGTACTCCCCGCGGCGGCGGGGGCCCACGTCGATGCGGCCGAGCGTCTCGTCGCCGCGCACGAGGTCGCACGACGCGACGACCTCGCCCTCCACCTCGCCCGCGACGCCCGCCGGCGCGGCCGCGAGGCTGCCGTCGGAGCCGGCGAGCGCAATGCGCACCCACGATGCGTCGAGGCCCTCGCGCACCGCGTCGGCGAGCCGCGTGAGCAGTTCGCGCGGATCCACCGCCTGCTCGAGCCGGGCGCCGAGTTCGCCGAGCATCGTGAGCTGCCGCTCCCGATCGCCGAAGACGAGGCGGTGGATGCGCCGCTCGAGCCAGCCGCGCACCGGGAGCAGTCCGACCGCGAGCAGCGTCGTCAGCAGCACCGCGCCGACGAGCGTCAGGCTGTCGGCGAGGAGCACCGCGGGGGTCGCGACGCCGATCCCGTAGAGCACCGCGATGAGCAGGCCCGACGAGCGGGCGAACAGGCGCCCGCGATCGCCGGGGGCGATGTCGAACGCGCCGTAGCGGAGGATGCCGTGGATGCCGGCGAACGGGATCGCGATCAGCGTGACGAAGACGGCGACGCCGAAGAGCCAGATCTCGGGCCAGAACGTCCATCCCGCGAAGGCGAGGAGCGAGGCGGTGACCACCGCGGCCATGACCCGTGTGCGCGCACGCACCTCCTCGTCGCCGAAGAGCGCACGGTAGCCGAGCACCCCGAGTCCGAGCACCACGGACGGCCACGGCTGGTATGCGACCGAGTAGACGATCGGGGCGGCCCACTCGAGCCACGGCACGGCGTACTGGTTCGGGATGCCGTCGCCGCTGACGCCCATGTAGGGCGACAGGAGCACGTACGGGGTCGTGAGCACGACGAGGGGGCCCACGAGCGCGGGGATCCAGATGAACCACACCGCGATCCGCTGCCATCGCCGCTCGGGGATTCCGGTGGGGAACGTGGCGAACAGGCTCACGAACGCGGCGGTCGACACCGCATCGGAGGTCAGGCCGAGCATGTTGAACAGCGGGAACCAGGACTCCTGCAGCAGCTCGACGTTGCGCCCCAGGAAGGTCTCGTACGCCGACGAGAACGCCATCGCGGTCGCCGCGAGGGCGAGGAACAGCGCCGCCCGCGACGACGACACCGTGAGCAGCCACATGCCGAACACGAACGTCGGCACCACGCCCAGCAGCAGCCAGCCGAGCTCGTGGGCTGCGTTGCCCTCGATGAATCCGGCCACGACGACGACGTAGACCACCGACGCGACCCCGATCGGACCCATCGTCGCGAGGCACACCCACCTGCGGTCCATGGCTCCATCGTCCTCCTGCCGGGCCGATCGCGGGAGAGGGCCTGCCCCGACGTCCCTTAGCAGGCAGCCCCCAGTGCGCGTGCGGCGCTCCTCCACACGCGGTCCGGTTCTCCGCGTTCCGGCGGGTCGCCGCGTCGGCGACGGTGAGAGGCGAGCGGATGCCGCGACCGGCGCCGCACGAACTGGGAGGGACATCATGCGCAAGCTCTACACCGGCCTCGCCTGGACCATCGCGGGCGCCGTCGTCATCCAGGCCGCTGCCATCGCGTTCGCGTTCGGGGGCATGCTCAACCTCGTCTCCGAGGGCGGCGTCGTCGACAAGGCGCTCCTCGAGAGCTTCCAGGCTGGGGGCGTGGGCGAGGTCGGGTTCATGGTCCACGGCGTCGTCGGCGGCGTGCTGATCCCGCTCATCGCACTCGCGCTCCTCGTGGTCTCGTTCTTCGTACGGGTACGCGGGGCCAAGCTGTGGGCCGCGATCGTGTTCGGGCTCGTGGTGCTGCAGGTGGTGCTCGGCTTCTCGATCGTGGGCTCGCCCTACCTCGGGCTGATCCACGGTGCGAACGCGCTCGCCGTCGTGGCGACTGCAGCGGTCGCCGCGCTGCGCGTCCGCCGGGCGCGGGCAGCCGACGCCGCCCAGGCTCCGCTCGAACCCGCCGAGGGGGCGAGCTCCGATGCCGTCGCGGCGTGAGCTCGTGCGGCGGCTCGCCGTCGGCGTCGCGGTCGCGACCGCGGTCGCCGCCGGCGCGGTCGCGTGGAGCTCCACGCTGCTCGGCGAGTACTCGGTGATGGACATGGGCGCGGGGCACGGCGCCCCCGTCGACCACGCGGGGCACGGAGGGTCGGGTTCCGGCGCCTCCGCGGCATCCGGAACCGTCGGGGCGACCGGCGCGGTCAGCGTGACCTCCCTCACGGCCGACCCCGACCGCCCCGCCGACGTGCGGGTCGAGCTCACCGCCCGGCAGGAGACGGTCGACGTGCCCGGCGGGCGTGCGATCGAGGGCTATACGGTGAACGGCACCTCGCCCGGACCGACGATCCGCGCACGGCAGGGCGACCTCGTCGAGGTGGTGTTCGTGAACGAGTCGGTCGCCGCGGGCGCCACCCTGCACTGGCACGGCCTCGACTTGCCGAACGCGGCCGACGGCGTCGCCGGCGTCACGCAGGACGCCGTGCCGGTCGGCGGCAGCTACGTCTACCGGTTCGTGGCCGAGGACGCGGGCACCTACTGGTACCACTCCCACCAGGTCTCGCACGAGCAGGTGGTGGGCGGACTGCTCGGCGCGGTCGTCATCGAGCCCGCCGAGCCGCCGGCCGCCAACCTCGCGACCGACCTCGACGTGACCGCCCTCCTGCACGTCTACGGCGGGCAGCACACGCTCAACGGTCGCGCCGACGACGAGCACGTGGCCGCCGCGCCCGGCGAGACGGTGCGGGTGCGGGTGATCAACACCGACCAGGGCACGGCCCCGGTCTGGTCGGACGAGCCGTTCCGCGTGCTCGCGATCGACGGGCACGACGTGAACGAGCCGTCGGACGTCGACGGCCGCAAGCTGCTCATCCCGGCGGGCGGGCGAGCGGATGTCGCGGTGCGCGCCCCCGACCACGGCGCCGTCGGCCTGCACGTGGGCGGCGCCCGCCGCGTCCTCGTGGGCGATCCCGCCGCCGACGTTCCCCCCGCGCCGCAGGCCACGGAGACGCTCGACCTGCTCGCCTACGGGGAGCCGGCGCCGCTCGGGTTCGACCCGGCATCCGCCGACCGCACGTACGACTACGTGATCGGACGCCGCTTCGGCCTCCTCGACGGCCGCCCGGGCAACTTCTGGACCATCAACGGGCGGCTCTTCCCCGACGTTCCGATGTTCCACGTCACCGAGGGCGACGTCGTCGTGATGCGCATCGTCAACCAGTCGGGCGACGTGCACCCGATGCACCTGCACGGCCACCACGTCGTCGTGGTGTCCCGCGACGGCGTGGCCGCATCCGGAAGCCCGTGGTGGGTCGACTCGCTCGACGTGCACCCCGGCGAGTCGTACCAGATCGCCTTCGTCGCCGACAATCCGGGCATCTGGAGCGACCACTGCCACACCCTGCCGCACGCGGTCGACGGCCTCGTCGCGCACGTGATGTACGACGGCGTCACGACGCCGTTCACCATCAACGGGGCGGCGGGTAACCAGCCGGAGTGATGCGGCGTCAGGGTGCCCGGTCGCCCAGCACCGACTCCAGTCCGTCGGCGACGGCGGCCAGCTGCGTCGCGTCGACGGCCGCGAACTCCCGTTCGATGGCCGGCAGGTAGACGCGGGCCGCGGCGAGGAATCGGCGCTTGCCCTCGGCGGTGAGCACGGCGTAGGCCGAGCGCCCGTCGTCGGGGTTCGGCTCGCGCGCGACGAGGCCGGCGGCTGCCAGCTCGTCGACGAGGCGGCTCACGCGTGTGCGGCTCAGCACGACGCGCTCCCCGAGCTGCCCCATCGTCAGGCGGCCCCCCGCTTCGCGGAGCTCGAGCAGCACGTCGTACCAGGCGAGCGGGATGCCGCTCGCCCTCGTCACGGCGCGGTCGAGGCGCGGGAGCACCGCGGCGTGCAGGCGCAGCACGGCGGCCCAGGTGCGTTCGGCATCGGTCGGCATGGGTCCATCGTAGCGTATTTGTGTGCGTGCGCACATACATGCTACGGTCGAGTCCTCCGAAATTCATGTGCGTCTGCACACACTGAAAGGACACGCCATGACCACGCTCCTCCACGTCTCCGCATCGCCCCGCGGCGAGGCATCCGAGTCGCTCGCGATCGCCCGCACCTTCCTCGACGCCTTCCGCGCGGCGAACCCTGCGGCATCCGTCGACGAATGGGACCTGTGGGACGGATCGCTGCCGGCCTTCGGGCCCGACGGCGCCGGCGCCAAGATGCGCATCTTCGCCGGCGAGCAGCCGGTCGGCCCCCAGGAGACCGCGTGGCACCGCGCTCGCCTCGCCTTCGAGCGGTTCGCGGCCGCCGACCTCTACCTGTTCAGCCTGCCGATGTGGAACGCCGGCATCCCCTACATCGCCAAGCAGTTCATCGACGTCGTGAGCCAGCCCGGCATGGTGTTCGGGTTCGACCCCGAGGCCGGGTACACGGGCCTCCTCGACGGCCGCCGCGCCGCCGTGGTGTACACGAGCGCCGTCTACGGCGAGGAGCGCCCGCGGTCGTTCGGCAGCGACTTCCAGCAGCCCTACTTCGAGGACTGGCTGAACTGGGCGGGCATCGCCGACGTCACCTCGATCGCGTTCCGGCCCAACCTCGCCGTCGCCGACGCGGAGCCCGGACGGCGCGCCGCGCACGAGGCCGCCCGCCGCACGGGGTCGGAGTTCGCCCGCTCGCCGCTGCGCCGGGCGTCGTGAGGCGCGAGCTCGCCTACCTCGGCGTGTCCGCCACGCGGGGCTCCGAGTCCACCGTCGCCTCGAGCGCACGGATGAGCGACGCCGAATCCCAGGGCCCCTTGAGCCGCCTCCCGTTGATGAAGAAGGTGGGCGTCGAGTGCAGGTCCATGAGCTCGGCATCGAGCTGGTCGTCCTCCACCCTGCGCACGACCCGGGGCGAGCGCAGGTCGGCCGCGAACCGCTCGGGGTCGAGGCCGAGCTCGGCGGCGCACCGGCAGAGGTCGTCGGTGGTCAGTGCGTCCTGGTTCGCGAAGAGCAGGCGCGCCATCGGCAGGAACTCCCCCTGCAGCGCCGCGGCCTCGTAGGCCTGCGCCGCCTCCTTCGCGTGCGGATGCACCGACTCGAGCGGCAGGTGCCGCCACACCCAGCGCACGTCGTCGCCGAAGTGCGCGATGACCGCGTCGATCGACCCCGTCGCCCGGCTGCAGAACGGGCACTCGAAATCGCCGTACTCGACGATCGAGTACGGCGCGTCCACCCGCCCGCGGAAGTGGTCGCGGGTCGCGTCGAAGGGGCGCATGAGCGTCGCGCCGACGGCGGTGGGCGGGCGCAGCCGGTCGGCGATCGTGAAGATCGCCCAGCCCAGCGAGAAGGCGATGACGGATGCCGCGAGCACGCCCACGCGCGCGAGGTCCTGTGATTCGGGGTCGGGCAGCGCGATCGTCACGATGAACAGCGAGATCGTGAAGCCGATGCCCGACAGCGCCGCACCGCCCGCGATGCGCGGCATCCCGAGGCCCGGGGCGAGCCGGCCGAGCCCCGTGGCGCGCACGACCGCCGTCGCCACCGTGATGCCGACGAACTTGCCGACCACGAGACCCGCGACGACGGCCCAGGTGAGCGGCGAGGTGAGGGCGGCGCTGAGGGTCGCGGCGTCGAGGTGCACGCCGGCGTTCGCGAGCGCGAAGATCGGCAGCACGAGGAACGAGACGTATGGAGCCCACGCGGTCTGCAGGCGGTCGTTGATCGAGAGGGATTCACGGAGGCTCCGGGTGACCGCCGCCGCGTACTCGGTGTTGGGCGACTCCCGGAACGCCTGCGTGAGCTCGGCCGTGCGCTCGACGTCGCGGCGTCGTGGCGGGTACACCGGGATGAGGAGCGCCACCGCGACGCCCGCGAGCGTGGGGTGGATGCCGGCCTGCGCGAGCGCGACCCAGAGGGCGACGCCGAGCACCGCGTAAGCGAAGCCGCGACCGGCGCGGAGGAACCGCACGAGCGCGAGCGCTGCCATCAGCACCACCGCCGCGATGATGGGCACGGGGCTGAAGCCCGAGCTGTAGAACACGCCGATCGCGAGCAGCGCGCCGATGTCGTCGACGACGGCGAGCGTCAACAGGAACGTGCGCAGCCGCGCGGGGAACTTCGGGCCGATGATCGCGAGCGCGCCGACGAGGAACGCCGTGTCGGTGGAGATCACGGTGCCCCACGCATGCGCGTCGCCGGCGGGCAGCGCGATCACGATGAAGATGAGCGCCGGGAGGATGAGGCCGGCGATCGCGGCGAGGACCGGCACGATCGCACGCGACCGGTCGGTGAGCTCGCCGAGCGTGAACTCGTGCTTCACCTCGAGCCCGACCACGAAGAAGAAGAACGTCATGATCGCGTCGTTCACGAGCTGGTGCGGCGTCGTGGCCAGTGAGAGGTCGCCGACGCTCACGGCGATCGGCATCGACCAGAACTGCTCGTAGCCGTCGCCCCACGGCGAGTTCGCCCACACGATCGCGAGCACGGTGGCGAGCAGCAGCAGGGCCGCGGCCGTGCGATCGCTCGCGCCGACGCCGAGTCGCTTGTGGCTGCGCTCCACGGTCGCGGCGATCGGCGGGCTCGTCATCTGCCCAGAATAGGGACTCCCACGACGCCCGAGTAGGGGCGCGGCGCGCCCCGGCGCTCAGACGGTGGCGGTCGCGCCGGCCCCGGCCCCGACGGCTGCCCCGACCCCGGCCCTGTTGCCGCTGCCGAAGGTCGCGTCGAGTGCCGCAGCGAGATCCGCCCGCAGGTCGTCCGCGTCCTCGATGCCGACCGAGAGCCGCAGGTGCCCGTGGGTGCGGAACTCCTCGGGATACGTCGCGACGCGCGGGCCGTCGGCGGCGACGTGCACGATGAGCGAGTCGTCATGGCCGAGCGAGAACGCCGAGGTGATCAGGCGCAGGTGCGAGACGAACCGGTTCTGCGCGTCGGGTCCGCCCACCACGGCGAACGCGATCATGCCGCCGAAGCCACGGCCTCCGAACTGGCGGCGGGCGAGCTCGTGCTGCGGATGCGTCGTGAGGCCCGGATAGGCCACGTACTCCACGCGGGGGTCGGCCTCGAGGAACTCCGCGAGCGTCGCCGCGCTCGCGAACGCCTGCCGGAGCCGGAGCGGCAACGTGACCGAGCCGCGATGGATCTGCGACGCGTTGAAGGGCGAGATCACTCCGCCCACGTCGACCATCGCGTCGGCCTTGATGCGCTCCACGAGCTCATGGCGGCCGATCACGGCTCCGCCCATCGCGTCGCCGTGACCGTTGATGTACTTCGTGAGGGAGTGCACGACGAGGTCGGCGCCGTCGGCGATGGGCCGGTAGAAGGGCGGCGGCGTGAAGGTGGAGTCGACCATGACGATGGCCTCCCACTCGTGTGCGATCCGCGCGATCGCGGCGATGTCGGCGACCTTCGTCGTGGGGTTCGCGATCGCCTCGACGCAGACGAGGCGGGTCTCTGGGCGCATCGCGGCGCGCAGCGCGTCGAGGTCGGTGACGTCGACGAACGTCGCCTCGATGCCGTAGCGCTGCGGGAGCAGCTCGGTCCACAGGCGCCAGGTCGCCTCGTAGGTGACGTCGCTCACGACGACGTGGTCGCCCACGCGCACGTGCGTGAAGAAGACCGCATGCAGGGCGGCGACGCCGGTGGCGAGCGCGACTGCGGCCTCGCCGCCCTCGAGCGCGGCGAGCTTCGCCTCGAGCGCCGCCTGATTGACGCCGGTGTTGCGCGTGTACAGCCCGGGCGCCGTCGCCGACCAGCTGATCGAGCTCGGGTCGTCGGGCAGCTCGTACGAGTTCGCCATGACGAGCGGAACGCGCAGCGCGCGGGTTCCCGGGTCGACGGCGTTGCCGGCGTGCACCGCCATGCTCAGGTCCGAGAGGGAGTGCGGGAGGCGCTTGTCGGGTCGGGCGGAGGTCATGTGTGGTCCCCTTCTGGAAGTCGACGGCATCGCTCGGCCGGAGCCGTCGCCGTCTGTAGTATGCATCATTGACATATTGTGTTGCTAGTATCGCACGCACGACGACGAAGTCATCGTCGATGCGCACCCACGAGGAGTCCCCATGACCGGAGCCCGTCTCGATGAGATCGATCGGCGCATCCTCGCCGAGCTCGCCGACGATGCGCGCATCCAGCTCGTCACGCTCGCGGCACGCGTGCACCTCTCGCGCAATGCCGTACGTCAGCGCATCGAGCGGATGGAGCGCGACGGGGTGATCGCGGGATACACGCTCGTCCGCGGACGCGCCGACGGCGACGCGCGACCGGTCTCCGCCGTGCTCTTCGTCTACCGGGTCGACCGGATGCGGGGCGGCCAGGTGCTGGCCGAGCTCGCCGCGATCCCCGAGGTCGTGCGGTGCGACATCCTCGCCGGCGAGTTCGACCTGCTCGTGACCGTGCAGGCCGACTCGATGGATCGGGTCGGCGACGTCTGGGAGCGGATCGCCGCGCTGCCCGACGTGGCGAACACCGTGACCTCCGTCTCGCTCACCACGGTGATCGACCGCGGCACGCGCTGACCGCCCCGTCCGCCCGTTCCCGCCGTTCCCTCCGTTCGCTCCGGCGGATGCCGCGGCTCACCGCGCGAGCATCCGCTCGGCTTCGGCGACGTCGACGCCGGCGTGCAGGGCGACGGATGCCGCGACCGCGCCGCCGGTGGCGAGCGCGTGCTTCGCGGCCGCCGTCGCGGCGTCGTACCCGATCACCGGCACCAGCGCGGTCACGGCACCCACGGAGACGGCGACGCGTTCGGCGAGGAGCGCCTCGTTCGCCTCGATCCCGTCGACGCAGTGGGCTCGCAGCACCCGGACCCCGTTGGCGAGCCAGTCGGCGGACTGCAGGAGGGAGTGCGCGATGATCGGCTCGAACGCGTTGAGCTGGAGCTGACCGCCCTCGGCGGCGATCGCGATCGTGACGTCGGCGCCGATGACCGCGAAGGCGATCTGGTTCACCACCTCGGGGATCACCGGATTCACCTTGCCCGGCATGATCGACGACCCCGCCTGCCGCGCCGGGAGGCGGATCTCCGAGAATCCGGCCTGCGGTCCGCTCGAGAGCAGCCGGAGGTCGTTGCAGATCTTCGACAGCTTCACCGCCGTGCGGCGGAGCACCGCGGAGGCCTGCAGGAAGCCGCCTGCATCCCACGTCGCCTCGAAGAGGTGCGCGGCAGGCGTCAGCGGCAGCCCGCTGAGCGCGCGCAGGTGCTCGATCACCGCCTCGCGGTACCCGGGCGGCGCCGTCACCCCGGTTCCGATCGCCGTGGCGCCGAGGCTGCACTCCAGGAGAAGCGGGACGGCCTCCCGGATCCTCGCGACGTCCTCGCGCACCGCGACGGCGAACGCCGTCAGCTCGTCGCCGAGCGTCATGGGCACGGCGTCCTGGAGTTGCGTCCGCCCGACCTTGCGCACGCGCGCGAAGGTCGCGCCGCGCTCGGCGAACGAGTCCGCGAGCCGGTCCAGCTCGGGCACCAGTTCGCCGAGCGCGGCGACGACGGCCAGTCGGATCGCCGTCGGGTAGACGTCGTTCGTGGACTGACTGCGGTTCACGTCGTCGATCGGGTGGATCACGTCGTAGCGGCCCCGCTCGTGGCCGAGCCGCTCCAGCGCCGCGTTGGCGATGACCTCGTTGGCGTTCATGTTGGTGCTCGTGCCCGCGCCGCCCTGCACCACGTCGACGCAGAACTGGTCGTGCAGTTCGCCGCGCCGCACCCGCTCGCAGGCGTGCTCGATCGCCCCCGCCTGGGTCTCCGTGAGGAGCCCCAGGCCGCGGTTGGCGCGGGCGGCCGCCTGCTTCACGGTCGCGAGGGCGCGCACGAGGTGGGGGTGGCGCGCGATCGGCGTGCCGCTGATCGGGAAGTTCTCCCGGGCCCGGGTGGTGTGCACGCCCCAGTACGCCCCGGCGGGCACGCGCACGTCGCCCAGCGAATCGGTCTCGACCCGGAACCGCTGCCCGATGCTCATGCGCTGATGCAGACGACCTTGGGCTGGGTCATCTCCTCGAACGCGAATCGCACGCCCTCGCGGCCCATGCTCCCGTACTTCGCCCCGCCGAACGGCATGCCGTCGACCCGGTAGTCCGAGGAGTCGTTGATCATCACGCCGCCCGCCTCGAGGCGCTCCGCGACGCGGAGGGCACGACCGAGATCGCGCGTGAAGACCGCCGAATGGAGGCTGAACTCGACCTCGTTGGCGAGGGACAGCGCCTGCTCCTCGGAATCGAAGGGCTCGAGCATCACGATCGGCGCGAACACCTCGTCGGCCCAGAGCTCGCACGAGAACGGGACGCGCTCGAGCACGGTGGGCCAGAACACGGCGCCGTCGCGCCGGTTCCCGAGCAGCAGCACGGCTCCGGCGGCGATCGCGTCCTCGACGAGTCGCTCGGCGCGTTCGGCCGACGGCACGCCGATCATCGGCCCGACGTCCGTGGACTCCTGCGCCGGGTCACCGGCACGCAGCGTCGCGGATGCCGCGACGAACCGCTCTCGGAACTCCTCGTACGCCGCCCGCTGCACGAGGATCCGCTGCACGCCGACGCAGTTCTGGCCGGCGGCCCAGAACGCGCCGGAGACGCACGCCTCGACGGCGGCCGGGAGGTCGGCGTCGTCGAACACCACGACGGGGGCGTTGCCGCCGAGTTCCATCGCGAGTCGCTTGAGCCCGGCGCCGCGCGCGATCGCCTCACCGGTCGCGAAACCGCCGGTGAACGACACCATCCGGATCTCTCGCACGGCGATGAGCGCCTGCGCGAGGGTGCGGTCACCGTGCACCACGGTGACGATCTCGTCGGGTACGCCCGCGTCGACCAGCAGGTCGACGAGGAACTGCGCCGTGAGCGGCGTGAACTGAGAGGGCTTCAGGATGACGGAGTTCCCGGCGGCGATCGCCGGCCCGAGCTTGTGCGCGACGAGGTTGAGGGCGTCGTTGTAGGGCGTGATCGCGAGGACGATGCCGAGCGGCTCCCGCGTGAACCAGCCGCGGCGGTGCTCGGAGCCCTCGAACGCATCGAACGGGATCACCTCGCCGGCGTTCGACCGTGCCGCCTCGGCGGAGAGCGAGAGCGTCGTGATCGCGCGGCGCACCTCCTTGCGCGCCTGGCGGATGGTCTTGCCCGCCTCGCGCACGATGAGATCCGCCGCGACGCCCGCGCGTTCGCGCAGCAGGCCCGCCGCACGCTCGAGCGCCGCGTGGCGCTGGAATCGCGACATCGCGCTCGAGAGCGTGAAGCCGAGGCGGGCGCGGTCGAGGATCCGCTCGACGTCGGCGCCGTCGTGCTGCGGGACGCGCCCGATCTCCGACCCGTCGTACGGGTTCAGCACCGCGGCGAAGCGGGGGAACATGCCGGTGGCCACGGGGGCGATGACGAGCTCAGACATCCGTGGCCGCCCCGATGAGGGCACCGCGACCGGCGTGGATGGCGATGACGTCGGACAGCAGGGCGTAGGCGGTCTCGACCCGCCCCGCGCCGGGCCCCGAGACGGCGACGGTGCCGAGCAGGTCGGTGTCGAACGCGACCGCGTTCGTGGCGCCCGAGACGCCCGCGAGCGGGTGGTCGAGCGGCAGCGCGACGGGCGCGACGCTCGCGGTCACCGATCCGTCGTCGTTGCGATGGGCGTCGCCGATGAGCTTCCACCGGCGTCCCTGGCGCTGCGCTTCGGCGATCTCCGCGGCGGAGACGGTCGAGAGGCCCCGGCGCGAGACGTCCGCCGTGGTGAGGTCGGCGCCGAGCACCTCGTTGGCGAGGATCACGACCTTGAGCTGCACGTCGGATCCTTCGAGGTCGGCCGTCGGGTCCGCCTCTGCGTAGCCAAGCTCCTGCGCCTCGGCCACCGCGTCCGGCAGGCTGAGGCCCGCCTCCATCCGGCCGAGCACGTAGTTGCTCGTGCCGTTCAGAATCCCCTGCACCCCGCGGATGCGCAGGCCCGAGAACATCCGCTCGGCGAGCCGCAGGATCGGCGTGCCGCTCAGGACCGCGCCCTCGTGCTCGAACCGCACGCCGTGGTCGGCGGCGAGCGCACGGAGCTCGGCGCCGGCGAGCGCGACGGGCCCCTTGTTCGTGGTCGTGACGTGCTTGCCGGACTCGAGCGCCCAGCGCACGTGGGAGATGGCCGGCTCGCCGTCGACGGGGTTGGTGAAGGTGGCCTCGACCACGATGTCGGCGGTGGTGTTGCGGATGACATACTCGTTGCGCGGTTCGGGGTCGCCTCCTGCGAAGGGGGCGAAGTTCGCGCCGGGCTCGAGCGCGAGCACCGCGGACAGGTCGATGCCGTCGGCCTGCATGAGCGAGCCGAGCCGCAGGTCGGTGATGGCGACCACTCGGAGCTCGAAGCCGAGCTCCGAGGTCAGCGCGGCGCCGCGCTCGTCGATGAGCTCGGCGAGCGCGCGGTTGACACCGCCGAAGCCGATGAGTGCCAGGTCGTAGCGATCCACGTTTTCCTCCTTGGTTCACGCTGTGGTGAGGTTCATCCTGCGAGGCGAGCGCGTCAGCCGTGCCTGTCGATCCGCTCGCGCGGCTGGGCGGATCGCCCGCGTCACGGCCGATGCGACCGTCGTCGTCGAACGCGGCGTACGACGACGTCATCGCACTTGCGGCAGGTCGGGTCGGGGTTGTAACGTCCTCGAAACCGAGGCGCGTGCATTAACGACATATCTGGATGCTGATAATGCATGCACACACTCAACGCCGAGCCCCTCACACGAAAACGGAGAAACCTGAGATGACCGGATCCGCCCGCGGCGACCAGCTGCCCAACACGCTTCCCCACACCACCGCCACGCAAGTGCCGTTCCGCCGATTGCAGCGCTCGATGGATGCGCGGCACCTGATCATGATCGCCCTGGGCGGCGTGATCGGCTCGGGGCTGTTCCTCAGCTCGGGCTACACCATCCACCAGGCAGGACCGCTCGGCGCCGTCATCGCGTACGGCATCGGCGCACTCGTCGTCTACCTCGTCATGGCGTGCCTCGGCGAGCTCGCCCTCGCCTACCCGGTGTCGGGGGCGTTCCACATCTACGCCGCGAGATCCATCAACCCGGCGACCGGATTCACGACGGCGTGGCTGTACTGGCTCTGCTGGGTCGTCGCGCTGGGGTCCGAGTTCACCGCAGCCGGCATCCTCATGCAGCGCTGGTTCCCCGACGTGGCGGTGTGGGTGTGGTGCCTCATCTTCGCGGCGCTGCTGTTCACCCTGAACGCGATCTCGGCGCGCGTCTTCGGCGAGACCGAGTTCTGGTTCTCGCTCGTCAAGGTCGCCGCGATCATCGGACTCATCGTGCTCGGCGGGGCCGCGATCTTCGGCTTCACGCCGCTCTCGACGAACGACCCCGGCGCCGTGCTCTTCAGCAACTTCATGACCCCCGACGGCCTCTTCCCGACCGGTATCGGCGGCGTGCTCATGACCTCGCTCGTCGTGTTCTACGCCTTCAGCGGCTCCGAGCTCATCGGCGTCGCGGCGGGCGAGACCAAGGACCCGGCACGCAACATCCCGAAGGCACTGCGCTCGACCGTCCTGCGCCTCGTGATCTTCTTCATCGGCTCCATCACGGTCATCGCGGCGCTCGTGCCCTACGAGGAGACCGGCGTCACCGACAGCCCGTTCGTGACCGTGTTCGAGTACGTGGGCATCCCCTTCGCGCCCGACATCATGAACTTCGTCATCATCACGGCCCTGCTCTCCGCCGGCAACAGCGGCCTCTTCTCCTGCGCCCGGATGCTGTTCTCCCTCGCCGAGGAAGGACACGCGCCGCGCGCCTTCATGCGACTGACCCGTCGGGGCATCCCGATCGTGGCGCTGAGCGTCAGCATGGTCATCGGCCTGGCGTCGCTCCTGTCGAGCGTGATCGCGCCGTCGACCGTGTACCTGGTGCTCGTGTCGATCGCCGGGTTCGCCGTCGTCGCCGTCTGGATGTCGATCGTGGCCGCGCAGTTCTTCCACCGCCGCGCGTTCGTGCGAGCGGGCGGCGACGTGTCGAGCCTCGCGTACCGTACGCCGCTCTATCCCGTGGTGCCGATCGTGGCGTTCGTCCTACTCGGGATCTCGATCGTCGCGATCGCGTTCGACCCGAACCAGGTCACGGCGCTCTACTTCGGCATCCCGTTCGTCGCGCTCTGCTACCTGTACTTCTGGTTCCGGTTCGGGCGACGAGGTGCGCGCACCGTGACGCCCCCGTCCGAGGAGGCGCCCGTCGATGAGATCGTCGAGCCCGTGATCGACGTCGCGGCACCGGTCGCGGACGACGCGATCCGATGATCCCGTCGCCGGGGTGGATCGAGGTCGACCTCGACGCCGTGGGCCGCAACCTCGACCTCCTGCGGGACTCGCTCCCGCAACGGGTCGACGTGGCAGCGGTGCTCAAGGCGGACGCCTACGGGCACGGGATCGACCACGTCCTCCCGCTGGTCATCGATCGCGGCATCGGGACCATCGGCGTCACCGGCAACGACGAGGCGCGCGCCGCTCGCTTCCTCGGCTTCGCCGGGCGGATCATGCGGATCCGCCCGGCGCTCGCCGAGGAGGTCGACGACGCGATCGCCCACGGCGTCGAGGAGTGGGTCGGCGGCGCCGAGCACGGCGCCGAGGTCGCCCGCGTCGCGCGCGAGCGGGGCATCCGCATCCCCGTGCACGTGTCGATCAACTCGACGGGCCTCAGCCGCGACGGGATCGAGCTGCTCCACCCGCGCGGCAGGGAGGACCTCCGCCGCGTGCTCGACGAGCCGTCGCTGCGCGTCGTCGGCGTGTGCTCGCACTTCCCCTGCGAGGACGCCGACGACGTGGCGCAGGGCGCGGCCGCGTTCCAGGTCCAGTCCGACCTGGTGCTCCGTTCGCTCGCGGCGGCCGCCCGGGCGGGCATCCGCCGTCACTGCGCGACGTCGTTCGCCGCCCTGACGGTGCCCGACTCGCACTTCGACCTCGTGCGGATCGGCGCGGCGCTCTACGGAGACTCCACTGCGCCGCACCCCGGCTTCCACCCCGCGTTCACGCTCAAGTCGCGAGTGGCCGCGGTCAACGAGTACCGGGCAGGGAGCACGGTCGGCTACGACCGCACCCACCGGCTCGACCGCGACGCCGTGCTCGCCACCGTGCCGATCGGGTACGCCGACGGCGTGCAGCGGTCGCTGGGCGGTCGCGCGTGCGTGCTGATCCGCGGTCGTCGCCTGCCGATCGTCGACCGGCACGCGATGAACACGCTGACCGTCGACGCGACCGAGCTCCGCGACCTCCGTCCCGGCGAGGAGGTCGTGCTCTACGGGCGGCAGGGATCCGACCGCATCTCGTCGGCCGACCTCGAGCGGGCGAACGGGCACATCGCCGCCGACCTGTACTCCGTCTGGGGACGGCTGCATCCGCGGATCCCGGTTCGCTCCACCACCGTGTCGCATCGGGATGCGGTGTAATGGGCAGACAACCCCGACCCCGTTGACAGGCGGACGCCGTGCAGACCCACTCATCGCTCTCCCAGGGCCTTCGGCTGCTCGAGACCGCCGTCGCACGGGAGCGGTCGGGTCGCCCCGGATACACTGCCTCGCGCCTCGCCGACGCGACCGGCATCGAACGCAGCCGGGTCTCGCGCCTCACCCAGGAGCTCCGCGCGCTCGACTACCTCGAGCGCGATGACACGCAGGCGTTCCGAGCCGGCGACCGGTTCCTCGCCGTCGCCGCGACGCTCAACGAGCCCTGGCTGCGAGCCGCCCGTGTCGAACTGCGCGCACTCGCCGCCCGCTTCCGGGTCACCGCGCGGGTCACCGGTCGCGACGGCGCGCGGGCCGTGCTGCTGCGCCACGAGGCGGGAGTCGGTGCGGCCGAGTCGTCCGTGCGCCCCGGCATGGTGACGCCCACCTGGTCGACGGGAGCCGGGCGCGCCCTGCTCTGGGACCACGATCGCGGGGCGCTCGAGGCGCTGCTGTCCGACGTCCAGTTCGTCGGCGTCGGCGGCCCCGGCGCGGCGCGCTCGGTCGCCGACGTCGACGCGCTGATGGAACGCGACCGGGCCGGCGGCGTCATCCGGGCCGCGGAGGAGTTCGACGACGGCGTGCACGAGACCGCGCTGCCACTGCGCGGGACCGACGGGACGATCGTCGCGGCGATCAGTGCGAGCGGGTCCGCCGCCGAGCTGACCGATGAGGTCGTCGTCGCGGTGGCAGGGGCCGCCGCGCGCCTGACCGCGCTCGTGACGGGGCGCTGAGCCGGTCGGGGCGTCTCGAACGGCCGAACGTCAGGCGGGAGCGCCCAGCAGGCTCGACAGCTCCGCGGCGGCGCCGACGCAGCGCTCCCCGAGCTCTGCCGTGCGCGGCGCCAGGCTCTCGCGCGCGCCGACGACCTGCACCGCCGCCACGACCTCGCCGCGGAAGTCGCGCACGGGTGCCGCGACCGAGTACAGGCCGGGTTCTGCCTCCTCGTCGACGATCGCGAAGCCGCGCTTCCGCGCCGACCCGAGCCGGTCGAGGAAGTCGTCGACCGATGCCGGCGCGTTCGGTCCGGCGCTCCGGAACGCGGTCGCCGCGAAGACGGCGCGCACCTCGTCGTCGCTCGCATCCCACAGCACCGCCTGGCCGGCGTCGCTGCAGTACGCCGGATAGGCGCGGCCGAGCCACGAGCCGATCATGCGCGACGTCGGCGGCAGGCTCTCGGCGATGGTCACCGTGCTGTCGCCGACCAGGGCGCCGACGAAGCAGGCCTCGTCGGCCGCCTCGCTGAGCCGGTCGAGCACGGTCAGGCCGTCGACGCGCAGGCGGTGGTCGGTCAGCTCCTGGGCGGCCGCGTACCAGCCCCAGCCGAGCCGGTAGCTGCGATCGGCGCCCCGCACGACGAGGCCGTGCGCGGCGAGGGACGCGAGCGTGCGCGACACCTGGGATCGCTCGCGGTCCAGCCGCGCGGCGACCCGCGAGACCGTGGCCCGATGCGGAGCGTCCCCCGTCAGCTCGGCGAGCGCCGAGAGCACCTCGAACGCCCGGCCCATGCTCGAGCTGGCGTTGCCGTGACCCTCGTCCATGGGATTCAGGCTACCGATCGATCGCCCGTCACTGCGGCGCGACGTCGATGAGCACCTTGCCGACCACGCCGCCCTCGACGGCGTCGTGCGCGGCCGCGGCCTGCTCGAGCGGGTAGCGGTGCAGCGGCAGTCCCGCTTCCTCGCCGACCGCGAGGGCACCGTCGCGCGCGGCGGCCGTCACGTCCTCGCCGGCAGCTGCCCAGGCCGTCGCGCCCATCGTGTAGATGAGCACGAACTGGTAGCGCAGGTTGAGCGAGATCGCGCGTCCGAAGTCGATCGTGAGCGGCATCCCGCCGTCGTTGCCGTAGCTCGCGATCGTCGACCGCTCGTGGGTCACCGCCTGGTCGAGCGCGGCGTTCGCGCCCGCGGCCACCTCGACGACGAGGTCGACGCCGCCGGGCGCGATCGCGCGGATCCGGCCCGCGACATCCGGATCGCGGTAGAGCACGACCTCGTGGGCGCCCGCAGCCGTGGCGAGCGCCGCCTTCTCGGGGCTGCTCACGGTCGTGATCACCGTCGCGCCGGCCCAGCGGGCGAGCTGGATCGCGGCGTGCCCCACGGCGCCCGCTCCCCCGGCGACGAGCACGGTCGTGCCGGCGAGCGCGCCCGGGTGCAGGCGGCTCGGTCCGTCCTCCGAGACGGTCAGCGCGCGGTGCGCCGTGACCGCCGGCACGCCGAGGCTCGCACCGACGTCGAACGACACCCCGTCGGGCAGCGGAAACGCCCGCTCGGCGAGCGTGATCGTGGACTCCTGCGCGGTGCCCGACTCGGGGCGCTGCCACGCCGAGATCGCGAGCCAGACCCGGTCGCCCACGGCGAACCCGGTGACGTCCGGGCCCACGGCGTCGACGATGCCCGCGCCGTCCTGGTTCGGCACGGTCAGCCCGGCGGTCGCCGCGGCCGAGCCGGAGCCGCGGCGCGACTTCCAGTCGGTGGGATTCACGCCGGAGACGACGACCCGCACCCGCAGCTCGCCGGGCCCCGGCTCCCCGATCTCCCGCTCCGACGGTTCGAGCACCGAGGAGTCCCCCGGGCGGCGATAGACGATGGCTCTCATGCGAGGTGCAACCCGCCGGGCATGCCCGGGATTCCGCGTCGACGAGCCCGGCGCGGCGAGCGGCTGGCCCGCGGCATCCGTCAGGCCCCGCCCTCGAAGCGCGCCTCGACGCGGTCGTCGAGCGCCAGCTCGATGCAGCGGCGGTGCCGCTCGGCCACGGCGGCCAGATCGTGCACCGGATGCCACGCCAGATCGGTCATCTCACCGTCGGCGGGATACGGCTCGCCCTCGAGCCAGGTGCACCGGAACGTGAGGTCGAGGTAGTCGGCCTGGTCGCCGTTGGCGTAGGTGATGCGCGGGATCTGGTGCACCCACGCCAGCCGATCCACCCGGATGCGGACCCCCGCCTCCTCGAGCGCCTCCCGCCGGGCGGCGTCGGCCGGCTCCTCGCCCGGATCGACGATGCCCGTGATCGGCGTCAGCGCGCCCGTGTCGGACCGCCGTCCGAGCAGCACCGCGTCGCCGCGCACGATGACGGCGGTCACGCCGACGAGCGAGAGCGGGGCCGTGCCGATGTGCCGGCGCAGGTCGAGCACGAAGTCGGGGGTGGGCATGGCGACACCCTATGCGACCGGCGGTGTCGGAGGCGGGTGGCAGGGTGGTCGCATGGCGATCGAGGTGCGTGCAGCATCCGTCTTCGACGACGTCGCGACGATGGTCGGGCCCAAGCGTCCCGACGCGAGCGTGTGCTGGTGCCTCAGCTACCGGCTGACCTCGTCGAAGGAGAACCTCGCGCTGCGAGGCCCGGCCCGGGGCGAGCGCGTGCGGGAGCTCTGCCGGCAGAGCCCGCCGCCCGGGGTGCTCGCCTACGACGGCGACGAGGTCGTCGGGTGGGCGGCCGTGCACCCTCGCTCCGACACGAGCTACGCGCGCAACCGCCGCATCCCCCACGTCGACGACCTCGACGTGTGGTCGGTGTGGTGCATCCGGGTGCGGCCCGGCCATCGCGGCGAGGGCATCTCGCACCACCTGCTCGCCGGCGCCGTGGAGTTCGCGCGCGAGCACGGCGCGCCCGCGATCGAGGGCTACCCCGTCGACAACCACGGCGAGAAGGTCGACCTCACGATGGCGTACGTCGGCACGCGCACGCTGTTCGAGCGCGCCGGGTTCACGAGGGCGGCCGACACGACGTCGGTGCTGAACGGGTTCCCGCGGGTGCTCATGCGGCTCGACCTGCGCTGAGGGCGGCGCAGGGCATCAGCCCCGACTCGCCTTCACGTCATGCGGTACGCGTCGTACACCACGAGCCCCTCGCCGCGGGCGGCCGCCGCGACGACGAGCTCGCGCTGGAGCGCTTCGTGGGCGGGCGCGGAGGTCTCGACCATCACGTGCAGCCGGAACGCGTACTCCGTGGCGGGCACCTGGGCGCCGCGCAGCAGCGCCTCGAGCACCTCGGGGCTGCCGGCGCGCACCCCATGGGTGCGCAGGTGCAGGAGCGCCCCGTCGGCGGTGCGCGCCGTGTACCGCGTGTCGATCTCGATCGTGCCGTCGGCGCGCACGACCTGCCAGTCGGCGCCGCCCGGCAGCACCTCGGCGTCGAGCCCGTCGAAGATGCGGCCCCCGACGATCGGCACGACGCGTCGATGGCCCGCGCTCGTCATGCCGTGGTCCTCGACCGGCCCCACCAGGACCTCCACGCGGAAGAGCCGCTCGAGCCCGGTCGGCGGCGGCTCCAGGCTCATCGCTGCTCCCCCGCCTGCAGTCGCACGCGACCGGCCCGGGCGTGGGCCTGGATCTCGTCCCGCAGTCGCTCGAGCGAGGGGAGCGCCGCGGCGAGCGCCGTGCGATCCGCCTCGGGCAGCGATGACATCGCCGCCGCGAGCAGCCGCTCGCTCGCCTCGTCGAAGCGTCGCAGCAGGGTCGCGGCACGCGTCGAGGCGCGCACCGCGACGCGGCGGCGATCGACGGGGTCGGGCTCGCGCACGATGAGGTCGGCGGCCTCCATCGTGCGCAGCAGGTTGCTGACCGTGGGGCGGCTGAGGCTCAGCTCCTCGGCGATCTCGGCCGGGCTGCGCACGGCGCCGACGGGCAGCGCGCGCAGCACCTCGACCTGGGCGTCGGGGATCTCGGGGAGCTGCTCGGCAGTGCGAGCGGCGCGCAGGAGCCCGCGCCGGAGGGGCGAGATCACTCCGCTGAGGCGGGCCGCGTCGAGGCGGCCGGGCCGCGCGCTCACGACCGCACCCCGGTGCCGGGCGTCAGCGACGGCCGTTCGTTCAGCCGCTCGGGATGGAACCCCGCCGCGACCTTGTACGAGTCGGCGATGCCGCGCAGCTCCTCGTCGGCGATCACGTCGTGGATGTCGGCGAACCCCTGCGGCGCCCGCTCCCGGGCGAGCTGCATGACGCGCTCCGGGCCGAGCTGCCGGGTCATCTCCGACAGGCGTGCGGTCGCCGGGCGGCGCTCCTCCTCGTAGGCGGCGAGCGCCTCGTCGATGCCGGGCCCGGTGGCGAGGTGGAAGACGAGCGTGCGTGCATCGAGGATCGCCTGGGACGCGCCGTTGGAGCCGTTCGGGTAGAGCGCGTGCGCAGCGTCGCCGAGCAGCGTGGTGCGGCCGAAGGTCCATCGGGGCAGCGGGTCGCGGTCGACCATCGGATACTCGAGGATCCGGTCGGCCGCGGCGATGACCCCGGGCACGTCGAGCCAGTCGAACCGCCAGTCGGCGAACAGCTCGACGATGGGGCCGGCGTCGACGGCGTGGTTCCAGTCCGCCGTCTCGGCCATGCCGTCGGGGGCTCGGCGCTCGGCGATGAAGTTGACCCGGGTGAGGCCCGTGTCGGGGCCCTGCGCGACGAGGGGGTAGGCCACGAACTTCTGCTCGTCGTCGCCCGCCATGACCATGGTGCGTCCGTCGAGGAAGGTGGGCGCGAGGGCGGTGCCGCGCCACAGCACGAGTCGGTTCCACGGCGGCGCCCCCTCGGCGGGGTACGCCTGCGCACGCAGGGCCGAGTGGATGCCGTCGGCGCCGACGACGAGGTCGGCCTCGAGCACGAGTTCGGCTCCGGATGCATCCGCGAACCGCACGATCTCGCCCGTGCCGCCGTGCTCGACGCCGAGGGCACGCCAGCCCAGCCGGATCGCATCGGGTCCGAGCCGCCGCCGAACCTCGTCGGCGAGCAGCAGCTGGAACTCGCCGCGATGCACCGAGAGCTGCGGCCAGCGGTAGCCGGCGTCGAGGCCGCGCGGCTCGCTCCAGATGAGCTGGCCGAACCGGTTGACGTAGGTCAGGCGGGCCGGCGGCACGCCGATCGCGGCGACCGCCTCGCCGAGCCCGAGCTCAGTGAGCTCGCGCACGGCGTGCGGCAGCAGGTTGATGCCCACCCCGAGGGGCCTGAGCTCCTGAGCCCGCTCGACGACGGTGACGTCCGAGTAGCCGGCGCGCTCCAGGCTGAGGGCGGTCGCGAGTCCGCCGATCCCGGCACCGACGATGACGATCTTCATGTGGCCTCCTTGCGCACGTGCAGATGATTTTGCAACAAACCTATCGCCGCCGTCAAGCGTCGGGAGCCGAACCGCTCGTCGCACGTCGCCTACCGTTCGTCGCAGGCCGACTTCCGTGAGCGCGCGTCCATGCGCTATGGTCGGTTCCCTGACCGAACGATCGGTCAGTAAAGGCGCTCCCCCGCCGAATCCCCACGCGAGAACAACGGAGTTCGCATGACGTCAACCATCCATGAACAAGCCGAGCGCACCGGCCGGATGCCCAAGGAGGAGCGCAAGGTCCTCGCAAGCACCCTGGTCGGCACCTCGATCGAGTGGTACGACTTCTTCATCTACGCCCAGGCGGCCGGCCTCGTGCTCGCGCCCCTGTTCCTCGCCCCGGTGGCCGAGTCCAACCCGGCGCTCGCGCAGATCCTCGCCTTCGCGACGATCGGCATCTCGTTCCTGTTCCGCCCGCTCGGCGCCGTGGTCGCCGGCTACCTCGGCGACAAGCTCGGCCGCAAGCGGATGCTCGTCTTCACGCTCGTGATGATGGGCGTCTCGACCTCGCTCATCGGCTTCCTGCCGACGTACGCGGCGATCGGCATCGCCGCCCCGATCCTGCTGATCCTGCTCCGCATCCTGCAGGGCTTCTCGGCAGGCGGCGAGTGGGGCGGCGCGGCGCTCATGGCCGTCGAGCACGCCCCGAACGCCAAGCGCGGCTTCTTCGGCGCGTTCCCGCAGATCGGCGTGCCGGTCGGCATGATCCTCGCGACCTTCACGCTCTGGGTCATCACCTCGTCGATGTCGCAGGAGGACTTCCTCGCCTGGGGCTGGCGCATCCCGTTCATCCTCTCGATCGTGCTCATCGTCGTCGGCTACGCGATCCGTCGCGCCGTCGAGGAGAGCCCGGTCTTCCAGGACCTGCAGCGCCGCCAGAAGGAGTCGTCGGCTCCGCTCCGCCAGCTGTTCCGCCACAACACGAAGAACGTCGTGCTCACGGCGATCATCTTCATCGGCAACAACGCGGCCGGCTACCTGCTCATCGCGTTCTTCGCCACCTACGCGGTGACGGTGCTCGGCATGGACCGCCCGGCGGTCCTGCTCGCCACCGTGCTCGCATCGTTCGGCTGGCTCGGGTTCACGATGCTGGGCGGCCGCATCTCCGACCGGATCGGACGCGTGCGCACGTTCCAGATCGGCTACACGTTCCTCGCGCTGTGGGCCGTGCCCATGTGGTTCCTCATCGACACGGGCGACATCGTCTGGTACTTCGTCGCCCTCTTCGTGATGACCATCGGCCTCGGCCTCTCGTACGGCCCGCAGGCATCCCTCTACGCCGAGATGTTCCCGGCGAACGTGCGCTACTCGGGCGTGTCGATCGGCTACGCGCTCGGCGCGATCCTCGGCGGCGCGTTCGCCCCGATGATCGCCGAGGCGCTGCTCGCCGCGACGGGCAACTCGTGGACGATCGGCGTGTACATCGCCATCGCCGCGCTGGTCTCGCTCGCGGGCGTGTCGATGGTCAAGGAGACGAAGGGCGTCGACCTGCACGTGTAGGGGGCGGCGTGCGCGGTCGGGGGCTGCGCACGCCACGGGGGGCCGGATGCCGCATCCGGCCCCCTCGCCGTGTTGTCCCCCGTTTCGGGCCCGGACAGCCCTTGCCGCGCCTCCCACCCGGGTCTATCGTGAGCACTGCTCACTTTTGGGTGTCTGACGTGATCTCGGGTCCCGCTGCTCACCGATCGCCCATCGGCATTCTGGGGGGATTGCACGTGGCCATGTCGAGATTGCCTGCCGAAGGCCTGTCCCGTCCGCTCATCGAGATCGACGACAAGGTCTCGCCGTTCCTCCGCGGTGCCACTCCGCGGCTCGATCCGCTCGACGCCGACACCATCCGCCTCCTGAAGTCCAACGACGCGCTCGCAGCGAGCGTGGCCGAGAGCCGGGTGCTCGCGGCGACCCACTTCTCCGACCGCCTCGGCGAGCTCATCAGGGATCCCTCGTTCGACATCGGCACGTTGCGCACGACGACCCTGCCCGGCCAGCTCACCGGCCAGGTCGTCGATCCTGCGAGCCTGCCCGCGAAGCGGCTGCGCGTCTCGATCGCCGAGCCGTTCCCGAGCGGGGCCGGACCGGGGTCGTCCATCACGGGCGACGACGGTTCGTTCGCGATCCGCGTGCCCGAGGAGGTGCGCACGATCACCGGCCTCGCGTCGATCGTGCTGCGCGTGGTCGGCGCGACGAAGAGCACCGACCTCGAGGTGAAGCTCGCCGACATCGACGGCACCGGCTCGGTCGGCGTCATCGCCCTGCCCGCCGCGCTCGACCCGCTCCCGATCCCCGTCGTCGCGCAACTCGCCGACATCGTCACCGGGCTCGCGACACCGGGCGAGTCCGGAGCGCCCCCGACCGCCACGGGCGCGCAGCCCGCGCTCGAGCTCGGCGCCGACGTCTGCACCCAGGTCTTCCGAAGCGACATGTCCTTCGACCGCTTCCCGTACGGCGTGCTCGTGCGGCTCGTCGAGCCGCGACCGAGCGTCGGCGCACTCGCAGTGCAGCTGAAGCGCGGGAACCGTACGGTCCTGGTCTCAGCGGCCTTCCTCGCGACGCTCGGCAAGGAGAACCACCCGTATTCGCATGCGGAGCGGCTTCCGATCGATCAGCCCGTGAGCGTCGACGCGTTCCGCGACGGCGTCGCGGGCATCACGCCAGGCGGCCGGGGCAGCGCCGCGTCGACCGTGCCGATCGCCGGCACGCTCGGCCTCGGCTACATCGTGCACATGGCACAGCGCTGGACCCCGATGGGCCTCTCATTGGGTGACCTCGTCTACTCGCTCCCCCTGGCCCCCGGCGAGCAGCAGCGAATCGCGATCGTCGACCGGCGCGCCACGAGCTCCGTGACCGACACCGAGCGCCTCGAGGCCCGCGAGACGATGGCCTTCGGCGAGCGCGACGACGCCTCGACCCGCGCGACCTTCGAGTCGGGCATGCGCGAGAAGGCCGAGGGCGGCAGTTCGTTCCACACCGAGTCCGAGTCGTCGTCGTGGGGCGCGGCGGGCGGCATCGGCTTCGCGCTCGGCCCCATCGCCATCGGCGGCGGCGCCGCCGGCGGGGGCGGCAGCGCCAACAGCAACGGCTCGACCAACAACTGGATGAGCGGGGTGCGCAATTACACGTCGACCGCCGCGCAGGCGTCGCACTCCTCGGTGGAACGATCGGCGAGCTCGACACGCAGCCTGCAGCGCATGGGCATGCGCCTCGCCTCGGCCTCCGAGCGCAACGAGGTCGTGACGAAGGTCATCGCGAACCACAACCGCACGCACGCCCTGACGATGCAGTACTGGGAGGTGCTGCGCATGTTCGACGTGCGCTCGACCGTCGAGGGGGTCTCGCTCGTCTGCTTCGTGCCCCTCGACCCGGTGCGCTTCCTGCCGCCCGGCGAGCCCATCGCGCTGTCGGATGCCGCGCTCTCGCGCTCCGACGTGCTGCGGCGCTACTCGCAGCTCCTCAACTACGCCGACACCCTGCGTCGCGTGATCGAACGACCCTACCGCAAGGGCCTCGCGATGCTCGAGGAGTTCGCGGCCGACCCCCGCGCGACCGTGCAGGCGCCCACCGACTCGGCGACGAACATCGTCACCGTCCACCTGCAGGGCACGTTCCTGCCCTACGAGGATGTGCGGGTCACCCTGCTCGCGACCGGCGGCCGGCGCCTCGGGCCGTACCCCGTTCCGACGGGCGGCATCGACGGACTCCCGTCGTCGTCGGACGCCTCGCAGGCGTTCGCCTCGGAGGCCGAGCTCATCGCGTTCCTGCGGCGGCGGCGGGACGGCGCGCCCTCCGTGATCAGCCGCAGCGTCGCGCTGCCCGAATGGCTCGCCCGCACCGACGTCGTGGGGATCGAGGTCAGCCGCCAGTTCCGCGACATCCGGTACCACTTCCCTTCGACCGCGAGCTCCGAGATCGCCCGCCTGAAGGCGACGGGATTCTCGGGTTTCGACGGCATCATCGACAAGCTCGTCGCCTCCGCGACCCCCGCGCACGACGTGGTGCTGACCCCCGAGCGCCTCGAGGCCGAGGTCGGCGGCGCCAACCTCGTGCGCGTGCGCGCGGCGCTCGCCGAGCCGTCCAAGTCGCTGAACGAGGCGATCCCCGCTGGCGACATGTACCTCGACGAGTACCTCGGCGGCGGGGAGTTCGGTACGGCCCCGCTGCCCTTCGCCGCGACGCAGCTCCCTCCCGAACTGCGGTACTCGTCGATCCTCGAGATCGAGAAGGCGCTGCAGCACGCGATCGCCAACACCGTCAGCTACTCGAAGGCGATCTGGATGTCGCTGACCCCCGAGGAGCGCGTGATGCTGCTCGAGGGCTACACGATCGGCACCGCCGACGGCGTCGCCGACGACAGCCAGACCATCCCCCTGCTCGCCTGCGTGGCCAATGAACTGCTCGGGTTCTACGGCAACTCGATGGTGCTGCCGTTCATGATCCCCGCGCCGCTGGTCGCGAAGCGCAAGGAGGTCGACGGCGTCGAGTTCACGACGGCATCGGTCCAGGACGCCCTGACGAGGTACCACACGACCGGCTTCTCCCCGCCCGTCTCGACCATCGCACTGCCCACGCGCGGCGTGCTCGGCGAGGCCGTACTCGGTCACTGCCCGTCGGCGGAGAAGATCGACCTCACGCGGTTCTGGAACTGGCAGGACTCCCCGACGGAGGAGGCCAGCCCCATCGAGGGCGTCACCGTGCCGGCCTCGTCGCTCACCCAGGGGCTCCAGGCGCCGTCGGCGCTGACCACCGTCGCACCGGCGATCCAGAACTTCAGCACTGCGGGCCCGGCGGGCGACTTCGGGCTGCTCGCCGAGCTCGTGAAGGCAGGGGCCGCGGCCAAGGGCTTCGACGTGGCATCCCTCACCGGATCGTCCGCCCTCGCGGACCTGCTCAAGGCGACGCTCTCGACGGCCGAATCCGCACGCAAGGATGCCCTCGCGGGTGCGCAGGCGATGGCGACGAAGGCGATGGACTCGATCCCGAACGTCATCAACGCGAAGGCCGGCAAGGGCGGCGGCGACACGAAGCCCAAGGAGGACGACAAGCCCGCCCAGACCGCCGACGCGCCCACCGTCAGCGAGCTCACGCCCACGCACGGCAAGGCCGGGGACAAGCTCGCGGTCATCGGCACGAAACTCACGGGGGCGACCAAGGCGACCGTGGGCGGCAAGCCCCTCGGCAACCTCAAGGTCGTCGACGACACCCGGATCGAGGGCGACGTGCCGCCGGGAGTGCCTCCCGGTGCGGTCGACGTGCTCGTCACGACCCCGAAGGGCGTCAGCACGGCGTCCACCAAGTCGAAGTTCACGATCGACGCGTAGGAGCCCGCCATGGCCGAAACACCAGCCGAAAGCGCCGAGGACCGCGCACTCGATGCGCTCATCTCGGTGATCCAGACCGCGTCGGGTCCGGGAGTCGCCGAAGCGCAGGCGCTGCTGCTGCGCCGCCTCGCCCTCGACGGGGACGTCATCCCCTCGCGGCTGCCGGCGCCCAAGAACATCACGGAGGTGGGCGGCTACCTCAACATGCTCGAGACGGTCGGCCAGCGGCGCGCGATCCCCGACGTGCTCGCCGGCGCCCTCGGCATCGCGAGCGCGTCCGCCCGATCGTTCGCAGGAACGGCGCCGCCGCTCACGTACACGACCGTCGAGAACGACCGGCCTGCGGGCGCGGCCGCCGTCACGGCCCCGACGAACGTGCTGGTGCGGGCGGATCTCGCGACCGGCATCATCGCGGCGAAGACGGCCCTGCACGCGTACGGCGCTGTGCTGCCGCTGTGGGCGCCGCCGGTGCCGCCGACCCTCCTCGGTTCGTCCGACCCGCTCACCGTGCTGGGCCGACGACTGCACGTGCTGCCGACCGCGGCCCTTTCCGATCCCGCGACCGACAGCATCGTGGTCGCGCGCGACCTCGACGGGCTGCCCGCTCTCGCCGTGATGGCGCGACCGGATGCCGCGGCAGCGCCCACGGCGGCGCTCGCCGACGTCGACGCCGAGGCGGTGGCGTTCGACGCCGCGACCGGCGCCCCCGTCACCGTGCAGCTCGGACTCGTGAAGCTCGTGGGGGTGGCGCCGCTCCTCGCCGCGAACGGCTGGCTGAGCTCCGTCGCCGCCGCACCGGCGTCCCGGTCCGACCTCGCGTGGGCCCAGCTCTCATGCGTCGCCGGGCTCGTGCCGGGGGTCACGCGCCTGCGGGACGAGCTCGAGCTGCTCTACCCGGCCGAGTCGATCGCCGACTCCTCGTTCGCACAACGGGTGGACCAGGTCTGGAACGGCACCGAGTTCGTCGACGGCGGCGCGTGAGACGCCCATGGCCGCGATGAAACGCGCCGACGCGGTCGCCTACGCGAAGGATCGGTGGTACCGGCCGACCGACGACGACCGCGTCTGGGCGAAGAGCTTCGCGATCAACGTCGTCACGCTGAAGGCCTCACTGCTCGCGAAGAAGCACATCAAGTCGGACTGGGTTCCCGTCTTCCTGCGGAAGCAGGCGACCGATGTCAGCACGGGGGCCACCGGCGAGGCCGACGGCCTGTACTTCGTGGCCCCGGCGCACGCGGGCACCAAGTTCTTCGAGGCCGACATCCCGGCCTCCGATCGATTCCTCGCCCACGATTGGTACGGAACGGCCGGGGTGCCCGGCAGCGACGGCGGCCTCAACGACTGCACCGCCTACGTCTCGCACTGCCTGGTCGCGGGGGGCGCGACCTATCTCGGACCGTCGTCGCCCGGTCAGGTCTGGCCGACCCGCGGCGCGCAGCAGCTCTACAACCTGCTCTCGGAACGCCCGGCCACGCAGGTGAAGCGCCTCACGAACATGGCGGGGCGCACCGCCGTCGAACTCGTCTTCTCGGCCCTCGCGCACGTCATCAAGCCGGGCGACGTGCTCACCTTCGCCGCGGGCGGGCGCCACGGCCACGCCGGCATGCTGGTCACCGTCGACTCGACCACGGGCGACGCGCGGATGACGTGCCACTCGACGCTCGACCACCCCGACCTGCCGGGGCAGGGCACGTGGCAGATCCGCACGACCACGGAGCATCCGTTCGTGAGCCTGCTGCACTTCAGCCACGACGACCCCGCGCTCGGCACGCTGACGGCGCTCGCCGGCTGGTGGACCGTCACGATGGGCGCCTCGACGTACTACTACTTCCTCCTCGCGGGCGGCGGCTGCCGGTGGGTCTCGAAGAAGCCCGCAGGCGCGGGTGCTCCGGGGGCACCGCGCGGCAGCGGCCACTGGTTCGCGGGCACGACGGCCGACCGTATCGTGATCGTGTGGGAGTCGGGGAGCGTCGACGAGATCACCCTCGCCGCCGACCGGAAGTCGTTCACCGGCAAGGAGAACCGGACCGCCGCGATCGACGGCGCCGTCGGGGTGACCTGATCGCGCGCCGAGGCTGCGCCCCCGCCTCACTCCGCCCTGCGGCGCCAGCGCCCCGGGGACACGCCATGACGCCGCTTGAACGCGGCGGCGAGCGAGTACTCCGACGCGAAGCCCGTCGCCGCGGCGACGGCGGCGACCGTCTCGGACGTGTCGTGCAGCAGGTCCTCGGCTCGCTCGACGCGGAGCCGGGTGACGTACGCGGCGGGGGTCTCGCCGACGACGGCCGCGAACCGCCGCGCGAAGCCCGCACGCGACAGGTGCGCGACCTCCGCCATGGACTCGACGGTCCACGGTCGTTCGGGCGCGCCGTGCACGGCGTCGAGCGCGGCGGCGAGCGACGGATCGCCGAGCGCGCGGTACCAACCGGGCGCCGCCCACGTGCCGCTCGAGAACGCATCGCGCAGCGCCTGCACGAGCAGGAGGTCGAGCGCTCGGTCGAGCACCGCCTGCTGGCCGGGCGCGACGCCCACCGCCTCGGCGGCGAGCACCCGGAACAGCAGCCCGAGCCCGGCGGAGCGCTCGCCGCTCGTGATGACGAGCTCGTCGGGCAGCGACGCGAGCAGGTCGCCGCCCGGAGTGCCCTCGATCGTGTAGCCGCCGCAGAGCACGACGGCGTCGACGTCGTCGCCGATCGAGTGGGATCCGCGGGCGCGGGCGAGCTCGATGGGCTCGGATGCCGCGCCGTGCTCGCTCACGAGTGAGTACGGCTCGCCGTGCCGCACCATCACGACGTCGCCCTCGCCGACCGGCCGGGAGCGCGTGCCGCGCACGAGCACACCGCCGCCGCGGAGCTGCACGTGCACGACGAGCGGGCGCCGCCCCGAGAACCCGAGCCCCCAGGGCGCGTCGCGACCGAGCACCGAGAAGACCGACCCCCGCGCCCGGGCCCGGGCCAGCACCTCCGACAGGGCATCCATGCACTCGATCGTAGACGCTCGTGCACGTTCCCGAGATGATCCGTGTGTTTTCGTCGCATCCCCATTCGTAGGCTGCCCGTATGGCAACCTTCCTCATCCTCGGCGGCACCGGCAAGGTCGGCCGCCGCCTCGGCACCCGTCTCTCCTCGCTGGGCCACACGGCCCGCATCGCCAGCCGCTCGTCGGGCGACGTGCGGTTCGACTGGCGCGACCCCGCCACCTACGCCGACGCCGTGCGGGACGTCGAGGGCATCTTCATCGTCGGGCCCGGCTCCGCGACCGACTGGAGCCCCCTGCTGCGCGACCTGCTCGCCGAGGCCGCCCGGGCCGGCGTGCGACGCGTCGTGCTGCTCTCGGCGCGCGGCGTCGAGTTCCTCCCCGACGGGGTCGTCGCCCGCGCCGAGCGCGCCCTCACCGAGAGCGGTGTCCCGTGGACGATCCTGCGTCCGACGCACTTCGCCCAGAACTTCAGCGAGGCGATGTTCGTGCCCGAGCAGGGTCGCATCCACGCGCCGGTGGGCGCGGCGCGGCATCCGTTCGTCGACGTGCGCGACCTCGCCGACGCCGCGGCGCGCGTGCTCGTCGACGACGCGTGGGCCGGCGAGGTCATCGAGGTCTCCGGCCCCCGCGCGCTCGGCTTCGACGAGGCCGCCGCAGTGCTCGCGGGCGCCCGCGGCGAGGCCGTGGAGTACGTCGCGGAGGATCGCGACACGCACGAGCGACGCCTGCTCGCGTCCGGCACCCCCGGCACCTACGTGACGTGGCGCATGGCCATGCTCGACGGCATCGCCGCGGGCCGCGACGCCTACCTCTCCGACGGCGTCGAGCGCGTGCTCGGCCGGCCGGCCACCACCTTCGAGCAGTGGGCGCAGGAGGAGGTCGCCGCGCAGCGATGACGGCGCGGGGCAGGGCCGCGACGCGGCATCCGCCCCCTGCTCTGGCGGGTGGCCCGACCGAGGTCTAGGCTCCGCATGGCGGCATCGACTGCCGCCTGATCGCGACACCGGTCGGAGGACCTCATGAGCACACTGACGGACCGCGAGCAGGCCGAGGTCCAGGCGGCGAACGAGTCGGGCCGACGGCCCGTCGTGTTCGTGCACGGCCTCTGGCTGCTGTCGAGCAGTTGGCAGGCGTGGCGCGACCTCTTCGAGGCGCGGGGCTATGCGACGCTGGCGCCGGGCTGGCCCGACGACCCCGACAGCGTCGAGGAGGCCCGTCGCGACCCCGAGGTCTTCGCGAAGAAGATGGTGAAGCAGGTCACCGAGCACTACCTCGAGGCGATCGCCGCGCTGCAGCGCGAGCCGGCCGTGGTGGGGCACTCGTTCGGCGGCCTCATCGCGCAGAAGATCGCGGGCGAGGCCGTCGCGTCGTCGACGGTGTCGATCGACAACGCGCCGTTCCAGGGCGTGCTCGCGCTGCCGGCCTCATCGCTCAAGTCGGCATCGCCGGTGCTGGCCAACCCCGCGAACTACGGACGGGCGGTCTCGCTCACGCTCGAGCAGTTCACCTACGGCTGGGCGAACAAGGTCGACGCCGACGAGGCGAAGCAGCTGTACGAGACGTACCACGTGCCCGCCTCGGGGGTGCCGCTGTTCCAGGCGGCGACGGCGAACCTCAACCCGTTCGCGGAGACGAAGGTCGACACGAAGAACCCCGAGCGCGGCCCGCTGCTGCTCATCTCGGGCGACGGCGACAACACCGTGCCGCCGGCGATCGTGGAGTCGAGCTACAAGCTGCAGTCGCGCAACCCCGGCGTCACCGAGTTCGCGAGCATCCCGAACCGCGGCCATTCGCTCATCATCGACTCGGGCTGGCGGGAGGTCGCCGACGAGGCGCTCGCCTTCGTCGAGCGGTACACCCCGCCCGAGGGGTGATCCGCCGGCACCGAGCACGACACCGGGCACCGCACCCAGCACGGCCATGATCGAGCGCACCGCCGCACTGCTCGACCGCATCCTCGAGATCGACGATCCGGTCGCCCGCAACGCGCTCATCACCCTGTGCTACCGCGACCTCGCCGCGCAGATCGGCGAGGTCATCGGCCGCCGCGACGTCAACTGGTTCGCGTTCGGCGCGTGGGCGAGCGGCACGGCCGGCTCCGCGATCCGCGGCGAGGGGCTGCTGTTCGACCTCGGCACGTCGCGCAACATCGCGGCCGGCAACCTCGCGATCATCGCCGACGTCGCGCCGCGCTTCATCCTGTGGCTGCGAGAGGTCGAGGCCGAGGGGGTCGCGAACGAGGCCGCGCTCGCGCGCACCCTCGCGCACCCCACCTTCGCTTCCGCGCCGCGGCTCGCCGAGGCCATCCGCTGGTACCACGCCGCCCGCGACCTCACCGCGGTCACCGATCCGCTCACGGATGCCGCGTGCGACAAGTCCGCCGCCGAGCTCGTGCTGCTCGCCAACCTCCTCACGGGCGCGCACGAGCAGGACCTCGTCGACCGCTTCATCGACGCGGCCATGCCGCTCGGCGGGCTCTTCGGGCTCGTCACGACGCGCTTCGTCCACATCCTCACGCCCGACGGTCCGCTCGACGTGTGCCGCGACGTCGTCGCCCCGAGTTACCTCGGCAGCGCCCTCTTCCCCGCGCCGCTCGAGCTGCTCGACAACCCCGACCTCTGCGCGCTCTGCGAGCACTTCGGCCAGTCGACGCGAGCGGATGCCGCGGCCTCGAACGCCCTCGAATGGGAGGACTTCGACGACCGCATGGGCTTCATCCTGACGTTCTTCCGCGCCTACCAGCGCGACGCGCGATTCTTCGAGGTGCCGGTGGAGTTCCTGCGCGCCGGGTTCCCGCCCGCGAGCGTCGACGGCGAGGTCTCCGGCCCCGCTATGCGATGACGAACCGGGCGATGAGCCCGGCCTCGTCGAGGGTGAAGGTGAACGTCCCCGGGCCGTTGTAGCCGTTGCCCGACACGGTCACCGTGACGAGGTACTGCCGCTCGATCCGCCCCGGCCGGATGCCGTGCACCGCGAAGTGCGCCTGCTTGCCGATGTTGTCGCTCTCGTTCCAGCTCGCGGCGCCGTCGCGGCCGTGGAACTCCCGCCCCCAGTCGTTGAGGTACGCGTCGGCACTGAACGCCGCGACGAACGCCTCGGAATCGCCCTGGTTCGTGGCGTCGACGAACGCGCGGACCGCCGGCGGCAGTGTCTGCTCGGCCATGCTACACACCCTACTTGCGGCGGGCCGTCCTGTCAGGTGAGCGACGGATGCCGCGGCGCACGGGTCAGTCGAACGCGCCGTCGATCGTGAGCCCGCCGTCCACCTTCAGCACCGCGCCGTGCACGAAGGAGGCCTCGTCGGACAGGAGGAACGCGATCGCCCTGCCGATCTCGGCGGGCTCCCCGAGCCGCCCGAGCGGGGTTCGGCCGAGGAGCTTCCGCTCATCGAGCGACCCCGAGCGGAACCCGCTTCGCACCATGTCGGTGTCCACGTAGCCGGGCGCGACCGCGTTGACGCGGATGCCGCGGCTCCCCCACTCGGCCGCGAGCGTTCGGGTGAACCCGAGGATGCCGCTCTTCGCCGTCGAGTAGGCGATCCGTCCCGGCAGCCCGAAGGTCGAGCCGACGGAGGCGATGTTGACGATCGCCGACCCGCGGCCGAGCAACGGGAAGAGCTGCTGCGTGATGAGCAGCGTGCCGGTCAGGTGCACCGAGAGCTCGCGTTCCCAGCGCGCGAGCTCGAACGTCTCCGCGCGGTGACGAGAGATGATGCCGGCTCCGTTGACGAGGCCGTCGACGCGCGCGAACTCCGCGCCGATCGCGCGCGCAAGGGCGCGCACGGCGGCCTCGTCGGTGATGTCCGCGCCATACCCGCGGTGCCCGCCGTCGACGGGGAAGTCCGCGTCGAGCCGGCTCGCCATCGCGGCCGCCGAGCCGCCGTCGAGGTCGACGACGAGCACGCGACGTCCGCGCCCGGCGAGGATCGCGGCTGTCTCGGCGCCGATGCCCTGCCCAGCGCCCGTGATGACCACGGCGCCCGTCGCGCCGGTCGTGCCGGTGCTGCCCATTCCTAGACCCCTCCGTCGTAGCGCGCCGAGTTGTCGTAGTACCCGCTCGGGAAGTAGAGGCTCGGGATGCCGAACTCCTCGTACATCGCCACGATCCTGCGGTTGTCGTCGACGGCCATCACCGGTTCCACGCCGGCCTCGAGCAGGCGGCGCACCTCGACGCGCTTGTAGTCCACGGCGTGCGTGCTGTCGTCGCTGTCGCTCGGCGGCCGGCAGATCAGCACGTCCCAGCGGACCCCATGGCGATCGAGCCAGCTCTTCGTGACCTCCGCGACCGCGTCGATGCGGCCGGTGAGCACCACCACCGGGACGTCGTCGCGGAAGTACTCGGTGAGCGCGCGGCCGCGCTCGAGGACCTCGTCGGCATCCACGGCCCCGTAGAAGCCGTCCCAGTCGGGCTCCGCCAGGTGCAGGAAGTGCTGCCGGTGCAGCGCGTCGGCGAGGACGCCGTCGAGGTCGAAGATGAGGGCCGGGCCGGAGCGCAGCTCTCGACCGCGTGCCACGTGCCAGTTCTCGGGATGCATGCGTCTCCCCCTCACTGGAGTGCCAGCTTCGCGACGCCGACGAGACCCGCGGTGTCGAGCCGGTAGTGGCGGTACAGGTGGGTGGGCGGCCCGATGAGGCTGAACTCGTCGGCGATGCCGTGCCGCACGAGGCGGGCGCGTGACGGGTGCTCGGCCATGACCTCGGCGACCGCCGCCCCGAGTCCGCCGAGGACGTTGTGCTCCTCCGCGGTGACGACGATGCGGCTGCGGGCGGCGACGAGACGCACGAGCTCCTCGTCGAGCGGCTTGATGGTCGGCATGTCGACGACCCCGACGGACAGGCCCTCGCGCCGCAGTGCCTCGGCCGCCTCGAGCGCCGGATGCACGAGCGTGCCGCACGCGATGAACGTGAGGTCGGCGCCGTAGCCGTGCTCGATGCCGCGGCCGAACTCGAAGGTGACGTCGTCGCCGTACACCCGCGGGTCGCGGCCGCGGCTGATGCGGAAGTAGATCGGCTGCTCCCACTCCGCGGAGGCACGGATCGCAGCGCGAAGCTGCGGTCCGTCGGCGGGCGAGACGACGGTGAGGCCCGCGATCGCGCGCATCGTCGAGATGTCCTCGGTGGCGTGGTGGCTCGTGCCGTAGAACCCGAGGGCGATGCCGGTGTGGTGGCCGATCAGGCGCACGGGCAGCTTCGTGTACGCGACGTCCATTCGGATCTGCTCGCAGCAGAGCAGCCCGAGGAACGAGGCGAAGGTGGCGACGAACGGCATGGCGCCGGTCGTTGCGAGTCCGGCGGCGGCCGACACCATGTGCTGCTCCGAGATGCCGAACTGCAGGAACCGGTCGGGGTGGACGTCGGCGAACTTCACGAGACCGTTCGAGTACTTCAGGTCGGCGCTGCCCGCGACGACGGGATGGCCCGCTTCCACGAGGTCGATGAGCCCGTCGGACAGGTGGTCGAGCCCCGGGTTGAGGGCGTTGAGCGCCCGGTACTGCCAGGAGCCGGCTTCGAGGGTCGCGCTCATGCGCCGACTCCGTTCCGTGCGGCGAGGATCTCGGCCACGGCTCGCTCGCCGTCTGCCGGCTCGAGGTAGCCGAGATGCCAGCCGGGCTCGGTCTCCATGTAGGACACGCCCTTGCCCTTCACGGTGTTCGCGATGATGCACGTCGGGATGCCGGTGCGCGGTCCCTGCTTCGCCTCCCGGAGCACCTGGCGCACGGCGCCGACGTCGTGCCCGTCGACGGCGACGACGTGCCAGCCGAAGGCCCGCCACTTCTCGGCGAGGGGTTCGATGCCGATCACGTCGTCGACGCCGCCGTCGAGCTGGAAGCCGTTGCGGTCGACGATCGCGACGACGCGGTCGAGTCGGTGGTGCGCGGCCGAGAGCGCCGCCTCCCACACCTGGCCCTCCTGCATCTCGCCGTCGCCGAGCATCACGAAGACTGTGAAGTCGCGACCCGCCAGCCGACCGCCGAGGGCCATGCCCACCCCGTTCGACAGGGCGTGCCCGATCGATCCGGAGCTGAAGTCGATGCCGGGGATCTTCGTCATGTCGGGGTGGTCGCCGAAGGAGCTGCCGAGATGCGCGTACCCGTCGAGCAGGCCCATCGGGAAGTAGCCGAGGTCGCCGAGCACCGGGTAGAGACCGACGGCGGCATGCCCCTTGCCCATCAGGAACCGATCGCGGTCCTGCCAGTCGGGTCGAGCGGGATCGATGCGCATGACGTCGTAGTACAGCGCGGCGAAGATCTCGGCGGCCGAGAAGACGGAGCTGTAGTGGCCGACCTTGGCGATCTCGATGAGGCGGATGGTCTCGGTGCGGATGAAGGCCGCCCGGTCACCGAGGCGGTCGGTGCCGTCGTCGGAGCCGGGCGGACTCGTTGCGGAGGTGGTCGATGGCTGCGTCGCTGCGGGATTCACCACCTCAGGATGCTCGAATATCTTTCGCTCGTCAATTGTAGATCAGAAATTTCTACTTTCGATCAGAACACGACGAGCGTGCGTGCGCCCGTTCCGGCATGGAGGTCGGCGACACCCTCGTTGATCCGCTCGAGCGGGAGCCGGCGCCCGACCAGCGCCTCGAGCTCCAGCCTCCCGTCGAGGTACGACGCCACGAGCGCGGGCAGGTCGCGCGCCGGCACGAGCGAGCCGGCACGCACGCCGTGCACCCCCTTGCCGGCATGCAGGTGCGCCGCGGGTATCGTGACCTCGGCCGCATCGCCGAAGACGCCCACCGCCCACACGGAACCGCCACGTGCCGTGACGTCGAGGGCGAGCCCGACGAGGCCCGGGAGTCCGACGGCCTCGAACGAGTGGTCGGCTCCCCCGTCGGTGAGCTCGAGGATCCGCGCGACGGCATCCGGGTCGCTCGCCGTGTTCACGGCGTGGGTGGCCCCGAATCGCTCGCGGGCGAGGGCGAGCTTCTCGTCGCTCCGGTCGACGGCGATGACCGTCGCAGCCCCGGCGAGCGCGGCGCCCTGACTCACGTTGAGGCCCACGCCGCCGCATCCGATCACGACGACGTGGTCTCCGGGCGCCACTCGGGCTACCGTCTGCGCCGAGCCCACACCGGTCGCCACGGCGCACCCGAGCATCGCGGCGAGGTCGAGCGGCATCCGCTCGTCGATGACCGTGACCGCGTTGCGATGCAGCACGAGTTCCTCGGCGAAGCCCGCGATGTTCGTCCACTGGTGCACCTCGCGCCCGCCGAGCGAGAGGCGCGGCTCGTCGTCGACGCCGCGCATGGTCGCCGTGCGGTCCTGGCACATCGCGGGGCGGCCCGCACGGCACATGCGGCACTGCCCGCAGTACACGACGAAGCACGCGACGACGTGGTCTCCGACGGAGACATCCGTGACACCGGAGCCCACCTCGGCGACGGTTCCGGATGCCTCGTGGCCGAGGACCACGGGCATCGGACGCGCCACGAGGCCGTCGATCACATGCAGGTCGGAGTGGCAGAGGCCCACCGCGGCCGTGCGCACCCGCACTTCGTTCGGCCGGAGTGTCGCAGCGGTCTCCACGTCGTCGATCACGAGCGGCGCGTGTGGGGCGGTGAGGACGGCGGCTCGCATGGAGGACCTCCAGTTTCGGTAAGATTTTCGCTCAAAGACTTGCGTTCGGAAATTTCTTCAGTCACTCTAGGGAGTGGGCGGAAGCCCGTCAACACACACGAGGAAGTGGGCACGGTTCGACGATGAACGCGACGCATGTGATGGCGCTCGACGCCGGCACGGGAAGTGTGCGGGCCATCCTGTTCGACCACGACGGCGACATCGCCGGCATCGCGCAGGAGGAGTTCGAACAGCACTACCCGCAGCCCGGGTGGGTCGAACACGACGCCGTCGTCATCTGGGACGCGCAGCTCCGGGTGGCCCACCGCGTCCTCGCCGATTCGGGGGTCGCCGCAGGGCAGATCGCCGCGATCGGCATCGCCAACCAGCGCGAGACGATCGTGGTGTGGGATGTCGCGACCGGCGAGCCCATCCACAACGCCCTCGTCTGGCAGGACGGCCGCACCGCCGAGTACTGCGACGAGCTTCGCGCACGGGGACTCGGCGACTACGTGCGCGACACCACCGGGCTGCCGATCGACAAGTACTTCTCGGGCACCAAGCTCAAGTGGATCCTCGACCGGGTGCCGGGTGCCCGTGAACGCGCCCGCGCCGGCGAGCTCATCTGCGGCACCATCGATTCCTGGCTCATCTGGAAGCTGACCGACGGACGCGCCCACGTCACCGACGTCTCCAACGCGTCGCGCACGCTCTGCTTCAACATCCGCGAGCTCGACTGGGACGACCGGATGCTCGAGACCTTCGACATCCCGCGCCGGATGCTCCCCGCGGTCCGCCCCTCGAGCGAGGTCTACGGATGCACGGGCGAGGCGGCCGGATTCAGCACGCCGATCCCCGTGGCATCCGCGACGGGCGACCAGCAGGGCGCCCTGTTCGGCCAGGCCTGCTTCACCCCGGGCGCCGTCAAGGCGACGTACGGCACGGGCGGGTCGGTGATGATGAACACCGGCACCACTCCGGTCTTCTCCGAGGCCGGCCTCATCACGACGGTGGCGTGGGGCCTCGACGGCCGGGTCGAGTACGCGCTGGAGGGCGTCTTCTTCGGCGTCGGCGCGACGATCAAGTGGCTGCGCGACGAGCTCCGCATCATCGACGGCGCCGCCGAGACCGCGTCCATCGCGGCATCCATCCCCGACACCGGCGGCGTCTACCTCGTGCCGGCGTTCAACGGGCTCGCATCGCCGTACTGGGACCAGTACGCCCGCGCCACGATGTTCGGCATGACCTCGGGCACGGGCCGCGCGCAGATCGTGCGCGCGGCGCTCGAGTCCATGAGCTACTCGTACCGCGACGTCATCGACGCGATGGCCGCGGAATCCGGCAATCGCCTGCCGTCGCTGCGCGTCGACGGCGGCGTCGCCGCCAACGACTTCCACCTGCAGTTCCAGGCCGACCAGCTCGGCGTGCCCGTGCACCGCCCCGTGGTCACGGAGTCCACCGCCCGCGGTGCGGCCTTCCTCGCGGGGCTCGCGGTGGCGTTCTGGGCCTCGCAGGACGAGCTGCGCGACTCCATCGAGATCGAGCGCACGTTCGAGCCGCAGGTCGACGAACCCACCCGCGAGGCGCTCTACGCCGGCTGGCGCAAGGCCATCGCGCGCTCCCGCGACTGGGTCGATCACTGAGCCCACCCGGGCACGAGCCCGGGTCATTCGGCCGTCGCAGGGGTCGCACCGGCGGCATGCGCCCGGATGCCACGGTCGGGGTCAGGGCGCCGCGGTGTCGGTCAGGATGCCGCGCCGCCCCGGGTGGGCTTGATGACCGACAGGTAGCCCTCCTGCAGGAAGTCGGCCGTCTCCTCGAAGTACCGTGTCGCGTAGGTCGCGTACAGCACGTCGATGGCGAGCAGCTGCCCCCACTTGGCGGTCACGCTCTCGCCGTAGACGTCGGAGCTCGCGATCGACGACGCCGTGAGGATGACGGTATCGACGACCCCGGCGAGCGCCGAGTCGACGTTCGAGGTGACGCCCACGGTGTAGGCGCCGTGGTGCCTCGCGATCTGGGCGGAGCTCACGATCGAGGTCGAGTCGCCGGAGTCGCTGATCGCGATGAGCACGTCGCCGTCGCGCAGGGTCGCGGCGCCCATCGACTGCACGCTCTGGTCGCGGAACAGGTGGCAGCGCTTGCCCGCTCGGATGAATCGCATGACGGCGTTCTCGGCGGAGATCGACGACGACCCCATCGAGGCGAAGTACAGGGTCGAGGCGGCGTGGATGCGATCGACCACGTCGCCGATGACCTCGGGTGAGAGGCGCTCCGCGGTGCGCTGCAACGCCTCGAGGCTGCCGTGCAGCACCTTGTCGACGATGTGCTCCTGCGAGTCGCCCTTGAGCACGCCCTCGTAGACCCAACTGGACCGCGACTCGGTGACGCTCGGCGCACGTGAGTAGATGGCCTGGGCGATGCCGAGTCGCAGCTGGTTGTAGCCGTCGAGGTCGAGTTCGCGCAGGAACCTCGAGACCGTCGAGTCGGCGACACCGGCGCGGTTCGCGAGCTCGGTGATGGACAGGGCCTGGACTTCCTCGGGGTTGGCGAGGATGACATCCGCGACTCCTCGGAGCGCGGGACTCAACGACGTGGACCGGCTCGAGATCCGGTGCAGCAGGTTACTGCTCATCTGGGAGTCTGGCACGGCCCGAGTCTAGGCCGTGGATCAGGTGATCCACGGCAGCGGCCATGGCCCGGTCGACACTCTCCTCGGTGAATCCGCCGATGTGCGCGGTGCCGATGAATGCGGGGTGCTGCGTCAGCGGCGTGCGTCCCGGCGGCTCCGGATCGAACACGTCGGCGGCGTACGCGCGCAGCGCCCCGGACTGCAGCGCGGCGAGCACCGCGTCGTCGTCGACGAGCGACGCGCGGGCGGTGTTGACGAGGACGGCGCCCCGCGGCATCCGCTCGAGTGCGGTTCGATCGATGAGGGGCCGGGCGGCCGGCGGCGCGTGCAGGCTCAGCACCTGCGCCTGGTCGAGCACGTCGTCGAGGCCCGTGAAGGCGAAGTCGCCGTCGGGCCGGAACGAGGCATCCGGGTAGGCGTCGTACGCGCGCACCCGCATGCCGAGGGCGAGGGCGACCCGCGCCACCCGGCGACCGATCTGGCCGGCGCCGACGAGCCCGAGCGTGCGACCTGCCAGCTCGATCCCCTGGCGCCGTCCCCACTCGCCGGCCGCGATCGACGAGGCCGCGAACGGCAGGCTCCGCGCGGCGGCGAGCATGAGGCCGACGGCGAGCTCGGCGACGCCCTGGGCGTTCGCCGCGGGCGCCCGGAGCACCTCGATGCCGAGCTCCGCCGCGGCGTCGAGATCGATCGCGTCGGCGCCGGTGCCGTTGCGCGAGATCACCCGCAGCTTCGGGGCGGCGGCGAGCGTCTCACGGGTGATCGGCTCGATGCCGGCGAGGTAGCCGACGCAGTCCGCGAGGGCGGCTCGCTGCTGCTGCGGCGTCGGCACCGCTCCGGGCGCGGGGAAGACGACGTCGTAGCCCGCGTCGGCCAGCCGCTCCACGGCCGGGTGCCCGACGGCCGACCGCGGCGTCACCATGATGCGTCCGTGCGAGTGGGTCATATCGCTTCCTTGCTGTCGGTTCCGCTCGGCTGCGAGCGAAGGCGGGGTGATCTGGACCTGCCGGCCGGCCGGCGGCCCGTCCTAGAAGATGGCGCGCCGGGTTCCCCCGTCGACGCTGAGCGCCGAACCGGTGGTCGCCGAGGCCTGCTCGGAGGCGAGGTAGACGACGAGGTTGGCGACCTCCGCCGGTGTGGCCGCGCGACGCAGGAGCTGGGTCGACCGGTGCTCGCGCACGAACGCGTCGAGCTGCTCCTCCGGGCTGCGCTCATCGCCGGGGTTGAGCTTCGCGACGAAGTCGGTCACGCCCTCGGAGGCCGTGGGACCCGGCAGCACCGCGTTGACCGTGACGCCGGTGCCGGCGCTGCGTTCCGCCAGACCGCGCGAGAGCGCCAGCTGGGCGGTCTTCGTCATGCCGTAGTGCATCATCTCGGGCGGGATCTGCAGCGCCGACTCGCTCGAGAGGAAGACGACCCTCCCCCAGCCCCGCCCGTACATGCCGGGCAGGTACTCGCGAGACATCCGGATGCCGCTCATGACGTTGACGGTGAAGAAGCGGTACCAGGTGTCGTCGGTGATGTCGAAGAAGTCCTCGGGCTCGAAGATCCCGACGCTGTTGACCAGGATGTCCGCCTCCGGCACGGCCCCGCGCATCGTTGCGACGCCCTCCGGCACGGTGACGTCGGCGACGACGCCGACGAGGTCGGCGTCCGGCACGTCGGCCCGGATGCGGGCGATCGCCGCGTCGACCGACTCGCGGGTGCGGCCGTTGACCACGGTCCTCGCACCGGATTCGGCGAGGCCCGCGGCGATCGCGCGCCCGATGCCCTGGGTGGATCCGGTGACGACCGCCGTCTTCCCGGTGAGATCGATCTTCATGCTGGGGTGTCCTTGCTGTCGCGGTGGCGTTGGGAGGTGACGCGGTTCATTCTTCGCGCTTGAGCCAGCGCGAGACGATCACGGCGATCAGCAGGGCGGCGCCCTCGAAGATCGGCTGGATCCAGAACGGCGCGCCGAGCTGCACGAGCCCGGTCGTGCCGACCTGCACGGTGAGCACGGCGATCACGGTGCCCCAGACGTTGAAGACGCCGGGCTGGATCGCCGTCGCCCCGAGGAACACGGCGGCGTACGCGGGCAACAGGAACGGCGGTCCGACCGTCGGGTTGCCGCTGCCGAGGATTCCCGCCTGCACCACGCCCGCCACGCCGGCGAGCAGGCCGGCCCCCACGAAGGCGAGCACGGTGAGGCGCTTCACGGGCACGCCGCTGAGCGCCGCGGCATCCTTCGACCCGCCGATCGCGTAGAGGTAGCGGCCGAGCGGCGTGCTCGAGAGCACGTACCAGAGGGCGATCGCGATGACCGCGGCGTACACGACCGGCTTCGGGATGCCGAGCAGGTCGCCTCGACCGAGATCGACGAGTCCCTGCGGGATGTTCTCGTAGAAGACGTTGCCCTGGGTGTAGCCGCCGATCGCGCCGGTCACGAGGGCCGACATCGCGATGGTCACGACGAAGGCGTTCACCCCGACGCGCGCGATGAGGAGGCCGTTGACGAGCCCGATGAGCGCGGAGACGCCGAGCGCCGCGACGACGGCGAGGGGCAGCGGCCAGCCGTTCTGCGACGTGAGGCCCGTGACGAGCACCACCGACAGCCCGAGGTTGGCCGCGACCGACAGGTCGAGCTCGCCGACGATGAGTGGCAGCAACAGGCTGAGGCAGAGGATGGCGAGCACCGCCTGGAGCGCGAGGGTCGTCGTGAGGTTCGCCGTGGTGAAGAAGGTGTCGGGCCGGAGCGCCGAGAACACGACGATGAAGACGAGCAGGATCACCGGCAGCGCGATCCGCGCCGCGAAGATCGAGAGGGGTTCTCGGCGACCTCCGGGCAGTGCGACGGTGCGTCGGGCGTGGTCGGCCGGATCCAGCTGGACGGTGGCGATGGGAGTGGTCATGAGCGGTCGCCTTCCTTGGAGTCGCTCGGTGCGATGAGCTCGGGGTGGCCGAAGTAGACCAGCTCCGAGATGGCGGCGCGATCGAGGTCGCGGTTCACGAGGTCGGCGATGATCGCACCCTCGCGCAGCACCAGCACCCGGTCGCAGATGCCGAGCATGAGGTCGATCTCCGACGAGATGACGAGCACGGCGGTGCCCGTGGCGGCGGCGGCCCGCACGTGCTCGACGATCTCGGCCCGGGCGCCGATGTCGACGCCCTGCACGGGCTCGTCGAAGATGACGAGGCGCGGGTTCGTGTTCATCCACTTGGCGATGACGATCTTCTGCTGGTTGCCGCCGGAGAAGTACTTGAAGGCGCGCGACGTCATCGGCGGCCGCACCCCGTACGCGCGGGTGAGCTCGTCCACCCGCCGCCGCTCCTTCCGGCCGGAGATCCGCCCGTATCGGGTGAAGGAGCGGAGCGTCGGCAGCGTCATGTTGACCGCCAGCGACTGGTCGAGCACGCCGCCGTCGCGACGGCGGTTCTCGGGGATGAGCGCGACGCCCCTGCGCATGGCCGCGGCCGGGGAGTCGAGCCGCGCGGGTACGCCGTCGATCTCCACCGTGCCCGCCCTGCGCCGCTGGGCGCCGAAGAGGATCCTCGCCAGCTCGCTGCGGCCCGAGCCCAGCATGCCGGCGAGTCCCACGATCTCGCCCTCGTGGAGGTCGAAGCTCACGTCGCGGAGGGCGTTCGCGGCGAGGCCCCGCACCGAGACCCGCGTGCGCGAGCCGACCTCGCGGGGTCGCCGCTCGGAGACGTCGACGGCACGCCCGACGATCAGGCGGATCAGGTCCTTCTCCGTGAGGCCGGCGCCGTCGACCGTCTCGATCTTCCGGCCGTCGCGCAGCACGGTGATGCGGTCGGCCAGCCGGATGATCTCGTCGAGCTTGTGCGAGACGTAGACGACCCCCACGCCCTGCGCGGTGACCTCACGCACCGCGGCGAACAGCAGCTCCGCCTCGGCGTCGGGCAACGCGGCCGTCGGCTCGTCGAGCACGAGGATCTGGGCGCCCTCCTCCGCCGAGCTGAGCGCGCGGGCGATCGCGACGATCGTCTGCGTCGCGATCGGCAACCGCCAGATCGGCAGGTCGACGTCGACGTCGCCGCAGCCGAGCTTGGTCAGCTCGGCCCGCGCGTGGGCACGGATCCTCCGCCACGGCACGCGGGCGAGAATGCCGGTCTCGTATCCGCGCCCGATGGCGAAGTTCTCGGCCACCGAGAGCGTGGGCACGAGGCCGAGGTCCTGGTGCACGAACACCATGCCGAGCCGCGCGCTCTGCGTCGTCGTGAGCGGCATGGCGAGCTCGTGCCCGTCGAGCTCGACCGCGGCGCCCTCGTCGGGCTCGTAGAACCCGGCGAGGCACTTGATCAGCGTGGACTTGCCCGACCCGTTCTCGCCGATGAGGGCGTGCACCTCGCCGGCTCGCACATCGAGCGCGACCCGATCGAGCGCCAGCTGCCCCGTGAAGGTCTTGGACAGCTCCCGCACCGCGAGTACGGTGCGGAAGCCGTCCGCGTCGTGGACCATCAGTCCAGCCCCCAGGCCTTCCGGTACTCGGCGACGGCGTCGAAGTCGCCGTCCCACGCCTCGCCGTCGGTCGGGGCGTTCGCCTCGGTGATCAGCTTGCCGACCAGGCCCTGGTCGACGGCGTCCTGCCCGTCCAGGAGGCGGTTGACGTTGTCGACGTGCCCGTATCCGGCGCGGAGGAACGCGAACCCGATGCAGGCGGACTGGAACCCGCCCTCGGCGATGCTCGTCGCGTTCGCCACGTCGCAGTCGACCGAGACGCCCTGCGCCTTCGACGGATCGGCGAGACCCGCCGGCAGGAGCCCCTGGGTCACGACCGCGTTGAGCGCGGCGTCGAAGCCGAGGAACAGCGTGTTGTAGTCGGGGTGCTGCTTGACGGTCTGCACGACCTGGTTCGGCAACGTCGTCGCGATGTCGGCGGCGAGGTGCTTGCCCTGGTACTCGATCGAGCAACCACCGCCGGCGTCGGCGCAGTCCTGCACGAACTGCACGAAGCCGGCGACGCGCTGCTTGACGGTCGCGAACTCCTGGTCCTCGAAGACGATCGCCTTGACGGGCTGCTGGTAGCGCTCCTGCGCGATGAGGAACGCCTGCTGGCCGAGCAGGTAGCCCGCATCGAAGTTCGCCTCGAGCGGGGGCACGATGGCCTGGTACAGCTCATCGGCGTTGCCCGCCATGTTGGCGACGACGACGATCCCCTTGTCGCGCGCGGCCTGCAGGTCGGCCTTGATCGAGCCGGCGTCGATGGACGTCAGCAGGATGGCGTCGGCGCCGGTGGCGACCGCCCGCTGCACCGCCGCGGAAGCTCCGCCCTGGCCCGTCGAGGGGTCGTCGATGGTCGGCTTCCAGCCGAGGGCCTTCGCCGCCTCCTCGGCCGACCGTGCGGGGCGTGCACACCCCTCGACCGCCATCGAACACGGGATGATCGTGAGCTCGACGCCGGCCTTCGGTGCGGGACCGCCTGTGGGGACCGGTGCGGTCTCCGTGGTCTGCGCGGCGGATGCCGCGTCGACCGCGGCCTGCGCCTGCTCGGTGAACGCGGTGAGCTCCGCGCTCGACCCCGCCCCCGCCGCCGCGGTCGAGCTGCCGCCCGACCCGCAGGCCGTCATGGTGATCGAGGTCGCGAGGAGCGCGCCCAGGACCAGCACGGTCCTCGTTGCGCGCTGGGATGCCGTGAACTTCATTGTTCCCCTTGCTTTCTGCCGATGCCGGCATTGTGGTTCGGCGCCACCCGGGCGGGCCGCCGAGACGAGATGGTGACGAATCCGGCGGCGCGCTCAGCCCACCCAGCGAGGGTTGTCGAGCAGTTCCGGCTCGCCGTCGCGGTCGACGACGATCTTGCGGAACCCCTTCGTCTCGATCGTCCCGTAGTCGTGGCCGGCGTCCCCGGGGAACGCGAAGAAGGTGATGAGCGGCTCGTCGGGCGAGGTGTTGACGCTGCGGTGCGCGTATCGCCCCGGCACGTAGACGGCCCGGCCCGGCGCGAACTCCTCCACCTGCACGTCGCCCTCCGGGCTCTCCATCAGCATCAGTCCACGGCCCGAGAGGCAGAAATAGATCTCGGCGGACTCGAGGCGCTCGTGGAAGTGCCCCTTCGTCATGTGGTACTCGTCGCCGACCTTGCCGGGATAGGTGATGCTCGTGCCGTAGGCGATCTCGGTCTCGAGCGCGGGAACGCCCATGTCGTAGAACTCGTACGTGAGCGGGTCGCCGTCGGCGACCGCCGCCTCGAACGCGGCGGTGTCGGCGTACATGCCGGTCATCGCCGAAAGTGGCCGTCGCAACGACGGCACGGACTCGGCGAGTCCGGTGGCCAGGTCGAACTGCGTCGCGACCGCGACGGTCGTGGCTTCGGCGACGGTGGTGGATTCGGTCATCAGGGGTGCTCCTCGTGTGTCGGGGGTGTCGGGGTGTGGGGATCCGGGCTCGGTCAGGCCGCGCGGGCGATCCGGGAGAGGGTTTCGAACTCGGGCCCGGAGGTCGGGATGTGCAGGTCGAACACCTGCGCCATCACGCGGGTCCAACCGTGCAGGAAGTAGAACCAGCCGTCGACGGCCCGCACGCCGTGGCCGGCGGCGCGACGCGCCTGGTCGAGGAAGACGAGGTCGCCGCGGTAGTTGAAGTCCCAGGCGACGGCCCCGTCGGGGAACGCCGCGGCGTCGGTGAGCGGCGAACCGGGTCGGTCCTTGCCGAGGCCCGTGGCGTTGACCACGAGCGATCCGCCCGCCATTCCGGCGAGCGCAGCATCGTTGCGCATGGGCCGCGGCGCCTCGATGTACTCGATCGGGATGCCGAACCCGATACGGCGATGGAACGCCCGCATCTCCTCGAGCCGGCCGGGTCGTCGATTCGTGACGACGATCCGCGACGGCACCGATGCGCCGGTGCGCTGCCGCCGGTGCAGGTACAGGCTCAGCGCGAGCGACGAGCCGCCGGCCCCGAGCAGCAGCACCTCGCCGTCGAAGTCGCCGACGATCGCGTCGTAGGCGAGCCCGCTCGTGACATCGTCCATCGCGTGGCCGAGCAGCCGGTCGCCGCGCTTGGAGATGCTGCTGATCTCGTCGAGCTGCTGCGCCGACTCCCCCACCTCGTCGAACAGGTCGCGAGTGGCCTTGAAGAGGTTGAGCTTGTGCGTCGTGACGAGGGCGCCGAGCGAGTCCCCGTCCTCCTTCAGGAACGAGACGACGCGCCGGTACACCTCCGGTTCGGCATCCAGCGGCACGTCGATGCCGACGATCCGCTGGGGGATGCCGAGGTGCTCGGCCCACCTCGGGAAGACGGTCATGATCGACGACGCGCCGGTCGTCACGCCGACGAAGTAGAACGTCGGCTCCTCGGCCGCGACGAGCGTGTCGGGAGTGAGGACGGTTGGGGGCATCAGTCGGTCCCTTCGAAGACGATGACGGGCTTCATGCCGGCGCCCGAGGCCGAGTGCTCCATGGCGGCGTGGATGTCGTCGACGACGAACCGGCGGGAGATGATCGGTGACAGGTCAACATCGCCCGTCCCGAGCATGCCGAGCACGTCCCGGTAGTCGTCGTTGCTCGATCCCGTCGTGCCGGTGAGCACGAGCTCCCGGTAGTGCAGGGCGTTGACGTCGATCGGCGGCCGGGCCGCGTCGCCGAGGCCCGAGAAGACGTTGATGCGTCCGAGCCGCGCGAGCAGGTCCGTGGCCGAGGCGATGACGTCCCGATCGGAGACGCTCGTGATCACCACGTCGACGCCTCGGCCGTCGGTGAGCCGCATGACTTCGTCGCGCAGGTCCTGCTCGCCGACGTTGACGAGCTCGTCGGCGCCGAGGCGGCCGGCGATGTCGAGCCGGGGCTGCCGCCGGTTCGCGACGATGACCTGCCGGGCGCCGTGCCGCTTCGCGAGCAGCGTGTGGAAGCACCCGATGGGCCCAGCGCCGATGACGAGTACCGAGTCCTCGCTCGAGACCCGCACCTTGCGCTGCCCGTGCAGGCAGCACGACGCCGGCTCCATGATCGCGCCGACCTCGAACGAGGCACCGTCGGGCAGCCGAAAGAGGTTTCCCCGCTCGATCGCCCACCCGGGCACGAGCAGGTACTCCTCGAAGCCGCCGTTCAGCGTGATGCCGAACGCCTCGTAGGTGGGGCACATCTGGTTGAGTCCGCGACGGCACATCTCGCACCTGCCGCAGCCCACGTTGGGGGTGAGGCTCACGCGATCCCCGACCAACCAGTCGGCGACGCCCGAGCCGACGTCGGCGATCTCGCCGGCGACCTCGTGGCCGAGCACGCGCGGCGTGCCCGCGGGGAGCTTGAAGTGGCCGTGCTTGAAGATGCGCAGGTCGGTGCCGCAGATGCTCGCAGCGCGCACGCGCACGAGCACGTCGTCGGGTCCCACCTCGGGGATGGGGATGTCCTGCACCTCGATGCGCCCTGGCTCGAGGAAGACGGCGGCCTTCATCATGGCACCTGCTTCGCTGAGAACGACGCTGCGAGCGCGGCATCCGCTTCGGCCTTCGCCTCGTCGGACACGGCGAACACGGTCTTGTTGGCCCACACGGAACGGTCGGCGAGGTCCTCGAACACGCTCTGCGCCTGCTCGAGCTCGAACACGTGGCTCACGAGGTCGGCGACGTTCACGGTGCGGCCGATGGACGCGACGACCATGTCCCATTCGCTCTGGCCGCGTGGCGTGATGCGCGCGTTCCACGTGCCCAGCAGCGTGAGCTCGCGGCGGAGGATGCGGGACACGGTCTCCTTGGGCAGGTCCACGTCGGTGCTGAGGTCGCCGAGCAGCACGACCTGCCCGCGATGCGCGGCCGCGTGCACGGCCTGCAGGAAGGTGATGCCGAGGCCGCTCGCCTCGACCGCGATGTCGACGCCGCGCCCGCCCGTCGCCTCCATGACGCGCGCGTCGCTCGTCGAGCCGGTCGGGTCGATCGTGTCGAACCCGAGGTGCTCGGCGACGCGGCGCTTGCGCTCGTCGATGTCGGAGACGAGCACCCGCACGACGCCGAGCACCCGGAGCCACTGCGCGGCCAGCAGCCCGATCGGCCCGGCGCCGATCACGAGGGCGGTCGCGTTCGCGGGCACGGTGGCCTTGCGCACCGCGTGCAGCGCGACACCCGCCGGTTCCACCAGGGCGCCCTCGACGAGCGATACCCCTTCGGGCAGGCGCACGAGGTTGCGCTCGGGCACCGAGAGGTACTCCTCGAGCCCGCCGTCGCGGCGCGAGCCGAAGTAGTCGTAGTGGGTGCCGAGGGTGAATTCGCCGATCTCGGTCATCGGGTCGGCAGCGTCGGGAAGGCACGGGAAGATCGCCACCCGGTCGCCCGACGTGAACGCGCCACTCGGCGAGTCCTCGACGACCGTGCCCGACATCTCGTGGCCGAGCACGAGCGGGAACCCGTAGCCCTTGCCGACGCCGAACCGCAGCACGTCCGATCCGCACACCCCGACGGCCCCGATGCGTACGAGCACCGGCCGGTCGCCGACCGGCTCGGGCATCGGCACGTCGGCGATCTCGATGCGGCGGATGTCGTGCAGCACAGCTGCCCTCACGGTCACACCTCCATGCCGTACCGGTGCGCCTTGTGCGTCGGGTACAGCGAGAGGGTGGGAATGGTGACATCCGCGGTGCGGGTGGCGATGTAGAGGGCGGCCTCGGCGACGTTCGACACGTCGATGCAGCTGGCGGCGATGCCCTCCTCGATCTCCTTCTCGTCGAGCCATCCGTCGGTGTAGGCGACGAGGTCGCCGTCGTAGAGGCCCTTGTCGATGATCTCGGTCATCGGGGTGCGCACGTGCGAGGGGTTCAGCACGGTCACGCCGATGTTCTTCTTCACGCCCTCGAGGAGGATGTTCTTGCTGAAGCCGAGCATCCCGTGCTTGGAGGCGCGGTACGGACTGTGGCCGGGACCCGACGCGACCCGCGTCGACGAGGAGCCCATGTTGATGATCCGCCCGCCGGTCTCCTGGCGCTCCATGGCGAGGAACGCCTCGCGGCAGCACAGGAACACGCCCGTGAGGTTGGGGCCGATCGTCTTGTTCCACTCCTCGAGCGTCACCTCGGTCACGGGCGGCGACAGGGAGTCGCGACCGGCGCTGTTGATGAGCAGGTCCACCTGCCCCCAGCGTTCGAGGGTCTCGGCGAAGAACGCGCGCACCTGGTCCTCGCTGACGACGTCGGCGACGGTCTCGGCGACGTCGCCTCCGCGCTCGCGGATGTCGGCGGCCACCTCGGCGAGGCGGGCGGCGTCGAGGTCGATCATCGCGACCCGCGCGCCGTTGGCGGCGTAGATCCGGCTGACCGCCTCACCGATGCCGGACGCGGCCCCGGTGATGATCGCGACCTTGCCGACGAGGGCCGAGCCGGGCTCGGGCAGGTAGTCAGGCACCATTGCGGTGCTCCTTTCGGTGTGTTTCACGAATCGCTCCGATTCGAGCGACGGATGCTGCCGCCCGCTGCCGGATCTCGTCGAAGTCACCGGCTGCGATGAGCGCGGTCGGCGCGATCCACGTTCCGCCGCAGGCTGCGACGGAGGGGCGGGCGAGGTAGTCGGCGAGGAGCTCCGGCCGGATGCCCCCGGTCGGCATGAACCCCGCGGACGGGTAGGGCCCGGCGAGCGCGTCGATGAGCCGCAGCCCACCGATCGGCTCCGCAGGGAAGAGCTTGAAGAAGTCGAGTCCCAGCGAGAGGCCGCGCTCGAGCTCGCTCGGCGTGGCGATGCCGGGTGCGAACGGGAGGCCGAGGGCGGCTGCGCGCTCGACGACGGGTGGGCGCAGACCGGGGGCCACGCCGAACGCGGCTCCGGCGTCGACGGCTGCGTCGACGGATGCCTCGCTGAGCAGTGTGCCCGCACCGACGAGCAGTTCGGGCAGCTCGGCCGCTACCGCGCGGATCGCGGCGGCCGCGGCATCCGTTCGGAAGGTGATCTCGACCACGGGCAGGCCGCCGCGGAGCAGCGCCTCCCCCAGCCGGAGCCCCTCGTCGGCGCTCGACACGGCCACGACGGGCACGACGCCGAACTTCGCGAGCAGTTCGCGGAGGGGCGGGGTGCGGGTGCCGGCGGCGCTCGTGGCGCCGGCGGCATCCGCGGTTCGGGCGGATGCGGCGGTTCCGGCGGTTGCCGCGGTCATCGGGCGAGCCCCAGCTCGGCGGGGGTCTTCGCCCCGACCATCACGGCGACGGCGTCGGCCATGTCGATGTCCGCCGTGTCGACGAGCGCGACGCGCTTGCCGAGCCGCTGGATGTGGATCCGATCGGCGACCTCGAAGATCTGCGGCATGTTGTGGCTGATGAGGATCACGGGGATGCCCCTGGCCTTGATGTCCTGGATCAGCTTCACGACCCGGCCCGACTCCTTGACCCCGAGCGCGGCGGTCGGCTCGTCGAGGATGACGACCTTCGACCCGAACGCGGCCGCCCGGGCGACCGCGACGCCCTGCCGCTGCCCGCCGGAGAGGCTCTCGACCGACTGCCCGATGTTCTGGAGCGTCTGCAGGCCGAGCTGCGACATCACCGCGAGGGACTCCTCGCGCATGCGCTTCTTGTCGAGCCTGCGGAAGACGGTGCCGGCGATCCCGGGCATCCGGAGCTCGCGGCCGAGGAAGATGTTGCTCGCGATGTCGAGAGCCGGCGACACGGCGAGGCTCTGGAAGACGGTCTCGATGCCGCGATGCCGCGCCTCGACCGGCGACTTGAGCGTGACCTGCTGACCGCCGATGAGCAGTTCCCCCTCGTCGGGCTGGACGGCGCCCGCGAGGCACTGCACGAGCGACGACTTGCCGGCGCCGTTGTCGCCGATCACGGCGAGCACCTCGCCCTGCCGGATCTCGAAGTCGGTCTCGTCGAGGGCGACCACGTGACCGTAGCGCTTGACGAGTCCGCGGGCCTCGAGGACGAGTTCTGGGGTCGTGGTGGTCATGGCTATCGTCCGATCTTGCGAAGGCGCTGGTCGACCGCGACGGCGCCGATGATGAGCAGGCCGATGGTGAACTCCTGCCAGAGGCTGTCGAAGCCCGCGAGCGAGAGCCCGCTCGAGAACACGCCGACGATGAGGGCGCCGAGCAGGGTGCCCATGATGCGTCCGCGACCGCCGAAGAGCGAGGTGCCGCCGATGACGACGGCGGTGATCGACGCGAGGTTGTAGCCCACGCCGGCGGTCGGCGAGATGGAGCCGATGCGGCCGATGAGGAGCCACGCGGTCAGGCCGATGATGAGCCCGGCGACGACGTACACCGACATGAGCACGCGGTCGACCCGGATGCCGGTGAGCCGCGCCGCCTCGATGTTGTCGCCCACCGCGTAGATGTGGGTGCCCCAGGCGGTGCTGCGGAGGATGTACGCGAACAGGAGGAACATCGCGAGGGTGAGCACCTGCCCGTAGGTGAAGGTGGTGCCGAGCACCTGGAAGCCGGTGCCGAGCCAGTTGAAGAGCGGCGGCACGTCGGCGTACGGCACGCTCTCGCCGTCGGAGATGAAGATGTTGAGGGCGTAGAAGATGCTCAGCGTGCCGAGCGTCGCGATGAACGGCGGGATGTTCAGCCTCGTGACGACCAGTCCGTTGATCGCGCCGCACGCGACGCCGACGAGGATGCCGAGCACGAGTGCGAGCTCCACGGGCAGGCCGAGCGAGACCGCGAACTTCCCCATCGCCACCTGCGACAGCAGCATCACCGCTGCGACGGAGAGGTCGATGCCCGCGGTGAGGATCACGAGCGTCTGGGCGATGCCGAGCATCGCGATGACCTGGACCTGCTGGAGGATGAGCGAGAAGTTCTGCAGGGTGCCGAAGTTCGGCGACACGATCGAGAACACGATCGTCGCGATGACCAGCACCGCGAGCGGACCGATCAGCGGACGCGAGAGCATCTTCCGCTCGATCCACTGGATCGGCGTGAGCGGGCCGCCCTGCTCGATCTCGACGAGACCGGTCTTGGACGGGTTCGCGGGCGGGGCCGCACCGGCCGGGCCTGCAGCGGCGGCGGCCAGCTCGGGAGCGCGTTCATTCATGGGAGATCACACCTTCAAACGTCGTCGTATGTGCGTGGAGTGTGCGGTGGGGGCGGCAGCCGGTGCCGGCCGCCCCCGCCGAGTCAGGGGCCGGCCCTCGGATCAGCCCCAGCACTTCTCGAGGCCGAAGGTCGTGTCCTCGGACTCGATGCCGGCCTGGGGCTGGTCGGTGATGAGGGTCACGCCGGTGTTGGTGAACTCCAGTCCGGGCGAGTTCTCGGGCTTCGTGCCGTCGGCGAGCCAGGCGTCGACGGCCTGCAGCGCCTGTGCCGCCATGTCGAGCGGGAACTGCATCGAGGTGGCGGCGATGATGCCGTCCTCCACGTTGGAGACGCCGGGGCATCCGCCGTCGACCGAGACGATGGTCACCTGGTCCTGCAGGCCCGCCGCGGCGATCGCCTGGTACGCGCCGGCCGCGGTGGGCTCGTTGATCGTGTAGACGAGGTTGATCGTCGGATCCTTCTGCAGGAGCTTCTCCATGCCGGCGCGGCCGCCCGCCTCGTTCGCGTCGGTCACCTCGTAGCCGGCGAGGCGGGGATCGGTCTCGTCCCACATCTTCGACGGGTCGGCGAGGTCGATGCCGAAGCCCTCGAGGAAGCCCTGGTTGCGGGCCACGTCGACGGGGATCTGGTCGGTGCTGAGGTCGAGCGTGGCGATGCGCGCCTCGGTGTCGCCGAGGTAGGCCTTCGCCCACTCGCCGATGAGCACGCCGGCCTGCTTGTTGTCGGTGGCGAAGGTGCCGTCGACGCCCGAGCCCTCGCCGAGGGGCGAGTCGAGCGCGAGCACGAGGATGCCAGCCTGCTGCGCCTTCTTGAGGGCGGGGACGACCCCGTCGCCGGCCGGCGTGATGAGGATGGCCTTCGCGCCCTGGGCCACGAAGTTCTCGACCGAGGTGATCTGGGAGTCGACGTCGCTCTGCCCGTCGCCGCTCGCGATCTGGAGGTTGAGGCCGAGCGACTCCGCCTCGGCCTTCGCCCCCTCGGTCATCTTCACGTAGAAGGGGTTGTCCTGGGTCTTGACGACGAGCCCGACGAGCGGCTCGCCGGATTCGGCGCCGGCGGTGGCGGCGCAGCCGCTCAGTCCGGCGAGTGCGGTGATGCCGAGTACAGCCGCGGCAACGATGGCGCGAGTGCGTGAACGCATGGGGGTGTCCTCCGGGTAATCGCTGGAAGTTTTCAGCTCACGTCACACGATAACCGAAATCATTTCGGTTGTACACACCGCAGCAGAAATTTTCTCTTCGCTCGTGTTACGCTCACAGAAATCATTGCGAAGGAGCAGACTGTGGCGATCTCGACCCAGCCGATCGATCCGGCGTTCCCCCTGGAGTCCGGGGCCGACGTCACCATCTGGTGGCTCGGCCAGGCGGGGTTCGCGCTCCGCCACGGCGACGACCTCCTCTTCATCGACCCGTACCTGAGCGACGTGCTGGCCGACAAGTACGCCGGCCGGCTCTTCCCCCACAGGCGCCTGCACGATGCCCCGGTCGCGCCCGCAGCGGTCGAGGGCCTGTCCACCGTGCTCTGCACCCACGGGCACACCGACCACATGGATCTCGGGGCCATCCCGCTGCTGCAGACGCGGAGCGACCCGCTCTTCGTCATCCCCCGATCCGAGACGGTGAAGGGCATCGGCCGCGGCATCCCGCCCGCTCGACTCCTGGGCCTCGACGCGGGGGAGTCGTTCCGCACTCGCGCGGGCGTCACGATCACGGCGGTGCCCGCCGCGCACGAGGAGATCACGGTCGACGAGCACGGCCAGAACCTCTTCCTGGGCTACGTGCTCGACCTCGGGGGGTACCGCATCTACCACTCCGGCGACTGCGCGCCGTACCCGGGCCAGCACGAGCTCCTCCGCGCGCTCGACCTCGACCTCGCCCTTCTTCCCGTCAACGGCCGCGACGCCCACCGCGCGGGCAACGGCGTGCCCGGTAACTTCCACCTCGAGGAGGCGGTCGAGCTCTGCCGCGCCGCGGGCATCCCCCGGCTGGTCTGCCACCACTGGGGCCTCTTCGCGTTCAACACGGCGCAGCCCGATGACCTCCGGCGCCGCCTCGCCGACGTCGACGACGTCGAGTGGCACATCCCGGAGCTCGGCGCGCCGTTCACCGTGGGACGTGTGCTCGCATGACCGCCGTCTTCTCGTTCTTCGGCGTCACCACGAGCCAGTCCGCGATCCAGCGCATCTACCCGCGCTGGGTCGAGCTCCTCGACCTCGACGCGCGGCTCGTCGGCCTCGACTTCCCCATCGGCGCGCCCGCGCGCGACTACCGCCGAGCGGTCGAGCGGATCAAGGCCGACCCCGACGCGCTCGGCGGGCTCATCACCACCCACAAGCTCGACGTGCTCGCGGCATCCGCGGACCTCTTCGGCGGCCTCGACGGCTCCGCCGCGCTGCTGCGCGAGGTCAGCTGCATCCACAAGCGCGACGGTCGGCTGCTCGGCGCGGCGCTCGACGATCGCACCAGCAGGCTGGCGATCGACCGGTTCGCGCCGCCGTCGTACTGGGCCGAGCGCGGCGGCGAACTGCTCCTGCTCGGCGCCGGCGGCGCCTCGATCGCCACGACCCTCGGGATGCACCGGGCGGCCGAGCTCGGTGTGGCCGTGCCGTCGCGCATCCACGTCACGGCGCGCTCCGAGCACCGGCTCGAGGAACTGCGCTCCCTGCACGACCGCATCGGCATGCGCATCGAGGTGGTGCACCACGTCACGCGCACACCGGAGGAGGCCGATCGCGTCGTCGCGAGGGTCGCGCCGTACAGCGTCGTCGCGAACGCGACGGGCCTCGGAAAGGACCGTCCGGGGTCCCCGCTGACCGACACGGTGCGCTTCCCACACGGCTCGATCGCGTGGGACATGAACTACCGCGGCGAGCGCCGCTTCCTCGAGCAGGCCCGCAACCAACCGGCGGATGCGGCGGTCGACGTCGTCGACGGGTGGGACTACTTCGTCTACTCCTGGACCCAGGTGGTCGGCGTCGTGCACGACATCGACATCCCGTCGAGCGGACCGCTCTTCGACGAGCTCTCGCAGATCGCACGCGAGGAGCAGTTCGGCGAACCGGCGCGGCTCGCCGGCTGATCCGGCGCCTGCGCCCGGCGGATGCCGCGGCGCACGTTCTCACGCCGTGAGCACCGCCCAGCCGGCGGCAGGGACCGTGACGCGATCGCCACGGAGCTCGGCGCGGCCGGCAGCGACCGAGCGAGCGCCGGCAGCGGGAAGGTCCACCGCGGTCACACCGAGGTTGAGCACGGTCACCGCTGCCTCCGCGTCGCCCGCCGTCCCCCCGGTCGGGCCGGCCACCGACCGGATCGCGATCGACGTGTTGGCCACGTCCACCACCTCCGCGTGCGCCCGGTGCAGCCACGGCATCCGACGGCGCAGGGCGATCAGGGCGTGATGCGCCTCGAGCACCTCGCGCGCCGCGGCATCCAGCTCCTCCGTCGCCGGCGGACTGGCGGGGAACTCGGGCCGCACGGCGTCGTCGCCGCCGAACCGCTGCTCCTTGATTCCGGTGAAGGCATACTCGTCGCCCGCGTACACCGACGGCACGCCGGCGACCGTGAGCAGCACCGCGAGCGCGTGCGGCACGAACTCCGCTCCGATGGCCGACGCGATGCGGGTCACGTCGTGGTTGCCGAGGAAGGTCGACGGCACGAACGTCGGCAACAGCGCGTCGTGGCGCTGCAGCGCGTGCTGCAACTCGAAGAGGTTGCGGTCGGCGATGCCGTGCCAGATGCCCTGCCACAGCTCGTACTGCGTGAGCGAGTCCACGGTCGACGCCTGCACGATCGCCGCGGCATCCCCGTGGATCACCTCGCCCGAGAACCAGGCGTCGGGGTACTCGCGACGCACCCGCGGCAGCACGCGCGCCCAGAACTCCGGCGGCACCGCGTAGGCGGCGTCGAGCCGCCACGCGTCGGCGCCGCGATCGAGCCAGTGGGTCATCACGGCGACCACGAGGTCCTCGACCGCCGGCGACGAGTGGTCGAGCGCCACGAGCGACTCGTGCCCCTCGAAGACCTCGGCATCGACGGGATCGCCCGGCCGCCAGCCCTCCCAACGCGCCCGGAACAGCCCGGCCGTCGCGGCATCCGGCCCGTCCGCCTCGACCGCGCGGAACGCCGGGTGCGCCCGCCCGACGTGATTGAACACGCCATCGAGCATGACGCGGATGCCGCGGCGATGCGCCTCGGCGACCAGCCGGTCGAAGTCGGCGTCGTCGCCGAGCCGCGGGTCGATGCGGAAGTGGTCGATCGTGTCGTAGCCGTGCGTCGACGAAGCGAAGACCGGGCCGAGGGCGATGCCGTTGAGTCCGAGCTCGATCACGTGGTCGAGCCAGGCCTCGATGCGACCGAGGCGGTGCACGACGTCGCCGCCGGCCCCCGCGGCATCCGTCCGCCCCGCGGCATCCGTCCGCCCCGCGGCATCCGGACGCACCGGGGCGCCGACGAACCCCAGCGGGTACAGATGCCACCACATCACGTGCTCGGTCCACGACGCCATGGGTCGAGTCAACACCCTTCCCGCCGTCGGCGGCGTCCGCGAGCATGGGCACATGGATGTCATCGACTGGTTGCTCGATTCCGATCCGTCGATCCGCTGGCAGGTCATGGCCGACCTGTTCGACCGGCCCGGCGAGGCCGTCGCGGCCGAACGGGCGCGGGTCGCCGCCGAGGGGTGGGGCGCGCGGCTGCTCGCGTTGCAGGCCCACGACGGCTACTGGGGCGGCGACGAGTACGGCGAGCAGGGAGCGCGCACGAGCGTCACCTGGACGCTCCACCTGCTGCGCCGGTTCGGCATCGACCCCGATGCCCCGCAGGTGCGTTCGGCGGTCGCCCGCGTGCGCGACGGCGTCACCTGGCGCCACTGGAACGACCTGCCGTACTTCCACGGCGAGGTCGAACCCTGCATCAACGGCGGCGTGCTCGCACTCGGGGCGTACTTCGGCGTGCTCGGTGCCGGCAGCGATCGCATCGTCGAGCGGCTCCTGGCGGAGCAGCTCGACGACGGCGGCTGGAACTGCGATGCGCCCGAGTCGACGCGCTCCTCCTTCGACACCACCCTGTGCGTGCTCGAGGGGCTGCTCGAGTACGAGCGCGCGGTCGGCGACGCCCGGGCCGGCGCCGCCGTGATCGACGCACGCCGTCGCGGCGAGGAGTACCTGCTCGAGCGCGACCTGTTCCGGCGGCGCTCGAGCGGGCAGATCGTGCTGCCCCGCTACGCGAACCTCATGTTCCCGCCCTACTGGCTCTACGACGTGCTGCGCTCGCTCGACTACTTCCGCAGCACCGGCGAACGGCCCGATCCGCGCATCGCCGACGCGGTCGACCTCGTGCTCGCCCAGCGCGGCGGCGACGGGCGGTGGGCAGCCGGAACGCCCTGGCACGGCGAGGTGCACTTCGCGGTCGACGCGCCGGCGGGCGAGCCGAGCCGGTGGAACACCCTGCGGGCCCTGCGGGTGCTGCGCTGGGTCGAGTCGTAGGCCCGCCGCGGCTCAGCGCGCCGGCTTCGAGGGCAGCCCGAACGCGTAGAGCGCCTGGTCGGGGTCGGTGTCGGGATAGCCGGCGATGGTGTAACCGGTGCCCCAGTAGACGGTTCCGTCGGAGATCGCCGCGCCGGCGTAGCACCGGTCGCCCGAGGCGAAGTCCCACAGCACCGTGCCGTCGGTGGTCTTCAGGGCGTACATGTGCCCGTCGGCGTCAGCGGAGCACGCGTACATCACGCCGTTGGCGACGGACACGGGGCCCGACGCGATGCCTTCGGCCGGGTTCGGACGCTGCCAGAGGATGCGACCGGTGCCGGGGTCGAGGGCCGACCAGCCGCCGTACTCGACCGTGCTTCCGTCCTGCAGCTCCCAGGGCTTCGAATCGCTGTTCGCTTCGGCGGTGTAGATCCGGGTGGCGTCGATCGCGGAGCCCCATTGGAGGCCGCCGTTGTACCCGCCGGGTCCCACCTGGGTCTGCCAGCGCACGGCGCCCGTCGCCGGGTCGAGCGCCCAGTACGTGCCGCTCTTCTGACCCGCGCCGAGGAACTCCACGCCGCGGACCTTGTAGAGCGCTGGGGCCTGGGCGAAGTCGTGGTCGGGCCCGGCACCGGGCGGGCAGTCCGCGTTGGGCTGGTCGAACGGCGGGAAGCCGGGGACGCCGCAGTTCAGGTTCCAGAAGTCCGTCGGCAGCGCCCGCGTGCTCCACTTCACCGCACCGGTGGCCAGGTTCAGCGACACGATCGAATCGAAGAGGTTGGCAGGGTCCATGCAGGCGGCCCGGCCGGCGTCATCCGTCGCCTCCGAGACGCACGTGACGACCGCATCGGGAACGGAGTAGTTGTTGCCCGTCGCGATGTAGACCGAGCCGCGCTTGGCGTCCACGGCCGGGGAGCTGCCCCAGACCGCCCCGCCGGTGTAGCCGTCCGGCACCGTGTACGTCTTCCACTTCACCGAGCCGGTCGCGACGTCCACCGCCATCAGGAAGCCACGGAAGTCGAGGGGGTAGCCGAACAGGGCGAGCGCCTCCTCGAACGAGGCCGCCCCGATGTAGGCGACACCGTTCACGATCGTCGGCGATTGCGTCATGAGCGGGTATCCGCCCTCGACCGTGGTGCGCCACAGCAATTGGCCGGTTCGCTTGTCGATGCCCATCACGTAGCCGTCCGGGCTGAGCAGCTTGCCCGCCTGGTCGCCGAGTACGAGCACGTCGCCCCAGATCGCGGGGGTGGAGCGGGCGAAGTCGCCTGCGATCCCGGTCATCGCGGCGATGCTCGCCTGCCACTTGATCGTCCCGTTCGCCGCGTCGACGGCGTACAGGTTGCCCGCGTAGTCGGGCACGTACACGACCCCGTCCTCCACGGCCGGGGTGGCCGACACGTCGCCGGCGGTGGCGAGCCGCCACTTCGGCACGAGACGGCTGACGTTGCCGACGCCGATCGTCGATTCCGTGGAGTTGTGCCGGGTGTTGGACGCGTCGAAGCCCCACGACCGCCACGCCCCGTCCTTGGCCCCGTATGCGGCCGGCGACGCCAGCATCACGGCGGTGATCGTCACGGCGACGACGGCGACGACTGCACGAACTGATCTCACGATGCACCCCTTCAGAAGCGGGGCGGCGGGGCAGGTGATGAGGGGTTCGGTGACCTCGCCGTTCCGGGACATCCGAACGGGTCATCTGTCGGTCTAGCAGGTCCTCATGGGAAGGTCAATGAGCAGTTCTCATCTCTGTTCGTCAGCCGGGTGCCGCGCTTCCTCGGCGCGCACCGCGCCGTGCTCGAGCCGCGCGATGCGGGCCCGCGCGTTCCGCTCACTGGGCGACACCCCGCCGAGCACGCGGTTCGCCGTCACCAGCAGCAGCCGCGTGAGCGTCACCGCGGGCCACCACGGCCGCCGCAGGCCGAGGAGTTCGCGGTAGCGGGGGTCGAGGGAGGCGACGGCCCCGCCGAACAGGATCGGGTACAGCCGGCCGGTCAGCCCCGGCAGCCCGGGGCGTCGCAGGAAGCGCACGGCCTCGGCGACCCGATCGTCGGGCTTCGCGTCGACCAGGAACGCGGTCATCTCCTCGTGCAGCGCGGCGACCGACTCGGGCGGGTGCGGCACCCCCATGAGCCGCCCCGCCTGCGCCCACTCGCGCACGTAGGCGTCGGGCCCACCCGGAATGGGCCCGCCCCACAGTGCGTGCGCGCCGAGGAACGCCTCGGTGAACGCGTCGTGCACCCACCGCAGCAGCTCCTCGTCGTTCGCCGCGTAGTCGCGTTCGATCCCGCGGGCGTCGACGTAGGTGCCGGTGACGCGTTCGTGCAGCCGCGAGACGAAGGCGGATGCCGCGGTGGCCGCCCGCGTGTCGCCGAAGGTCGTCGTGGCGACCCACCGCACGGTGCCGTCGAGCCGCCCGAGCGGATCCTCGTGGTAGCGCGAGTGGTCGTGCACGCCCGCCATGGCACCCGGATGCAGCGTCTGCAGCAGCAGCGCGCGGATGCCGGCGACGAGCGTGGGCAACGCCCCGTTGACCGCCCACACGGCGCTGCCGGGTCCGAAGAATCCGGCGTCCTCGCCCTCGGCGAGCGCGAACGTCCACCCGGGCGGCTCGCGCCGACCGCTTCGACCCGGTCGCCAGCGGACGCCGGCCGACTCCCGCTCACGCACATCGCCCATCTCTCGACCGTACGTCGCGTCGGCCCGTGCACGGCTGCGGATCTGCTGCGAACCGGCGCCCGCGGCCTCCAGCGCTCAGAGGAACAGCTTGAACCCCACGTGCGAGGCCGCGAAGCCGAGCCGCTCGTAGAACCGTCGTGCGTCCACGCGACGCGCGTCCGAGGTGAGCTGCACGAGCGCAGCGCCCCGCTCGCGAGCATGCCCGATCGCCCACTCGAGCATCGCCGTGCCGAGGCCGAGCCCGCGCGTCGATTCCGCCACCCGCACCGCCTCGACCTGCAGGCGCGTCGCCCCGGCGCGCGCCAGCCCGGGGATCAGGGTGAGCTGCATCGTGCCGACGACCGCCGCGTCGGGCGCCTCGAGCGCCACCAGCGTGTGCGCCGGGTCGGCGTCGATGGCCTCGAACGCCCGCTCGTATCGGGCGAGGTGCTCGGGGTCGGCGCTGTCCTGGCCGGCGCGCAGCGAGTCGGCCGCGATGAGCTCGACGAGCGCAGCGACATCCGCTCGCCGTGCCCGTCGGAGGGTGAAGGTGGAGGTTCCGGAATCGATCGTCGCGAGGGTCACCCAGCCAACCTCTCACACCGCGCGAGCCGCTCTCACACCGCGCGAGCCGCCTTCGATCCCGGAGGGACCTCCGACCCTGATGCACGCGCACCGCCACTGGTGGAGTCGGACCAGGCGAGCGGAACGGGCGCGCCGCGATGGGGTGGTCGTGATGGCGGAGGCGGGCGCGGGTCAGCGACCGCCGCACGACCGCGACGTGTTCGTCAGCTACTCGACCGACGACAAGCCGATCGCCGACGCCATCGTGCACGGGCTCGAGGAGACCGGCATCCGCTGCTGGGTCGCACCCCGAGACGTCATGCCCGGCATGATCTTCGGCGACGAGATCGTGCGTGCGATCGAGTCGAGCCGGGTGATGGTGGTCGTGGTCTCCGACACGTCGAACCGGTCGCACCACGTCGTGCGCGAGGTGGGGGCCGCGGTCGCGAACAACGTCATCGTCGTGCCCTTCCGCGTCGACGCGACGGAGCTGACGGGCGCGATGTCGTACTACCTGTCGACCGAGCACTGGCTCGACGCGGTCACGCCGCCCATCGAGTCGCACGTCGCGCAGCTGGCGACGGTGGTCCGCGACATCCTCGCGACCGCGCCGGTGGCGGCGCGGCGGCAGGGGGCGACGGATGCCGCGCCGGCGAGCGCGCCCGAACCCTCGGATGCCGCGGCGGCGAGCGCGCCCGGACCCTCGGATGCCGCGGCGGCGAGCGCGCCCGAACCCTCGGATGCCGCGGCGGCGAGCGCCGCCGGGCCGCTCCGACCTCCGCCGCCTCCGCCGCAGCCGGTCGGCGCACAACCGCCACCCCCACCGCTGCCGCCGGTGCCGCAGTCCGCGCCCATGCCGGCCGTGCCGGCTCCCATCGTCGCCGCCGCCCCGACTGCCCGCAGGCTCCGGCCCGGACTCCCGTGCGCGCTCATCGCCGGCGGGGTCCTCCTGCTCCTGCTGGTCGCGGGAGCGGTCACGGCCGGCGTGCTGCTCACCCGGCCCACGACGCCGTCCGATGCCGGCGGCACCCAGCCGACCGACTCGCTCATTCCCGAGGGCCCCGTCGCCGTGGGAATGGGAGTCACGATCACCCCGGCCGAGAACTGGTCGGCCTTCGCACAGGGCGACGACTACGTGCTGCTCTACAGCGACGACCTCGTCGACTACGCGGGACTCGACGTCACGGTGAGCGCCGCCCCGCCGGCGACGATCGAGGAGGCGCTCGCCGCCGACATCCAGCTCTGGGGCAGGACGGGCGCCACGGTCGCCCCGGCAGGCTCGCCGTCGGCATGGCAGGGCGACACCTTCGACCAGGTGCTGAGCGTGACGTTCGAGTGTCCGGCCGACAGCACCACGTGCGAGGGGCCCAAGGTCGGCACGTACACCGAGCTGTTCGACACCGAGACGGGCAACCGGGCGTTCGTCATCTACGACGCGCCCAGCTCCACGGTGCTCGAGGCGCACCAGGAAGAGGCCGACAGCATGATCGAGTCGCTGGGCTAGCTCCCGCGCGACTCCCCCGCCTGCCGGGGACCGCCAGACCGGCCCGCGCTCACGCCGACTCCGGACGCTCCCCCGACAGCCCCTGCACGGCCTGCTCGATCCCGGCCTCCTCAGCCTCGACGTCCTCCACGTACAGCGTTCCGGCGACGATGAGGCCGTCCCGGATCCGGAACAACGCCACCCCGTGCACCTCGAACGGGCGCCCGTCGACGCGCGCCCCGGTCCACGACCATTCGCACCACGTGGTGTCCCCGTCCTCCACCGACCGGTGCACCTCGACCCGCAGGTCGGGCACCCCGGCGAACATCGCCGCCCAGTTGGCCCGAACCTGCGAGCTGCCCACGAACGCTCGCCCCGGGTGGGCGGGCTGCCGGCTGTCGTAGTCGGGATGGAAGAGCGCCAGCATCCCATCGAGGTCGTGGGCGTTCATGGCCCCGATCAGCTTCTCCATCACGATGTTCATCGCGCCTCCTCGGTCGAAGCAGGTTCGAGGTTCCTCGGGGCTACGGCGTCCACCACGGCCGCAACGGCAGGTCGCCGTTGCCGCCGCGGTCGTCGGGCCGCACCGCGAGCACCTGGTGCAGCTGGATGCCGTTCGTCTCGAACGCGAGCCGCGACCCGGCCATGTAGAGGCCCCAGATCTTCGCGGTCGGCAGGCCGACCTCGGCGACCGCCTCGTCCCAGTGCGCGACGAGGTTGGCGCACCAGTCGCGCAGCGTCATCGCGTAGTGCAGGCGCAGGTTCTCCTCGTGCAGCACCTCGAGGCCCACGTCCTGCGCCTCCGTGATGATGCGGCCCGAGCCGGTGATCTCGCCGTCGGGGAAGACGTAGCGGTCGATGAAGCCGCGGGTCGACGCTTCGTGCTTGTTGTCCGGTCGGGTGATGCAGTGGTTGAGCAGGAGCCCGCCGGGCCGCAGCCGGGACTGCAGGAACGTGAAGTACGAGGCGTAGTTGCGCACGCCGATGTGCTCGAGCAGCCCGATCGACGACACCGCGTCGAAGCCCGACTCGGTGATGTCGCGATAGTCGCCGTAGCGCACCTCGGCGAGGTCGGCCAGGCCCTCGTCGACGATCGCCTGCTGCGCCCACGTCGACTGTTCGCGCGACAGCGTCACGCCGATGGCCCGCACCCCGTGCCGGGCGGCGTAGCGCACCATGCCGCCCCAGCCGCATCCGACGTCGAGCAGCTGGTCGCCCCGCTTCAGGCGCAGCTTCTCGAACACGAGCCGGTACTTGTTCTCCTGCGCTTCGTCGAGGGATGCGTCGGGGCGCGGGTAGCACGCGCAGGTGTAGGTCATCGACGGCCCGAGCACCCACTCGTAGAAGGTGTTCGACACGTCGTAGTGGTGGTGGATCGCCTCGGCGTCGCGGGACTTGCTGTGCCGGAGCCCCGCAGCCACCCGTCGCCACCGCGGCGGGGCCTCCTCCGGCGGCGGCGCGATCGGCCGCAGGTGCTCGAGTCCGATCGAACGGAGCACCTCGACCATGACCTTCGGCGAGGGCAGCTTGAACTCGAGGCTCTCGGTGAGCGCCTTGAGCAGCTCGTACGGGTCGCCGGGATGCACGCCGTGGACCTCGAGGTCGCCGGCGATGTAGGCGCGGCCGAGCCCGAGATCGCCGCGGCCCGTGGCGAGGTAGGTCGTGCCGCGGGGCGACTTCAGTTCCAGCCCGAGCGGCGCGTCGGGTGGTCCGGCCGAGCTCCCGTCGTAGGCGGTGAATCGCAGCGGGAGCCTGCCGCCGGCGAAGATCTCCAGGATCTCGGCGAGGTTGAGCCTGCCGGCGGCGTTCGCCCGCGCCGTGGCATCCGGCACCGCCGCCGTCGCCACCGGCGCCGCCGCCGTCGCGGCCTGCTTCGCCGTCTCGGGCGCGCCTTCCTTGAACGAGGTCATCGTCGTTGCACCGCCTTCGCGTAGAGGTCGAGGAGTCGCGCATCGGGGTCGTACCGCCGCTTCACCGCCCGATACGTCGTGCCGCCGTAGAGCTCGTCGAACTCGTCGGGCTCGTAGTAGGCGTCGGAGTAGAGCGACTTGTGCCCGTCGAGCTCGCTCACCTTCCGCTCGATCCGCCGGTTCGTCGCCCCTTCGGTCGCACCGACCGGCACCGTCGACCAGAAGCCGACGTTGACGTACGTGCGGTTCGGGCGCAGGGGGTAGAGCGGCCAGCCCTCGTCGTCGCGCAACCGCAGCGGGCACAGCCAGATCGGCTCGATCGGCACGTTCGCGAGGAACCAGTCGACGAACTCGGCGCACCGCTCGACCGGCACCTCGATGTCCTGCACGACGCGTTCGCGCGGCGGGCGGCGCTTGAGCTGCTCGAGGCGATCCCCGATGTCGAACCGGCGTTCGAGCTTCATCAGCTTCCAGTAGGCCGCGCTGTTGCGGTAGCGCCGCGGCCAGAGCCGGCGAACGACCGGATGCTGCGCCCCGAACGCCGCCGAGCACCAGAACCAGTCGGCATCCCACCGCCAGAGGTAATCGTGGATCGTGAGCCGGTCGTGGGTCGCGCCGTCGTCGTGCTGGATCGAGCGGTAGTAGATCCGCTGGCGGGTGTAGTCGCTGACCGGGCCGGATGCCGCGGTCTGCACGCCCACGCAGAGGTAGCTCTCGTCGGCGCTGAACACCACGCCGTCGAGGTAGTCGACGGGAACTCCGTCGAGTGCGCCGGTCTCGACGATGCCGTCCATCGTCGCCACCAGCTCGCGGAGCGTGTGGAACCGCAGGTGCGTGAGCGCGACGACGGGCTGCACCGGCTCGAGCTCGATGCGCAGGCGCACCGCGTAGCCGAGCGTGCCGTACGAGTTGGGGAAGGCGCGGAACAGGTCGGCGTGCTCGCTGCGCGACGCGGTGACCGCCTCGCCGGCGCCCGTGAGGATGTCCATCTCGAGCACCGACTCGTGCGGCAGCCCGTTCCGGAACGAGGTGGACTCGATGCCCAGCCCGGTGACCGCGCCGCCGAGCGTGATGGTCTTCAGCTGCGGCACCACGAGTGGCGCCAGGCCGTGCGGCAGCGTCGCCGCGACGAGGTCCTCGTAGGTGCACATCCCGGCGACGTCGGCGGTGCGCGCATCGGGGTCGACCGAGATGACGCCCGTGAGGCCCGACGTGTCGAGGCCGGGCGCCTCGGCCTTCGCGCGCGTGCGGAACAGGTTCGAGGTGCGCTTGGCGAGCCGCACCGGGGCCGACGGCGGCACCGCCCGATAGCTCGCGAGCAGGCGCTCCACGCCGTCGGCGTGAGCGGCCGGTGCGTCGGTCGCGGGTGCGGACACGCCTCCACGGTAGTCCCGGCGCAGCACCGGAAGCGAGGGGTTGCGCCGCCTGCCCCTCCGCCCCCAGCGCATTCGCCGCCGCGACCACGTACGCTCGAAGGACCCCACCCGATCCGATGAGGAGCCCGCCTGCCATGAGCGACCCCGCAGCCCTGGACGTCTTCGACCGCCGCGAGTCCGAGGTGCGCGGGTACATCCGCGCCTTCCCGACGGTCTTCGACCGTGCGGTCGGGTCGACCCTCATCGACGCCGACGGCCGCGAGTACCTCGACTTCTTCGCCGGCGCGGGCGTGCTCAACTACGGGCACAACAACCCCGTGCTCGTTCGCGCGCTCGTCGAGTACCTCGAGCGCGGCGGCATCCTGCACGGCCTCGATATGGCCACCTCGGCCAAGAAGGCGTTCATCGAGGCGTTCGAGCGGTTCGTGCTCGAACCGCGGGGGCTCGACCACAAGCTCCAGTTCACGGGCCCGACCGGGGCCAACGCGGTCGAGGCGGCGCTCAAGGTCGCCCGACAGGCCACGGGCCGGTCGAACGTCGTGGCCTTCACCAACGGCTTCCACGGGCTGAGCCTCGGCGCGCTCGCCGCGACGGGCAACAGCCACTACCGCGCCGCGGCGGGCGTCGGCCTCGACGACATCGCGCGTCTCCCCTACGACGGCTACCTCGGGCCGGACGTCGACACGCTCGACCTGTTCGAGAAGATGCTCGACGACCCGGGATCGGGACTCGACCTGCCCGCCGCCGTGATCGTCGAGGCCGTGCAGGGCGAGGGCGGCATCAACGTCGCCAGCGTGCCGTGGCTGCAGCGACTGCGCGAGCTCACGGCCGCCCGCGGCATCCTGCTCATCCTCGACGAGATCCAGGCCGGCGTCGGCCGCACCGGCTGGTTCTTCGCGTTCGAGGCCGCCGGCATCGTGCCCGACATCGTGACGGTGTCGAAGTCGATCTCCGGCTCCGGCCTGCCCATGTCGCTCGTGCTGCTGCGCCCCGAGGTCGACGTGTGGAAGCCGGGAGCGCACACCGGCACGTTCCGCGGCAACAACCTCGCCTTCGCCTCGGCCCGTGTCGCCCTCGAGACGTACTGGGCCGACTCGGCGTTCACCGACGCGATCGCCGCCAAGTCCGAACTGCTGCGCGGCGAGCTCGAGCAGATCGCGGCCGAGTACCCCGACCTCGGCTTCGTCGTGCGCGGGCGCGGCCTCATGTACGGCCTCGCCTGCGACCGCGACCGCGGGCTCGCCGGGCGCATCTCGAAGGCCGCCTTCGCGCGCGGCCTCGTGATCGAGACCTCCGGCGCCTTCGACGAGGTGCTCAAGTTCCTGCCGGCCCTCACGATCACCGACGACGAGCTCCGGCGCGGCCTCGGCATCGTGCGCGAGAGCCTCGACGCGGCGCTCGCCGGCTAGACGGCGCCGAAGAACTCCACCGCCGCCTGGCGGAACACGCGCGACCCCGGCGCGTTGAAGTGGTGCCGATCGGGCAGCTCGACGAACGTGCCGTTCGGCGTGGCATCCGCCAGCAACTTCGACCGCTCGAGGATGGCGTCCTCGCTGCCGGTGGCGAAGAGGATCGGCTGCAGCGGCGGGTTGGCCGGATCGGGGTCGGAATCGCCGAGCCGCATGCCCTCGGCGAGCGCGACGAGCGCCCGCAGGTCGTTGCCGGGCACCCGCTCGGCGAGCGTGCAGTAGTTCCACGTGACCTTGTCCTCGACCGGAGTGCCGTGCTCCGCGTACGCGCGGGCCTGCTCGATCTGCAGCCGGGCGAGCGGCCGGCCGTCGGGGATGCCGCCGAGCACCGCCCGGTCGATGCGGTCGGGCACCTGCACCGCGACCTGCCAGCCCACGCGCGCGCCGAGCGAGTACCCGGCGTAGTGCACGGTGTCGAGCAGGTACGTGTCGAGCACGGTCACGAGGTCGTCGACGAGCGCGTCCATGCCGAAGGCGGATGCCTCGTGCGGCTTGTCGCTCGCGCCGTGGCCGCGCTGGTCGACGCCGAGCACGCGGAATCCCGCGCGCGTGAGGTCGCGCACCCACCCTGTCATGACCCAGTTGTCGCGGCAGCTCGACGCGAACCCGTGCACGCACAGCACGGTCGGCGCGTCCTCGTCGCCCCACGTGTAGGTGGCGATGCGTCGCCCGTCGGCCGACATCACGTACTGCGGCGACGGCATCTCGGTCAGGGCGGGGATCGCGGCGGTCATGCCGCCCATTCTCCCGGTCGGGCGGGCCGCGCGCTGCATCCGGTCGTATTGTTCAGCGGGCTCGACAGCGCGCTCGACCTGCTGTCGATGACGCGGCCGCCCCCGTCACCAGAACAGGACGACACGCCGACCGCGCCTCGAAAACAGGAAGACGCGCCGCGTGGGCAGGCGGGCCTACCTGTTCTCGTGACGCTTGCGGCGCTCAGCCCGGCACCCGCGCCCCCGCGCCAAGCAGGCCTCTCCCCATCGCAGCTCCGATACTGCCGTCACCAGAACAGGACGACACGCCGACCGCGCCTCGAAAACAGGAAGACGCGCCGCGTGGGGCAGCTGGCCTTCCTGTTCTCATGGCGCCCTCCGCCCCCAACCCGGCCACCGCGAGCCCCCGGCCAGGCCATCTCATGCAGCATGGTCAGCGGATGCCGCGTGGCGGGCGGATGCCGCGTGGCGGGCGGATGCCGCGGCGTCGGCGGATGTCGAGGCATCCGCGCGCGCCGCGCGCTCACTCCGCCGGCGACTCCGACTCCGCGGTGCGGGGCGGCGACGAAGCCTGCCGGTGCTGCCGCGCGTACTCCTGCAGGGTCGCATCGGTGTCGTCGTCGGCGGGGATGAACCGATCGCGCAGCACGCGAGCGAAGTCGTCGATGCCCGCCTCGAGCATGTGGCCGCTGTTGCGCACGGTGCGATCGGGCGAACGCCGGGCGATCCTCGCAAGGCGCAGGCCGTACGGGAGCTGCGCCGCGAGGGAGGTGGCGGGGTCGTCCTCGGTGAAGTAGTACGACTCGGCGTTCTGCGACAGGTCGACCCGCGCCTCGACGACGTCGACGCCGATGGAGTCGAGCATGGCGCTGGCCGTCTGCGGATCCATCTCCGGAAGGTGCTGCGCCACGTCGGCCCGGTCCATCAGGGCGAGCCGCAACGCGAGGGCGCGACGTCGGCCGAGCGCGGGATAGAGCTCGATGAACCAGGCGACCGCGGCGGTGAGCAGCGCGAATCCCGTGAGCGCCTGCAGTGGGGCGACGACCCGCAGCCACGGCTCGATCGGGTACACGTCGCCGAGGCCCAGCGTCGACATGCTGACGACCGAGAAGTAGAAGGCCTCGACGATCGGCGGATGTTGCTCGGGATGCACCTCCGACGCGTAGCCGAATCCCGACGGCACGTGCGGCAGGTACACGAGCGCCCAGCCCACCACCTGCAGCGCCGCCCACAGCGTGACGGCGGCGACCGTCGCGAGAGGTCCCGCCACAGAGCGGCCCCGCCGGCCCGCCGCCGACGACAGGCGCCAGGTCGTGTTCGCGACGAGGTGCGTAAGGCGACCGCGCCCGGTGGGGTGGAGCACCGAGTGGAAGACCTCGTTGAGGCCGATCGCGATGATGACGAGTCCGGCTGCCGTCCACACCCAGATCACGAGCCCACCGCGATCCCGCTGCGCTTCATCTCGGCCATGCGCCCAGTCTCGCAGCCGACCGGACGAGGCGAGTGGGCACTTCAGCCCTGGAAGTCCTCGGGATCCACTTCCTCGAGGAACTTCTTGAACTCGTCGAGCGCTTCCTCCTCGGATTCCGGGTGCGGTTCGACCATCTCGGCGGGGATGCCGGCCTCGTCGAGCACGTCGTCGGCGACGAAGAGCGGCGCCTCGGTGCGCACCGCGAGGGCGACCGAGTCCGACGGGCGCGCGTCGAGCACCGTCGGGCCGGAGGGGGTGGCGAGGCTGATCTCGGCGTAGAACGTGCCGTCGTCGATGCGGGTCACCTCGATGCGCTCGACCTCGGCGCCCACGGTGTCGAGCAGCGTCTTCATGAGGTCGTGCGTGAGCGGCCTCGGCGCGTGGTCGCCGCCGAGGGCGATGAGAATCGAGGTGGCCTCCTGCTCGCCGATCCAGATCGGCAGCACCCGGCCCACGCTCGGCTCCTCGCCGATGGGTTTCAGCAGGATGATGTGCTGCCCCGCAGCGTCGAGGGCAACCCCGAGGACGCGAACCTGGACCATGGCGCCTCCCGCCGGACGATGGGCGTGACACTGCCATGCTACGTCGCACCGCCGTCGGCGCGACCCCCGCGGGCGGCAGACGAGCCGGGCGGATGCCGCCGTCGGTGGCGGCTGGCAGACTCGACGCATGACCGCGCAGATCGGCACTCCGGGCGGCACGCCCGAGCGGCCCGCCCTCTTCTTCTCGGGGCCCGAGGAGTTCCGCGCGTGGCTCGAGGCCAACCACGCCACGGCGACGGAGCTGTGGATGGGCCTCTACAAGAAGCACGTGCCCGACCGCGCGCTCACGTGGGAGACGGCGGTGCCCGAGGCGCTGTGCTTCGGCTGGATCGACTCGGTCGCCCAGCGCATCGACGACGATGCCGTGCGCCAGCGCTGGACGCCGCGCAAGCCCTCGAGCAACTGGTCGAGCGTGAACATCGCGCTCGTCGAGCAGCTCACTGCCGAGGGGCGCATGCGCGAGGCGGGCCTCGCCGCGTTCGAGCGGCGACGCGACGACCGGTCGGGCGTGTACTCGCACGAGAACCCGCCCAAGGAGCTGCCGCCCGAGGCGGCGGCACGGCTCGCAGCGGATGCCGCGGCATCCGCCTTCTGGGAGCTGGCCACCCCGAGCTACCGCCGCCAGGTCGTGCACTGGGTGCTCACCGCCAAGCAGGAGGCCACACGGGAACGGCGGCTGCAACAGGTCATCGACGACAGCGCCGCGGGGCGTGTGGTGCCGTTCCAGCGCTACGGCGAGATCCCGAAGTGGGTCGAGCGGGCTGCCGCGGCGGCGCGTGCCGCAGACGGTGATGTTCTATAGTCGAACACATCGTTCACCTCGTGGGCGATCGCGTGCGGGCACGCGCCGCCGACCACCGAAGAGGACCCATGGCCGCCGCAGATGCCGGAGCAGCCGGCACCGACACGACCACCGCCGCACCGCAGTCGCAGACGCTCTCGCGCGGCATCCGCATCCTCGAGATCCTCGCCGACGCGCGCGAGCCGCTCACGATCGACGAGCTCGCCCAGCGCCTGGGCGTGCACCGCTCGGTCGCGTACCGCCTGCTGCGCACCCTCGAGCACCACCGCCTCACGGTGCGCGACCCCGGCGGGCGCATCATCCTCGGCGCGCGCCTCGCGGCGCTCGCCGCGGGGGTCGCCCACGACGTGCAGGCCGAGGCGCTGCCCGAGCTCACGAGCGCGGCGAACGAACTGGCCATGACGTGCTTCCTCGCGGTGCTCGACGCCGACGAGATCGTCACGCTCACGAGCGTCGAGCCGCGGCACGCGATCGCGTCGGTCGCGCAACGACCCGGCACGCGCCATTCCATCGGCCTCGGCGCACCGGGCAAGGTCATCCTCGCGTCGCTCCCCCAGCACGTCTGGCCCGCCGACGTCGATGCCCCGCACCGCGCCGAGCTCGACGAGGTGCGCGCCCGCGGCTACGCGATCAGCCACGACGAGGTCATCCCGGGGCTGCGGTCCACGGCGGTGCCGCTCAAGCTGCCGAACGGGCAGCCCGCCGCCCTCGCGGTCGTCTACGTCTCGAGCACGCGCTCCGACGCCGAGATCGCCGAGCGGCTCGCGACCGCATCGCGGTCGATCCGCAGCGCGCTCGGCGGCTGAGGGGCGAGCGGATGCCACGCCGCGGGCCGGATCGCGCGGGTGCGACGGAGCCCGGCCGATAGGGTGCCGGGATGTCGATCCCTACCGACCAGTCCGAGCACGACGACCGAACCGACCGAACCGCAGCCGCCGACCACCCCGCCGAGGTCGGACCCCACGCCGGTGCGCCGCGCCGGCTGAGCCCCTGGATCCCGCCGCTCATCGGCGTCGCCGGCGCGATCCTCGGCCTGCTGCCTTGGCTCGTCACGGGCATGCGGCTGCCGCTGCAGAACCTGTGGGCCACCGAGACCCTGCCCGACCGCATGCCGGTCGTGCTGCTGCCGTTCAGCCAGTACGCGCTCATGCTCATCGCTGCGCTCCTCATCATCGGCGCTGCCACCGCCGGCCTCGCCGCCCGCGCGACGCGCCCGCGCCTGCCCGGCGGCGGCGTGACCGCGATCTTCGCCGGGCTCCTCGCGACGCAGGTGATCGCGGCCGCGCAGACCACGACGGTCGTGCGAGCCGGGCTCGAGGACCGCGGCGAGTCGACCCTGTACCTCAGCGCCGTGCTCGCCGTCGTGGTGCTGGCGATCCTCGTCGGCACGCTGGCGTTCTGGCTCATCGCGACGGCACGCCGAGCGGGCGCGCTCCTCGGGCTCGCCGTCGCCGCGATCGCCGTCGGTCCGTGGCTCAACGGCCTGATCGTGCCGTTCGGCACGATCCCGGCCGAGTGGGTCACCGCGCTGTTCGGGTGGACCCGGTGGGTCCCGGCGATCCTCGTCGGCGTGGCGATCGCGTGGTGCGGCGTCGACACCGTCGGTCGCGTCATCGCCGCGCTCGCGAGCCTCCTCCTGCTCTGGGCCGCGCCCGCGGTCATCACGGGGGTCTCGAACGCCGCCGGAAGCCGCGTGCTCGCGAGCTCGCCCGCCGACATGGTCGACTACGCCGTGCAGGTCACCCGCATGGCGCTCTTCCTGCCCGAGCTCGCGCTGCCCCCCATCGTCGTCGCGGTCGTGGTGGCTGCCGCGGGACTGCTCGCTCGCGCCGTCATCCGCCGACGCGGACGGGCCGGCGAGACAGGCACGACGATCGGCGGCTGAGGGCGACGGATGCCACGCGGCATCCGTCGCCGTCGCCGTGTCGTGGTCAGGCCGTCACGGGCAGGTTCGCACCCAGGATCGGGGCGAAGAACGCCGCGAGCTCGGCCGTCGCCGTGAGCGGCAGCACGTTCGCGACGTACTGGTCGGGGCGCACCACCACCACGGCGCCGCCGCGGTCGATGCCGCGCAGCTCGAAGACGTCCTGCTCGGGGTCGGTCGCGAAGACCTTCTCGAGGTCGATGAGCTCGAACGGACCGACCCGGGGCTTGAAGACCGCGGGCACGGCGCCGAGGTCGACCTCGGTGTGCGGCTGCTGGTAGACCACCTTGACGTCGAACCATGCGTCGGGATCCGCGCCGGCGGGCGTCGCCGCGAGGGGCGAGTCGGGCGCGTTCGCGATCCACTCCGCGAGGTCGGTCACGGCGGATGCCGCGCCCGCGCGCGCCGCGTCGGCGAACACGTAGATGCGCCAGCGGCCGTCGGCCGTCGCGTGGTGGCCGAGGTGCACGTCGTTCGCGTCGCACACCCGGGTGACGACCGCGGACTTGAAGCGCTTGCCGATCGGGAACCCGGTCGCGAGCTCCTGGTGCGCGGCCTCGCCGACGATGAGCGACGGCGCGTACTGGGTCATGAACCCGGCGGGGAACTCGGCGGTGCGCACGTAGAAGTCCTCGAGCTCCGAGGGGCTCTCGAACTCCTCGGGCTTCTTGGCCATGAGCGTCGACCACTGCTTGTCGAAGTCGATGAGGTTCTGCGCCACCACCTGCCGCTCGGCGGAGTACGTGGCGAGCAGGCTCTCGGGGCTGCGCCCCTCGAGCACGTGGCCGAGCTTCCAGCCGAGGTTCCACCCGTCCTGCATCGACACGTTCATGCCCTGGCCGGCCTTCGCGCTGTGCGTGTGGCACGCGTCGCCGGCGATGAACACCCGCGGGGTGCGCGAGCCCGCGGCATCCGCGAGCACGTCGTCGAAGCGGTCGGTGAGGCGGTGGCCCACCTCGTACACGCTGTGCCACGCGACGTTGCGCACGTCGAGCGTGTACGGGTGCAGGATGTCGTTGGCCTTCGCGATGATCTGCTCGATCGAGGTCTCGCGCACCTTGCCGTGGTCGTCGGGCGCGACCTCGCCGAGGTCGACGTACATGCGGAACAGGTAGCCGCCCTCGCGCGGGATGAGCAGGATGTTGCCCGCCTCGGACTGGATCGAGCACTTCGTGCGGATGTCGGGGAAGTCGGTGACGGCGAGCACGTCCATGACGCCCCATGCGTGGTTGGCCTGGTCGCCGGCCATGTGGCATCCGATCGCCGCCCGCACCTTGCTGCGCGCGCCGTCGGCGCCCATCACGTACTTCGCGCGCACGACGCGCTGCTCGCCCACGCGCTCCCCAGTGGTGCGCGCGAGCGTGACGGCGACGGGGTACTCGGCGCCCGCGCTGTCGCCGGCGATCTCGAGGCCGACGAACTCGTAGCCGTAGTCGGGCTGCATGCGGGTCGGAGCGTTCGCAGCGAACTCGGCGAAGTAGTCGAGCACCCGGGCCTGGTTGACGAGCAGGTGCGGGAACTCGCTGATGCCGGTCTCGTCGTCGATCGTGCGCGCAGCCCGCACGATGCGCGTGGGGTCCTCGTGGTCGGGCTTCCAGAACGCCATCTCGGTGATGCGGAACGCCTCGGCGATGATGCGCTCGGCGAATCCGAACGCCTGGAAGGTCTCGACGCTGCGCGCCTGGATGCCGTCGGCCTGACCGATCTCGAGGCGGCCGGGCCGACGCTCGACGATGCGGGTCACGACGTTCGGGAACTGCGAGAGCTGCGCCGCCGCGATCATGCCCGCAGGCCCCGTGCCGACGATGAGCACGTCGACCTCGTCGGGGAGCTCCTCGGGGCGGTCGATGCCGACGCCGGCGGCCGGCTGCACCCGGGGGTCGCCCGAGACGTATCCGTGGTGGTGGAACTGCACGGGTTCTCCTTCACATCGTTGTGGCTTGGCTTCGCGATTCGAGCGGTTCGATGCATCCTTGCTGTTCGATAATCGAACGTCACATTCACATATCGCTCACCCGATGATACGCACACCGCCCCCGACGCGCAACGCGACGCCGATCTCAGTGCTGCCCCCCTGGCCGCGGACGCCCGACGGGCGTACGTTGCCCTCGTCAGCGTCGGTACGACCCTCGAGGAGGCGGTCACCATGACGTACGGCATCGATGTGGGCACATCCCAACGGGAGATCGACCTCCGCAGGGCGCGCGACGACGGCGCGGAGTTCGTGATCGTGAAGGCCGGCGGGTTCAACACCGGCGAGCTCTACGTGGCGCCCTTCTACCAGGCGCAGATCGAGGGGGCGATGGCGGCCGGCCTTCCGCGCGGACACTACTGGCTCGTCGGCGGTGTGCTGGGGCCCGAATCCCAGGCGGACTACTTCGTGCAACACCTGCACGGGTTCGACGCATCGCACGACGTGCTCGCCCTGGACAACGAGCGCCTCGATCGCAACGGCACGTTCTGGAACCAAGGAGATGCGGTCCGGTTCCTCGCGCGCGTCCAGGCGCTGACGGGCATCGCCTGGAATCGCCTGTGGCATTACGCCGGAGCATCCGACTATCGCGGTCACACCCCGTGGGGCGCGGTGGCCGATCTCGGTGTCCGATTCTGGTGGGCGGCATACGGAGACGGGCCGACCGGCCATCGGCCCGACCACATCCCCGACCTGCAGGGGTCGATCCCGACCGCACATGTGCACCAGTTCTCCAGCAACTCGAACTGCGCCGGGTTCGCCCTCGACGGCAACCACACCGACCTCTCGGTCGCCGACCTGTTCGCGACGCCGGCGGTCGCGGGAGTCGCGGCGATGGCGGCGTCGCCGCTGCGCGGAGCGGGCATCCCCCGCACCAGCACCGAGGACGACGGCGTCCCGGGGCTGAACTACTGGAAGCGGTACCAGGTCGTGGCCTCGCGATTCGGCTACACCGGACCGATCGACGGCGACCCGGGCCGCAACACGCACCGGGGGTTCGCGCGATTCCTCAACGCCCTCGATCTTCCGGGACAAGCGAAGACCAACACCGACATCGACGGCATCCCCGGCCGCGTCTTCAACGAGCGACTCCAACTGCTGGCGCAGAAGAACGGCTACGCCGGCCCGATCGACGGTCGGCCCGGCGCCGAGACCTTCAAGGGCGTCGCCCGCTACCTCAACCGCGCGGTCTGAACTCGCCGAACCGGCGCGGTGCGGTCGAGGGCTACTCCCCGCCGCTCAGCGCCTGCTCGGCCGCCGCCGCGTACTCGTTCGCGACCCTCGCGACCTTGTCGACGTAGTCGCTGTCGTGGTTGTAGGAGTAGATCGCCGCGCGCCACGCACCGTCGCTGGTCATCGGCCCCGACGCGCAGAGGTAGCGCGCCGTGGCCAGGGCGGCGTCGTCGATCTGGTTCGGGTCGGCCACGTCGTCGCCGTTCGCGTCGCTCCCCCATTCGACCCACGTCGACGGGATGAACTGCATCGGCCCGACCGCCCGGTCCCACGTGGGGTCGCCGTCGAGGAGCCCCTGGTCGGTATCCGCGATCTTGACCACGCCGACGCCGTCGAGCGCGCGGCCGACGATGGCCGGGTCGGAGTGCCCGCTCTCGTCGAGCACCGCACCGGCGTAGCGTCCGTGGTTCGACTCGATCGAGCCGATCGCGGCGATCGTGGCCCAGTCGACGCCGCACTCCGGCTGCTCGTCGGCGATCGAGACGTGGGCCGACGCGTACGCCGAGAGCGCGCGCTCGGGGATGCCCGTCGCCGCGGCGATCCGCGCCGTCCATTCGGGATCGACGCGCGGCAGCAGCACCGCCATCGAGTCCGACACCGGCGACGAGTCCTCGTCGGTGGGGAGCGGTTCGTCGGACGCTGCAGGGCGGTCGTCCGGCAGCGTCGCGGGCGGCAACGCCGTGCGCGGCAACGCCGGGCCCCCTCCCAGCGCGGGCGCCGCGAATCCGGAGGGCTTGAACGCAACGCCCGCCGTGCTCACCGCGTAGATCGCGCCGACCGCCAGCGCGACCACCCCGGCCACGAGGCCGACGTAGCCGAGCACGCGACGCACGACCTCCCAGCCCGTCGCCCGGGCTCGGCGGTGCTCACCGAACTCGTCGGAGGTCGAATCGTCATCCCAAGACATCGCTGAGCCGTTCCGTTCGGGCATCGGTACCGAGGTCGCCCGCCGGGCCGACTGCCGCCATCCCATCAGCGAGCGGTGTCGCCGACCCGTCCATTCAGGCTACTCGCGCCCCGCGAATCCCGCACGGGCGGAAGCCACCCGTCCCGGGCCCCGCGGCATCCCCGGGTCGACCTCGGATGCCGCGGTGCCGACGCTCGACCGACACGCGCTCGACCTCGTCTGCGACAATCGGAGAGCGAACCATCCGCCCGCCGCCGAGCCGAAGGACCAGCGATGACGCCGAACCGACCGATTCACGACGAACGGCCCGCAGAGGGTGAAACGAAGCTCGCGCTGTTCGGCGCCGCGCTCATGCTGGGCATGGGATTGATCGTGATCGCCAGCGCACTGGTACTCATCGTCGCGGCCGTCGCCCTGGGCGACACCGCGCTCGTGCTGCCGGAGTGATCCGGCCGGGTCGGATGACCCGCCGCCGGCGGGCCCGGTGACCTCCCGATCCCATCGCGGCGGCCAGGTGCGTCAGGTGCCGTCGTCGGTGGGGTCATCGGCGTAGAGCGCGTCGAGCACGGCCGCGGCATCCCGATCTCCGGATGCCGCGAGCCGCTGGATCTCCACGATGTCGCCCCGCTGTGCCGCGAGCTGCACCAGCTCGCTCAACGCCGCAGTCCTGCCGCTCTGGGCGAGCAGCCGCAGTTCGTAGGAGTCCGCGCGATCGCCGGCCAGCTCCACCAGTCGCGCTGCTGCCTCCTCATCGCCGCGCTCCGCGCGCTCTCGCAGGTCCTCCAGTTCGGCATCCGACAAGGCCGTTCCTCCGTTGTCTCGGGGGGGTCAATGTAGCGCTCGACGACGGGTGCCGCACGCCCGCGCCGCCCCGCGCGCGTATACTCTTCGCTATGCGTACACTCGTTCGCTTCGCGAACATGGCGACGGTTCCGCCGTGTGCGAGGCATCCGGCGCGACCGTCGGCCTGCGCGTGCGCGAACTGCTGCAGCTCGACCTGAGGGAGATCCGATGACCGCCAGCTTCGTCTACGACGCCGTCCGCACGCCCTTCGGGCGCTTCGGCAAGTCGCTCGCCGGCATCCGCCCCGACGACCTCGCGGCGCACACGATCGAGGCGCTCCTCGCGCGGCATCCCGACCTCGACCCCGCCCGCATCGACGACATCGTCCTCGGCGACGCCAACCAGGCCGGCGAGGACAACCGCAACGTGGCGCGCATGGCGGGCCTGCTCGCCGGCGTGCCCACCTCCGTGCCGGGCACCACGGTCAACCGCCTCTGCGGTTCGAGCGTCGAGAGCGTGATCCAGGCCAGTCGCGCGGTCGAGACCGGCGACGCCGCGCTCGTGCTCGCGGGCGGCGTCGAGTCGATGAGCCGCGCGCCCTGGGTCGTGCTGAAGTCGCCCACCCCGTACCCCGCCGCATCCCAGACGATGCACTCGACCACGCTCGGCTGGCGCATGGTCAATCCGCGGATGCCGCAGCAGTGGACGGTCTCGCTGGGCGAGACCGCCGAGCTGCTCGCCGACCGGTTCGACATCACCCGCGAGGAGCAGGACGAGTTCGCCGTGCGCAGCCACCGCCGCGCCGCCGCGGCGTGGGACGCGGGCCTGCACGCCGAGGTCGTCGCCGTTCCCGGCACGACGCTCACGCGCGACGAGGGGATCCGCCCCGACGCTTCGGTCGACACGCTCGCGGGGCTGAAGCCCGCGTTCCGGCCGAACGGCACCGTCACCGCCGGCAACGCCTCGCCACTCAACGACGGCGCGTCGATGGTGCTCATCGGCGGCGAGCACGCCCCTCTCGACGCCGAGCCGCTCGCGCGGATCACCGGGCGCGGCGTGTTCGGCAACGACCCGCACACGTTCGGCATCGCCCCCGTCGAGGCCGCGAACCGCGCGCTTGCGCGCGCGGGACGCACATGGGCCGACGTCGACGTCGTCGAGCTCAACGAGGCGTTCGCGTCGCAGTCGCTCGCGTGCCTGCGACTCTGGCCCGAGCTCGACCCCGAGAAGGTCAACATCCACGGTGGAGCGATCGCCATCGGGCATCCGCTCGGCGCGTCGGGGGCCCGCCTCGTCGGCCACCTCGCGCACGAGCTCGCCCGGCGCGGCGGCGGGGTCGGCGTCGCGGCGATCTGCATCGGCGTCGGCCAAGGGCTCGCCGTCGTGCTCGAACGGTAGCGTGGTCGCATGGCCCCGGAACCGAGCGACGAGTTCGTCCAGTCGTTCGCACGAGGGCTCGCCGTCATCCGCGCGTTCGACGCCGATCACCCGCGGATGACGCTCAGCGAGGTCGCCGAGCGCACCGGCCTCACCCGCGCCGCAGCACGTCGATTCCTGCTCACCCTCGTGACGATGGGCTACCTGACCGGCGACGGCAGGGCGTTCCAGCTCACCCCGCAGGTGCTCGAGCTCGGCTACAGCTACCTCTCGGGGCTCTCGTTCCCCGAGCTCGCGCAGCCCCACCTCGAGGCGCTGTCACGGGAGCTCGGCGAGTCCACCTCGGCGTCGGTGCTCGACGGCGCCGACATCGTCTACGTCGCGCGCGTGCCCACCCGGCGCATCATGAACGTCACGATCACGATCGGCACGCGGTTCCCCGCCCACGCGACGTCGATGGGCCGCGTGCTCCTCGCTCACCTGCCGGCGACACGACTCGACGCCTACCTCGCGAACCTGCACGCCGAGCACCGCACCGACCGCACCGTCACCGACCCGATCGCCCTCCGCCGCGTGCTCGACGAGGTGCGTCAACAGGGATGGGCGCTCGTCGACGAGGAGCTCGAGGTGGGCCTGCGCAGCATCGCCGCTCCGGTGCACTCCCGCGACGACACCGTGATCGCGGCGGTCAACGTCGCGAGTTCGGCGAGCGCGGCGAGCGCCGAGCGCCTCCGTGAGGAGTTCCTGCCGGCGCTGCTCGGCGCGGCCGAGCGGATCGACCGGTCGATCCGCGTCGGCAGCGTCTCGGGCTGAGTTCCCGGCGCGGTCCAGCCGCTTCGGTCAGCGTCGCGGCGTCCACCCCGGCGGCAGCGGCCCGTCGATCGCCGCGCGCTCCAGGTCCGCCTCGGCCGACCAGCCTTGCGCGGCATCCGTCGAGTCGAAGCCGCCACGCGCGACGCGGAACCCGACGTCCTCGTGGTGCATGCGCGGTGCGCCACCGCGTCGGGTCGATGCCCGAACGCTCCACGCGTCATCCGCGAAGGCGCCCCCGCGGAACACGCGGTAGTCGTCGTAGCGGGCCGGGTCGAGCAGGTCCCAGCACCACTCCCACACGTTCCCGAGGGTGTCGAACAGGCCGTTGAGGTTCGGCAGCTTGGCGCCGACCTGCTGCGGCGTCGCGACGCCGTCGGCGCTCGTCCACGCGACCTCGGCGAGCGGTCCGTAGTGCGGACCGGTCGAGCCGGCGCGGCACGCGAACTCCCACTCCGCCTCGGTCGGCAGGCGGTACCCGTCGGCGTCGACGTGCCACGTGACCTCCTCGCCGTCGTAGGTGTACGCGGGGTCGAGCCCCTCCCACTCGGATGCCGCATTGCAGAACCGGACGGCGCGGAGCCAGCTCACGTCGGTTGCCGGCCGGCGCGGGTGCGACGCCGACTCGCCGAGCAGTTCCGCCAGCTGCTCCTGCGTGACCGGATACACGCCGATCTCGAACGGCTCGAGCTCGACGCTCCACCGCACGTTCCGGCGCGCGTCGTGCAGCGCGACGGTGCCGCCCGCGATGCGCGCCAGTTCGATGTCGGTCACCGGGGAAGTCTCGCAGGTCGCGACGCCGAGCAACGTCGCCTCCATCGGCAGCGTCGACATGACGGCGAACGATCGGCTCGGTGATCGACACCGTGGCGACGCAGGCGCCGGGGCGGATCACGTAGTGTCACCCCGCTCGACAATGGCGACGACAGGATCCACCATGACTGCACCTTCCACGCTCACCGCGCACCCCACGAAGCTCAAGCGCTCGCTCGGCCTCTGGGCCATCGTGGGTCTCGGCCTCGGCTACATGACCCCCATGACGGTGTTCGACACCTTCGGCTACGTCTCGGAGGAGAGCGGCGGGGTCGTGCCGCTCGCGTACCTCTTCGCGCTCGTGGTGATGCTGTTCACCGCGATCAGCTACGGGCGGATGACGCGCATCTACCCCTCGGCCGGATCGGCGTACACCTACGCGTCCGAGACGATCCACCCGAACGTCGGCTTCCTCGTCGGCTGGACGGCGCTCCTCGACTACCTGCTCCTCCCGCTCGTGAACGCGCTCCTCGTGCGCCAGTACTTCGAGGCGTTCTTCCCCGAGGTGCCCGGATGGATCTGGGTGCTCGGCTACGTCGCGGTCATCACGCTTCTCAACCTGTGGAGCATCTCGTCGACGTCGCGGGTGAACGCGACCCTGCTCGTCTTCCAGGTCGTGCTCATCGCCGTCTTCGTGATCCTCGCGTGGGGCGCACTGCAGCAGGGCGCCGGCAATGGCACTGCATTCAGCATCGAACCGCTGTACCACGCGAACGTGCAGATCGCGACGGTCATCAGCGCGGCGACCATCGTGTGCTTCTCGTTCATCGGATTCGACGCGATCACGATGTACACCGAGGAGGCGAAGGACGCGCACACCGTGCCCAAGGCGATCGTGCTCGCGCTCGTGCTCGGCGGCGTCATCTTCTTCACCGCCGCCTGGTTCGCCCAGTCGCTCTTCCCGGTCACCGAGGGCTTCACCGAGGGCACCGCTCTCCCCGAGATCGCCTACTCGGTCGGCGGCATGATCTTCCAGATCTTCTTCGTCTCGGCGGCGATCGCCGCCGCGGCCGCATCGAGCCTCGCCTCGCACGCGAGCGTGTCGCGCATGATCTACGTGATGGGCCGCAACGGCTCCGGCCCGATCGCACGGCGCCTGTCCTACGTGCACCCGCGCTTCCGCACCCCGGCCGTCGCGGTCGTGCTCGTCGGAATCGTGTCGCTCGGCGCCGCCGTGGCCGACCTCGACTTCGTCTTCTCGATGATCAACTTCGGCGCGCTCATCGCGTTCACCGTGGTGAACCTCGCGGTCATCCTGCACTTCGCCGTCCGTCGCCGCGAGGTGAAGAGCGCGTGGCAGGTCGTGCGGAACGTCGTGCTCCCCACGATCGGCGTCGTGCTCACCGTGGTGCTCTGGCTCAACGTGAGCAGCCAGGCGATGACCTACGGCCTCATCTGGCTGTCGATCGGCTTCATCGCGCTGCTCGTGATGACCCGCCTGTTCCGGCGCCGCCTGCACATGTCGCTCGAGGAGGACGAGGTCATCGCCGAGGGCGACGAGGGCCCCGACGCACTGCTCGAGGAGGACCGGGAGCGCCTGGCCGCTGGGGAGTAGCCCGCGCTCCCGAGGCGCCGTCCGGAATGGGGTCCGGGCGGCGCCTCACCCGTTCCACGGCGGCAGCCTCGGCCGGCTCGCCCGCCGTCAGAGCAGCGAGGCCGCCCATCGCAGGTGCGGATCGGCCTCGCTCGCCCACCTGTCGGTGATCCGGCGGGCCCGGGATGCCTCGGGGCCCTGCAACCGCTCGAGCAGCGGCCGAACCACGTCGCCGACCAACGGATCGACGAGCTCGCGCACGCGCGCGTCGCGGAGGAACTGCTCGAGGCGCGTGAGGTCGTTGCCGACCAGCATCGCCGCGTGCCGCTGCAGCACCACGATCGCGGCGAACCGCCGCTCGTACACGGGCACCGACCAGAGCTCGGCGGCGAGCGCGGTGGCCTCGTCATGCGTCGAGATCGGATGCCGCCGATCGGCATCGCGCACCGTACCCCGCACCGCGCCCACCGAGGCGCCGTAGAAGCGCAGGCCTCCGCCGATCCGCTCGGCGTCGGCCTCGGCCCGCGCCTCCGACCCCTCGGCGCGGAGCGTGGAGTCGATGAACTCGGCGGCCGGCAGCGTCACCGTTCGATTCTCCCGCCTCGAGACCGCCGCCCGGCGACGGATTCGCGATGGCGACCAGCCCGCCGCCGAACTCGTCACTTCGCGCCGCATTCGGTGCGGATGGCGCCCCGCGAAGTCGCGAAGTGACGCGCGCCGCCGCAACGAGGGCAGCGGATGCCGCGAACCGAGCGATCCCGCTCCGACGAACGCCTAGAGCCCGACGCCGCGCGAGCGCAGGTCGTCGGCGAACGCCTGGCGCAGCTCCTCGTCGACGACGAGGTCGGCCGCGGCGATCGAGTCGAGCACGGACTCCACGCGCGTCGAGCCGATGACGGGCCAGGCGCCGGGCATCGCCTCGAACATGGCGGCGAGCACCGAGCGGTGCACCGAGATCCCGCGCCGCATGGCGACGGCGGCCACCCGGGGCACGTGTGTCGCCAACGGTGTCGACTTGGGGCCGCCGAACGGCGCATATGCGAGGAACGGAATACCGGCCTGGACGCAGTAGCGATACTCCGACGCGGTGTCGAACCCGAACGCGAAGCGGTTCTCGACGGCATCGAGCGTGGTGATCGCGCGCGCCCGATCGAGCAGCTCGACCGAGGCGTTCGACAGGCCGATCGCCTCGACGACGCCTTCGTCGCGCAGCGCGGCGAGCTCGCGCACCGAGGCGTCGAGGTCGTCGACGCGATCGGCGCGGTGCAGCAACAGCAGAGAGGGCGGGGCGCCGAGCACCTCGCGGCTGCGCAGCGCGTCGGCGCGCACCCGCTCCGCGCTGCCGTCGACATCCCACGCGGCACGGCCCAGCCGGAAGTGGCCGGCCTTCGTGATGATCGGGATGTCTGGCCGCTGGGTGCGGGCCGCCTGCGCGATGCGTTCCCCCGCGGCGTCGTCGTCGACCGTGGCATAGGCACGCGCGGTGTCGATCGCGAGCACGCCGGCGTCGACGGCGGCGCGCACCACGGCGAGCGCGCTCTCGATCGTGGCGCCCTCCTTGAGCACGAGGGATGCCACGCCGAGCACGACGCCCCGGGCGGGGAGTACGAACGCCATCAGCGACCTCGGATCGGTTCAGGGAGTGCGCACGTGAACCACGTCATCGCGACCTTCCAGCATCGGTGGGGAGAGGTACGTTCAAACTACTGGATCCGGTGCGAGCGCGGGTCGCGCTCCGCGGAATCGTCCGTAATGCTTGTTCCTTATAGACGTGCTGTAACGGTTCTTGTAACGTGACCTCCACTCAATGAAGAGAGGAGTGCCATGCGCACACCACGGACGGCGGCGACCCTCGCCGCAGGCACCATCCTGCTCCCCCTCATGTTCGGCACCGGAACCGCGTACGCGTCGGGTCTCGACGGCAACCTGGTCCTCATCGGCGGCGCACTCAACGAGAACGCGCAGATCCTGCAGCGGATCGTCGCCGACGCCGACCCCGACGGCGCGGGCCCCGCGCGCGCCCGGATCGCGGTGGTCACCGCCGCCTCGGTCCCCGCCGCCTCGCCCACGGAGGCATCCGACCCGACGCAGAGCAACGCCGCGGCGAACGGGCTCTACTACGCCGACCTCTTCGCCCGGTACGGCGCCGACACGTACCTCGTCCCGATCGACATCGAGACGAACTACGCAGGCGATCCGTACGTTCCGGGCAACGCCGACAGCACGACGGTGGCCGACCAGGTGCGCGCCTCCACCGGGGTGTTCTTCTCCGGCGGCGACCAGTCGCGCTACGTGCAGACGCTCCTCGACTGCGCCCCCGCACCCGGGGACGCCTTCACGGACTGCGCAGACACCGCAGTGCTGGCCGCGGTGCGGGCGGTGCTCGACGCCGGCGGCGTCGTCGCCGGTTCGAGCGCCGGGCTCACGATCCAGAACGGCAGCGACATGGTCACCGCCGGAGAGTCGTACGAGTCGTGGCGGTACGGCGCGTACGCGGGCACGGGGATCGGGTCGAACGATCTCACGTACTCGCCCTTCGGCGGGTTCGGCTTCTTCACGGAGGGCCTGCTCGACAGCCACTTCGGCACGTGGGGCCGTCAGGCCCGCATGGTCGCGCTGGCGGATGCCACGGCACACGACCTCGTCGTCGGCGTCGACGAGACGACGGCGCTCGTCTACGACCGCGCCACGCGTCGCGGGGAGGTGATCGGCGTCAACGGGGTCTCGGTTCTCGACCTCTACGGCGCGACCATCAGCGGCGACCGCGCCGAGGGGGTGCGCTGGCACTACCTCGTGAACGGCGACCGCATCGACTTCGCCACGCTCGCGGTGACCGCGGGGGCTGCCGAGCGGTCCGGGGTCGGCACCGGCAGCGGCCCCAACGTGAAGCGCGACATCTGGGACTCGCCGTCGGGTTCCGGCGGCACGTACTCGATGGTCACCCAGGCGAAGGCGCTCGTGAAGAGTTCGGCGAACGTCGCCCAGGGAACGACGTTCGAGCGGAACCCGCGCTACCGCACCCACCTCGACCGCGTGAGCGCGACGCGATGGTGGACGACGGGCGGCTTCGAGTCGCTCGAGGTCTCGTTCATCCCCGAGTAGTCCGCCTGCGCGACGATGGGCCGCCGTCCCGTTCGGGCGGCGGCCCATCGTCGCATTGTCGACCGGCTCACGCCATCGTGTCGAGGATGGCCGTCAGGTGCTCGTACGTCGTGAGCGGGTTGATGATCGCAAAGCGCGTGTTCGGCCGGCCCGCGTGCGAGCTCGGCGTGACGAAGGCGTGCTGCTCGTCGAGCAGGCGCGCCGACCACTCGGCGTAGTCGGCCTTCGACCAGCCCTCGCGTTCGAACACCACGACCGAGAGCTGCGGCTCCCGGACGAGCCGGAACCCGTCGCGCCGATCGATCTCGCGGGCGATGTCGTGTGCGAGCCGGATCGAGGCGGTGACCGCGTCGCGGTAGGCGGCGGCGCCGTGCGTCGCGAGCGAGAACCAGAGCGGCAGGCCACGCGCCCGGCGGGTCAGGTGGGCGGCGTAGTCCGACGGACTCCATTCGCTCGTCTCGGTGAGCGTGTCGAGGTACTCGGCGTGCTGCGTGTGCGCGCGGCGGCCGGCCTCCGGGTCGCGGTAGATCAGTGCGCAGGCGTCGAACGGCGCGAACAGCCACTTGTGCGGATCGACGATCACGGAGTCGGCGCGCTCGACGCCGGCGAATCGGTGCCGCGCCATGGGCGAGAGCATGCCGGCCAGGCCGTAGGCGCCGTCGACGTGCAGCCACACGTCGAACTCATCCGTGACGGCGGCGATCGAGGCGAGGTCGTCGACGATCCCGAAGTTCGTCGAGCCGGCGGTCGCGACGACGGCGAAGACGGATGCCGCGTGCTCCTCGAGCGCGGCCCGCACGGCATCGCCGCGCAGCACGCCATCGTCGCCCGGCTCGACGGCCACGACGTCGACGTCCATCACCCGCGCGGCGGACGCGATCGACGAGTGCGCCTCGGCGCTGCAGACCACCTTCCACCTCGACGGGAGTTCGGCACCGGATCGCGTCGCGACGGCGCGAGCATGCTCCCGCGCGGCCACGAGGGCGGAGAGGTTGCCGAGCGTGCCGCCCTGCACGAACACGCCTCCAGCCGACGCAGGCAGGCCGAACTCCGCGGCGAGCCACGAGAGCACCTCGTTCTCGGCGTGCACCGCCCCGGCGCCCTCGAGCCAGGACCCGCCGTACAGCGCGCTCGCCGAGACGACGAGGTCGAACGCGACGGAGGCCTTCGTCGGCGCGGTCGGGATGAAGGAGAGGTACTGGGGGTGGTCGGTCGTGATGCACGCCGGCGCGAGCACGTCTTCGAAGAGGGCGAGTGCGCGTTCGGCGCCGATTCCGTGCTCGTCGATGCTCCGCCCCGCCCTGAGGGCGAGGTCGAGCGGGGCGATGGGCTTGTCGAGCGGGGTGTCGCTCGAGAGGATCCGGCCCCTGGCATACCTCAGCACGAGCTCGACGAGCTCCGAGGTGCGGTCCGACACCTCGTGCATGGATGCCGCGGACGACGGGGCGACTGGCGTGGACATGTTCCTCCGATCGATGGGCGCTCGGATCAGTGTGCGCGAGCGGCGCTGCATACGCAAATCATCCTCACGGAAACGCCATGATGCGCCGGTTCATTGCGCAAGTGCTTCATGGAGTGCACGATTCCATCGTTCCGGTCACCGCCCGCACTGAGGCTCCGGGCGCGCCACCTCCCGCGCGGCGAACGGCATGCGAGTCGAGGGGGCCACCCGTTTGAATTGCACACAACCAAGTTGTGTGCAATTCTTTTCCCTATGGCAGTCGTGACGGATGAGATGGTGTGCTTCTCGCTGTACGCCGCATCCCGGGCCACGACGCAGCTGTATCGCACGCTGCTCGACCCTTGGGGACTGACCTATCCGCAGTACCTCGTGCTGGTGGCGCTCTGGCGCGAGGGCGAGCAGACCGTCTCATCGCTCGGCGAGCTCCTGCAGCTCGACTCGGGCACCCTGTCGCCGCTGCTGCGCCGCATGGAGCAGGGCGGCCTCGTCGTCAAGGAGCGGCGGTCGCACGACGAGCGCGTCGTCACCGTGGCCATCGGGCCGCGCGGCGCGGCACTGCGCGCCGAGCTGGCGCACGTCCCGTCGCGGATCGCCGCGGCGACCGGCGTGCAGGCCGGCGACGGCGAGGCGCTGATCCGCACGCTGCAGCAGGTCACGGCGTCGATGCACGCGGCTGCGGCATCCGCCCACGCACCCGACGCGACAGCAGCGTCGCCCCATTGATCCCGCCCGCCGGCCGCCGACCGCGGCCCGGGCACTCGAACACGAACGAACGGAGCCCCCTCATGCGCGCCCTCATCCACTCCACCTTCGGCGAGCCCGGCACGGTGCTCGAGGTCGCGGATCTCCCGCTGCCCGAGCCGGGCCCGACCCAGGCCCGTGTGCGCACCCTGCTCGCGACGATCCACAACCACGACCTGTGGACCGTGCGAGGCACCTACGGGTTCAAGCCCGAGCTGCCGGCCCCAGCGGGAACGGAGGCCGTCGGCATCGTCGACGCCGTCGGCGCCGACGTGACGGACGTGCAGGTCGGCCAGCGCGTCGTCACCGGTGGCACGTTCGGCGTCTGGGCCGAGTACTTCGTCGCGGATGCCGCGGGGCTCATCCCGGTGCCCGACGGCGTCGCCGACGAGTCCGCCGCCCAGCTCGTGTCGATGCCGTTCAGCGCGGTGAGCCTACTGCACTCGCTCGACCTGAAGCAGGGCGACTGGCTCGTGCAGAACGCCGCCAACGGCGCGGTCGGCCGGATGGTCGCGCAGATCGGCGCCGCACGCGGCCTGAACGTCATCGGGCTCGTTCGCCGGGCCGAGGGCGTCGAGGAACTCCGCGACCAGGGCATCGCGAACGTCGTCGCGACCGATGCCGAGGGCTGGCGCGACGAGGTCGCCGCGCTCACCGGCGGCGCTCGCATCGTCGCCGGGGTCGACTCGGTCGGCGGCACCTCGTCGGGCGAGGTGCTGTCGCTGCTCGCCGAGAACGGCACCCTCGTCGTGTTCGGCGCGATGCAGTCCCCGACCATGCAGCTTGACTCCTCCGATGTCATCTTCAAGCAGCTGACCATCCGGGGATTCTGGGGCAGCCGCGTGAGCCGCGACATGGATGCCGCGACGCGGTCGATGCTCTTCGGCCAGCTCATGCACCACGTGCTCTCCGGGGAGCTGACGCTGCCCGTGGCCGGCATCTACGCCTTCGACGACATCAGCGAGGCCGTCAGCGCGAGCGGCACTCCGGGGCGCGTCGGCAAGGTGCTGCTGCGCCCGTAGCGCGGCGCGGCAGCGCGGAACCCACGCGCGGGCTCACGACCGCTCCACCGCGCCGACAGGAGTCGCGGCCGCGCTCCCACCCGCGACTCGCATCGTCGCCCCCGCCCGAGCCGCGAACGCCGTGGCGGTGGCGGCGATGGTGTGCTGCATCACGTCGACGGCGGCGGTGGGCGCGACATCCGCTGGTCGGGCGAGGCTGATCGTGCGCTCGAGCGTCGGCCCGTCGAGCCGCACCGACCGGAGCCCCGGCCGGTCGATGAGCACCATGGCCGGCACGATCGCGACCCCGAGCCCGCGTTCCACGAACCGCAGGACCGCATCCATCTCGGCGCCCTCGAGCACCACGTCGGGCGCGAGCCCGGCCGTGCGGAACGCGGCATCCGTCGCACTGCGCAGGTCGTAGCTCGAGCTGAACACGATCTGCGGCAGCCCCGCGACCTCCGCGAGCCCGATGGCCTCGCTGGTGGTGACGGGCGGCAGGGCGGCGGATGACACGACCACGAGCTCCTCGACGAGCAGCGGGGTCACGGTGAACCGTTCGACGGTCGCGGCATCCGACGTCGTGATCAGGGCGAGGTCGAGCTCACCGCTCGCGAGTTCGTCGAGCAGCCGGCGCGACCCCTGCTCCGAGAGGTGCAGTTCGATGGCCGGATGCTGCGCGTGGAACGCGCTGAGCACCTCGGCGACGAGGCTGATGCAGAGGGTGGGCGTGGCGCCGAGCCGCACCCGGCCGCGCTCGAGTCCGGCGAGTTCGGCCAGCTCGCGCCGCACCGATTCGGCGTCGGCGAGCATGCGCCGCGCGAGGGGCAGCAGCGACTCGCCCGCGACCGTGAGCGTGCTGCCGCCGCGGGCGCGGTGGAACAGCTCGGCGCCGAGGTCCTGCTCGAGCGCGGCGATCTGGCGGCTCAGCGAGGGCTGGGCGAGGTAGAGCTCCTCGGCAGCACGGGTGAAGTTGCCGAAGCGGGCCACCTCCACGAACGATCGCAGTTGCTCGAGGTTCATGTCGATAGCCTATGCGCATCGTGTCGACGTCAAAGATGCATTGGACGCATCGGTACGTCGAACCTACCGTGGAACGCATGACAGCTTCAGCCGGCACCGCTTCCGAGCGGCAGATCTCCACGACGGTGCTCGTGATCGGCACCGGCGGATCGGGCCTGCGCGCCGCCATCGAGCTCGCCGAGGCGGGCGTCGACGTGCTCGCCCTGGGCAAGCGCGCCAAGTCCGACGCGCACACCTCCCTCGCGGCCGGCGGCATCAACGCCGCCCTCGCCACGATGGACCCCGACGACAGCTGGCAGCAGCACGCCGCCGACACGCTCAAGGAGAGCTACCTCCTCGCGAACCCGCACACCGTCGAGATCGTGACGAAGGGCGCGGCGCGCGGCATCGAGGACCTCGAGCGCTACGGCATGCCGTTCGCGCGCGAGCACGACGGCCGCATCTCGCAGCGCTTCTTCGGCGCCCACACCTACCGCCGCACCGCGTTCGCGGGCGACTACACGGGGCTCGAGATCCAGCGCACGCTCGTCAACCGGGCCGCCCAGCTCGGCGTGCCGATCCTCGACACGGTCTACGTCACGCGCATCCTCGTGAACGACGACGGCGCGGTGTTCGGCGCCTACGGCTTCGACCTCGACGACGGCACGCGCTACCTCATCCACGCCGACGCGGTCATCCTCGCCGCCGGCGGCCACAACCGCATCTGGCGTCGCACCTCGTCGCGTCGCGATGAGAACACGGGCGACTCGTGGCGTCTCGCCGTCGAGGCGGGCGGCCGCGTGCGCGACCCCGAGCTCGTGCAGTTCCACCCGTCGGGCATCATCGAGCCCGAGAACGCGGCCGGCACCCTCATCAGCGAGGCGGCCCGCGGCGAGGGCGGCATCCTCACCAATGGCCTCGGCGAGCGCTTCATGGCGAAGTACGACCCCGAGCGCATGGAGCTCTCGACGCGCGACCGCGTGGCCCTCGCGGCCTACACCGAGATCAAGGAGGGCCGCGGCACCCCCAACGGCGGTGTCTGGCTGGACGTCTCGCACCTACCGCGCGAGACGATCATGCAGCGCCTCCCCCGCGTCTACCAGACGATGCTCGAGCTGCAGATGCTCGACATCACGAAGCAGCCGATCGAGATCGCGCCCACCGCGCACTACTCGATGGGTGGCGTGTGGGTGCGCCCCGACGACCACGGCACGGATGTCCCGGGCCTCTACGCCATCGGCGAGGCATCCTCGGGCCTGCACGGCGCCAACCGGCTCGGCGGCAACTCGCTCATCGAACTGCTCGTCTTCGGGCGGATCGTGGGACAGGCCGCGGCATCCTATTCGGCCTCGCTGACGGCGCAGCAGCGCTCGGCGGCCGCGGTGCAGACCGCGCGCGACGAGATCGCCGGGCTGCTCGCCTCGGACGGTTCCGAGAACGTGCGCGCCCTGCAGCGCGCCATCCGCAACACCATGACCGAGCACGCCGGCGTCGTGCGCGACGAGGCCGGCCTCCTCGCCGGGCTCGCCGAGCTCGACGCGATCGAGGCGCGCATCGCCGACATCGGCGTGCACCCCGACATCGCCGGCTACCAGGACCTCGCCCACGCCTTCGACCTCAAGTCGGCCGCCCTCGCCGCCCGCGCGACCCTCGAAGCCGCGCTCGAACGGCGTGAGACCCGCGGATGCCACAACCGCAGCGACTACCCCGAGACGGATGCCGCGCTGCAGGTCAACCTCGTCTGGTCGCCCTCGACGGGCGTCACCCGCGAGGAGATCCCGCCGATCCCCGAGGAGATCGCGGCGCTCATGGGCCGCGAGGTGTCGGTGGCGGGCAAGCTGCTCGAGTAGCCGGGCCTTGGGCGGTGGCGCTCGCGCGGATAGTCTGTCGGCCATGACCGAGCGCTCCCCGGCTGTCGGCGCTCGCCGGGCCGGCCCGGACGATGCCGAGGCGGTCGCGCGCTTGTTGCACGACTTCAACACCGAGTTCGACACCCCGTCCCCCGGCGCGGCGATCCTGACTCGACGCCTGCAGTCGCTGCTCGCGGGACCCGACACGATCGCCTACCTGGCCGGCGAGCCGGCGGTGGGCGTGGCCCTCGTTACGCTGCGGCGCAACGTCTGGTACGACGGACCCGTGGCCCTGCTCGACGAACTCTACGTCGAGCCGGACCGTCGGGGCCAGGGCCTCGGTGCGGCGATGATCCGCATGCTGATCGCCGACGCCGAGGCGCAGGGCGTCTCTGCGATCGAGATCAACGTCGACGCCGGAGACGTGGACGCGCAGCGCTTCTACGAGCGCCAGGGGTTCAGCGGCGTGGACCCCGACACCGGAGAGCGCGCGTTCTACTACTCCCTCGAACTGTAGGCACCACGGGATCGCGGCGCCGTCAGACGGCGGTGTACCCGCCGTCGACGACGAGGATCGAGCCGGTCACGAACAAGGATGCGCCGCTGGCGAGGAACACGACGCTCGGTGCGATCTCCTCCGGGAGCGCGAAGCGCTGCTGGGGCGCATCTTCAACCCAGTACCGCTGGAACTCGGGCCGGTCGACGGGCGCCATCTCGGTCTTGACGTACCCGGGAGCGACGGCGTTCACGCGGATGTTGTACGGCGCCCACTCGACGGCGAGCGACTTCGTGAGGTGGTGCACCGCCGCCTTCGAGGCGTTGTACGCCGGCTGCCATTGGGGCCGGTTGACGATCAACCCCGACATGCTTCCGATGTTCACGATCGAGCCGCCGCCGAGCTCACGCATGTGGGTTCCCGCGGCGATGCTGGTCTTCCACAGGGCCCGCAGGTTCAGGTCCCACACGGCGTCCCACTCCTCGTCGGTCACCTCGAACGACGGGTTGTGGATGCAGGTTCCGGCGTTGTTGACCAGCACATCGACCCGGCCGAGGCCGTCGATCGCCGCGCCCATCATCGCCGCGACCTGCGCGTCATCGGTGATGTCGGCGGTGATCGCGAGGAACTCATGGCCCGCGCCCTCGGCTTCGGCGACGACTGCCGCATTGCGCTCCTCGCTGCGTCCGGCGATGGCGACGCGTGCGCCCGCTTCGGCGAGCCCGAATGCGAACGCCTTCCCGAGACCCTGGTTGCCCCCGGTGACCAGCGCGGTCTTGCCCTCGAGGCTGAATGGTGAGGTCATGCGAGCACCTTTCGATCGTCGGCCATCTGTGTTCGGTGTACCGGAAATGCCGTCCGCCCGCACCCCTCCGTTCTGGGCTACCCGTCCTCCGACGCTGCGAGTGGAGCGGGTGCGCGGCGAACCCGGGGGCCGGGGAGCGCGCGCACCGCAACACCGTGACCGAGCACTCCGGAGCGGTCCGGCATCTCGAGTGACGTCGAGCTCGGAACGCCCTCCGACGGGGGCCAGCGAGGAAGGGCGGTGAGGGCTAGCCTTCGGCCGGATGCGCTCAACGTGGCATCACGGCCGAACCCGCGCCGGCGGGACTCGCCGACACCCGGATGAAACGCATGCATGCTGCGAGATCGAGCGAAGGAGTCGTCGATGGCAGAGGATGGTGCGCTTCCGACTGGGGTGCAGGAGGGCGTCCGCTCTCGCCCACGACCGGTGACGTGGGCATTCTGGCTCTGGTGGCCGCAGATCATCTCTCAGGCCTTGACCGTGATCGGCGCCGTGGTTGCCTCCGTCGGGGCGCTGGTGGTCGGGGGACCTGCGTTGGACGTCGTCATCTTCGCCGCCCTGCCTCTAGGCCTTCCTGTTGCCGCCGTGACGGCGCTCGAGGTGTGGCTCCTGTTCCGTCTGCGCAGCGGCAGTCGTCGCGCGCGAACGGTGCTGGCCATCCTCGCCGTCGGATCAACCGCACTTGCGATCTGGTCGGCGGTCTTCCAGGTCCTCATGCGCCTGCCCGGCTCCGGCACCGTCATCTCCGCACAGGAGGGTCCTGGGGCCGCGTACGGCCAACTCGCCCTCAGTGCGCTCCTCGCGACCGCGATGCTCATAGCGACCGTCCTCACCTTCACCCGGTCAGCGCGCGCCTTCTTCGATCTGCGCGGCCCGGATGACACGCAGACAGGCCCGTCCGCCACGGCGGGCGATGCGCCGGCCGAGGGTGAAGCGACATCCGACCTCACGGTGCCGAATCCCCCGGAATGAGGCCACCGCGAGGCCTCGACGGGCCGATGGAAGCGTTGGCTTCCCCGCGTTCCGCACGTATCCTTCGAGTGCGGCGCCCGGGATCACGCGATTGAGTGGGGGAAGCATGGACCGTTGGGGGAACGGAACTGCACGGGACGACCAAGGGGGCGGATCGCCAGGCGCCAAGCCCCACGCCGATGACGCGCTGAGCGGCGCGCTGCGTGCGACGGATGCGCGGGCCATGGAGATCTCGGAACTCTCGCTGCGCGCCCTGTCCGCGAAGGCCGACCTGCTCGCGTACGTGGACGAGCTCGAAGACGAGATCCGTGGACTTCGACGGCGATTGAGCGTCAACGCGCCGCTCGAAGCGACCGACGACACTGCCTGAGGCCGCCGTTCGCGTTCAGCCCCTCGACGACCCCGACCGGCGACGACGCCACCGACGGCGCGCGACGGTCAGGTCGGGAAGTTCACCGGTCTGCAGCCACGCCGTCACGTCGCGAGCGACGGCGTGCCGCTCGCGGGATCGGCCGATGCCGATGATGGCGATGCCGAGCAGCACGAACGCGAGCAGGATGCCGCCGATGTACGTGAACGCCGACCCGTACCCGGCGATGTGCGGGTCGAGGAACCCGTACGGGTACCACCACGGCGTGCTGCCGTCGGGGTTCGGCACGCGTTCGCCGCGCGACATCGTGTAGGCCGTCCAGACGAGCGGGTAGCTGACGATGACCGCGAGCGACCACCACGGGAGCCCACGGCGCCTGCCCGCGAACAGCAGGTCGAGGAGGAAGTAGATCGGCAACACGACGTGCAGCGTCTCGGTGGCCCACGAGTCCATGAACTTGACCCAGGCGGGATCGGTGGCCGCGATCGGCGCCGGATCGCCGCGGAGCAGCACGTTGAACACGATGCCGAGCAGGATCACGGGCCCGGTGACCGCGGCGATCGCCATGGCGATGCCGAGCGGCTCGGGCGACGTGCCCGGATGCCGCAGCATCCATCGCGCCGCCACCGTCAGCACGCCGATGCTGAGGATCGACGACACGATCGTGAACAGGCTGAAGTAGTTCGCCAGCACGTCGCCGAGGATCTGCTCCTCGCGCAACCCGCGATCGATGTTGACCAGCAGTCCGGCGACCACACCCGAACCTGCCGCGGTCGCGGCGGCGACCCTGAACCATACCCAACGCATGAGACCCCCCAGTTCGATGCAATTCGGGTTGGGGAAGTTGTAGCACCCGCCGTCCCGCGACAGTCCGAAGTCTGGCGCAATTATTGAGGAAACCTCGGGCGAGGGCGCCGTCCATTGTGGAAGAGCTCCAAACCCCGCGAGCCGTGGGTCGCGAGCACTCGGGCCAGGCGCGCAGGCGCGCGCCACTACCATTGGGCGACGTGAACGCTCGCGCAGACCTCAACCCCTCGCTCGACAGCTCCCGCGTCACCGGCGTGACCCCCTCCGGCATCGCGTTCGATTCGGTCGCGGCATCCGGCACACCCGTCGTGCTGATCCACGCGGGCATCGCCGATCGGCGCATGTGGGATCCGCAGTGGTCGCAGCTCACCGCGGCTCGCTCCGCGGTGCGGCTCGACCTGCGCGGGTTCGGGGAGTCCGCGACCGAGCCCGAGGGCGAGTGGTCGCACGCCGCCGACGTCGTCGAGACGCTGCGTCACCTCGGCATCGAGCGATGCCACCTCGTCGGGGCGTCGTTCGGGGCGGGCGTCGCGGTCGAGGTGGCGCTGACTGCGCCCGAGCGCGTCGAGTCGCTGCTGCTGTGCCCGCCCGGCGGGAGCCTGCTCGCGACGCTGACCCCCGACCTGAAGGACTTCTTCGACGCTGAGAAGCGCGCCCTCGCCCGCGACGACCTCGACGCAGCGGTCGAGGCGAACATCGACGCCTGGGTGGTGGGCCCGCGGCGCAGCGCGAACGAGGTCGACCCGTCCGCCGTCGCAGCCGTGCGCACGATGCAGCGCCGCGCGTTCGAGGTCGCCGCATCCTGGCAGGGCAACGCACCCGAGCTGGAGCTCGACCCGCCGGCGCTCGAGCGCCTGTCGCAGATCACCGCACGCACGCTGGTCCTGGTCGGCGGCCACGATCTCGAGACGACGGATGACGCAGCAGCTCGACTGATCGCAGGCGTCACGGGTGCCCGGCGCATCGACTGGCCGGATGTCGCGCACCTCCCGTCGCTCGAGAAGCCGCAAGCGTTCCTCTACCTCCTCATGGACTGGACCGTACCCACCGAGTGACGACGCCCTCGTCAGCGCGCCGGACCCGCATGGGCCCGGACCATCTCCTCCAAGGACCGCTGGTCGCGGATCGGGCTCGACCGCGGGTAGCTCGTCGTCAGGAAGTGCTGCGCGAAGGGGAAGCACGCCACCGAGAAGGGGGACTCGGCGAGGAACTCCGTGCCGAAGGTGTTCCGTTCGACCTCGACCGAGTCCAGCGGCAGGTGCAGCGCCTGGCTCATCTCGCCGGGGTCGAACACCAGGCCGAACGGCTGCGACCGTGCATGGGCGAGCCGACCGCCGTAGTCGACGGACATGTTGCCCTCGACCCACAGTCGCTGGTCGAGCGGCCGCATGGTGCCGTCCGCCAGGCTGACGGTGAGCGCCAGGTCGTTCGGACGTTCGCGACTTCGGACGTCGACGATCACCTCGCCGGCGTGCGAGGTCGTGATGACCGCCCGGTCCGTGGTCGAGGCGGAGAAGCCCTGACCGGGGTCGTAGTTGATGGTGTTGGATTCGACATCGCAGATCACCCAGGTCAGCATCCCGGTCCGCAGGTTCTCCGCGATCAGGTACAGCTCGACGCGAGCGCCCCAGAAGACCGAGGCGTGGACGTTGAATGCGCCGAGGATCGCAGAGGTGCGCGGCGCCTCGCCCTCGAACATCGAGGTCGCGACGAGGCGATAGCCCGGCGGCAGCATCCGATCCGCGGCGGCCTCGTCGCGGATCTCGTACGCCAGGAAGGTGCAGTACGGCTCCACGACGAACCCCATGTACTCCGGACCGCGGGCCTTCGACACGATCCAGCGCTGTACCCGCAGCGGCAACCGTGCGAGCATCTCGGCTCGTCCGTACAGCGCGGCGACGCCCTTCGGCGAGATGGAGTGCTCCGTGCTGCCGATGAACCGTCGCAACTCCGACCGGGCGATCCGCGATTCCATGCCGCAACGCTAACCGCGCGCGATCGACCGCGAATCGTCCGGATGATTGACGCTCGACCGGCAACCACCGGCAGGTCGCCCCCGCCCCATCGGGCTGTCGGGGCATCCGGCCCCGTCCCCGGAATGCCCCGCCGCGCCAGACGTTGGAGAAGGGTATGAAGCGCATCGGTTTCCTCTCGTTCGGACATTGGTCGAACTCCCCCGGCTCGCAGACGCGATCGGCGTCGGACGTGCTGCTGCAGTCGATCGACCTCGCGGTCGCCGCCGAGGAGGTCGGTGCCGACGGCGCTTACTTCCGCGTGCACCACTACGCGAACCAGCTCGCGAGCCCGTTCCCGCTCCTCGCGGCGGCGGGCGCGAAGACGAGTCGCATCGAGCTCGGCACGGGCGTGATCGACATGCGCTACGAGAACCCGCTGTACATGGCCGAGGATGCCGCCGCCGCCGACCTCATCGCGGGCGGCCGACTGCAGCTCGGCATCTCGCGCGGGTCACCCGAGCAGGTCGTCGACGGCTACCGCTACTTCGGCTACGAGGCACCCGAGGGATCGACCATGGCCGACGTCGCCCGGAACAACGCGACGGTGTTCCTCAAGGTCATCGACGGGGCGCGGTTCGCCGAGCCGAATCCACGCCCGATGTTCGCGAATCCGCATCCGGGGCCGCTCGGCATCCAGCCGCAGTCGCCCGGCCTCCGCGACCGCATCTGGTGGGGCGCCGGCTCCGACTCGACCGCCGTGTGGGCGGCCGAGCAGGGCATGAACCTCATGAGCTCGACGCTCAAGGAGGATGAGTCGGGCGAGCCCTTCCACGTGCAGCAGCGCAAGCAGATCGAAGCGTTCCGCGCGGCCTGGGCCGAGGCAGGGCACGAGCGGGAGCCGCGCGTCTCGGTGAGCAGGTCGATCTTCGCCATCGTGAACGACCTGGACCGCGCCTACTTCGGCGGCGGACAGCGCGACGAGTCCGACCAGTTCGGCGTGATCGACGACTTCCGCGCCGTCTTCGGCCGCAGCTACGCCGCCGAACCCGACGTGCTCATCGAGCAATTGCGCGAAGACGAGGCGATCGCCGCCGCCGACACCCTGCTGCTCACCGTGCCCAACCAGTTGGGCGTCGACTACAACGCGCACGTGCTCGAGTCGATCCTCACGCACGTGGCGCCGGCGCTGGGGTGGCGGTAATCGAGGGCTGAAGCGGTCGGCACGAGGGGGTGATCGCGGCCTACCGCATCGGGAAGACCTCGAGCGTTCCCGCGGTGGCGCGCACGTGGAGATCCGCACCCGTCGGACGGAGCGCTGCACTGAACAGGCCCGCGGTGGAGGCGAGCTCGAACACGGGCCCGTCGACGATCATCCGCAGCGGTCCGGATGCCGGCACGATCGACTCGTCGTCACCGATCGTGACGACCGCGGTCTCGGAGGCCCGCAGGACGCGGACCACCTGCTCCCCGCCGGAGTCGACGGTCAGCTCGCCGGACGTGGCATCCCATTCGATGTCGGCGGTCAGACCCGGGATGCGACCGTCGGCAGCGAGTTCGCCCCGGTGGGCGGCGACATCCGGGTGGGGTGTCGCGACGAGCTCTCCGTCGACGATCGAGAGCCGGAAGGGCACGCTGTGCGCTCCCGCCCAGCCGGCCTGCTCGTCGACGACGCCGCGGATCCAGAACGAGAGGCACGGGCGGCCCTCCGCGTCGAAGAAGAACGAGGGCGCGTAGTAGCCGTCTCCATAGGTCAGCCGGCCCCATCCGACGGCGTCGAACCGGCCCTCCCGGTACGCACCGGTCGCGTAGCCGGCGTAGTGGAGCACGTCGGCATCCCACACCGACGAGACCATCACGTCGACCCCGTCGACCTCGAAGAACTGCGGGCACTCCCACAGGGCGCCCATCCAGACCGGCTCGCGCTCGGAGGTGGAACGCGACAAGGCCACGCCGTCGTAGCTCCAGGAACGCAGGTCCGATGACGTCCAGGACAGTGCCATCGCGGTGCCGTCCCGGTGGGCCGCACCGACGAACATGCGCCAGCCCGACCCCTCACGGCGCACGAACGGGTCACGGAACGCGATGAGGTCGAGGTCACTGGGCGCCTCGACCACGACCTCCCCCTTCCGCCATTCCCGCCACTCCCCGTCGACCGGGCGAGCGGAACGGATGCGGCCGATCCCGAAGTCCGGAACCGTGGTGGCGGTGTAGAAGATGACGGCGTCGTCGCCGTCCTCGACGAGGCATCCGGTCCAGATGCCGTCATCGCCATCGCCCGGTGCGATTGCCACCGAGTGCTCCGTCAACGAGAGGAGGTCGGGTCCGGTCGCGTGGCCCCAGTGGCAGTTGGGTGCCCACGTCGTGCGGTCGGGCACGTACTGGAAGAACGCGTGGTACCGGCCGTCACGGTAGGTGATTCCGTGGGGGTCGTTGATCCACCCGCTGCGCGCGGTGAAATGCAGGGTCGGTCTCATGTGGTGTCCTCTTGGTGGGACGAAGAGGTTCGGGCGAGGGTCTGCGGGACCGCCCGAACCTCTCCGTGTCTTCAGGCGCCGGCTCGCTCACGAGGCGGCGCAACGGATTCCCGCTCGACCAGCGGGCAGTTCAACACGGTGGGATGCGCGGCGAGCAGCGATCCGTCCTGCTTGCCCTGGATCGACTCGGCGAGCGCCGCGACCGCCCAGGCACCCATCTCGTAGTGCGGCAGCGCCACCGTCGTCAACGCGGGGAACAGGCTCTCGGGAAGGGGAGCCTGGTCGTCGAAGCCCACGACCGACAGGTCGGTGGGGATCCGCAGGCCGCGGTCGGCCGCTGCGCGATAGGCCCCCATGGCCATGCGGTCGTTGTAGCAGAACACCGCCGTGGGTTCGCGATCGAGCAGTTCGAGCGTCGCGGTATAGCCGCCACGGGCATCCGATCCGCCCGAGGCGATCAGCCCGTCGGTCGAGAGCCCGGCGCGGGTCATCGCATCGACGTAGCCTCGCAGGCGCCCTCGTGTGGCCGGAACGTCGTCGGCGCTGGCCGCGAACGCGATGCGGCGGTGGCCGCGTGCGACGAGCATGTCCACGACGGATGCCGCGCCGCCACGTTCATCCGGCAAAACGGCGGGGATCAACCCGGCCTCGTCTCGCGCGCCGATCAGTACCGCGGGGCGCACCCGCAGGTTCTCGGGCGGCGAGATCACGTCGTGGTACACGGTGGCGTAGATGATGCCGTCGGCCTGCCGGTCGAGGAACGCCTGGATCTGCGTCGAGTCCACCTCGGGGTCGGGGTTCAGCTCGGAGTTGATGATCGCGAGCGTCAGGTTGCGGCGGCTGGCCTCCTCCTGCGCACCCAGGATGATCCGACCGGCGTGCGGGGTCGTCGCGATCTCCTCGGTCAGCAGGCCGATCATGTCCGAGGCGTGCGTGCGCAGGCCGCGGGCGAGGCGGTTCGGCCGGTATCCCAGCTCCTCGGCAGCGGCCCGGACACGCGCCGCGGTCTCCTCGCTGACCCGGGTGTGCGGTGTCTCGTTGAGCACGTGCGACACCGTGGTCTGCGAAACTCCGGCGCGCGCGGCGACATCCCTGATCCCGTTCGTCTTCTCGGACACCCGGCTCCCCGTCATCGTCGGCCCCTCACGTTCGTACCACGTCTCGGTCGGATGCCCCGGGCGACGGCGCCGGGAGCGTCGGCAGCGGCCTGACGGCATTCACCGCGCGGTCCGCCCGAACCTGGTCATCGGTCCCGGAGTCGAGGATCGTGTTGCCGGTGGCCGCGGCATCGACGGCGACGGTCGTCACGTCGAGGCCGAGCGCGCTGTCGGTCGTCAGGAGCGCGTCGACCTGCGCCGCGAAGCACGAGTCGCCGGAGGTCGTGCTGACGTCCTTCGCGACGATGTGGTTGCCGGAGACGAAGTTGCCGGTGCCCTCGACGAGCCGGATGATGACCGGAACCGATCCCTCGGGCCGGACGCTGCGCGCCTCGACGATCTCGGAGAAGTGGTTCCCGATCACCGAGTTGTCGCTGCCGCTGATCGCGAGCAGCCCGTAGCGATCGTCGAGACCGTTGTCGACGCCGAGGAACGGCGTCCACGGCTCGTGGTCGCGCAGGAAGTGGTTGGACCCCACGAGGTTCTCGGAGCTGTTCGCGGCGAGGATCACCATCCCCGGGTAGAACGAATGCAGCCGGTTGTTGGTGACACTCGAGCGCGTGACGCCGTGGAGGTGGATGCTGCTCGCACCGCGCGGGAACACGTTGTTCGCGGTGATCAGCAGACCGCCGTGGTGCTCGGCGTAGATCGACCTGCCGGCGAAGCCCGCGCCGATGAGGTTGTCGGTGATCTTCGACGCCTGCCCCCACCCGCGGAGCTCGATGCAGCTGCCGCACTCGGCGATGAAGTTGTCGTGGATCGAAAGCGCGTCGGCGTTGTAGATCGTGACCGCGTTCTCCAGGTAGACGAATCCCATTCCGGTGATGCGGAACGAGTCGTTCGCATCGGCGACGTAGATGCCGGTCTTGCCGTTGACGTACGAGTTCTCGGGATTGCCGCCCGGGCCGTCGCCCGTGAAGTGGAGGCCGTCGATGCAGAATCCCGAGAATTCGACCGAGCTGATCCGGGGGCTGCCGCTGCGCGCGATCAGGAACGCGGCACCATCCGCCTCCTCCTCGACGCCGGCGGCCGGGAGGTCGACGAGGATGCGGCTGCCGCCCGGCCACAGCTCGTGGAGACCCGATCGCTCGTCCTCCGGCAGGTTGAACCGGATGCTCGACGACGTGAAGCCGTGCCCGGCGCCCTCGATCCTGAGGAAACTGACGTCGACCACCACCTGCGTGCGCAGGCGGTAGTCCCCCGGCGGAATGGAGATGACGGCGCCCGGCCTGCCTCCGTCTGCGACATCCGACACCGCTTGGCGCCGCTTCACGTCGGCGATGATGCTGTTGATCACCGCCCCGACGTCGTCGTAGGGGTTGCCATCGGGCCAGGTCGTGACGTCGTACTGGTTGCTGGTCGACATTGCGTTCCGTTCGGGTCTTCGGCTCAGCCCTTGACGGCGCCGAGGGTGAGGCCGGCGACGATGTGCCGCTGGAGGAAGAGGGTGAGGAGGATGACCGGCACCGAGTAGACCGCTGCGAGCGCGGTCATGCCGCCCCAGTCCAGGCCGAACTGGCTCTGGAAGTTCGCGATCACGACCGGGGTGGTCTGCGCCCGCACCGAGGTGAGCAGCAACGCGAAGAGGAACTCGTTCCACGAGGCGAGGAACGCGAAGATCGCGGTCACCGCCAGGCCGCCGGAGACGACCGGGAGCACCACACGCCACATGGCCTGCAGTCGGCTGCATCCGTCGACCTCAGCGGCTTCGCTCAGTTCATCGGGAACGGCTTCGAAGAAGCTCGCCATCAGCCAGATCGAGAGCGGGAGCGAGATCGTGGTGTGCGCGAGCGCGAGCCCGAACGACGTGTCCGTGAGTCCGAGCGTGCGCATGACTGCGATGAGCGGTGCGCCGACGGCGATCGTCGGCACCATGCGCGTCACCAGGGCGGCGACGATGAAGACCCGCCCGCTCGGCGTGCGGAAGCGCGTGATCGCATACGCGGCCGGCACCGCGAGCACCAGCGACAGCAGCGTCGAGGTGACGGCGGTGACGACGCTGTTGACCAGCGCGGCGGGCACGCCTTCGCGGCTGAGCGCGGCGACGTAGTTGTCGATCGTCCACGTCTCGGGCAGCACCGTCGGCGGCACCGCGATGGCATCGAGGGGCGTCTTGAACGACGTCAGCAGGAGGTACACGAACGGGAATCCGTACAGGACGATGGCGGCGGCCAGCAGCACCCACAGCAGGATGCGGCTCGTGCCTCGGGTTTCGAGCGGGTTCATCGTGCACTCCCGGGTCGCCAGATCAGCAGGATCGCGGAGATCGCCACGGCCAGCATGACGATGAGGTAGACGGTGCCCATGGCGCTCGCGAGTCCGGGATCGCCGAATCGCGTCATGGTGCGGTAGATGAGCAGGCTGAGGGTGGTGGTGCTGCCCTGCGGGCCGCCATCCGTCTGGATCAGGATGATGTCGAACGCTCGGGCCGCGTCGATGCCGCGCACGATCAGCGCGACGGCGATGACCGGTCGCAGCAGCGGGATGATGATGCTGAACAGGATGCGCGGGTAGCGCGCGCCGTCGATGCGTGCCGCCTCGATGACGTCGCCCGGGATGTTCTGCAGGCCGGCGAAGAGCACGAGCGTGATGAACGAGGTGGTGAGCCAGATGTCGGGGATCGCCACCGAGAACAGGGCGATGTCGGGGTCGCTCAGCCACTGGATCTGGTCGGGGCTGGAGAGGATGCCCGCCTCGAAAAGCAGCTGGTTGACGATGCCGAAGTTGTCGATCAGCAGGAACCGCCACAGGAGGCCTGCGACCACCGGCGCGATCATCAGCGGGTACATGAACATCGTGCGGAAGAACGTGGATCGCCGGCCGAGCGCCGTGAACAGCAGCGCGACCGCCAGTCCGAGCACGAACTCCGCCGTCACCACGATGACCGTGTACACGACGGTGCGCACGGACGCCGATTGGAAGGCTTCTGACGCGAACGCGGTCGCGTAGTTCGCGAACCCGACGAAGGTGCGCGGAGCTCCCGCGAACGGGGAGATCTCGAAGAAGCTGTCGTAGACGAACCGTACGAGCGGCCACAGCACGAATGCCGCGAGGAACAGGGCCGCCGGCGCCAGGAGCATCAGGGCGAAGCGACGATCGCCCCGGTCTTTGCTGAGGTGCCGGCGCGGCCGGTGGGGGCCCCGGGTGGGGGCTCCGGGGCCCCGGGTGGGGGCGGCCGGAGCCGCCTCCACCCGGGTCTGGGGAGCGAGTGTCTCCACGATCACCTTCTGGTCCGGACCGTCTACTCGACGATCGCTTCGATCTGGGACTTGGCGTCGGTGAGGAGCTGCGCGGTGTCGGCTCCCGGTTCGACGGCCTTCTGCATCATGGGGATGAGCACCGAGTCGACGATCTCCTGCCACTGCGGCGTCGCGGGCCGGGGCAGCGACTGCGCCGCCTCGAGGGTGGAGACGAGCGCAGGGTAGTTCTCGAATCCGGGCTCGCCTGCCTTGCTCTCGAAGGCGCTCTTGCGGGCGACGAGACCGAGCGAGGTGTCGGCGGCGAGGTCGTTGTGCTCGTACGCGAACGCGACGAAGTCCTTCGCGGCATCCTGGTGCTCACCCGACGCGGGAACCGACAGGTACCAGGCTCCCGGCACTCCCGCGACGCCGCCGGGTCCGGCGATCATCGGGGCCACGCCGATCGAGTCCTTCACCGGCGAGTCGTCAGGCGTCTGCCGGTAGGCGTGACCCCAGAAGCGCATCATGGCGAGCTTGCCCTGGTAGAAGAGGTTCTGGGCTCCGGCCCAGTCCAGCTGCGCCGCACCCGACGGCGCATAGGGCAGCAGGCTCACGTAGAAGTCGAGTGCCTTCTGGTGCTCGGGGCTGTCGACGGTCACGTCGCCGGTCGCGGCATCCAGCACCATCGCCTCTGCACCGGCCTGCGAGACGGTTGCGAGCCACTCGGTCTCGACGGCGCCCTTCACATCGGTTCCGTAGAGGTCGACGGTGCCGTCGCCGTCGGTGTCGCGCGTGAAGAACTCGGCGACGTCACGGTACTCCTCCCACGTCGTCGGCGCGGCGAGCGGGTACCCGTACTTCGCCTCGAAGTCGGCCATGTTCTTCGGGTCCTCGAAGAGGTCGGTGCGGTAGAACAGGATCTCCGAGTTGGTCCAGACGGGCATCCCGACGAACGTGCCGTCGACCTGCGACTCGCTCACGAGGCCGCCGAAGAGGTCGTCCTGAACGTCGGCGGTGAACAGGTCATCGAGCGGGGCGAGCGCGGGTGCGAATGCCGGGAGCCAGATCGCATCGAGTGCCGCGATGTCGAACGACGGCTTGCCGGCCTGGAGCTCCGAGGAGATCCGGTCGTAGAGCCCCGCGTAGGGAAGCTCGACGAGCGTGACCTTCGTGCCCGTCTTCTCCTGGTACAGGTCGGCGATCGGCTGCAGTTCGGCCTTTCCGCCGCCTTCGACGACGACGGTGAGCTCGTCGCTCTCGGATGCGGCCTCTCCCGAGGCGCCCACGCCGCAACCGCTGAGGGCGAGCGCGGCGACGGTGACCGTGGCCGCGGCGACGAGCAGGCGGCGTCCGCGCCTCGTCGGCTGTTGTGTGCGAAGCTTCATCACTTCGACTCCATTCATTGATGTGTGACAGGAACGCAGACCCTCTGGGGACGAAGTGCCAATACGTTTTGCCAAATCGTCTTGGCAGGAAGCTAGCCGACACGGATGGCGGCCGTCAAGACGTCGGGCGTGCCAAAGAATTTTGGCGCCGACTCGCAACAGGCGAGGCAGAAGCGGATGCCTGGACGGGCCGTGAGTCCGCTCGTCGCGGTCGGGCCGACCGTGTCGGCTGCCGCTTACTGCTGGGGGCTCTGAGCCGCCTGCCGACTCCACCCGGCGGCTGCTTCAGATGTCGACGGAACGTCGCAACACGTACCTCGGCCTCCGCCACATGTGCGAGCGGATGGGGCGACCGCATCCCTTCATGGGGCCATGACCTCGAAAGCGGGCGTAGCCTCGGAAGGTGACAGAGCAGCAGCCGTTCGACGTCGTCCAGGAGCATGACGGGTGGGAGGTGCGCCGCTATCCGTCACACGTCGTGGCCGAGACCGTTGTGCGGGGCGTGCCGTTCGAGGATGCCGGCAATCGGGCCTTTCGCCTGCTCGTCGGGTACATCGGCGGTGAGAACGCCGCCCGTCGGTCGATCGAGATGACGGCGCCGGTGGTGCAGTCGTCGGAGAAGATCGCGATGACGGCGCCCGTGCTGCAGGAGCGCACCAGTGAGGGGCATGCCGTGGCCTTCGTGCTGCCGGCGGGGATCACTGAGGCCGAGGCGCCGATCCCCACTCGTCCCGAAGTGAGGTTGCGGACGGTGCCGGAGCAGTTGGTGGCCGTACTCCGGTTCAGCGGTCGCTGGACGCGGGAGTCGTGGGAGCGGCACCGCGACGAACTGCTCGCCAAGGTGACCTCCGCGGGGCTCCCGGTCCGCGGCGAACCGCGTTTCGCGCGTTTCGACCCGCCCTTCACGCCCTGGTTCCTGCGCCACAACGAGGCGCAGGTGGAGGTGGAACGCGCCGCCTGATCCGGCGCCGCCGCCCGCTCGTCGGCGGTCAGGTTGGCCGCCGCCCAGCGGGCGATCTCGAACTCCGGATGCCGCGTGGCATCCCCCGTCGTCTCCTCTCGATTGCGGTCCTCGAACCGCTCGACCCCGGCCGCATCCACGAGCACCGACCCGAACGGGCCGTCGCCGGCGGCGAGCGCTTCACGCGCGAGCTCGACCGCCCGGCCGATACGCCCACGCCACAGACCGGAGACGGCGTGCACACGGGCTGTCCCGTGCGCACGCCGTCTCCTCCTCGCGCGGCAGCTGAGCTACTGCTGGATGAAGGCGAGGATGTCGGAGTTGAGGACGTCCGCGTGGGTGGTGAGCATCCCGTGCGGGAAGCCCTCGTAGATCTTGAGGGTCGAGTTGCTGAGGAGCTCGTCCTGCTTGAGAGCGGCCTGCTGGTAGGGCACGATCTGGTCATCGTCGCCCTGGAGGACGAGGACAGGCACCGAGATCGCCTTGAGGTCCTCGGTCTGGTCGGTCTCCGAGAATGCCTTGATGCCCTCGTAGTGCGCGAGGGCGCTGCCCATCATGCCCTGACGCCACCAGTTGGCGACGACCGGCTCCGATACGGTCGCCCCCTCACGGTTGAAGCCGTAGAACGGGCCCGACGCGACGGCCTGGAAGAACTCGGCTCGGTTGGCGGCCAGCGCGCTGCGGAACCCGTCGAAGACCGAGATCGGCAGCCCTCCGGGGTTCGCGTCGGTCTGGACCATGAGCGGGGGAACCGCCGCGACGAGCACGGCCTTGGCGACGCGGCCCTGGGGTTCGCCGTGTTTCGCGACGTAGCGGGCGACCTGGCCTCCGCCGGTCGAGTGGCCGACGTGGATCGCGTTGCGCAGGTCCAGGTGCTCCACGACGGCGGACGCATCGCTGGCGTAGTGGTCCATGTCGTGGCCGGTGCTGATCTGCGACGAACGGCCGTGACCGCGACGGTCGCTGGCGATGACGCGGTACCCCTTTCCGAGGAAGTAGAGCATTTGGGCGTCCCAGTCGTCCGAAGACAGGGGCCACCCGTGGTGGAACATGATGGGCTGGGCGTCGCGGTCGCCCCAGTCCTTGAAGTAGATCTCCGCACCGTCGTCCGTGGTCACAAAGGACATGACCGACCTCCAGTTTCCTCTTCAGCCGAGGCTCTGCCCGGCCATCTTGCGTTGGATGCTGCGCCAGGTCGGCGAGGCATGTTCGACGCAACGGTTGCGGGTCCCGATCCTTTCGGCGCCTCCGCGCGTCGCGCCCGTGGCGCCGTCTTCGGTTGCCAACGGGTACTTGATTTCTGCAGATAACCACCATCTCCGATCGAAGGACACACCGCTACCCCGCTTCAGAGACTTCACCCCGACGTATCCCCGAATTCAGTCACCGCGAGGACCTCGTGCAGCTGGATGCCGCCGCGCTCGAACTTGAGCCGCGGCCCGGCCAGGCGGCGATGTGGGCCTGGATGTGCGGGTTCGGCCCGTGGTGGATGAGCGGCACGCGCGCGGCGTGGCCGACGAGCAGGAAGGCCGGTCGTTCGGCCGATATCCAGCCTCCCCATGGACTCGGATGCGCACCCGACTATCGCGGTTCGATTCGGTCTGGCCGCCGAACGCAGGCGGCTAGATGGAGCCAACTGCGCGTTCGATGAGCGCCCGCACCTCGGGCACGAGTTCGTCGACCGGCCCCTCGACCGGCAGCCCCGGCACGACGGCCGTGATCGGCAACACAGCGACAGCGGATGCCACGGCGCCGGCCGCCGCGCGCCATCCGCTGATCTGTTCCGCCGACGCCACGTAGACGATCCGCCCGAGCCCCACCCACGCGTGCGCCGCCGAGCACATCGGGCAGTGCTCCCCCGAGGTGTACACCGTGGCCGCCGCCCGCTCGTCGGCGGTCAGGTTCGTCGCCGCCCAGCGGGCGATCTCGAACTCCGGATGCCGCGTGGCATCCCCCCATCGTCTCCTCCCGATTGCGGTCGGCGAACCGCACCGTGCCCGACGCGTCGACGAGCACCGACCCGAACGGGCCGTCGCCGGCGGCGACCGCTTCACGCGCGAGCTCGACCGCCCGGCGCAGATGGATGAGGTCGGTCTCGCAAATCGACATGCCTTCAAGCTTGGCGCGTGCTCTTGGAGATGGCACCTCTTCCATAGGATGTCTCGGTGCCTCTCTTCGACCACATCGGCATCACCGTCGATGACCTCCCCCGTTCGATCGCCCAGTTCGACCCGGTGATGCAGGCGCTCGGCTGCACCCGCCAGGACGCCGACAACGGCGTCTCCTGGTACCTCGGTGAGGAGGAGTTGATCCTCTTCCCCGCCCGCGAGCCCGGCACTGGCCCGCACCGACACGGCCAGGTCGGATGGCAGCACCTCGCCTTCCCCGTCGACTCGCGCGCCGACGTCGACCGCCTGCACCAAATCGCGCTGGATGCCGGCTGGACGGCGGTGAGCGGCCCGAAGCCGTTCCCGCGCTTCAACGACCGCTACTACGCCGCCTTCGTCGAGGACGACAACGGCATCCGCCTCGAGTTCATGTTCAACCCGCCGCGGGAGCCCGCGGCGACGGAATCGGCCGTCGGGAGCTGACCTGCGTCCGCGGCCCCGGCCGACCGGCTACGGCGTCCACCACGGCCGCAGCGGCAGGTCGCCGACGCCGCCGCGGTCGTCCGGCTCCACCGCGAGGACCTGGTGCAGCTGGATGCCGCCGCGCTCGGACCGGACCCGCGGGCCGGCCATGTAGAGCCCCCATACCTTCGCGGTCGGAAGGCCGACCTCGTCGACCGCCTCGTCCCAGTGCTCGACGAGGTTGGCGCACCAGTCGCGCAGCGTCATCGCGTAGCGCGGGCGCAGGTTCTCCTCGCGCAGCACCTCGAGGCCGGCATCCTGCGCTTCGCTAATGATGCGGCCGGACCCGGTGAGCTCCCCGTCGGGGAAGACGTAGCGGTCGATGAACCCGTGCGTCGAGGGCTCGGACGTGTTGTCGGGCCGGGTGATGCAGTGGTTCAGCAGCAGCCCGCCGGTGCGCAGCCGCGACTGCAGGAAAGCGGAAGTACTTCGCGTAGTTGCGCACCCCGATGTGCTCGAGCAGCCCGATCGACGACGTGGCGTCGAACCCGATGTCGCGGATGTCGCGGTGTCGCCGTTACGCACCTCGGCGAGCTCGCCCAGGCCCTCGTCGGCGGTGGCGCGCTGCGCCCACGTCGCCTGCTCCTCCGACAGCGTCACGCCCGTGACCCGGATGCCACGGCGCGCCGCATGACGCACCCTGCCGCCCCAGCCGCAGCCCACGTCGAGCAGCCGGTCTCCCGGGCTCAGCCGCAGCTTCTCGAAGACGAGCCGTGGCCCTTCCGTACGAATACCGGCCACCGCGATCAATAGCACCGACGCTTTCTTCAGCAACTCGAAGGCTTCACGCACGAAGGGATCCTCTTTCGTGGTGTGCTCAAGCTCGGCGAAGTTGACGACGTAAAGCTCTGGGAGCATCGCCGGATCGTACGGGCTGGCTCCTGGACGCAATTCAGGATCCATCGGCATACCCGAGTAGCTCTTCGTGCGGAGGCGAGTCGACCTTCCAGCGGTATCCCGCCCCTGCGGGCTTCAGACGGCTCTGCGCCGTCGTCAGTACTAGTTCGTCTTTGGCGCGGGAGATAGCCACGAAGAACTCCGCCTTCACATCGGCATCGTCATCGCCCCAGAAGAACTGCGGTTCAACGCCCAGGACGATGACCTTCTCGAACTCCAGCCCTTTGCACTTATGCACCGTGAGGATTCGCACGGCGTCTTCCTCGGAGAGTCGGTCCAGTGCCCCGATCGGATCACCGTCGACGTTCAGCTCTCGCTCGAACGACTCCAGCGCCTTGGTGATCATGTCGTCTAGACGCGACCCCTGTTGGTAGGCGGGTGACAGCGCACTCAGTGCGGGTCGCGTTACGAACTCCAGGAAGGTCTGGATCAGCGGTTCCCACGACGCGAAGTCGGTGGCGTCGAACCCAGCCGCTCGCACGGCAGCCCGTGCGTTCAGGAGGATTGCGCGGAGCTTGCTGTCCAGAACCCCGTCCGCCTCCTCGATGCCGCCGCGCGTTACCACGCGCACCAGTTCCGCGTAGGCCTCAGGGCGACCCTTGTCCGCCACGACCCGTAGGAAGTTGAAGATGAGTGCCGGCACTGGCTCGGCGGTCATGTCTTGCGACTGCTGCTCGTTGCGGTACGGAATACCAGCCGCTGCGAGGTGTCCGCCAAGGACGCTTGTGATGAGATGCGGCTGCTGCCGAGCGAGCACGGCGATCTCCCGCGGCGGCACACCCGCATCGAGCCAGCCGCAAACCAGGTCCGTCACCGCGATTGCTTCGTCCTCGTCGGTAGCGAAGCGAAGCACCTGCAGGACGCCTTCCTCACCTTCGAGGTCGGCCGGCGGGCTGGCTGCCGCCGGATCCATCTCCAAAATCATGCGGTTCTGCATGCGGCGCAGCCGAGGCTTTGATCGGAAGTTCTGGTACAGCTTCAGGCCCAACGCGCTGAAGTCGGTCGCGAAGGTGGCCATTACGCCGCGAAGCGCGTCGGCGAACCCCATGATCCGCTGCTTGGTGTCGCCGACCCCGATGAGCTGCACCCCGGTGCCAGCGAAGGCCTCCTTCAAGAAGGCGTACTGCGCAGTGGTCGCGTCTTGGAATTCATCCATGAAGACGTGACTGTAGGTCTGGCGCAGCGCGCCCCGTGCATAGGTGTTCTTCTGCAGGATTTCGAGCGCAAGCGGAACCAAGTCATCGAAGGTGATTTGCTCGCTCTGGATTCGCGTGCGCTCGTCGAGGCGGTAGTCCGGGTCGAGCGCGTTCACGCCAGTAAGAGCCGGCCGAAAGTTGTCGATTAGACGCTTGGCGAAGGCGTGAAACGTGAAGCTGTCGAATCGGGCGGCGTACTGCGAGCCCGAGCGGAGGCGAACCCGCGATTGCAGGTTGCGAGCGGCATCTACCTTGAAGGAGATGGCGAGGATGCGCTTCGGGTAAGGACTCGCTCCGGTACGAAAGAGGAAGTCTGCCCGCTGAGCGAGAAGCTCGGTCTTGCCGGCGCCGGGGCCGGCCGTGACCACGACGTTCGCGCTGGTCTCACGGACCGCTTTCAGTGCGTTCGGCTCGAGCTGCAGCCCACCGACCGGCGTCCAATCCTCCGGACGAATCACTCGGGCAGCGCTCCCAGTCGCGCGCGCACATCTTCGACGAGTCGGCTCAGTACGGCGGGAAGTTCGGCCAGCAGCTCCGCATCTGTGAGGGCCGCCATCGCCTTTAGGTGCGACGCAGGCTTGCTCTTCAGATCGAATAGCCGGTGGTAGTCATCGAACAGCTCGAGGGTGTCCTCGGGGATGTGGTCCTCATTCGCGTGAGATTTGCCGAGCACCGCAGCGATGGTCTTCTCCTCGGGAGTGCCGACCACCTCGACACCGTATGCGTCTGGGAACGCTTCGAGCATCATGAGGTCGAGATCGACAGGGTTCGAGAAGTACACGCTCTTCTGCTCGAGTGCGTAGACCGGGCCGTGACCGTCCTTGAAGTTCACGTCGTTGTAGACAGGGAAGTCGGCGGCGGCGTCCCAAGCCGGGAGACCGGAAATTTGCGCGTCCGTGAAGCTACCCGCGTTGAGTTTGTTGAACTGCTTGAGTGCGTTGCGTACGCGACCCCAACCACCCTGATGCCGCCCAGAATCCAGGTCGAGCAACGTGACATGCGGGATTCCCAGTTCATCGAGCAGTCGCCAGAAGTGATTGACGTGGCGGCCACCAAGCGGCACGACTGAAACGGATGCATCGTCCTCTGCAATGCCGGCCGCGGCGAGGACGCGCGGCAGCACAATCTGCTCGCTGTCGCCCTCGCCGAGCACGACCAAGCGCGAGAAATAGAGCTCCGGAAATGCCAGGACGGCTTCGCGAACGTACTTTGCGGTTTCGTCGCTCGTTGTCGGCAGAACGATGCGCCGCACCTGAGATTGGCGGCCACCGTCGAGCCGCAAGAAGCAGATGGCTTCGGGATCGACGCGGCGCAGCAGTGCAGGGGAATGCGTCGCGATCAGCGCCTGAGAATCGCCGTGCTCGGCAGCCTTTCGGAGCTGCCGGATGATACGGCCAAGGTACTGCGGCGCCAGGCTGTTCTCCGGCTCCTCGAGTGCGATGACGGTATGTACGGGCGGACGAAGACGGTGCTGGTCGAACGATGTCTCGGAACCGTTCAGGACCTCGCGTGCGAGAGACTGCCAGGCGAGCACGAGCGAGATGTAGAGGAGTGACTTCTGCCCGTCACTGAGCCGGTCGAACGGCAACGCGGTGCCGGATGGTGACGGCGCGAAAGACACCGTTAGCTGTCGAAGCACGCTCTCCAGATCGCCACTCCCGAACGCGATCGAAGGGTCGGCTAAGAAGGCGCCGGAGTGAAGTCCCGACCACTCTTCCGCGAGCTGCACGCTAATGCTCTTGACCGCATCATTATCAGCGAGAGCCTCCGTCAGATCTTTGGAGAGTCTGGCGAGCGTGCTGCGCTCGGTCGTCCAATCGGCGGCGCGCAGAGCCCGCCCGACCAATGAGGCCGTCGTGTAAGCGAGGTGCTCGGCCGGATCCCGGCGCGCTGGCAAGTAGTGCACCTCGATGTTGGCGCGGTCGAACCGCGACATGTCGGCCTGCTGCCGCGGTGTTCCGTCCGCGTCCGCCTCGAGGATGTACTGCAGCTTCTCCTCGATCACATTGTCCGAGGCGATGGTAGCCGTCAGTCGCACCCGAATGCGCGGGACGCCATCCTCGGTAGCGATACGCATGTGCGCAAAGTTCGGCGGGACAGATGCGTGCTCCCCCTCCTCGCCGGACTCGGGTACCTCGATGTCGACCTCGATCCACAACTCCGGACCCTCGGCATGAACCTCCGCAGAGCTTCGCCCGCTTGGAACGTGAAAGTCGGTGTGCCGGATCTTTCGCTGCGCCGAAAGTGGGCTGAAGAGCCGGGAGAGCGCCTCGAGTACTGCCGTCTTGCCGGCACCGTTCGGGCCTAGGACGTACGCGACGTCCCTCAGTGCGATGGTGGTCGGCGTCGGACCGAAAGACTGGAATCCGGAAACCCGGAGGTGGGTGATCTTCATCAGGCGTCCTCGTCTCGATGCGCAAACGAAAGAGCGCGCCGGTATGGGCGCACAACGCGGGTCAGCTGGGATGCTTCATCGGGTGGTCAATCCGAGCGCATTAGTCGTGTTTCGCTCATTCTCCGGTGTGCGCTTAGTTATGACGCACCGAACGCGCCGTGGCAATAGGCCAGATCTTGTGACTTGAGCAACTCCGGTGGGCCGGAAAAGGGAAGAGCGGCGACCCCGAGCGACGAGCCTGTCGTTGCTTGGGGGGGGCCGCCGGTTGTCAGCTGGAGTCGAGATCCGGGGACGGATTCGAAACCGCACGCCTGGGCGAGCGGAGAGCGTCAGCAACATGCACCAGACGGCATTCTCGAACACGGCGCCAAACTGCGCACGCGTCTCACGCCAGAGCCGGCCGGAATCGGCTCTCGCGTCGTTGAAGAAGTGAGGAGGAGGCGAGAAGCATGTGGACGGCGGGCGCCAGATGGGTAGTGCGCCCACACGTCCGGGAGATCACTGGCGGTGCTCAAACCGGAGCCCCCGGACCCAGGCTCCAGCGCGAGGCGGATTTCCTCGGTCAGGCTTCGGTCGTGGGGCTCGCGATCATGTCGATCTGCGCTCGAAGTTCGTCGGTGATGCGCACGCTCACCGGGCGGATGTGACCGAGAGCCGTGGCCAGCGCCCCGGGTTGTTGGTTCTCGCTCATAGCGAGCCTCCTCATCGGATGCGGCCGACGAACCCCGGATGAGTTCCTCAAAGTGAAGTCGCGCCCCCGGCGAGGAGGACTGCTGAGTATGACGGCTCGGGCCAGAACGTCAATGCGCCGGTCACCTTCGCCGCGAGGGGTGCAACGGCTTTACGCTTCTCACCCGGCACCCGATTCGTCATAGTCGAGGTAGACATGATGATGAACCACTCAACCCGAAACTGCGCGCGAGGCCGCCGATGATGATCGATTACAACGTCAGCGACCACTGGGCGGAAAGCACCCCCCACTGGTTGAAGTCTCTGGTGTCATCGCTCGACCGCCGACATCGCTTCTCGACCGTGCTCCCACTCACGGTCGTAGGAGAAGAGATTCTGCAATGGATCGTGCTGGCGAGCGGCGTCGATGCCTGGAAGAAAGGAGCCAATCGCGATTCACTCGAGCGAGACATCGCCCAGTCCTTCGCAAGCATCGGCTCGCACCTCACTGCCCAGATAGCTTCCGAGCTGGCCGCATTCCGCGCAGCGTTCAAAGCGCTCTCGGGCAGCGGCAATGCTGTCCTCTCCCAGCCGCCGGGGACGACGCGGACGGCGCCTGAGTGGCAGACGCTGCTCACCGCAACCGGTGACATGCTGACGGCTCTCCAGTCAGACGATGCGGTGCGCGCCAGCTGGGACGATCTGGTCGATGCGGCACAGGACCGGACGCTTGATCGTCGACAGTACGGCCCGATTGCCGACCTCCTGTCGGAGCAGTTGCGACGTCGAGGAATCGATGCAGACTCGGCCTTTCGTGGTCTCGTATCGATCATGGCGTTCGGACGCCACCCGGACGACATCCCGGTGGGTGAGGCCGACACACCTGTCACCGACCGAATCGATCAGGCACGGGTGTACATCGGTACGCCCGCAACGATCGAGCCCGTTGCCGTCTGGCTCGGCTATAAGGGCCGAGCCCACGTGCAGCTCACGGCGGGACGCGTATCCTTCTACGAGCCTCTGTGGGCGGTGCCGAACGCCGAGCCCGGTCGACAGGACTTCGATCATAAGGAAGAGCTCTGGGCGATCGTCAAAGGCGGTTTCAACTTCCGCGTGCCGGAGAAGGTGGATGAGCTCCGCGAGGTCGAAACGCTCGTCCGTGTCGACTTGGGCAACACCACCACAGCCGGCGCCGTTGAACGAGCCGTGGCCATTGTCGACGTGATCATCAACGTCGCGCTGCACCGGTCAGGCGGTATTCGCCCCCAGCTCGCTGAGCACGTCATTGTCGTCTCTGGCAAGCCTGTCGGTTCGGGTCATAACGCCGTGTGGAACCAGACGGGCTTTCCCGACGACACCTACGGCGCCGGTATGACCTCAGAGGCGATCGCGGAACACGGTCCACGAATTGCCGATACCCTGGCGCGCGAGGAATTGCCGCGCTTTCTCGCCGCCGCGATCGAGGTGCAGACCACACTTGATCACCCATTCAGCCGCGACATGGCACTGCGCAAGCCCTCTGAGGCGGACATCAGCAGCGTCATTCCGCTCGCGGATCGCATCGTGCAGCACGTTGCTGCTCATGCGGCGATGGATCCGAACGACCTCTTCCCGCTGTTGGTCGATAAGTGGGCGCACGCGCGCTGGCTCGGGGATCTTCAACGGGCGGCGGGCATGTGCCTGCTTGGCGGCGGGGAGCGCCGCGATCTTCAGCACGAGCTCACCGTCGAGTGGCTCTCAACCCGACCGAAGCAGCCGTGGTTGCTGTTGCTGGCAGATCGAGCCGCCGACTTTATCTCGCTGTGCCGACTCGAGCACGAGCGTGGCTGGATAGAGCGCATGTTCGCAAGCATCAGCGACCACGCCACGTACAGGGCGCTCATCGCTGAATATGCAGCGGAAGGTGAGGTGCTGGAGGGTCGGCGTCGACGCATCCGGAACGCGCTCGTTCACGGAAACCCAGCGACCTTCCCAGTTGTTGAATCGACCCGCGCCTTCGCCGAGTTCCAAAGCCGAACGGCGCTCTACGTCGCGCTCGAGTCATTCGTCGACAGCACCGATCCACAGTCTGCACTTGCCGAGCGAACCGATGAGTTCAATGCAGTACAGGGCGGGACGGATGCGGCGACGTACTGGCGCGACCGAGTCAGGAACGAGGGCTGGCCGCTCCCCAAGTAGTCACTGCGGTGCGATCCGCCTAGTTGCGGACTGAAGCCGAGCGCTACTCCATTGCGTCTAGTTCGAAAGCGCTTTGAGAGCCCTCGGTCTCGGCGACGATGTCGTCCCACGGCCATGCGACTGTCGAATAGCGTCGGTAGAGAAGCAGCTGAAGGTCAACAACGTAGACCGCTTCCCGTCCCTCGTCATACGAAAGAACCAGTCCCCGTCCTTCATCGTCAGTCTGAAGAGCCTCGATCTTGCTGAGGGCGGTTCGCAAGTTCGGCAGCAGGATGCGCGGTTCACGCTCGTGCGCCTTCGCGTGTATCTCCTTCAGCGGGAGGCCCCGCATTAGCGACTCATCTGACTCTTCGAGAATCACGGCCATCGCGTGGGCGTAGATTCCTGTTGAATTCTTGCGCCGTCGAATGCCAGACGACACTCGCTTCGCGAAGTTCTGATAAAGGACGTTGAGGTTCTCCGCGTGCTGCATTGCTGCGGCCTCGAACAGTCTATGGTCGACAAGGTCTCGAGTCTGCTCCGGGCGCTCATCAATCCCGGCCTCGTCGAGGAGTTCAAGCGTAAGAGCCTGGAGTAGGCCAGCGTTGCCGTAAGACGCGCGGACCAAGCTATCGATGATTAACGGAGCAAGGGCGACGTTGAGAGCTTTCGTGCCCTTCGCAATGATCTTCTCGAGATCCTCGTCGGACCACGTAACGGACATCTCCTTAACACGACCACTCAGGTCGGGGTTGAGATCTATGAGCGACTGCTCCTTCCAGACGCCGATGATGATTACGAATAGACCAAGGTCCCAGAGCGCTTTGAGATCGAAAGAAAGCCGGCGACGCTCCGCATGTGAGAGGTAATGAACGTCCTCAATTACGAGCCGACGACCGCTCTCGACAAGGAGCTCGGCAATGAAGCTGATGTCCGAGACGTCTTGACGAACCGGTACTGACTCGCTCTGGGCATGACGCGTGTAACCCAACCCGAGCTTGCCGGAGACCTTCATGATCAACGCTTGACCGAAACCGACGGACGATTCCACATGGCCCGAGAAGGAATCCCCTGCGGTACGCCGCACCTCCAACGTGATGCCGAGCATGCCCAAGGCTTCGCGATAGAGATCCTCCACCGTCTTTCCAAGGCGACATTGGATCACAACCGCGTCTGGCGCAACCATCTGCCTTAACCACGACTTACCGCTCTTAGATGCACCACGAATGGCGATGTGATTCTGCCGTTGAAGCAGGCTGCCAAGACGCTCATCCAGGCTTCCACGGTCCACATAGGAGTCTGGGAGTACGTCCCTGGATACTCCGAACACCTCGTAGGCCTTCTTAGGCGTAACTGCCATCGGTGCTCACGTCCCGTTCAGGGCTTGCCGGCTCGACCGTGCTTCACATGGAAGTCGGAAGAGCAGATGGCTATCAGCCTCTCCGAACCCTTCCTCTGACGACGACGCCAGGCTAGAAGTCCCAGTCCTCGTCCTCCGTCACGACGGCCTTGCCGATGACGTACGAGCTCCCCGACCCCGAGAAGAAGTCGTGGTTCTCGTCGGCGTTCGGCGAGAGGGCCGAGAGGATCGCGGGGTTCACGTCGGTGACGGACTTTGGGAACATCGGCTCGTAGCCGAGGTTCATGAGGGCCTTGTTGGCGTTGTAGTGCAGGAACTTCTTGACGTCTTCGGTGAGGCCGACGCCGTCGTAGAGGTCCTGCGTGTACTGCGCCTCGTTGTCGTAGAGCTCGTAGAGCAGCGAGAACGTGTAGTCCTTGATCTCCTCGCGGGTCGCGTCATCCACCCGCTCGAGGCCCTTCTGGAACTTGTAGCCGATGTAGTAGCCGTGCACGGCCTCGTCGCGGATGATGAGGCGGATCAGGTCGGCCGTGTTGGTGAGCTTCGCGCGGCTCGACCAGTACATGGGCAGGTAGAAGCCCGAGTAGAAGAGGAACGACTCGAGCAGCGTCGAGGCGACCTTGCGCTTCAGCGGCGAGTCGCCCTGGTAGTACTCCATGACGATGGAGGCCTTCTTCTGCAGGTTCTCGTTCTCGACCGACCAGCGGAAGGCATCGTCGATGTCCTTCGTGGAGCACAGCGTCGAGAAGATCGACGAGTAGCTCTTCGCGTGCACCGACTCCATGAACGCGATGTTCGTGTACACCGCCTCTTCGTGCGGGGTGATCGCGTCGGGGATGAGCGACACCGCACCCACCGTGCCCTGGATCGTGTCGAGCAGCGTCAGGCCCGTGAACACCCGCATCGTGAGCTGCTGCTCGTCGGGCGTGAGCGTGTTCCACGACTGGATATCGTTCGACAGCGGCACCTTCTCGGGCAGCCAGAAGTTGTTCACCAGGCGGTTCCAGACCTCGAGGTCCTTGTCGTCTTGGATCTTGTTCCAGTTGATCGCGTTGACGTGGTCGACCAGCTTGACCTTGCCGCGGTGGGCGGGGTCGTTCTTGGCCGAGTTGACCGGATCGGTGAGGGTCATGTCAGTTCCTTCTGAGCGGATGTCGCGAAGCGGATGTCTGGGGGCTGGGGGCTGGGGGCCGAGACCGGGCGGGTCTCGATACGGCGCTGCGCGCCTACTCGACCGGCGCTAGAGCGTGCACGAGACGCACATATCCAATTCCGTGCCCTCGAGGGCCATCTGGCGGAGGCGGATGTAGTAGATCGTCTTGATCCCCTTCTTCCACGCGTAGATCTGCGCCTTGTTGATGTCGCGGGTCGTGGCGGTGTCCTTGAAGAAGAGCGTCAGCGAGAGGCCCTGGTCGACATGCTGCGTGGCCGCAGCGTAGGTGTCGATGACCTTCTCGTAGCCGATCTCGTAGGCGTCCTGGTAGTACTCGAGGTTGTCGTTCGTCATGAACGCCGCCGGGTAGTAGACGCGCCCGAGCTTGCCTTCCTTGCGGATCTCGATCTTCGACGCGATCGGGTGGATCGACGCCGTCGAGTTGTTGATGTACGAGATCGAGCCGGTGGGCGGCACCGCCTGCAGGTTCTGGTTGTAGATGCCGTGCTCCTGGATGGAGGCCTTCAGCTCCTGCCAGTCGTGCTGCGTGGGGATGTGCACGCCGGCGTCTGCGAAGAGCTCGACGACCTTGGGCGTCGCGGGCACCCACGGGGCATCCGTGTACTTGTCGAAGAACTCACCCGACGCGTACTTCGAGTCCCAGAATCCGTCGAACACCTCGCCGCGCTCGATCGCGATCTTGTTCGAAGCGCGCAGCGCGTGGAACAGCACCGTGTAGAAGTAGATGTTCGTGAAGTCGACGCCCTCGTCGCTGCCGTAGAAGATGCGCTCGCGGGCGAGGTAGCCGTGCAGGTTCATCTGGCCGAGGCCGATGGCGTGCGACTTGTCGTTGCCGTCTTCGATGGAGCGCACCGATGCGATGTGGCTCTGGTTCGACACCGAGGTGAGGCCGCGGATGGCGGTCTCGACGGTCTTGCCGAAGTCGGGCGAGTCCATCGTGAGGGCGATGTTCAGCGAACCGAGGTTGCAGCTGATGTCCTTGCCGATCTGGTTGTACGACAGGTCTTCGTTGTAGGTCGTGGGCGTGTTGACCTGCAGGATCTCGGAGCACAGGTTCGACATGTTGATGCGGCCCTTGATGGGGTTCGCCTTGTTCACCGTGTCCTCGAACACGATGTAGGGGTAGCCGCTCTCGAACTGGATCTCGGCGAGGGTCTGGAAGAACTCGCGTGCGTTGATCTTCGTCTTCTTGATGCGCGGGTCGTCGACCATGGCGCGGTAGTTCTCGGTGAGCGGCACGTCGCCGAACGGCTTGCCGTAGACGCGCTCGACGTCGTACGGCGAGAAGAGGTACATGTCCTCGTTGTTCTTCGCGAGCTCGAACGTGATGTCGGGCACGACCACGCCGAGGCTCAGCGTCTTGATGCGGATCTTCTCGTCGGCGTTCTCGCGCTTGGTGTCGAGGAACCGCATGATGTCGGGGTGGTGCGCCGACAGGTACACGGCGCCGGCGCCCTGGCGCGCGCCGAGCTGGTTGGCGTACGAGAACGAGTCCTCGAGGAGCTTCATCACGGGGATGATGCCGCTCGACTGGTTCTCGATCTGCTTGATGGGCGCACCCGACTCGCGGATGTTGCTGAGCAGCAGTGCGACGCCGCCGCCGCGCTTCGACAGCTGCAGCGCCGAGTTGATGCCGCGCGCGATCGACTCCATGTTGTCTTCGATGCGGAGCAGGAAGCACGAGACGAGCTCGCCGCGCTGCGCCTTGCCCGTGTTGAGGAACGTCGGCGTGGCCGGCTGGAAGCGGCCGCCGATGATCTCTTCCACCAGGTCGATGGCGAGCTGCTCGTCGCCCTGGGCGAGGCCGAGCGCGGTCATCACCACGCGGTCTTCGAAGCGCTCGAGGTACCGCTTTCCGTCGAAGGTCTTGAGCGTGTAGCTCGTGTAGTACTTGAACGCGCCGAGGAACGTCTCGAAGCGGAACTTCTTCGAGTAGGCGAGGTCGTTGAGCTTCTGGATGAACTCGAACGAGTACTGGTCGAGCACGGCCTGCTCGTAGTACTCCTTCTCGACGAGGTAGTCGAGCCGCTCCTTCAGGGAGTGGAAGAAGACCGTGTTCTGGTTGACGTGCTGCAGGAAGTACTCGCGCGCCGCCTCACGGTCCTTGTCGAACTGGATCTCGCCGTTCGGACCGTAGAGGTTGAGCATCGCGTTGAGCGAGTGGTAGTCCATGCCGCTCGTGCTCCCGCGCGGTGCGTCGATGAGCGCTACGCCGTCAGTTGCTGCTGAGTTCGCCAAAATGCGTCCAATCCATCGTTGACGGCGCGAACGTCGTCGGGGGTTCCGAATACTTCGAAGCGGTAGAGGTGCGGCACGTGGCACTTGGCGGCGATGATGTCGCCGGCGAGTCCGTATGCCGAACCGAAGTTGGTGTTGCCCGCGGCGATGACGCCGCGGATGAGCGCGCGGTTGCGGGGGTCGTTGAGGAACCGGATGACCTGCTTCGGCACGGCGCCCTTGCCGTCGCCGCCACCGTAGGTGGGCACGACGAGCACGTAGGGCTCGTCGACGTGCAGTTCGGGCTCCTTCGCGAGCAGCGGGATGCGGGTCGCAGGGCGGCCGAGCTTCTCGATGAAGCGCTCGGTGTTGCCCGACACGCTCGAGAAATAGACCAGGTTCGTCATGATCTGCCTGCTGCTCGAATTCCTGTACTGCTCGCGGATCGAGGCCCGCTGCGCGGGTCGTGGAGGCGTGGTGCGGGTCGAGGAGGCCGGAGGCATTCTCTTCCCGCTGGTCGAGGAAGCCGGAGGCCACCCGATCTGTGCCGGTCGAGGAGGCCGGAGGCCGTCTCGAGACCCTGGGGCGATGCCGCCCGAGACCCCCGTCTCGCCGGCTTCGCCCGTCGGATCAGGCGAGTCGTGAGGCGAGCTCGTTGATCTTGTCGGGCCGGAAGCCCGACCAGTGGTCTTCGTCGGTGATGACGACCGGGGCCTGCAGGTACCCGAGCTCCTTCACCGCGGCAAGTGCCTGCTCATCGGCAGAAAGGTCGAGCACCTCGTACTCGATTCCCTTGCTGTCGAGGGCACGGTAGGTCGCCGTGCACTGCACGCAGGAAGGCTTGGTGTAGACCGTGACCGTCATTCTGGTTCCCCTCGTTTTCTCCGAGCTCCGGAGGAGCTCGCCCCCGTGTTCTTGCTGGACTTCAATACTACATCTAGTGTCTGGCGAACTGAACAGCCACAACATGCAGTAGTTACATTCGTGTAGTTTTCCACCGCGTTCTCCACCGTTCATTCACAGGGCGCCACCCCCGTGACCTGCGGATTTTCGCGGTTCGGAGCCGGGTTATCCACACCTCGCCCTCGTGAGGCGATTTCGACCTGTGCATGGATGCCGGGCGTGTCGCGGCGTGTCGCGCTCCGCTCCCCCACCGACATCTGGGACCACCGGCCCCGCCGACCCCTACATATGGTGTTGTGAGTCTCATGGTGCCACCAGCCACCGACATTCCGGCGGATGCCGCGGCGCGTCGCCGCACCCGCCCCGACCCCCCTTCCCGGGGCCGCTCGGGCGCATGCCCGCGGCATCCGTCTCGTCGCGGCATCCGCCCGTCGCGGCCGCCCGCAAGGGCTACCGGATGTCGCGGCTCGGGGCCACCGCACGCCGCACCGCAAGGGCTACCGGATGTCGCTCGGCGGGGCTAGCCTGACGGCGTCCGCACCGCGGCATCCGCACGCCCGTCACGCACCGCGCCACCTGCGCCCGAACCGCACGGAGCACCGCATGAGCCAGAGCCACACCGCCATCTCGTCCGACGGCACGAGCATCGCCTACGACCGCGAGGGCACGGGGCCGGTGGTCGTGCTCATCGGCGGGGCGATGCAGTTCCGGGCGTTCGACCCCGTGACCCGCCAGCTCGCAAGCGTGCTCGCCGACCGCGGGTACAGCGTGATCAACTACGACCGGCGCGGGCGCGGCGAGAGCCACGACGCCCCATCGATGACCCTCGACGACTCGATCGCCGACCTGCGCGCGATCGTCACCGAGCTGGAGCGCACGGGCGAGCTCGGCGACGGGGTCGCGCTGTTCGGCAACTCGTCGGGCGGCTCGATCGCGCTCGCGGCCGCGGCCGCCGGACTGCCCGTGACCGCGCTCGTGCTCTTCGAGGTGCCGCTCGGCGACGAGCTGGGCGCCGACGGCGCGGAGTTCGTCGCCGGGCTGCGCGAGCGCATCGCGGGCGACGACCCCGACGCGGTCGTCGAGTACTACATGAAGGACATGCCGCCGGCGTGGCTCGCGGGTGCGAAGGCGAGCCCGTCGTGGCCGATCATGGTGCGCATCGGCCCGAGCCTCGAGCCCGACGCGGAGTCGCTCGCGTGGTCGCAGAGCGCGCCGCGCCGCGAGCTCTGGGGGCATGTCATCGCGCCGACGCTCGTGCTCACCGGCGACGAGACCCTCGACCTCATGACCACGGCCGCGAAGTCGATCGAGTCGACGCTGCCGAACGCCGAGCACCGCACGATCCCGGCGGCGAACCACTCGTGGGAGCCGCACATCATGGCGACGACGATCGCCGACTTCCTGCACGAGCGCGCCGGCATCTGAGGCGGATGCCGCGGGGCGGGCGCCCGCTGCCGGCGTCGCCCCTCCCTGCCGCCCGCCCAGGCGCGAGCTGACGCCACCTGTCGGAATGGGCGGTCCATTCCGACCATTCGCGTCATCTCGAGGCACAGCGAGGCCGGCGCCAGGAGCGGCGTGCCGTCGGCAGGGCCAGGGGAACCCTGAGAGCGCTTCCATGGATGTGAGGGATCACATTCGCGACACCCGCCGAAATCAGCACTTGTCGCCGTCGAACTGTGAGCGCTAACATTCACAACGTCGCCGTCGGGGCGTCGCGTTCGCACGAAGGAGTGTGTTGCCCATGGTTCTCCGCAGACTCGCCGGTCTCACCATCGCCCTGGTGGCCCTCATCGCCCCACTCGCGGTGACGAGCAGCGCGCAGGCCGCGCCCACCACCGACGGGCTCGTCGCGTGGTACCCGCTCGACGAGACCACGGGCACGGTCGCGAAGGACGCGAGCGGCAACGGCCGCAACGGCACCGTCGAGGGCGCGGCCACCTGGCTCGACGGCAACGGCTTCCGCTTCGGCGGCGGCGCGGCGAGCAGCGGCAACGCCATCAAGCTCCCCGACAACGTCACGGCGGGCCTTGCGAGCATCACGGTGTCGCTCGACGTCTGGGTCGACCCGGCGCTCACGGGCAACCACTTCGTGTACAACCTCGGCAACCTCGCGGTCGGCAGCCCGCAATCGGGCACGGGCTACCTCTTCACCACCACGACGCCGTACCGCGCCACGATCAGCAACGCGGCGTGGTCGAACGAGCAGGTCACGAGCAAGGGCTCGAATCTCGCGAAGGCCGCCTGGAAGCACCTCACCTACACGCAGACCGGCACCGTGGGCACCCTCTTCGAGAACGGCGTGCAGGTCGCGCAGAAGACCAACGTCGCCTACACGCCGGCGCAGATCGGCAACGGCGTCACCACGCGCAACTACCTGGGCCGCTCGGCGTACGCGGCCGACAACTCCTTCATGGGCGTCGTACGCGACGTCCGCATCTACAACCGGGCGCTCGCCGCCGCCGAGGTGCTCGAGCTCTCGACCACCTCGCACACGGCACTGGTGGCGTCGGATGCCACGTGGGTCGAGTCCGCGCTCGGCGACGTGTCGGCCGTCACCTCCGACCTCAGCCTCCCCGCCCGCGGCCCCGCCCGCGCGGGCATCACGTGGAGCTCGTCGGACACCGCGATCATCGCCGACACGGGCGTCGTGACCCGGCCCACGCAGGACACCGTCGTGAACCTCACGGCCACCGTCGCGATCGACGCCATCAGCCAGACCCGCGTCATCCCCGTGACCGTGAAGGGCGCCGCGAGCCCCGACCAGGCGGCCGTCGACACCGCGGTCGAGAAGCTCGTGGTGAACGGGCTCGACGACGTGCGCGGCAACCTCACGCTCCCCACGACCGGCGCAGGCGGCGTCACCGTCGCCTGGGCGTCGTCCGACGCGGCCGTCATCGACGGCACGGGCATCGTGCACCGGCCGGCACACGGCGAGGCCGCGGCATCCGTGGAGCTCACCGCGACCTTCACGAAGGGCGCGGCATCCGCCCAGAAGACCTACCCGGCGACGGTGCCCGCGCTGCCCGCGCAGGTCGATCCCGAGGCGTACCTCTTCACCTACTTCACGGGCGACTCGATCGCGGGCGAGAAGATCTACTTCGGCGCGAGCAACGGCGACAACGCCCAGGACTGGATCACGCTCAACGACTCGAACCCCGTGCTCACCTCGACGCAGGGCACCACGGGCCTGCGCGATCCGTTCGTCATCCGCTCGCCCGAGGGCGACACCTTCTACCTCATCGCCACCGACCTCTCGATCGGCGGCGGCACGAGCTGGGACGCCTCGCAGCGCAGCGGCTCGAAGTACATCGAGGTGTGGGAGTCCACCGACCTCGTGCACTGGTCGGACCAGCGGCACGTGAGGGTCTCCCCCGACACCGCCGGCAACACGTGGGCGCCCGAGGCGTACTACGACGAGTCGATCGGCGCCTACGTGGTGTTCTGGGCCTCGAAGCTCTACGCCGAGAGCGACCCGAACCACACGGGCAGCACCTACAACCGCATGCTCTACGCGACCACGCGCGACTTCCGCACGTTCAGCGAGCCGAAGGTGTGGCAGGACACCGGCGTGAGCCGCATCGACTCGACCGTGATCAAGGTGGGCGACACGTACCACCGCTTCACGAAGGACGAGGGCAACGCCACCGGATGCGTCGACATCATCGAGGAGACCTCGACCGACCTGCGCGCCGTCACCACGACGACCTCGCCCACCGGCACGTGGGCGCTGAAGGACACGTGCATCGGCCGTGACGCCGGCACCGCCGCCGTCGAGGGACCGACCGTGTTCGCCGCGAACCCCGGCGATGTGAACGGCGCGGGCTACTACCTGCTCGTCGACGAATACGGCGGCCGCAAGTACATCCCGCTGCACTCGCAGGGCCTCGGGGCGGATGCCGCGTGGCAGGCGCCCGCGAACTTCACCCTGCCCTCGCCGGCACCGCGCCACGGCACCGTGCTGCCGGTCACGGCCGAGGAGTACGCCCGCGTGCTCGGCGCCTACCTGCCCGACGCGACGGGCACCGAGACGCTGCGGCTGAACACCCCCATCGGCACCGAGGCGACGCTGCCCTCGAAGGTCGGCGTGACGTTCGCCGACGGCAGCAGCCGCTCGATCGCCGTCACGTGGGAGGAGCCGCCCGCCGGCTACGCCGACCAGGCCGGTGAGGTGCAGGTGCACGGCGTGGTCGCCGGGCTCGGGCTCGAGGCGACCGCCGTCATACGCGTGCTCTCGGCAACGGGCGACCTGCGCCTGCACTACGACTTCTCGCAGGTCGACGGCACGCGGGTGCCCGACTCGTCGCCGTACGGCAACGACGGCGTCATCCGGGGCACCGGCGCGACGGTGTCGGGTGACGTGCTCACGCTGCCCGGCGGTGGATCGACGAGCGGCGCGGCCTACGTGCAGCTGCCGACCGGCCTGTTCGACGGCAAGGACACGCTCACGATCTCGACGTGGCTCAAGAACGACACCGCCGCGGGCAACTACTCGGCGATGTTCTTCGGCACGACGCAGAGCACGCCGTCGCAGTACTGGCTCCTGAACCCCCGAAACCCCCAGGGCCGGGTCAAGTCGGTCGTCACGAACGGCCTCAACGCGAGCGCGCCGTGGGGTACCGAGTACGGCATCTCGCCGACCAACTCGGCCCAGGGCATCGCCGGCCCGCTCACCTCGAGCGACTGGGGGCTCTACACGACCGTGATCCAGCCCGGCTCGATCACCGCGTACCTCAACGGGGACCTCATCGGCACCGTCGCGACGACACGCACCGTGAGCCAGTTCGGCTCGAACCTCGTGGCCTACCTCGGCAAGTCGTCGTACCCCGACGCCTTCTACAAGGGCGGAATCCGCGACGTGAAGGTCTACACGACGGCGCGCTCCGCCGCCGAGATCGCGGGCGAGTACTTCGCGGGCGTCGACGACCCGGCTGCGGTGCAGCGCGCGGTGGATGCGGATGCCGCGGCGCTCGACCTCGGCCCGTCGGTCATCGCCGCCGACCTCGACCTGCCGGCGCTCGGTGCGCACGGCTCCGCGATCGCGTGGTCGTCGAGCGACGCGGGGGTCATCGCCGAGGACGGCACCGTGACGCGACCGGCGGCGGATGACGCATCCGTCACCCTCACCGCCACGCTCACCCTCGGCGGCCAGACCGCCACGCGCGCATTCGCGTTCACCGTGCTCGCCGACACCCCGCAGAAGGACCTCGACCTCGTGGCGCTGCGCTTCGAGCTCGGCATCACGCACGTGGCCGACTCGATCGTGCTGCGCAGCGGCGTGGGCGACGTCGACATCGCGTGGTCGTCGTCGATGCCCGAGGTGCTCGACGGCGACGGGGCGATCCACCGCCAGGCGGCGGCCACGTCCGTGACGCTCACGGCAGCGTTCACGCGCGACGGCCTCACGTCGACGCGCACGTTCGACGTGACGGTGCTGGCCGAGGAGCGCGGGCGCGTGGGCAGCTACATCCGGACGGGCGACACGACGCGCACCGACGTGCTGCACCTCGCGGCATCCGTGGAGGGCATCGCCTACAGCGCCGTCAACAACGGACGCGGCGTGCTCTACCCCACGCTCGGGTCGGCCAAGTTCGGGGCGCCGGTGCTGTTCCGCCACCCCGACGGCGCGTTCGGACTCGTCGCGACCGAGAACGGAGCCGGTTCGCGCATCTACGTGTACGACTCGGCCGACCTCGTCGCGTACTCGAACGAGCGGCTCGTGCGGTTCACGTCGACGAGCCACTCGGCGGCGCGCGTCGCCGTGGCCTACGACAACGGCATCGGCGCCTACCGCCTCACCTACGTCAACACGGCCGACGGCCTGACCTACCAGGTGACCACCGGCGACTTCGCCTCGTTCACTCCGCCGCAGCGGGCGACCGAGGGCGAGGGGATGCCGCCGGCCGAGTCGGGCAGCTTCCCGACGGGCTCGCTCGACACCGCGAGCATCGGCGTCACCGCGGCCGAGTACGAGCGCGTCACGGGCAAGCTCGGACGCGTGGCGAGCACGGGCGTACGCGCCTTCGACGACCTCGCGCTCGACGCGGGTACCGCGTTCGAGTTGCCGGCGACGGCGACGGTCGAGTACTCGAGCGGCAGCACCGCGACCATGCCGGTCGAGTGGGATGCCGCCGACCTCGCCGCCGTCGACACGTCGAAGCCCGGCGAATACCTCGTCGACGGGACCGTGCAGCGTCGTGAGTTCGCCGACCCGCTCATCGAGCGCCGAGCCGACCCCGACGTCACGATCGGCGACGACGGCTGGTACTACTTCACGGCCTCGTACCCGATGACGAAGGCGAGCGACCCCGAGGGCTACGACCGAGTGATCCTGCGCCGCGCGCAGACGATCGACGCCCTCGCGACCGCACCCGAGGTCACGATCTGGGACGAGGCGAGCGACCCGGCGCTGAACCGCTACATCTGGGCGCCGGAGCTCACGAAGATCGGCGACGACTGGTACATCCTGTTCACCGCCGCCCGCACCGGCGGTGTCTGGGACATCCGCCCGGCGATGCTGAAGTTCACGGGCGACTCGTTCTCGGGCGAGGCCGCGCTCGACCCCGCCAACTGGACGAGCCTCGGCAGCGTGAAGGCGGCCGCCGGCGACCCGATCGCGTTCACGAACTTCTCGCTCGACATGACCCACTTCGAGTCGGGCGGCAAGCACTACGTGATCTGGGCCGAGAAGCCCTCGGGCGGCTCGACGCTGCGCATGGCCGAGATCGACCCGGCGAACCCCGCGCAGCTCACCTCGCAGTCGATCCTGCTGTCGTCGCCCCAGTTCGCCTGGGAGAAGAACGCCGGCGACTCGATCGACGAGGGCCCTGCGGTGATCGAGCACGACGGCAGGCTCTACGTGGCGTTCTCGGCCGGTACGGTCGACGACAAGTACTGCATCGGCCTGCTCACCGCCGACGTCGGCGCGAACCTCATGGACCCCGCGTCGTGGACGAAGTCGGGCTACCCGCTGCTCACGACCGACGACGTGCCCGGCCAGTTCGGCCCCGGACACAACTCGTTCACGATCGACGAGTACGGCAACCCCGTGATCGTCTACCACTCGCGCACGGTCGGCGACACGTCGAACACGGGCGAGGCCGCCGACGGCGGACTCTACGACCCGCGCCGGCACACGCGTGCCGCGCTCGTCGCCTGGGACGTCGACGGCGCCCCGGTCTTCAACCAGACCGAGCAGGAGCGGCTCTCCGACGAGCAGGCAGCGGTGCAGCTGCGGATCGTCGTGGCGGTGCCGCAGATCACGGCGACCGTCGACCCGGCCGCGCCGAGCGGCGCGAACGGCTGGTACACCGGCCCGGTCACGATCGGCCTCGCGCTCGAGGAGGGCCCCGCGGCCACGATCGAGGCGCGCGTCGACGGCGGCGCCTGGACGGCGTACGGCGAGCCGATCACGCTCTCCGATGACGGGCTGCACCGCGTCGAGTACCGCGCGGTCGTGGCGGGCGCTCCCGTCGCGGAGAGCGCCGGTGCGGTCGACGTGCGCATCGACGCCACGGCGCCGACCATCGGGCACACGCTCGACCCCGATGCGGGCTACGGCTGGGTCGGCACCCCCGTGACGGCGACGCTCGAGGCGGCGGATGCGGCATCCGGCATCGATCGCCTCGAGTACCGCCTCGACGGCGGCACCTGGCAGACGACGGGCGACACGCTCGAACTCGACGAGGTGGGCGTGCACGAGGTGGAGGTGCAGGCGGTGGATGTCGCGGGCAACGTGAGCGCGACCGACCGGTTCACGGTCGACATCGCGCCCGCCGACGGCGCGACGCGGGCACCCGGCACCGGGCAGCTCTCGAGCGACAACGGCTGGGACACGGGCCTGCTCGACGGCGACTACCGCATCACCATGAACCTGTGGTGGGGCGAGAACGGCAGCCGGTTCACCCTCTACGAGAACGGCGTGGAGGTGGGCTCGAAGTGGCTCACGGGCGCGTCGCCCGCCGCGCAGACGACGTCGATCGCCCTGACGGGCCGCCCGAACGGCACCTACGTCTACACGGGCGTGCTCACGAATTCGAAGGGCAGCACGCCCACCGGGTCGCTCACCGTGCAGGTGACCGACGCCAACCCGGGCAAGCCCGTGCTGAGCCACGACAACCAGGACCGCGACGGCAAGTACACCGTGACGGCGAACCTGTGGTGGGGCACGAACGCCACTTCGTACCGGTTCTTCGAGAACGGCGTGGTCGTGGCGCAGGGCGCGCTCGCGGCGGCGACGCCGAACGCCCAGTCGGCCGCGCTGAAGGTCACGGGCAAGCCGAAGGGCTCCTACGAGTACACGGTCGAGTTCCGCAACGCGGCCGGCGCCACCGTGAGCAAGCCGCTCACCGTGACCGTGTCGAAGTAGCGCTCGCGCGCGACCCGAGGGGCGGCACCGGTTTCCGGTGCCGCCCCTTCGTGCACGGATGCCCCGCCGGAGGGAGGTTTCTGCGGCCGAGGTCGATTGCCGATGGCACTCTGGCGCAGAAACCTCACTCCTGCGCGATGACCCGCGCTATGCCGCCTGGGCGAGCTCGGCCGAGTCGCGCACCGAGCGGAGCGCGAGCGCCCACGGCACGAGCTGGTCGAGCTGGGCGGCGAGCATGCCCGCGTGGTAGCCGGCGGGCGTGAACTTCGTGTAGGCCTCGAAGTCGGTCATGAGGGAGAACGACACCTGCTGGCGCACGTCGGCGACCTGCAGCTCCCCGAGGATGAGCCGGAGGTGCTCCGCGGCGCGCGTTCCTCCCGCCGAGCCGTAGCTCACGAGCCCGGCGGCCTTGTTGTTCCACTCGGCGTAGACGAAGTCGAGCGCGTTCTTCAGCGCGCCCGAGGTGGAGTGGTTGTACTCGGGCGTCACGAAGATGTAGCCGTCGAAGGAGTCGACCTTCTCCGCCCACGCCTTGGTGTGCGCCTGCGCGTACTGCCCCATCGCGGGCGGGATCGCCTCGTCGAGGTGCGGCAGGGCGAAGTCGACGAGGTCGACGAGCTCGAACTCGGCGTCGGTGCGCGTCTGTGCCTGCTCGAGCACCCAGCGAGCCACCTGCTCGCCGACGCGGCCGGGCCGCGTGCTGCCGATGATGATGCCGATCCTCACTGCGGACATGTGGAGTCCCCTTTCGAACGATGTAGTTGACACGTCATCATAATCAGAACAGATGACACGTCAACTACATTCCGGATAGGCTCGACGCATGTCCACGACCGAGGTGTCCGAGGTCGGCGCGGCCGAATGGGCGCTCTTCGACGGGTTCGTCGCGATGCACGCCGAGCTCGCGCGTGAGCTCGACCGGCGCCTCCAGCGCGACGCCGGCATCTCGCAGGCCGACTACGCGGTGCTGCTCACGCTGTTCAAGGCGCCCGAGCGGCAGCTGCGCCCGGGCGCGCTCGGTGAGCTCATCGGATGGGAGAAGAGCCGGGTCTCGCACCAGCTCACCCGCATGGTCAGTCGCGGGCTCGTCGAGCGCATCGAGTGCGACACCGATGGGCGTGGCTCGCTCGTGGTGCTCACCCGCGCCGGCCGCCGGGCGCTCCTCGGCGCGATGCGCGATCACGCGCTCGCGATCCGCGCCCTCTTCCTCGACCTGCTCGAACCCGACGAGAAGCAGGCGATCGCGAGCGCGTCCTCCCGGGTGCTGCAGCGGCTCACCGAGTCGCGCGAGCTCGACGCGAGCTGAGGACGGCCGACGCGATCGCGCGTCAGGACGAGATGGCGACGCGGTCGCGGCTCGGCGCCGCCGTGCTCACGCGCACCACGAGGTCGGGCACGCGCGGCGTCGGCACGAGGCGGTCGTCGTCGCCCAGCACGGCGAGCACGCCCGCCATCGCGTCGCGGCCGAGCCCGTCGAAGTCCTGTCGCACCGTGGTGAGCGGGGGCGCGAAGTAGGCGGACTCGGGGATGTCGTCGAACCCCACGATGCTCACGTCGCCCGGCACCGAGAGCCCCGCCTCGGCGAGCGCGTGCATCACGCCGAGCGCCATCTGGTCGTTCGAGACGAACACCGCCGTCATCTCGGTGTCCTGGGCGAGCGCACGGCCGTGCACGTAGCCGCTGCCGGGCGACCAGTCCCCCACGAGCGGCTCGCGCGCGGGCAGGCCGTGCTCGCCGAGCGAGGCGGACCAGCCGCGCACCCGCTCCGCGGCATCCATCGCGTTCGTAGGGCCCGCGACATGCCGGATCTCGCGGTGGCCGAGGCCGATGAGGTGCTCTACCGCGAGGCGCGCACCCGCGTACTGGTCGAGCCAGACGCGGTGCATGCCGCCACGATCCTCGGATGCCACGGCCACGATCGGCACGCCGAGTTCCACGCCGTCGAGCGCGTCGAGCGCCGCCCGCTGCGCCGCGATCAGCACGATCGCCTCGACGTTCTGGCGCACGAGGAGCTCGGCGGCGGAGCGCATGCTCGCGGCATCCGTCTCGAGCATGCTCGCGGTGATGACCGAGTAGCGGGCGTCGCGCGCCGCCTCGTTGAAGTGCAGCGCCGTGCTCGACGGACCGTAGTCGGGCGCGCCCGTGACGATGAGTCCCAGGGTGCGGGTACGGCGCGTGACGAGCGCGCGAGCGGCGGGCGACGGGACGTAGCGCAGCTGCTTGATGGCCTGCTCGACCCGGGCACGGGTGGCCGGACGCACGTTCGGCAGGTCGTTGAGCACCCGCGAGACGGTCTGATGCGACACGCCCGCGAGGCGCGCGACATCGAAGATGGTCGCGACGCGTGCCTTGTCGTCCCGGTCGCTCACTCGCTGCCTGGCTCCTGCCCCGCGCCGTCGGCGCGCTCGTTCCCTCGATTATCACGCCCGGCGCCGGGTGGGGCCGGGATGTTCGGCCCTCCGGGTGCCCGCGCCACGCCACCGCACGCGCGGGCCCCGGGGGCCTGCTCAGCGCCTCCGGGCGGTGAGCACCTTCTGCAGGATGAACACGAGCAGCAGGGCGCCGATGAAGATCTTCGTCCACCACGACGAGAGCGTGCCCTCGAAGGTGATGATCGTCTGGATCACGCCGAGCACGAGCACGCCGAGCACCGAACCCAGCACGAAGCCGTACCCGCCGGTGAGCAGGGTGCCGCCGATGACGACCGCGGCGATCGCGTCGAGCTCGGTGCCGATCGCCGTGAGCGGGTAGCCCGAGAGCGTGTAGAAGGTGAAGAGCACCCCGGCCAGGCCCGAGCAGAAGCCCGAGATCACGTAGACGAGCACCTTGGTGCGCGCCACCGGCAGGCCCATGAGCAGGCCGCTGTGCTCGCCGCCGCCGATCGCGTACACCGTGCGGCCGAACCGGGTCGCGTGCAGCACCCACACGGCGATCGCCACGACCACCAGGGCGATGACCACGCTCGGCGTGATCGACAGGTTGCCGCCGAGCGGGATGCGGGCGACCGCGAGCTCCACGAACGTGGCATCCGTGATCGAGATCGAGTTCTGGCTGATCACGTAGCAGAGGCCGCGGGCGAGGAACATCGCCGCGAGCGTCGCGATGAACGGCTGCACCTTGAACACGTGGATCATGAGGCCGACGAGCAGCCCGAGCACGCTCGTGAGCACGAGGATGAGCGGGATGACGACCCCGGGCGACCAGCCCGTCTGCAGCAGGCTCGCGGCGATCATGCCGCTGAGCGCCACGACGGCGCCGACCGAGAGGTCGATGCCGCCCGTGAGGATCACGAACGTCATGCCGACCGCGAGCACGATGAGGTACGAGTTGTCGACGAGCAGGTTGAGGAACACCTGCCCCGAGAAGAACCCGCGGTAGCGCACCCCGCCGACGATGAAGATCGCGACGAACAGGATCGCCGTGACCGTCACCGGTCCGTACTTCGGGCTCGTGAGCAGGTTCCGGATGCCGGTGGCGATCCCGCGTGCGGAGAGCGGCGTCCGGCCGGGGCCGGTCGGGCCTCCGCCGCTTGCGCCGCGGCCGGCGCGGCCGGGACGGGAGGGGCGTGCGGGCGACGCCGGCGCATCGAGGAGCTTCGTCATGATGCCACGACCCCCTTTCCGGCTCGGAGGCCGAGTCGTCGACGGAAGTCGCGCAGCGCCTCGGCAGTGGTGGGCGACTGCAGCAGGCAGACGATCGTCACGACCGCGGCCTTGAACACCATCGTGGCGATCGGCGGGATGCCCACCGTGTACACCGTGGTCACGAGCGTCTGGATGACGAGCGCGCCCACGAGCGTGCCGACGAGCGAGTAACGACCGCCGGCGAGCGAGGTGCCGCCGATGACGACCGCGAGGATCGCGTCGAGCTCGATGAACAGGCCCGTGTTGTTCGCGTCGGCGGCCGCCGTGTTCGCGGTGAGGATGAGCCCCGCGATCGCCGCGCAGAACGCGCAGAACGTGTAGACCGCGATGAGCAGCCCGCGTGCCCGCACGCCCGCCTGGCGGCTCGCCTCGGGGTTGATGCCGACCGACTCGATGAACATGCCGAGCGCCGTGCGCCGGGTGATGAGCGCCGCGGCGCCGAACACGACGGCCGCGACGATGACCGCGATCGGGATGCCGAACCAGAACCCCGAGCCGAGGAACTTGAACGGCGGGCTGTTCACCGTGAGGATCTGCCCCTCGGTGATGAGCATCGCCACGCCGCGGCCCGCGGTCATGAGGATGAGGGTCGCGATGATCGGCTGGATGCCGAGCACCGCCACGAGGAACCCGTTCCACACGCCGAGCACGAGCGAGATGAGCAGCGCCACGGTGACCGCGACCGCGACCGTCGCGAGGCTGCCCGGCTCGGGCGAGCCGAGGATGATCGAGCACGCGACCGCCCCCGAGATCGCGGCGACCGCGCCGACCGAGAGGTCGATGCCACGCGTCGCGATCACGAGCGTCATGCCCACCGCGATGATGAGCGTCGGCGCACCGTTGCGCAGGATGTCGATGAGGCTGCCGAACAGGTGCCCGTCGCGCACGGTCACGGCGAAGAATCCGGGGAACGCGATCAGGTTGATCGCGAACAGCGCGAGCAGCATCACGACCGGCCAGAACAGTCGGCTCGCGACGAGCCGGGCGATCACGGCGCTCATCGGCGGCCTCCTTCGGTTTCGTCGGTGGTGGGTGCGGTGGGTGGGGCGGGTGCGGTGGCGGATGCCGCGACGGCGGCGCCTGCGGTCACGGCCGGCGCCGCGGCATCCGCCTCGCCCGGCTCTTCGACCGAGACCGAGCCGTCGGCGATGAGGGCGAGCAGCGAGTCGACCGTGAGGCCGTCGTTCTCGAGGTCGGCCACGACGTGCCGGTCGCGCAGCACGACGATGCGGTGGCTGAGGCGCAGCACCTCCTCGAGCTCGGCGGAGATGAACAGCACGCTCATGCCGTTCTCGGCGAGGGTGAAGACGAGCTTCTGGATCTCGGCCTTCGCGCCGATGTCGATGCCGCGCGTCGGCTCGTCGAGGATGAGCAGCCGGGGTGCGATCGCGAGCCATCTGGCGAGCAGCACCTTCTGCTGGTTGCCGCCCGACAGGTTGCGCACGAGCGCGTCGGGGTTGCCGGGCCGGATGTTGAGGGCTTGGATGTAGCTCTGCGCGAGCTCGTCCTGTTTCCTCTTGGGGATCGGGCGGAACCAGCCGCGATCGGCCTGCAGGGCGAGCACGATGTTGTCGCGCACGGTGAGGTCGCCGACGATGCCCTCGTCGCGTCGGTTCTCGCTCGAGAACGCGATGCGGTGCGAGATGGCCTGGCGGGGCGTGCGGAGCTTGATCGCCTTGCCGCGCACCGTGAGCTCGCCGGTGTCGGCGCGGTCGATGCCGCCGAGGAGGCGGGCGAACTCGGTGCGGCCCGATCCGAGCAGGCCCGCGAGGCCCACGACCTCGCCCGCCGCGATCGGCAGGTCGGCGGGGTGGATCGCCCCGCGACGGCCGAGCTTGGCGGCATTGACGAAGAGCGCGGCATCCGACTCGTCGACGACGACCGAGCGGGCGCGCTGCTCGAGGTCGTCGAGTGTGGTGAGCTCCTTGCCGATCATCTTCTGCACGAGGTCGATGCGCAGCAGCTCCTCGACGAGGTACTCCCCCACGAGCTTGCCGTTGCGAAGCACCGTGAGGCGGTCGCAGATCTCGTACACCTGGTCGAGGAAGTGCGAGACGAAGAGGATCGCGACGCCCTGCTCCTTGAGCGAGCGGATGACGCGGAAGAGCTCCGCGACCTCGTCGGTGTCGAGGCTCGAAGTGGGCTCGTCGAGGATGAGGACCTTCGCCTGCACGTCGATCGCCCGCGCGATCGCGATGAGCTGCTGCACGGCGAGCGAGTGATCGCCAAGGAGCGATCCGGGGTCGATGTCGAGGTTGAGGCCCGCGAGCAGCTCGGCGGAGCGGCGCCGCATCGCGCGCCAGTCGATCGCGCCGAAGCGGCGGGGTTCACGGCCGAGCATGATGTTCTCGGCGACCGAGAGGTTGGGCAGGAGGTTGACCTCCTGGTACACGGTCGAGATGCCCGCGGCCTGCGCCTGGGCGGGGCCGCTGAACGCGACCTGCTCGCCGGCGAGCGCGATGGTGCCGGAGTCGATGAGGTAGACGCCCGTGAGCGCCTTGATGAGCGTGGACTTGCCGGCGCCGTTCTCGCCCATGAGCGAGTGCACCTCGCCGGGGAACATGCGGAAGTCGACGCCGTCGAGCGCCTTCACGCCCGGGAAGCTGATCGAGATGCCGCGCATCTCGACGACCGGGGCGGCCGGGTCGGTGTGGTGGGTCACGATGCTCTCCATCGAGTCGTCGGGCGGGTGGTGCGGGGTGGAGCCGGGCGGAGCGGGGAGTGCGGGTGCGCGGCGTGGACTGCCGCGCACCCGCTGCCGAGGGGCGGGCCGCTCCACGCGGCCCGCCCGTCGGGGTCAGTACTGGCGAGTGGGCAGCGCCTCGATCGCCTGCTCCTGCGTGAAGGTCGTCTCGTCGGTGATGATGCGCTTCTCGGGCGTCTCACCGTCGTTGATCTGCTTCACGATATCGATCAGCTGCTTGCCGAGCAGCGGCGAGCACTCGACGATGAAGTTGATCTTGCCGTCGGCGAGGGCCTGCATGCCGTCGTGCACGGCGTCGACCGTGACGATCTTGATGTCCTTGCCCGGAACCAGGCCGGCCGCCTCGATCGCCTCGATCGCGCCGAGACCCATGTCGTCGTTGTGCGCGTAGATGAGGTCGACGTCGGGGTTCGACTTCAGCAGCGCCTCGGTGACCTGCTTGCCGCCGGCGCGGGTGAAGTCACCGGTCTGGCTCGCGACGACCTCGAGGTTGGGGTTCTCGGAGATCACGTCGGCGAAGCCCTCGGCCCGGTCGATCGCCGGAGCGGCGCCCGTCGTGCCCTCGAGCTGGATGATCTTGACGGGCTCGGTCGCGTCGGCGTACTCGTCGAGCACCCACTGGCCGGCCTTCTTGCCCTCCTCGATGAAGTCGGAGCCGAGGAAGCTCACGTAGAGCGAGTCGTCGGCCGAGTCGACGGCGCGGTCGGTGAGCACGACGGGGATGCCCGCGGCCTTGGCCTCGTTGAGCACGGCGTCCCAGCCGGTCTCGACGACGGGCGAGAACGCGATCACGTCGACCTGCTGCTGGATGTAGGAGCGGATCGCCTTGATCTGGTTCTCCTGCTTCTGCTGCGCGTCGGAGAACTTGAGCTCGATGCCCGCGTCCTCGAAGGCCGCCTGGATGTCCTTCGTGTTGGCGGTGCGCCAGCCCGACTCCGCGCCGACCTGCGCGAACCCGACGACGAGTTCGTCGAGCGGCTTGGGCCCGTCGCTCGCGGCGCTGGTGCCCGAGCATCCGGCGAGCGCGACGAGCATCGCGCCGGCGGCTGCGATTCCGATGAGCTTCTTCATCAGCGTGAACCTCCTTGTTCAGTGGTGCCGGCGGTGTCTGTGGTGCTGCGTTGTCTGGTGCGCCGGGCAGCCAGTCCATCCTGGCCGCATTCAGGATGTTAGCGCTCACTTGTGAGCGCTCACAAGTGGCAATTCGGTAACGGATGCATCACGGCTCCGCCGCCGCACCGTTCTGGGTGTCTGACAGGCCATTCTTCCCCGGCGAGCCGTCTCAGCGAACGCCGGCAGGGCCGGAAGCCGTCCTTGCACAGGTCGCGTCCATCCCTCGAATGTGAGCGCTCATCCTTCCGTCTCGCGACGCTCGCGGCATGGAGCCTGGCATCGAACGGTCGCCAGTCGTCGGTTCCGACGCCCGCGCCGCCCCCTGCCGCCGTGCTCTGGCCGCACGCAACTCCGGACAAAGCCGACGACTCGCCGCGCCTCAGACTCCGACACGCGGAGGCTCCACGCCCGATCCGGAGTTGCGCCCCATCGCTCGGCAAGGCGCGGCCTGTTCGGCAGAGCGCGGCGGCCACGTCGCGCTCCGCGACGCGGTTCACGCGGTGGCGAGCCGACTGCGGCAGAATGCGCAGCATGACTCTGCAGACCCACCTCGTGATCGGCGCCGGACCCGTGGGGACTGCACTCGCTCTGCGACTCGCAGAGGCCGGCGAACCGGTGCGCGTGGCCACCCGTTCCGGCCGCGGCCCCGAGCATGATCGCATCGAACGGATCGCGCTCGACGCGAGCGATCCCGATCGCCTGGCCGAGGCCGCCCGCGGCAGCGCCGTCGTGTACAACTGCGCGAACCCCGGCGCGTACCCGCAGTGGGAACGCGTGTGGCCGCCGCTCGCGGCGTCGATCCTGCATGCCGCCGAGGCATCCGGCGCCGTGCTCGTCACGCTCGGCAACCTCTACGGCTACGGTCCCGTCGACGGGCCCATGCGGCGCGACACCCCGCTGCATCCGTCGGACCACAAGGGGGCGCTGCGCGCACGCATGTGGCACGACGCGCTCGCCGCGCACCGGGCCGGACGAGTGCGGGTGACGGAGGCGCGCGCCTCCGACTACCTCGGTCCGACGGCGCCGCAGTCGAACGGATTGCTCCCCAGATACGCGGCCGCAACGCTCGTCGGCAAGTCCGCGCTCGTCTTCGGCGACCCCGATCAACCGCACTCATGGACGGCCGTCGACGACATCGCGGCGACGCTCGCCGCACTCGGCCGCGACGAGCGCGCGTGGGGGTCTGCGTGGCTCGTCCCGTCGAACCCGCCCGCGAGCGTGCGCGAGGTGCTCCGCGAGCTGGGCCGTCGGGTCGACGCCGGCAAGCCGCGACTGCGACGGATGCCGCGCAGGGCGCTCTCGGCAGCCGGGACCGTCGTGCCGCTCCTCCGCGAGGTGGCGGGTGTGGTCTACCAGTTCGAGCGGCCGTTCGTCGTCGACGCGAGCGAGACGACCGAGACGTTCGGCATCGAGCCCACGGATTGGGCGGCGCTGCTCGATGCGACCGCGCGCGCCTGGCACGATCGCGCGCAGCGGTCGGGCGAGTAGCGCGGCATCCGCTGGTCGAGTAGCCGCGGAGCGGCGTATCGAGACCCGCTGTCGACATCCGCTGGTCGAGTAGCCGCGGAGCGGCGTATCGAGACCCGGCTGCCCGCTGGGAGGTCTCGATACGCGCCTTCGGCGCTACTCGACCGGCGGGCGACTTCGGCGCTGCTCGACCGGCGGGAGGTCTCGATACGCGCCTTCGGCGCTACTCGACCGGCGGGCGCCTTCGGCGCTCCTCGACCGGCGGGCCGCTCCTACTTCGCGGCCTTCGCCGCCGCCTTCGCGGCCTGCTTCGTCGCGCGCACCTTCGTGAGCGAATCGGGGTCGACGATGTCGGCGACGGAGTAGTGCGAGCCCTCCTCGCCGTAGTGCCCCGCGGCCGCGCGCCAGCCCGGCGCCTCGAGTCCGCACTGCTTGCCGAGCAGCGCGAGGAAGATCTTCGCCTTCTGCTCGCCGAACCCGGGCAGCGCCTTGAGCCGCTTCAGCACCTCGGCGCCGTCGGGGTCGCCCTGCGTCCAGATCGCGGCGGCGTCGCCGCCCCAGTCGTCGCGCACGGCCGCGGCGAGCGCCTGCACGCGCCCCGCCATCGATCCCGGATAGCGGTGCACCGCGGGTGTCTGCCTGAACACCTCGACGAGCGCGTCGGGCTCGTAGCCGGCGATCGTTGCGGGGTCGATCGATCCGACGCGCTCGCGGATCTTCTCCGGCCCCGCGAACGCGGTCTCCATCGGCACCTGCTGGTCGAGCAGCATGCCCGTGAGCAGCGCGAACGCGTCGCTCGAGAGCAGTTCGTCGGCAGCGGCGTCCCCCGTGATGTGCAGCGAAGTCATGCGCCCATCCTCGCAAACGGATGCGGCGGCGTCACCCCGCGGGCGGCCGGGGCGGTCGCTTGGCGAAGCCGGCGAAGTCCGCGGCATCCGATCTCGAATGCGGACGGAACCTGACCGCAATCTTGACGAGACTGGCCCCATGGCGGTCGGATGACGCGACTCGCCCCGAACCGAGGAGAACATCATGGACTGGAAGATCGAGCTCATCTTCGTGCCCGTCACGGACGTCGACCGCGCGAAGGAGTTCTACGTCGACAAGCTCGGATTCAACGCCGACCACGACCAGCGCGTGAGCGACGAGCTGCGGTTCGTGCAGCTCACCCCGCCCGGGTCGGCGTGCTCGATCGCGATCGGCGAGGGCCTCGGCGGCACGCTCGAACCCGGCAGCCTCGACGTGATCCAGGTGGTCATCCCCGACGCCGACGCCGTGCTCGCCGAACTGCGCGCGAAGGGCGTCGAGGCCGAGGGCGTCGACGAGCAGGCGTGGGGCCGGTTCATCACCCTGCGCGACCCCGACGGCAACCGCTGGACCCTGCAGCAGCTGCCGGACTACTCGGCCGCCTGACGAGCGGATGTCTCGGCGCCCGGCGTGCGGCGTTCAGTCACGCCGGCGTGCCGCGTTCAGTCACGCAGGCGCGCCGCGCTCGCCCGCACCACGAGCTCGGGCACGCGCGACGTGCGGTCGACCGCCGACCGCTCGTCGCGGAGCACGTCGAGCACGGTCGCCATCACGTCGCGGCCGAGCGCGTCGAAATCCTGGCGCACGGTCGTGAGCGGCGGGGTGAAGTACGCCGCCTCGGGGATGTCGTCGAAGCCGACCACGCTGAGCTCCTCGGGCACCCGCACGCCCGCCTCGGCGCACGCGTGCAGCAGCCCGAGCGCCATCTGGTCGTTCCCGACGAACACGGCGGTGGCGGCACGGTCGGCCAGCAGCTCCCGTCCGGCGGCGTCGCCCGATGCCGCGAGCCAGTCGCCCACGAGCGGATGCCGCGCCTCGAGGCCGTGCGCCCGCAGCGCGTCGGCCCAGCCGCGGCGCCGCTCCGCGGCATCCATCGAGTCCGGCGGCCCCGTGATGTGGCGGATCTCACGATGCCCGAGTCCGATGAGGTGCTCGGTCGCGAGCCGCGCGCCGGCGTACTGGTCGATCGCGGCCCGGTGCAGGCCGGGCTCCTCCTCGGAGGCGACCGCGACGAGCGGCACGCCCGCATCGATACCGCGGATGACCTCGACGCCGTCGCGCTCGCCCGAGATGAGCACGATCGCCTCGACCCGCTGCAGCACCAGTCGGTGCACGGCCTGGGTGAGGGCATCGGCGTCGAGCGCGCGCATGCTCACCTGCGAGACGACGTAGCCCGCCTCGCGAGCCGCCTCGTTGAACCCGAGCGCGGCGTTCGACGGCCCGTAGTCGGGCCGGCCCGCCTGGATGAGTCCGATCGAGCCGCTGCGCCGCTTCGCCATGGCGCGGGCCGTGGGCGACGGGGTGTAGTTGAGCTCGGCGATCGCCTGCTCGACGCGCTCCTTGGTGGCGGCGGCGACCCCCGTGAGTCCGTTGAGCACGCGCGAGACGGTCTGGTGCGAGACGCCGGCGCGTTCGGCGACGTCGAACATCGTGGGCACGCCGGTCGGCGGGGTCGGGACGGTCGGCGGGGTCGCGGCGGCCGGCACGCTCGGGGCCGCCGACGCGTCCGGGCCGCCGGGGGATGCCCCCGGCTCCCCCGGCGCGACGGATGCCCCGGCCGGGGAACCCCGCCGGCTCGCGGCATCCGTCTCGGTCATCGGAACCCGCTGCTCGCTCAGAACCCCTGCGCCAGGCGGTAGTACGCCTGGTTCCAGCGCACCTCCCGCTGGAAACCGGGCAGGGTGGTGTCCTCGTCGATGACGAGGAGCTCGGCCTTGGCCATGTCGGCGAAGTCGCGGAACACGTCGACGCCCACGGCGGTCGACATGACCGTGTGGTGCGCGGCGCCCGCGGTGAGCCACGCGGCGGCGCTCGTCTGGAAGTCGGGGGCGGGCTTCCACACGGCCCGGCCCACGGGGAGCTTGGGCAGCGGATGCCGCAGCTCGACGTTCTCGACGACGTTCGCCGTGAGCCGGAAGCGGTCGCGCATGTCGCTCATCGCGACGACGACGGCGGGGCCGGGATCGGCCGTGAACACGAGGCGCACGGGGTCCTCCTTGCCGCCGATGCCGAGCGGGTGGATCTCGAGCGTCGGCTTCGCGGTGGTGAGCGACGGCGACACCTCGAGCATGTGCGCGCCGAGGATGAGCTCGTCGCCGGGCGTGAGGTCGTAGGTGTAGTCCTCCATGAGGCTCGCGCCGCCGGGCAGGCCCGCGCCCATGACGTTCGCGACGCGTACGAGGATCGCGGTCTTCCAGTCGCCCTCGGCGCCGAAGCCGTAGCCCTCGGCCATGAGCCGCTGCACCGCGAGGCCCGGCAGCTGCTTCAGTGCGCCGAGGTCCTCGAACGAGGTGGTGAACGCGCCGAAGCCGCCCTCCTCGAGGAACGAGCGCAGGCCGAGCTCGATCGCGGCGCCGTCGCGCAGCGACTGGTGGCGGTCGCCGCCCTTCCGCAGCTCGGGCACCACCTCGTAGAGGTCCTCGTACTCGGCGACGAGCAGGTCGACCTCGGCGTCGGATGCCGCGGCCACCGCCTCGGCGAGCTCGTTCACGCCCCACGTGTTGACCTGCACGCCGAAGCGCAGCTCCGCCTCGGTCTTGTCGCCCTCGGTCACGGCGACGTAGCGCATGTTGTCGCCGAAGCGGGCGAGCTTCAGGCTGCGGGATGCCGCGAGGCCGGCCGCGGCGCGCTGCCATGTGCCGAGCTCCTGCTGCACGCGCGGGTCGCTCGCGTGGCCCACGATCGTCTTGCGCGGAACGCCGAGGCGCGTCTGGATGTAGCCGAACTCGCGGTCGCCGTGTGCGGCCTGGTTCAGGTTCATGAAGTCGAAGTCGATCTCGCCCCACGGCAGCTCGACGTTGGCCTGCGTGTGCAGGTGGGCGAGCGGCTTCTGCAGCGCGTCGAGGCCGGCGATCCACATCTTCGCGGGGCTGAAGGTGTGCATCCACGCGACGAGGCCGATCACGTTGTCGGCGGCGTTGGCCTCGAGGGCCACGCGCTTGATCGCGTCGGAGTCGGTGAGCACCGGCATCCACACGACCTTCACGGGCACGTCGGATGCCGCGTCGAGCGTCTCGGCGACCTGGCGCGACTGGTCGGCGACCTGCTTCAGCGTCTCGGGGCCGTACAGGTGCTGGCTGCCGGTGAGGAACCAGACCTCGTACTGGTCGAGGCTCGTCTGGAGGGGCGTGCGGGTCATGTCTGTCTCCCTGGTGCGATGTTCGATGAAGCAGTTCGGTGAGTCGGGGGGCGCTCGGTCAGAGGGCGTCGACGGCTGCCGCCTCGGCGGCGAGGCCGGCCCGGTAGCGGTCGAGGAACGCGGAGAACCCGGCCACGTCGGCTGCGACGGGGTCGACCACGTCGAACGGGGCGTTCGCGAACACGCGCTCGTTCAGGTAGTCGCCGAGGTCGACCTCGGCGGCCTCCGACAGGTACGACGCCAGCACGGCGATGCCCCAGGCCCCGCCTTCCGACGCCGTCTCGCCGACGGCGACGGGCGCATCGAGCGCGCCGGCCAGCAGCCGCTGCGCGACGCCCGCGGTGCGGAAGATGCCGCCGTGCGCGAACATGCGGTCGAGCTCGACGCCCTCGCCGTCGAGCACGCGCATGCCGAGGGCGAGGGTGCCGAACACGCCGTAGAGCTGGGCGCGCATGAAGTTCGCGAGCGTGAGGCGACTGTCGGGTGTGCGCACGACGAGCGGCCGCCCCTCGACGAGTCCCGCGATGGGCTCCCCCGCGAGGTGGTTGTACGCGAGCAGCCCGCCCGCGTCCGCCTCGCCGTCGAGGGCCGCCCGGAAGAGCACCTCGAACACGGCGTCGCCGTCGAGCCGGGCTCCGGATGCCGCGGCGAACTGCCCGAACACGCCCGCCCACGCGGCGAGCTCGCTCGCGCCGTTGTTGCAGTGCACCATGGCCACCGGATCGCCCGCCGGCGTCGTGACCAGGTCGAGTTCGTGGTGGGCGCTCGCGAGCGGGTGCTCGAGCACGACCATCGCGAAGATGCTCGTGCCGGCGCTGACGTTGCCGGTGCGCGGGGCGACCGAGTTGGTCGCGACCATGCCCGTGCCGGCGTCGCCCTCGGGCGGGCACAGCGGGATGCCGGGCTGCAGCGCACCGGTCGGGTCGAGGAGCGCGGCGCCCTCGGCGGTGAGCTCGCCTGCACGCCGGCCCGCCGGAAGCACCTCGGGGAGCAGCTCGGCGACGCGCAGGCCCGGTGCGCGATCGGCGACGAGCCCGTCGTACACGGCGAGCAGTCGCGCGTCGTAGTCGTGCGTCGCGGCGGAGATCGGGAACATCCCCGAGGCATCGCCGACGCCGAGCACCTTGCGGCCCGTGAGCCGCCAGTGCACGTAGCCGGCGAGGGTGGTCACGAAGTCGAGCTGCGGAACGTGCGGCTCCTCGTCGAGGATCGCCTGGTGCAGGTGGGCGATCGACCAGCGCAGCGGGATGTTGAGGCCGAAGCGCTCGCTGAGCTCCGCGGCGGCCGCACCCGTCGACGTGTTGCGCCACGTGCGGAACGGCACGAGCAGCTCGTCGCTCGCGTCGAACGCGAGGTAGCCGTGCATCATCGCCGAGACGCCGATCGCGCCGAAGGTCTGCGGCTCGACGTCGTAGCGGCGACGCAGGTCGGCGACGAGGTCGGCGTACGCCGCCTGCAGTCCCGACCAGACGTCGTCGAGCGAGTAGGTCCAGACGCGGCCCTCGAACCGGTTCTCCCACTCGTGGCTGCCCACGGCGAGCACCACGGTCGGATCCGCGCCGACGAGGCAGGCCTTGATGCGGGTCGAGCCGAACTCGATGCCGAGCGACGTGCGCCCCTCGAGGATCGCCGCGCGCGCGCCGCCGTCGGCCGCGCCCTGCTGATTCGTGTTGTCGCTCATCGCCCTGCGTCTCCGCTCTCTGCGTCCGTGCCGGTCGAGCCGCCCTCCGTGCCGGTCGAGCCGCCCTCCGTGCCGGTCGAGCCCGTCGAGACCCGAGCGTCCCCGCTCTGGCCGTACACGTTCTGGTACCGGTCGAAGAGGCGGTCGATCGACTCCTGCGGGATCGGGATCAGCGGCCCCGCCTCGCGTGCGAAGTGCACCGTGCGCGCGACATCCTCGACCATCACCGCGGCCTTGACCGCGTCCTTCGCATCGGTGCCGATGGTGAACGGCCCGTGGTTCCGCATGAGCACCGCGCGGGAGCGGTGGCCCGAGAGGGTCTCGACGATGCCACGGCCGATCGAGTCGTCGCCGATGATCGCGAACGGACCCACCGGGATCGGCCCGCCGAACTCATCGGCCATCGCCGTGATCACGCACGGGATCGCCTCGCCGCGCGCCGCCCAGGCGACGGCGAACGTCGAGTGGGTGTGCACGACCCCGCCGACCTCGGGCATGTTGCGGTAGACGTAGGCGTGCGCCGCCGTGTCACTCGACGGGCTGCGCTCCGACCCGGGCGTGCCCGGGATCACGTCGCCGTCGAGGTCGCAGAGGATCATGTTCTCGGGGGCGAGGTCGTCGTAGCTGACGCCCGACGGCTTGATCACGAACAGGTCGGCACCGGGCACGCGACCCGACACGTTGCCGCCGGTCCATACGACCAATCCGTAGCGGGTGAGCTCGCCGTGCAGCCGCGCGACGTCGTGCCGCACCTGTGCGATGGCCGCCTCGACCTCGGGCGCGTACTCGGGGGCAGCCATGCAGTCTCCTTCGACGAGAGGTTCGTTAGCGCTAACGGCCACCCTGATGTTAGCGCTAACGAAGCTCGGCTGCAAGCGGCATCCGGAAACCCCGAAGGGGCCCCCGCCTACCGGCGAGGGCCCCTTCGGACCAGGATTCGGAACTGCGGATGCCGCGGGTCAGCTGCCCGAACGACGACGGTTGTACACGTCGAACGCGACCGCGAGCAGCAGCACCATGCCCTTGACGACCTGCTGCCACTCGATGCCGATGCCCATGATCGACATGCCGTTGTTCAGCACGCCGATGATCAGGCCACCGATGATGGCGCCGCCGATCGTGCCGACGCCGCCCTGCACGGCCGCGCCGCCGATGAACGCCGCCGAGATCGCCTCGAGCTCGAACCCGTCACCGGCCTTCGGGCCCGCGAGGTTCAGTCGCGCGGTGAAGATCAGGCCGGCGAGCGCCGCGAGGGTGCCCATGTTGACGAAGAGCCAGAAGTCGACGCGACGCGTCTTGATGCCCGAGAGCTCGGCCGCGTGGCGGTTGCCGCCGATCGCGTAGATGTGGCGGCCGAACACCGTGCGGTTCATCACGATGCCGTACACGAGGATGAGCACCGCGAGGATGATCAGCGTGATCGGGATGCCCTTGTACGACGCGAGCGAGTAGGCGAAGAAGCCGATCGCCGCCGAGATGAGCACGAGCTTGGTGATGAACCAGGCCATGGGCTCGACGTCCTGGCCGTACTTCTGGCGGCCGCGACGGGTGCGCACCTGCTGCACGATGAGCGCGATGATCGCGATGGCGCCGACGCCGAGGGTGAGCGGGTCGAGCTCGAACTCGCCGAACAGGTTCGTGAGGAAGCCGTTGCCCAGTGCGCGGTACTCGGTGGGGAACGAGCCGATGTTCGCGTTGCCCAGCACCACGAGCGCGAGGCCGCGGAAGATGAGCATGCCCGCCAACGTCACGATGAAGGCTGGGATGCCCACGAACGCGATCCAGAAGCCCTGCCACACGCCGACGAGTGCGCCGATGACGAGCGAGAGGATGACGGACAGCCACCACGGCAGTCCCCACTGCACGGCGAACACGCCGGAGCACGCACCCACGAACGCGGCGACCGAACCGACCGACAGGTCGATGTGGCCGGCGATGATGACCATCACCATGCCGATCGCGAGCACGAGGATGTACCCGTTCTGCACGACGAGGTTGGAGATGTTCTGGGGGCGCAGCAGGATGCCGTTGGTGAGGAACGAGAACAGCACCACGACCGCGATGAGGGCGATGAAGATGCCGTTCTTGCCGAGGTCGGCGAGCACGTGGCTCAGGCGCTCGGTGAACTTGTTGTCGACGGGGTTGATGTTGCCGCCGGCCGCGTGGGTTTCCTCGGTGACGGGGGGATTCGGATTCGACATGATGTCTCCTGGTGTGATCCGCTGGCGCCGGCGCTAGCGGGGCTTTTCCATGGTCATGAGCTTCAGCATTGCTTCGGGCGTGGCCTCCTCGACGGGCAGCTCTCCCGTGATGCGCCCCTCGGAGAGGGCGTACACGCGGTCGCAGATGCCGAGGAGCTCCGGCAGCTCGGAGGAGATCACGATGATGCCCTTCCCCGCTGCTGCCAGTCGGTTGATGATCGAGTAGATCTCGTACTTCGCACCCACGTCGATGCCGCGGGTGGGCTCATCGAGGATGAGCACGTCGGGGTCGGCGTAGATCCACTTCGACAGCACGACCTTCTGCTGGTTGCCGCCCGAGAGCTTGCCCGTCTTCACGAGCACGCTCGGCGCCTTGATGTTCATCGACGAGCGGAACTCGTTGGCGACCTTGTACTCCTCGTTGTCGTGCACGAGGCCGTACTTCTCGAGCTTCTTGAGCGACGCCATCGAGATGTTGCGCTTGATGTCCTCGATGAGGTTGAGGCCGTAGGTCTTGCGGTCCTCGGTGGCGTACGCGATGCCGTGGTCGATCGCCTCGGCGACCGAGCGCGTCTTGATCTCCTTGCCGCGAAGGAACACCTTGCCGGTGATCTTCGACCCATACGACTGCCCGAAGAGGCTCATCGCGAACTCGGTGCGGCCGGCGCCCATGAGGCCGGCGATGCCGACGATCTCGCCCGCGCGCACGTTGAGGTTGACCTTGTCGACCATGACGCGGGAGGTGTCCTGCGGGTGGTGCGCGGTCCAGTCCTCGACGCGCAGCAGCTCCTCGCCGATGTTCGGGGTGTGGTCGGGGTAGCGGTGCTCGAGGTCGCGGCCGACCATGTCCTTGATGATGCGGTCTTCCGTGACATCCGCCTTGGCGATCGTCTCGATCGTCTTGCCGTCGCGGATGACCGTGACGGTGTCGGAGACCTTCTTGATCTCGTTCAGCTTGTGGCTGATGATGATCGACGTGATGCCCTGCCCCTTGAGGTGCAGGATCAGGTCGAGCAGGTGGTCGGAGTCCTCGTCGTTCAGGGCCGCGGTGGGCTCGTCGAGGATGAGCAGCTTCACCTGCTTCGAGAGCGCCTTCGCGATCTCGACGAGCTGCTGCTTTCCCACGCCGATGTCCATGATCTTGGTCGTCGGGTTCTCCTTGAGACCCACGCGGGCCAGGAGCTTCGACGCCTCGAAGTTCGTCTTGTTCCAGTCGATGAGGCCGTTGCGGCCCTTCAACTCGTTGTTCAGGAAGATGTTCTCGGCGATCGAGAGGTAGGGGCTGAGCGCGAGCTCCTGGTGGATGATCACGATGCCCTTGGACTCCGAGTCGGTGAGGTCCTTGAACTCCACGACCTCGTTCTCGAAGACGATGTCGCCGTCGTAGGTGCCGTGCGGGTACACGCCCGACAGCACCTTCATGAGGGTGGACTTGCCGGCGCCGTTCTCGCCGCAGATGGCGTGCACCTCGCCGCGCGCGACCTCGAGGGTCACGTTCGAGAGCGCCTTCACACCGGGGAAGGTCTTCGTGATGCCGCGCATCTCGAGAATGTTGGTGGTCATCCTTGCTCCTGCTCCATTGCCGGTGCGCCTGGCCGGTGACGGATGCCGCGGGCCGGGACCTGAGGCGAGAGTACTCCCGCTCAGGCCCCGACACGCGGCAGGGCCGTCAAACGACTCGGCTCAACCGAATCAGCCGTTGATCTCTGCGTCGGTCCAGTAACCGCTGTCGACGAGGACTTCCTGGATGTTGTCCTTGACGACGATCTGCGACTCGAGGAGGTACGACGGCACGACCTTCACGCCGTTGTCGTAGTCGGTCGTGTTGTTGACCTCGGGCTTCTCGCCGTTCAGGATCGCGGACGCCATGTCGACGGCGACCTTCGCGAGGTTGCGCGTGTCCTTGAAGATGGTGGCGTACTGCTCACCCGAGTTGATGGCCTTGACCGAGTCGAGCTCGGCGTCCTGGCCGGAGATGATCGGCCACTCGGCGCCGACCGTGTAGCCCGCGTCGGTGAGTGCCGAGATGATGCCGCGCGACAGGCCGTCGTACGGCGAGAGCACCGCGTTGACCTTCGAGCCGTCGGAGTAGTTCGCCGTGAGGATGTCCTCCATGCGGCTCTGCGCGACCTCGCCGTCCCAGCGCAGCGTCGCCGCCTGCTCGAACTCGGTCTGGCCCGACTTCACGACGAGCGTGCCGTCGTCCATCAGGGGCTGGAGCACGTCCATCGCACCGTTCCAGAAGAACGTGGCGTTGTTGTCGTCGGGCGAACCGGCGAACAGCTCGATGTTGAACGGACCGGCGGGCGCGCCGTCGATCGGGGTGCCGTCGAGCTCGGTGAGGCCGAGGCCGTTGAGCACCGACCAGGCCTGCTGCTGGCCGACGACGAAGTTGTCGAACGACGCGTAGTAGTCGACGTTCTCCGAGTCGCGGATGAGGCGGTCGTAGGCGATGACGGGGATGTCCGCGTCAGCGGCGTCCTGCAGCACCTGCGAGAGCGTGGTGCCGTCGATCGACGCGATGATCAGGGCCTCTGCGCCCTTGGTGATCATGTTCTCGATCTGCGAGACCTGGGTGGGGATGTCGTCCTCCGCGTACTGCAGGTCGACGGTGAAGCCCTGGTCCTCGAGCTGCGACTTGACCGCGTCGCCGTCCTGGATCCAGCGCTCCGAGCTCTTGGTGGGCATCGCGACGCCGATGAGGCCACCGTCGCCGCCGCCGTCGCCCGATCCGCCGGAGCCGCCCGAGCACGCTGCGAGTGCGAGCATGGAGCCCGCTGCGAGCGTTGCGAGAAGCACCTTCTTCGTGTTCTTCACGGTGTTTCCTTTCACTGTGTCATTCATGGACGTCGTTGTCTTGGTGACAGTCGGAGCGGGCGTCGTCCACGTACGTCCGCTCCCCCGCGGCATCCGCGATAGGCGTCGGATGCTGCAAGCGTGTTGAGTTGTGGTGGAGCTACAGGCCGGGTGCCGATCGCCGGCGGGCCTGGTTCCAACGCACCTCGCGCTGGAAGTCTGTGGTGGCGTCGGGCCCGAGGGCGCCGCGCGTGGAATCGGTCATCGTGCGCCCGCCTTCCGGGCGTCGGCCGGCTGCCCGTACACGTTCTGGTACCGGTCGAAGAGGCGGTCGATCGACTCCTGCGGGATCGGGATGAGCGGACCGGCCTCGCGGGCGAAGTGGACGGTGCGGGCGACGTCCTCGACCATCACGGCCGCCTTCACGGCGTCCTTCGCCGACGACCCGATCGTGAACGGCCCGTGGTTCTGCATCAGCACCGCACGGGAGCGATGGCCCGAGAGCGTCTCGACGATGCCCCGCCCGATCGAGTCGTCGCCGATGATCGCGAACGGACCCACCGGGATCGGCCCGCCGAACTCATCGGCCATCGCCGTGATCACGCACGGGATCGCCTCGCCGCGCGCCGCCCACGCCGTCGCATACGTCGAGTGCGTGTGCACGACCCCGCCGACCTCGGGCATGTTGCGGTAGACGTAGGCGTGCGCCGCCGTGTCACTCGACGGGCTGCGATCGGCACCGGGCGTTCCCGGGATCACGTTGCCGTCGAGGTCGCACAGGATCATGTTCTCGGGGGCGAGGTCGTCGTACGAGACTCCCGACGGCTTGATCACGAACAGGTCGGCGCCGGGCACGCGACCCGACACGTTGCCGCCGGTCCAGACGACCAATCCGTAGCGGGTGAGCTCGCCGTGCAGCTTCGCCACCTCGGCGCGCACTCGTGCGATGGCGACCTCGATCGCGGGACCGTACCCGTTCACGCCCGAACCGCCCCTGCCTCGCCCACGAACGAACCGGCGCGGTGCGCAGCGCGAACGGCTGCTCGCTCGTCGGTCGTGGTGACGGTCACGGCGGGGGACTCCTTCGTCAGGTGCGTCGTCAGATGCTGCGGGCCGTGTGACAGTCGATGTGACCGTTCACATGGCGGGTCTCACTTTAGCCACATCCCATGCGGCGCTGTCAACTCGCCGTGCGTCACGGAACGGTAACGACCCCGTAACCGGCCGGGCGGCCCACCCGAAGTGGGGTCAGAACGACGGGGGCCCGACGCTCTCGCGGATGACGAGCTCGGGCATGATCGTGCTGCGCCAGTCGGACGCCACGACGTCGAGGTCGCCGAGGAGCAGTCCGACGCAGCGTCGGCCGATCTCGGCGAAGTCCTGCCGCACGGTCGTGAGCGGCGGCCAGAAGTGCGCCGCCTCGGGGATGTCGTCGAAGCCCACGATCGACACGTCGCGCGGCACGTCGAGGCCGGCGTCGCGCACCGCGTGCATGACGCCGAGCGCCATCTGGTCGTTCGACGCGAAGATCGCCGTGAAGTCGCGCACCGTGAGGAGCTCGCGGCCGGCGTAGTAGCCGAAGTCCGCGGTCCAGTCGCCGAGGATCGGGGCGGTCGTCGGCACGTCCTGCGCACTCATCTCGTCGAGGAACCCGCGCATGCGCGCCTCGGCCTCGATCCAGTCCTGGGGCCCCGCGAGGTGGTAGATGCTGCGGTGTCCGCGCTCGATGAGGTGGCGCGTGGCCAGCCTCGCCCCGGCGATCTGGTCGACCGAGAGGCCGTGGTCGGGGTCGCGCCCGGTCGACTGCAGCGTGACGTACGGGACGTCGATCGAGAGCTGGGCGAGCGTGTCGAACACGCGCACCTGCGGGGCGATCACGACGAGTCCCTCGATGCCCTGCGCCGCGAGGTGGGCGAGTCCGTCGGCGATCGACCGGGCGTCCGAGGAGGCGATGTTCGCCGTGCTCACCCAGTAGCCGGACTCCCGGGCAGCCGCCTCGATCGCCTGGATGCTCGACGCGGGCCCGTACTGCGTGCTCGACGCCGACAGGATCCCGATCGTGCGCGATCGGCTGGTGACGAGCGCCCGCGCCGCGCGGTTGGGCGTGTACTGCAGCTCGTCCATCACGTCGAGCACGCGCTGCTTCGTCTCGGGACGGATGCTCGGGTGGTTGTTCAGCACCCGCGACACCGTCTGGTGCGAGACGCCCGCGAGGCGCGCCACATCGCGGATGCTGGGGGCACGCCCCCGCTGCGGCTCCAGTGGCGCCTCTGACACGGTGACCTCGTTCGATCTCGGCATGTTCACGGTCACACATGCCGGCGACACCAATTATGCACAGATCCGGGCGATGTGACTGTCACAGATGTGACGGTCACATGACGAACGGATGCCGCGATCCGTCCATGTGACAGGCACATGGCGGGCTCGGCGCACCCGCGAGCACGCATTCAGTCGACGGATGCCGCGGGCGCGACGCCGTACCGCAGGCCGCCGCCCTCGCCCGCCGGCCGCATCCGCGGGGCGAGCACCACCCCGACGAGCGCAATCAGCACGGTGACGACGAAGTCCGCGGTGAACGCCGCCGTCCCGGCGACGCTCGCGACGAGGGCGGTGATCGCGAGGGCGATGGCGGAGCTGAGCGCCTCGCCGATGTTCAGCGCGGCGCTGTTGAAGCCCTGCGCCGACTTCGCCGACAATTCGAGGACCGCGACCGAGAAGCGCGGGTACATGAAGCCCATTCCGGCGCCCGCCGCCGTCCACGCGACGAACGCCACCGCGGGGGCGAGCGAGAAGGCAGAGACCGCGAGCACCGCGACGAGGGCGACCGCGAGCACGCCCGTGCCGACGCGCACGGCATCGGTGTTCGACATCCGCTCGCCGAGGCGGCCCTGCACCCACGAGGCCGCGGCCCACGAGAGGCCCGCGCCGGTGAGCACGACGCCCGCGAGGCTCGGCGAGAACTCGTACCGGTCGATGAGGAGGTAGGGGAGGTAGATCTCGCTCCCGAAGAAGGCGCCCGCGACCACGGCGCGCAGGAGCACCGTCGCAGGCATGCCGCGCGCCGCCCGGAGCGTGCCGGCCGGCAGCAGCGGACGCACCGCCACCACCGCGACCGCGATGGCCGCCGCCGCGACCACCCAGCGCCAGGGCTCCCCGAGCTCCTTCGCGAGGCTCACGCCGAGCGCGCCCGCCGCCGCGAGCACCGACCAGCCGAGGCGCGAGAGGCTCCACCGCACCGTCGGGTCGCCGGCGACCAGGTCGTGAACCCGCAGCAGCGGCCGGAGCATCATGCCGGCGGCGGGCAGCACGAGCACGATGACGCCGAGGAACACCCACCTCCAGCTGGCCTGCTCGGCGATGACGCCCGCGACCGCGGGCCCCACGATCGACGGGATCACCCACGCGGCCGCGAACCCCGCGAACACGCGGGCTCGCAGGTGCTCGGGGTAGACGCGCGCCACGATCACGTAGAGCGGCACGGTCACCGCCGTGCCGCCGATGCCGTGCACGAGACGGCCGAGCACGAGCACCTCCATGTTCGGCGCGAGGCCGGCGATCACGAGGCCGATCGAGAAGAGCACGCCCGCGGCGATGAGCGGCGGCAACGGACCGGAACGGTCGGCCCAGTTGCCGGACGCGACCATGCCGACGACGCCCGCGGCGAACGGCACCGAGAACGCCAGCGCGAACAGGCTCTCGCCGTGGAGCTCCTCGGCGACGAGCGGCATGATCGTGGTGACCGCCATCACCTCGAACGCGGCGATGAAGATGAGCGCGAACATGCCGATCGACAGCCAACGGTAGGGCTGCGAGAGCGGCCCGCCACGCGGGGTGTCGCGTGGTCTGCGCCGCCGCCCGTCGGCGACGACGGGCTCGGATCCGGCGCTGGAATCGATCACCCGATCGAGCCTACGACGGCCCCGCGACATCCGCCCGGGGCACGACTGCCGAGCACCGGCTGCCGGCTGCCATCGCCGGCGACGAGCGGATGCCGCCGCCCCGGCCCGGCCCCGGCCCGCAGCTACATCTCCTCGTGGGTGTCGGGGTCGCCGCCCCAGAGCCGTCCGCGCTCGAGCGACGAGATCGCCTCGACATGCTCGGGGGCGAGCGAGAACCCGAATACGTCGAGGTTCTCGCGCCGGCGCGCGGCATCCGCCGACTTGGGAATCGGCACGGTGCCGAGCTCGACGTGCCAGCGCAGCACGAGCTGCGCTGGCGTGACGCCGAGGCCCGCCGCGAGCCCGGTGACGACCGGCTCGGCGAGCAGTTCGGAGCGCTTCGCGAGCGGGCTCCAGCTCTCGGTGCGGATGCCGAGCTCGGCGTGGAACGCGCGCAACGGCGCCTGCGGGAAGTAGGGATGCAGTTCGACCTGGTTCACGACGGGCACGACGCCCGTCTCGTCGATGAGCCGCTGGAGCATCGGCTCGGTGAAGTTCGAGACCCCGATCGAGCGCACGACGCCGCGTTCGAGGAGCTTGATCATGGCGCGCCAGCTGTCGACGTACTTGTCGATGCGCGGGTTCGGCCAGTGGATGAGGTACAGGTCGACCCAGTCGAGGTCGAGCCGCGAACGCGACTGCTCGAAGCTCGCGAACGTCTCGTCGAAGCCGTGGTGGCGCCCCGGGAGCTTGGTCGTGATCATGAGGTCGCTGCGGTCCACGGGCGACCGACGCACCGCCTCGGCGACGACCCCTTCGTTGCCGTAGTTGTAGGCCGTGTCGATGAGCCGGTAGCCCTCGTCGATCGCGTCCACGATCGCGGCGACCCCTGCCTTGTCGTCGAGCCCGTAGGTGCCCAGCCCGAGCGCCGGGATGGAGTTGCCGTCTCGGAGCGCATACACGGGTGCGGTCATCCCCCCATCCTCACCCAGACGACGGGCGGATGCCACGCCCAACGCCGACCGAGGGAGGCACGACCTGCCCGGCACGGGCTCAGGCGGCCGCCGCCTCCGGGACCTCGGCGTGCGCGCGCAGCCCCGCGAACACCGCGACCGCCCAGACGCCGAGCGCCACCGAGATCGCGCCCGCGACCGCGACGACCGGACCCGTCGGCAGGAGCAGCGCGTAGACGATGGCCGTGAGCGCGATGGCCACGGCGGAGCCGAGCGCATCGGCGACCGCCATCGCCGAGCTGATGAAACCCTGGTTCTCGACCGTCGACGACTGCAGGCCGATCACGGTGGTGCGCGGGTACATGAGTCCCATGCCGCCGCCCGCGAGCACCCACGTGAGCAGGAACGCGATCGGGGGCAGGGTGAGCACGGTCGCCACGAGGGTCAGCCCGATCGCGGCACCGAGGAGCGCGAGTCCGATGCGCAGGCACCGTTCGTGGCTGAGTCGCACCGGGTTGCGCCCCTGCACCTGCGACGCGATCGCCCACGAGACTCCGCCGACGGTGAGCACGAGGCCGGCCATCGAGGTGCTGAGGGAGTACGGCTCGCCGGTGAGCAGGAGCGGCAGGTACACCTGCGTGCCGAAGAAGGAGCCGGCCAGCATGCCGCGCGTGAGCACACCGGCGGGCAGGCCCTGCGCCGCGCGCAGCGTGCCGCGCGGCACCATCGGGCGCACGGCGACGGCGATGACCGCGATCGCGGCGATCGGCAGCACCCATCCGGCCCAGCCGCCGGCCTGCGTGGAGAGGTTGAGCACGAGCACGGCGACGCCGGCGAGGGCCGCCCACGCGATGCGCGACCAGCGCCACGGCGGAGGGTCGGCGATCGTGCCGGTGTCGAGGCCGCGCAGGCTCGGCACCACCATCAGGAGCGCGGGCACGACGAGCGCGACGACGCCCAGGAACACCCATTCCCAGCCGATGCCGTCGGCGATCACTCCGGCGATGAACGGGCCGACGAGCGAGGGCACCACCCAGGCGGCCGCGAAGCCCGCGAAGATGCCCGGCTGCAGCCGTGGGGGGATCACCCGGCCCACGATGACGTAGAGCGCGACGGTGAGTCCGCCGCCGCCGATGCCGTGCACGAGGCGCCCGATGACGAGTTGCCACATGTCGGTGGCGAGCCCCGCCACGAGCAGGCCCGCGACGAAGAGCGCAACCGAGCTGTAGAGCGCGAGGCGCGGGCCGCCGCGGTCGGCGGCGTTGCCGGCGACGATCATGCCGATGACGCTCACGGCGAGCGGCCCCGCGAAGGCGAGGGCGTACAGCGACCGGCCGTCGAGCTCGGCGGCGACCGCCGGCATGACCGCCGTGACCGCCATCGCCTCGAACGCGGCGAGGAAGATCAGCGCGCACATGCCGATGCTGATCCACCGGTACTCGGGGCTCAGCACGCTCTCGCGGGCGGGCATGACGGGCACGGGCGCCGCGCCGGTCTCGTCGGGGGTCTCGACAGTCATGGGTTCGAGCGTATGACCTCAACTATGGTTGAGGTCAATTCGGAGATGGGAGCGAACGGATGCCGCGACTCGAGCCCGACGGTCACGCGACGCTCAGCGTGGGCGAACTCGCCGCCCGCAGTGGCGTCGCGATCTCGACGCTGCACTTCTACGAGCGCAAGGCGCTGCTCTCCTCGGAGCGCGACGCGCGCAACCAGCGGCGCTACCGACGTGACGCGCTGCGCCGGGTCACGTTCATCCGCGTCGCCCAGCGCGTCGGGATTCCGCTCGCAGAGATCCGCGCGGCGCTCGAGTCGCTGCCGTCGGGGCGCACGCCGACGAAGGCCGACTGGACGCGGCTGTCGCGGCACTGGCGTGCCGCCCTCGACGCGCGCATCGCCGACCTCGAGCACCTGCGCGACGACCTCGACGGCTGCATCGGCTGCGGCTGCCTCAGCCTGAAGACCTGCCGGCTGCGCAACCCCGGCGACGAGCTGGGCGCGACCGGGACGGGCGCCCGGGTGTGGGCGGGCTGACCGAGGTACCTGGCACGGCACCGGACGGGACGTGCGCGCGGCGATCGTCCCGCGCCTGCGCCCGGCGATCGTCTGCGGCCTGCGCACGGCGATCATCCGAGCCCCGGCTGTGCCGCGGTGCCTGCGGGCAGCTCGGCGAACGCACGCACCGGGAACGTGCCGAACCGCTCGACCTTGGGCGGTACCGCGGTGAACCGCGCCCCGCGCGCCGGCACTCGGTCGAGACCCGTGAGGTGCTCCACCACGTGGATGCCGGCCGCGAGCAGGATCGAGTGCGCCGGGCGGGTGCCGGTGGACTCGGTGTCGTCGATGTTGAGCGCGTCGATGCCCACGAGCGCGACGCCCGCGTCGGCGAGGTGCCGCGCGCCCGCCTCGGTGAGGAAGGGTGAGCCGTGCGCGTAGGCCGGGGCACCGAAGTGGCGGCTCCAGGCGGTGTGCAGCAGCACGGCGGTGCCGGCGAGCTCGCAGTCGAAGAAGACCTCGGCGGGGATGCCGCGCTCCGCGGCATCCGTGAGGTGGAAGACCTCGGCGGGCAGGCCGACGAGGGTCTCGAGATCGAGGCTCGCGAGGTCGCCGCCCTGCTCGTAGCGGTGGAACGGGCTGTCGAGGTAGGTGCCCGTGTTGCCCGCCATCGTGATGATGTCGATCTCGAACTCGGTGCCCGGCGCGTAGTGCTCGCGCGACGCCTCGCGGGTGAGGTGCGGCGTGATCGTCGGCGCGGGGATGCCGGGATAGGTCACGAGCCCCGCCCGGATCGGGTGGCTGAGGTCGACGAGCTCGCCGCGACCCGTGGCGACGCGCGCGGACGCCGACGCCGCGGCATCCGCCCCCGGCCCTGCCGGGAGGTCGGTCACGGCGACGCCGCGCGACCCTCGATGCGGCTCAGGACGCACCTCGAGGTTGGCGAGCTCGACGCTGCCGACGAGCGCGAGCCCGAGATGGCGCACGAGGAGTTCGGCGATCTCGGCCTCGCCGACATCGCCCGACGGCAGGTCGAGGCGGAACCCCTCGGCCCGCAGGCTCCCCCCGTTGACGAAGCGGATGTCGGCGTCGAAGGCGGCGCGGTACTCGGTCAACTGGGCTCCTCGATGACTGCGGTGGCGGCGGGGGTGGTTCTCGCGCGGACGCGTTTCACGATCGTGACTACGACGGATGCCGCGGCCAGCACGATCGGCACGATCAGGTTCTGCCACGCGAGCACGAGCAGGCCCGCGGTGAGCACCGTCGCGACGACGGCGAGCCACCAGCCGACCGACCAGCGTCGCAGCAGCAAGGTGGCGGCGAGCATGCCGGCGGCGTAGATCGCCACCATGTTGCTCGTGTGGATGAGGATGAACCCGGTGAGGTCGAGGTCGTTCCAGAGCATGAGCGCGAAGTAGACCACGATGAGCACGCCCGTGAGGGCGAGCGCTCGGCGAGGCACGTCGCCGTCGGCGGCGCCCTTCGCGAAGAAGCGCGGCAGGTCGCCGTCGCGGCCGAGCGCGGCGCCGAGCTTGCCGAACGCGGGCAGGTACGCGTTCACGACTCCGACGGTGACGATGGCCGCGACGATCGCGACGAGCACCGACCCGACACCGGGCGCGGTGGTCTCGACGAGGTCGAGCAGCGGCACCTGGCTCGCGCCCGCACGGTCGCCGAGCACGGCGACCGTGACGAACTGCAGCGCGAGGTAGCCGGCCCCCACGACGACCACGGCGATGGCGGTGGCGATCGGGATGGTGCGGCGCGGGTTGCGGAACTCGCCGGCGATGTGGGTGCCGACCTCCCAGCCCGCGAACGCCCACACGAACAGGCTCACCGCGACGCCGACGCCCGCCCAGCCGTGGGGCAGGAAGGGCTCGAAGTTGGCCGTGTCGGCCGCCGGGAAGGTGGCGGCGACGACGCCCACCACGACCGAGAGCAGCAGGCCCGTGAGCACGAACTGCACCCAGCCGGCGACGCGCACGCCGAACCAGTTCGCGACGAACGGCGGGAGGAAGACCGCGAAGCCGATGATCGGCACGGCCGAGCGGTCGACGCCGAGCACGGCGACGACGTACTCGCCGCCGAGGATCGCGACGACCGGCGCGCCCACGCACACGCCGAAGAAGAACCAGTAGCCGGCCATGCGCGCCGCGGTGCCGCCGAGGGCACGTCGCACGTAGCTCGCCACGCCGCCGGCGTCGGGGTAGCGCGCGGCGAGCGCCGCGAACGTGCCGGCGAGCGGGATCGAGAGCACGAGCACGGCGGCGACGGCCACGATCGACGCGGGGCCGGCCGCTGCGGCCGCGAGCCCCGGCAGCACGAGGATGCCCGTGCCGAGCACGCTCGCGATGTACAGCGCGGTGCCCTGCACCAGGCCGAGGCTGCCGCGGTGCGGCTCGGCGACTCCCCCGCCGAGCGCGCCGCTGCGCACCCCGGGGTCGCCGACGGTGGCGGATGCCGCGGTGGCGGCGGTGTTCGAAGTCACCCGTTCATGCTGCCGCATCCCACCGGTACCGCGCGCTGGCAGGAATGACAGCTTGCGTCAAGTTCCTGCCAGTGTCTCGCCGCCGCCGCGCACTTGGGAGACCGCGGCTTCCCGATCGAGGAAGTTCGTGAGCTCGCCGATCGAGTTCATGAGGGGCGCAGGCACCACCACGAGGGTGTTCTTGTCGACGCCGACCTCCACCACCGTCTGCAGGGTACGCAGTTGCAGGGCGAGCGGATGCGCCATCATCGTGTCGCTCGCGGCGCCGAGCTGGGCCGCGGCGAGCGCCTCCCCCTCGGCCGCGATGATCTTGGCCCGCTTCTCGCGCTCCGCCTCGGCCTGCTTGGCCATGGCGCGCTTCATGGAGTCGGGCAGCAGGATGTCCTTGAGCTCGACGAGGGTCACCTCGACGCCCCAGTCCACGGTGGTCACGTCGAGGATCTCGCGGATGTTCGCGTTGAGGGTCGCGGTCTCGGCGAGGGTCTCGTCGAGGTGGTGCTGGCCGACCACCTTGCGGAGCGTGGTCTGCGCGATCTGGTCGATCGCCGAGTGCACGTTCTCGATCGCGATGACCGACTTCACGGGGTCGACGACGCGGAAGTACGCGACCGCCGAGACGCCCACGCTCACGTTGTCCTTCGTGATGATGCCCTGCGACTGGATCGGCAGCGTCACGATGCGCATCGACACCTTCGTCATGACGTCGACGACGGGGATGATGAACCGGATGCCGGGCTCGCGCACCGAGTGCAGCCGGCCGAACCGCAGCACGACGCCGCGCTCGTACTGCTTCACGATCTTCACCGACATGAAGAACAGCACGATCGCGATCACGACCACGATGACCAGGGTGACGATGAGGGCAGTGCTCATCGGGACCACCTCCCGGGGCGCCGGTGACGTGCCGCGCGCTCTCCTCTTATTGTCCCACCGTGCGGGGGCTCCCCCGCCGGTCGAGTGGGCGCGCAGCGCCGTATCGAGACCCGCCGGACAGGTCTCGATACGCTTCGCTCCTCGACCGGCGGACGGCTACAGCCGCGCGAGCGCCTCGTCGATGTCGGCGAGCAGGTCGTCGACGTCCTCGATGCCGACCGAGAGGCGCACGACCGACTCGGGCACCTCCGCCTCGGTGCCCTTCACCGATGCGTGGGTCATCTCCGACGGGTAGTTCACGAGCGACTCGACGCCGCCGAGCGACTCGGCGAGCTGGAAGAGCGTCGTCGACTCCGCGAACCGGCGCGCCGCCTCGCCGCCGCCGGCGAGCTCGATCGAGAGCATGCCGCCGAAGCCCGACATCTGGCGTGCGGCGAGCGCGTGCCCGGGGTGCGACTCGAGTCCGGGGTAGAAGACGCGCGCGATGCCGGCGTGCTCCTCGAGCCGCCGCGCGATCGCGAGCGCGTTCTGGCTGTGCCGCTGCATCCGCACGCCCAGGGTCTTGATGCCGCGCGAGGTGAGGAACGCGTCGAACGGGCTCGACACCGCGCCCGCGGCGAACTGCGTGAACGTGACCTGCTCGGCGAGCTCGTGCCGGCCCGAGGCGAACACGAGGCCGCCGCCGACGACGTCGGAGTGCCCGCCGAGGTACTTCGTGGTGGAGTGCACCACGACGCCCGCGCCGAGGGCGATGGGCTGCTGCAGCGCGGGCGACGCGAACGTGTTGTCGACCACGACGAGCACGCCCGCCTCGTCGCCGAGCTCGGCGAGCGCGGCGATGTCGCTGATCTTCATGAGCGGGTTCGACGGCGTCTCGACCCAGAGCACCTTCGTCGTGCCGAGCTCGATGGCCTCGCGCACCGCGTCGAGGTCGCTCGTGTCGACCGTGGTGTGCTTCACGCCCCACGCCCCGAAGATGCGCCGGATGAGGCGGTGCGTGCCGCCGTACACGTCGTTGCCGATGACGACGTGGTCGCCCGGCAGGAGGATCGTGCGCAGCAGCGCGTCCTCCGCGGCGAGGCCCGACGCGAACGAGAGGCCGACGATGCCGCCCTCGAGCGCCGCGAGCTGCGTCTCGAGCGCCGTGCGGGTGGGGTTGCCGCCCCGCGAGTACTCGTAGCCGCCGCGCAGGCCGCCGATTCCGTCCTGCACGTAGGTGGAGGTGAGGTAGACGGGCGGGATCACCGCGCCGGTCGTCGGGTCGAACTCCTGCCCGGCGTGGATCGCGCGGGTGTCGAAGCGTGCGTGGTCGTGCATGGCGGTGCCTTTCGAGCGGATGCCGCGGGGGCGGCGGGGTGCGTCAGGAGGAGAGGTACGTGAGCAGGTCGGCGCGCGTGATGACGCCGAGCGCCTTGCCGCCGTCGGTGACGAGCATCGCGGGGGCCTCCCCGAAGGCGGCGCGCGCCGCCGCGACGGGCTCGTTCACGCCGATGAGCGGCAGCGGCTCGCCCACCACGGTCGAGACCTCGTCGGTGAGCTTCGCCCGGCCCGAGAACACGCTGTCGAGCAGTTCGTCCTCGTGCAGCGCGCCGACCACCTCGCCGAGCACCACGGGCGGTTCGGCCGACAGCACGACCACCTGGGAGACGCCGGTCAGCGTCATCCGGTCGATCGCCTCGCGCACGGTGTCGTTCGGGTGCACGTAGACGAGCGGCGCGGTGCGGTCGGCCTTCGCCGAGAGCAACTCGGCCACGGTGTGCCCGGCCGGCGCATTGCCGAAGCCGTACGCGCGCAGCCACTTGTCGTTGAAGATCTTGCCCAGGTAGCCGCGGCCGCCGTCGGGCAGCAGCACGACGAAGACGTCGTCGGCGGTGACCTCGGGCCGCGAGGCGGCCTTGAGCGCCGCGACGACGGCCATGCCGCTCGATCCGCCCACGAGGATGCCCTCCTCGCGCGCGAGGCGCCGCGTCATCGCGAACGACTCGGCGTCGGACACCGCGATGATCTCGTGCGGCACGGCGGGGTCGTAGGCGGTCGGCCAGAAGTCCTCGCCGACGCCCTCGACGAAGTAGGGGCGGCCGGTGCCGCCGGAGTAGACGGATCCCTCGGGGTCGGCGCCGATGATGCGAACGCGATCGCCCGACACCTCGCGCAGGTAGCGGCCCGTGCCCGTGATGGTGCCGCCCGTGCCGACGCCCGCGACGAAGTGCGTGATCTTCCCGTCGGTGTCGCGCCAGATCTCGGGGCCCGTGGTCTCGTAGTGCGAGAGCGGCCCGTTGGGGTTGGAGTACTGGTCGGGCTTGAACGCACCGGGGATCTCGCGGGCGAGCCGATCGGACACCCCGTAGTACGACTCGGGGCTGTCGGGCGCGACCGCGGTGGGCGTCACGACGACCTCGGCTCCGTAGGCCGTGAGCACGTTGCGCTTGTCCTCCGACACCTTGTCGGGGCAGACGAAGATGCAGCGGTAGCCGCGCTGCTGCGCGACGAGCGCGAGCCCCACGCCGGTGTTGCCCGAGGTCGGCTCCACGATCGTGCCGCCGGGCTTGAGCTTGCCCTCGCGCTCGGCCGCGTCGATGATGCGGCCGGCGATGCGGTCTTTCGAGGAGCCGCCGGGGTTCAGGTACTCGAGCTTCACGAGCACCGTGGCATCCGTCACGCCCTCGGTGACCCGGTGGAGCTTGACGAGCGGGGTGTTGCCGACGAGGTCGACGATCGATTCTGCGTACTTCATGCCGGTGTGTTCATTCCTTGTGTGGATGCGTCTGAGGCGCCCGGGAATCGGCGCGTGACGCGAGGAAAGGGGTCGCCTGCCTAGCGACGACAACACCGAAGCGAAGAGCTCACGCCGAAAGCCTAGCGGGTACGACGGTCGGGGGCACCCGGGATCCGGCGCGTCATCCGGCTTCGCACCGGGCCGCACACGGGGCGATCTCCCAGCCTCATGCGCTCGACTGGGTCATGCATGCGTACGTATGATCCAGCAGCCCCACGAGCACGAGAGAGGCCCCCGCGTGAGCGCGACCCCGCCGATTCCCCCGGCCGCCAGGAAGGCGGCCACCGTCAAGCAGCAGCGCGCCGCTGAACGCGAGCGCAAGCTCGAGGAGTTCCGCAGGCGCGAGGCGAAGGCCAAGCGCAACCGGCGCATCGGCATCGCCTCGGCGATCGTCGGCGCGGTGGCCGTCGTCGGGCTGCTCGTGACCGTCTTCGTGCTCACCCCGCAGCCCGTCACGTATGCGGCGGGCGGCACGGGCGCCGAGATCGACGGCGTCGAGACGTTCGAGAACCCCGCCGGCCACGTCGAGGGTGCGGTCGAGTACCCGCAGACGCCGCCCGCCGGCGGCGAGCACAACCCGGTGTGGCTCAACTGCGGGGTGTACACGGAGCCCGTTCCGAACGAGAACGCCGTGCACTCGATGGAGCACGGCGCCGTGTGGGTCACCTACGACCCGTCGCTCTCGGATTCCGAGCTCTCGACGCTGCGCGCGAAGCTCCCGTCGACCTACGCGATCCTGTCGCCCTTCGACGGGCTGCCCTCGAAGATCGTGCTGAGCGCGTGGAACACGCAGCTGCAGCTCGACGACGTCGACGACCCGCGCATCGCGCAGTTCCTCGAGGAGTACTGGCTCAGCCAGGACGCCCCCGAACCCGGCGCGCCCTGCACGGGCGGACTGGACGCGCCCGGCAGGGCGTCGTGACCGGAGGCGTCGACGCGGCGGCGGCCGAGGCCGGGGTCGGCTCCGACGCCGACGGCGGCACCGCGGCATCCGCACCCCGCAGTGTCGGCGCGCGCGCCGCGGTGATCGTGGCGGCATCCGTCGCCCTCGTCGCCGTCGTGGTCGTCGCATTCTCGATCGGCCGCCTGTCGACGCTCGCCTCCCCGACGCCCACCGACGCGAGCGCCGACGCCGGGTTCGCCCGCGACATGCAGGTGCACCACCAGCAGGGGGTCGAGCTCGCCATGATCGTGCGCGACGCGACCGCGGACCCCGACGTGCGGCTGCTCGCCTACGACATCGCCCTGACGCAGGCGCAGCAGTCGGGCCAGATGTACGGCTGGCTGAACGAGTGGGGCCTGTCGCAGGCGGGCTCCGAGCCGTCGATGACGTGGATGTCGCTGCCCGCCGTCGACGGCGGCGGCGGAGCGCGGCACGACGGCCATTCCGGCGACGGCGGCGCTGCCGGGGCCGCGCATGCGCCCGGCGGGCCGATGCCCGGGCTCGCGACGGCGGAGCAGGTCGCGGAACTGCGCGCGGCGACGGGCGGCGAGGCCGAGCGGCGGTTCCTCGAGCTCATGATCGCGCACCACGAGGGCGCCGTCGAGATGGCGGATGCCGCGCTCGCACGCGCGTCGAGCGACGTCGTGCTGCGGCTCGCGCGGACGATCGTCGAGAGCCAGACCGCCGAGATCGCGATCATGCGGGAGATGCTCGCCGAGCGGGAGTGACCGGCGAGGGTCTCGGGGTCTCGATGCGCGCTTCGCGCTACCGAGCGGAGGGAAGGGCCTCGATACGCGCTTCGCGCTACTCGACCGGCGGGAAGGGCCTCGATGCGCGCTTCGCGCTACTCGACCGGCGGGGCGCGCTTCGCGCTACTCGACCGGCGGGGCGCGCTTCGCGCTACTCGACCGGCGGGGCGCGCTTCGCGCCACTCGACCGGCGAGCGGTCAGCCGGTGACGCGCAGCGCGACCGGCGGCTCGAAGCCGGCCGTCGCGAATGCGGCCCGGGCGCGGTGCATGCGGTGCTCGAGCTCCTCGCCGAACTCCCGCGCGAGCTCGGGGTCGTCGTGCACGAGCGTCTGGGCGACCTCGGCGGGCAGCACGAGCACCGTGACATCCGTCGCCGCCGCCACGCTCGCGTCGAGCGCGCGCTGCATGATCGCCGTGAGCCCGAACGCGTCGTGCCGCCCCAGCTCGAAGAGCAGGAGCTCGCCCGTGTCGGCTGCGGGCGCGGCGCGCACGGCCACCCGTCCTTGGACCACGATGCGCAGGGCGTCGGGCACGACCCCGCGCGCGTGGATCGTCTCGCCGGCCGCATAGCGTTCGAGGCGTGCGCTGCCGCCGAGCGCCTCCGCGCTCGACGCGTCGAGGTTCAGCACGGATGCCTCGGAGCGGAGCGCGGCGGCGAGCTCCGCCGCGGCGTTCTCGTCGACCGGACCCACCCCCGAGAGCGTGAGCCCCGCGCGCCGTGCGGAGTACCAGAGCCGGGTGCGGAACGCCTCGAGCGTGCTCGAGCGGTCGCCCGGCGAGTGCACCGGGATCGACACTGTGTAGGCGCCGCCGCCCTCCATCGCCGCCTCCGGCACCGCGTCGGCGGGCAGGTCGGGCAGGTCGGCTGCCGTCTCCACGAGCAGGCGCTTCACCGTGTTCGGCGGATCGGCCGGGTCGAACTCCACGGTCGCCTCGGCGAACTGCGGGCCCGCGGTGCGCGAGAGGTTGGTGAACGATGCATCGGCGAGCACGGCGTTCGGCACGACGCGCATGCCGTCGCCCGTCGCGAGGTGCACTGAGCGCCAGTTGACCTCGACGACGCGGCCGCGCACATCACCGGTGTCGATCCACTCGCCCTGCTCGAACGGCTGCTCGAAGAGCAGCAGGAGGCCCGAGATCACCCCGCCCACGGCGTGCTGCAACGCGAGGCCGACGATGATCGAGGTCACGCCGAGGGCTGCGAACAGCCCGCCCACGTCGGCGTCCCACACCCACGACATGAGCAGGCCGACGCCCACGACGACCACGGCGATGCGCGCGATGTCGATGAAGATCGACGGGAGCCGCTCGCGCCACGTGCCCTTCGCGGCACGAGTGAACATGAGGTGGTTGATGGCATTCACGATCACGAGGATCACGACGATGCCGAACACCGTGGCGACGATGCGCCCCCAGCTCAGCTCGAGCTGCGGATCCTCGACCTGGCCCAGCAGGATGAGCAGCGCGCCGGTGGGCAGCACCCAGTCGCGCACCATGGCGAGCACGCGCGCCGCGCGGCTGCCGCGGCGGTCGAGCAGCACGATGCATTCCGACAGCACCACGATCGCGATCGGCAGCCCCACCACGACGGCGACGGTGGGCCAGAACCACGGCTGGTCGACGATGTTCACGGCGTCCCCGCGTTCACTGCGGCTCCACCCGCCAGACGCGCTGCACCCCGGAGCTCGTCTCGATCTCGCCGGCGGGCTCCAGGCGGTGGTGACCCCGCGCCCGCTCGATCACGCGCTCCGTCGCGAAGACGCCGGATGCCCCCTGGTCGCCGCTGACGCGGAACGCGAGGTTCACTGCATCCCCCCACAGGTCGTAGACCACGCGCGCCTGGCCGACGAGGCCGCTCGTCGCGCGCCCCGAGTCGAGCCCGGCGCGTACCGACAGCTCGGTGCCGTTGCGGTCGTTCCAGCGGTCGACGACCTCCTGCAGCGCGAGCGCGAACTCGAGCGCACGCCGCGCGTGGTCGACGCGGGGCACGGCGAGCCCGCAGCTCGCGAGGTAGCCCTGCCGCGTGGTGCGCACGCGCTCGACGCCGACGCGCTCGGCGACGTCGTCGAAGTCGTGGAAGACGTCGTTGAGCATCTCGAGCGCTTCCGTGGAGCTCAGCCCCGCACTCGCGCCCTCGAACCCGACGAGGTCGACGAACACCACCGTCACGTCCTGGTGGTCGGTGGCGATCGCCCGGTCGCCCTTGCGGTACCGCTCGGCCATCTCGGCGGGCATGAACGACAGCACGAGGCGCTCGGTCTCCCGTTCGTGCTCGGCGATCGCGGCCGACTTCGCCTCGAGGCTGCGGCTCATGTCGTTGAAGGCGGCTGCCACGTCGGCGAGCTCGTCGCCGAAGCCCGCGCGCACCTGCACGCCCTCGTTCCCCTCGGCGATGGCCCGGGCTCCGTCGCGGAGGCTCCGGAGGGGCCGCACGATGAGTCGCGCGAGCACGACGGAGAGCAGGCTCACGATGATCACGATCGCCGCGGTCGAGAGGAACAGGCCGCGGGTGAAGTCGTCGACGGGCCCGAGCGCCTCGGCGCGATCCATCTGCGCGATGACGACCCAGTCGAGCCCTCCGGCGGGCAGCGGCGCGTATGCGGTGAGCTGGTCGCCCCCGAGGTAGCCCTCGGCGGTGACCACTCCCGATTCGCCGCGCAGCGCCGCCGCGACGGCGGGAGTCGTCACGGGCTGGAGCATGATCGTGTCGCCGTTGCGCGCGGCGAGCTCCGCGACCTCGGGCAGCGCACCGGCCGCGACCGCGAGCCGCACGTACTGCTTCGGATCGTCTTCGAGAAGGCGCGCGTTCGACCGCATGAGCCGGTCGGGACCGACGAGGTAGGTCTCGCCGCTGTCGCCGAGGCCGGTCGAATCCGCGTCGACGGCCATCGCGTCGTTGATCGCGTCGATCGGCATCTCGACCGCGATCGCGCCGAGCACCTGCCCGTCGTCGACGACGGGTGACACGGCCCAGGCCGCCGGCACGCCGAGCGACGGCACGTACGGTGCGAAGTCGGTGAACACCACGTCGCCCGGCACGTTGCGGTTCATCGCGAGCCGGTACGCGTCGGCGAGGTCGCTCATGCGGTACGGCCCGTCGATGAGGTCGGTGCCGAGGTCGACGCCCTTGTACGCGGTGTAGACGACCCGGCCGTCGCGGTCGATGAGCAGCACGTCCTCGTACGCCATCCGCTCGGTCATGGCGCGGAAGTACGGATGCACCGCGCGGTGCACGGCCGACCAGGTGCTGCCGTCGCCGGCGTCGTCGACGGCGAGCGCGTCGGCGAACGACTCGGACGGCACGGTGTAGGCCGCGCGGAGGTACCGTTCGGCGCGGCTCGTGGGCAGGAACGTCGACACGTCCATCTCGTCGGCGTCGCCCATGGCCGCCGCGAGTTCGGGCCCGAACCGCTCGTGGTACCAGTCCTCGACCGTGACCGCCTCGGCGGCGTCGGTCGAGGGGTCGACGCCGGTGTCGAGCTCGTCGTACGCCGCGGTGAAGTCGCGCAGCGCCTGCCGCGTGTCGCCGCTCGCCGCGGCGAGCGCCACCTGGTCCTCGACGGTGCCGAAGAGCGCCTCGATGCGGTCGGCCCGTGCGTCTCGCACCTCGACGAGCCGCGCCGACGCCGCGGCCGTGAGCGAGGATGCACCGTTGAAGTAGCCGATGAGACCCACGACGATGCTCACGATGACGGTCGAGGCGAGCAGCACGATGAGCAGGATCGAGAAGATGCTGAGGCTCTTCACGCGCGCCGCGATGCGCCCGCCAGCAGCGGGCTTCGCCGACGTCGTCTCCGACACGCGCACCTCCGCCGGCCACCGCACCGGGCCGGATGAGCCATATCGTACGGTTCGAGGATCCCTCGGGTACACAGGGTGCACCCTGAACTGGGGGCGCGGATGCCGCGACGCGGGGTCGGCGAGGTCAGCGGAAGTACTCGGGCCGGCTCACGGCGGTGCTCGAGACGAACATCACCCCCGAGCCGCCCTCGAGCACCGGGCGCAGCCCCGCGACGAGGGCCGCGGCGCGCTCGGACGGCACGACGGTGATGAGCAGGGTGAGCGCGTCGTGGTCGTTGAACAGCATGCGACCGCCGTGCGCACCGTGATGCCCGACCCCGGAGACGCCACCGAGCGCCGTGTACCCTGTCGCGCCGACCGATCGCATGAGCGCGGTGACGGCATCGACCTCGGCGCTCGGGATGACGAGCTCGATCTTGGTCATGGACGTGAGGCCTTCGATGTTCACGGTCGTTCCTCCACGGGGACGGGTCGGTGGTGCGGGGCGCCGGCGGTGCGCTCGGCGGCGGAGTCGGGGGCCGTGTCCGCGCGCGGCGCTGGTGCGGACGGCGCTGCCGAGAGCCCGGGCTCGCCGATCCCCTCGCGGGTCCAGCCGAACTCGCCGTAGCGGAGCCACGGGTCGGCCTCCTGCTCGCGGACGCGGAGGGCGATCCACCCGCCGTCGAGCAGGCCCCGGACGAGTCCCGAGCGGCCGATGACCGCGCAGACCCGCGCGACGGGTGCCTGCACGAACACCTGCAGGCGTACGGGCTCGTGCACGGGGTCGCGCCCGACGCCGACCGACTGCCACGGCAGCCCCGTCCGCAGGTCGCCGCCGTAGCCGGTCTGCACCGCGAAGGCGCCGACGAGGTTGGCGAGCGGCTTCGGTCCGGCTCCCCACCGATCCGGATCGACCGTCGAGGTGAGGTACTGGGCGTTGATCCACTGTGCGACGATCAGCGGTGCCGTCAGGATCGTCTCGAGCGCGGAGCCGTCGAGGTCGGCTTCGGCCTCGTAGCTGTGCAGGAACGTCCGCCGCGCGAGGTCGAGCCCGCGGGTCGCGCGGCGGGGCGCGACGATGAGGGCCGCATTGCCCGCGAGCCCCCACTCGGGGTACGACTCCGACCAGTCCGCGGCACGGCGGTCGGCGTCGGCGAGGAGCGCGGCGTCCGGCGCGGCGATCGCGGCCGATGCGGCCGGCGCGCCGGGCAGCGTCGCGAGTCGTTCGCGCACCGCCGCCGGCCGCGCTGCGCGCAGCACGGCCTCCGCCTGCGCGACGTCGCCGAGGTGCGAGGCGGGCACGGACCACGGCTCGCACACCGCGACGCGGTCGGTCACGGTGTCGTGCTCGACGGCGACGAAGACGGTGTCCTCCGGTACCCGGATGCCGCGCCCCGCGAGTCCGGCGCGGGTGCCCGGATCGTTGAGCATCGCGGCGGCGGCCCGCGCGTTCGGCCCGCCGCGGAGTCCGCCGCAGGCACCGCAGTGCAGCGCGGACGCGAACGGGTTGTTCACGGTGTCGGCGCCGTGACCGGCGAGCAGCACGAGGCGCGCGAAGCCGCCGACCAGGCCCATCATCCGCAGCGCCGCCTCGGCGTACGCCACCCGCTCGTCGAGCGCGAACGCCGCGTCGGCGTCGGCCCGGGTCGCGGGTCGGGCAGCCCCACCCTGCCACGCCTCGACGAACCGCGCCCACGCCAGGGGGCGCGCCGTGCGCACCGCGGCGGCCGCGCCCATCGGCCATCCGGCGGTCTCGGCCAGCGCGTACGGGGCCACGAGGGACTGCTTGGCACGTGCGACCACCGCGGCGGCGGCCGACCGCGCCCGCAGGCGTTCGCGATACCGGGTCGCGCCGACCGCGTCCGCCGCCCGCTCGCCGACGTCCCGGCGCGGTTCGAGCAGCACGGGGCAGGCGGCCGCGGGCGGGTCGCCGTCGAGGTCGTGCCAGCGCATCGCGACGGCGAAGAACCCCGCGAAGCCGAGGGTGTCGACCTCGAGGCCGCGGCGCCCGGCCTCCTGCTCGACCGCCCGACGCAGCCCCTCCGAACGCGGATCGATGCAGAAGACCGCCTGGGCGAAGGGACGCTCCCCCGGCTCGACCGTCGCGTGCGCTTCCGTTCCGCCCGCGCGCGGCGGCGCGAGCCTCCTCGCGGCGCTGTGATCCAGCGCCTCCTGCCAGATCAGGATCCGCTCCTCGGGCCGCACCAGCGACAGCACGCGGCCCACGACGGCACGGGCGTCGCCGTCGTCCCCCGCCAGGCCCAGTCGCTCCATGACGGCGTCGATGCGCTGCGGATCGGCACGGCCCCCGCCTGTCGAGCGCACCGACGCGCGCGGCAGCGGGGCAGGCCCGTCGGGCAGCTGGTCCGGCCCGGCGGGCAGGAGCAGCCGTTCGTAGGTCGCGCGCACGGCGATGAGGTCGACGAGATCGATGCCGCGACCCTCGGATGCGGCGTTCGCCACGTGACCGGCGAGGCCGGGCAGCGCCGCGAGGTGCGCGCGCAGGAAGCGGCCGGCGTCGTCTCCGAGCAGGCGCCAGTGCGCCAGCGCCTCGGCGACGGCGTCCTCCGGGTGCGGTCCGAGCGCCCGGATGCCGCGGCGGACGCGCCGGGGCACCAGGGGGTCGCGTGCGGCGAGCCGGCGCCACGCCGGCCAGAACGCCTCGTCGCGCATCGGCGACCACGCCGCGTGCGCGCTGCCCAGGTGGGCAGTGGTCCACCGCAGGACGAGGTCGTCGACCCGTGCGGCGACGCGCGGATCGAGGTGCTCGGCGGGGGTCAGCAGGGTGCGCTCGGGTGCGGGAGCCAAGGGTGACGCGTACAGGTCGGCGACGAGGATGTCGGCGACCGAGAGGCTGTGCCATCCGGGCCGGGGAGACCACCGGGCGCGGTCGCGCGCCTCGGTCACGTGCCGGTCGAGTGCCGCGCGCAGGTCGTGGTCGGTGATGATGCCGGCGAGGTGCCGGCGTCGGAACGCGGGCTCGTCGAGCGTGAGGCGCGTGCCGTGCTCGGCGGCCGCGCGAGCGACGGCCTCGTCGAAGCCCCACCGCTCGTACCCTGCGAGCGGATTGCGCGCGACGAAGGCGGTGAGCGGCCGGTGCGGCGCGACGACTCGATCGGCGGCGGCGATCATGCCGCGGATCACGGCGCGACGCGTCTCCGAGCCGGGCTCGCCGGTCGCGACCGTGTCGTTCGGCAGGTTCAGGTGGTTCGTTGCGGTCATCGACGGCTCCCATACTCGGAGGGGACGGCAGCGGAGGCGACGCGCGGCCCGGTGGACCGCGCCACCATGGGCCGCGGCAGCGGTGGTCGGGCCCAGCCGAGTGCGAACGCGTAGGCGACGTCGGCCACGCCCCCGCGGCGCCGGCTCACGATCGCGAGGACCCCGAGCACGGCGGCGAGCACGACCACGACGATCCAGGGCATGGCGCCCGGAGTCGCGTCGAGGCCGAGCCAGCCGCCGAACGCGTGCGTGGCCAGCACGTAGGCGACCCCCGTGCCGGCCGCCGCGGCGGCGAGCAGCCAGTCGGCGCCGATGCGGCCCGCGCGGCCGCGGAGGGCGCCGTTCGCGGCGACGCCGACGGCGAGCACGGTGAAGAGCAGCAGGGCGGATGAGGCGGATGCGGCGCCGCCGAGCCACAGCGCCACGGCCGCGGGCGCGA